>NZ_FMHU01000002.1:2400006-3000007 GCF_900091415.1 Micromonospora inyonensis | reverse complement strand
CCTCGGCCTCGCTGCCGCACTCCTCGGCGAACTGGTCCTCAGCGGACGGATCACCGTGGACAAGGGTCGGCTGTCGATCCTGGACGGTCCCCCTCCGGCCGACGCGCTGGCCGGCGGCGTCCTCGCCCACCTGCTCGGACTGCGGCAGCACCGGACCGTCCGCACCTGGCTGGGCCTGCTCGCCGGGACCGCCGCGGACGCGGTGGGGGCGCGGCTGAGCCGGTCGGGGGTGGTACGCCGGCAGGAGAAGCGCGGCTTGCTGCGCACCACGGTCGACTACGTGGCCACCGACCTCAACGCGCTCGCCTGGCCGGCCACCCGGTTGCTGGCGCTGCTGGACCGCCCGCATCCGCCGGCCGTCCCGGACGCCCTGCTGTGCGGCCTGGTCTCGGCGACCGGGCTCACCCGCGACGTGCTCTGGCACGCCGACCCGCGCGCCCAGCACCGCTTCGGTGTGCTCAGGCCCGCCCTGCCGCTGCCGCTGCGGGAACTGGTCGCCCACACCGAGGCCGCGGTCGGCGCGGCCGTGCTCCGTGGCTGACCCGCTCCGCTGCCCCTGCGACCGGAAGTGGCCATGCCCGCCTCGCCGACACCGCCGCCCGTGACTCCGGGCCACCCCGGTCATCTCCCGGTGGCGCTGACCCGGGGCGGACGCGGGGTGCCCGGGGTGCTGGTCTTCACGCTCTCCGCGGCGGCACCCCTGACCGTGGTGGCCGGAGTGGTCCCCATCGCGTACGCGGTGACCGGGGCGGACGCCCTCGGCGCGGCCGTCCTCGCGATCGCGGTGGTGCTCGGCCTCTTCTCGGTGGGTTACCTGGCGATGTCCCGCCGGATGACCCACGTCGGCGCGTTCCACGCGTACGTCGCCCGGGGCCTCGGCCGCCCGGCCGGGGCCGGTGCCGCCTGGGCCGCCCTGATCGTGCGCAACCTCCTGCAGATCGGGCTCTACGGACTGGTCGGTGCGGCCACCGCCCCGGTGCTCGGTCGGTGGTTCGGCGGCCCGCCGGCCTGGTGGTTGATGGCCCTGGCCGCCTGGGCGCTGGTCGCCGTGCTGGGCGTGACCGGGGTGACCGTCGACCGGACCGTCCTGGCCGTCCTGCTGCTGGCCGAGGTCGCGGTACTGGTCGTGTTCGACCTCGGGCACCTGCGGCACGCCGCCGGCACTGTCGACCTGGCCACTTTCTCCCCGGCCCACCTGGCGACCCCCGGGGGCGGGGCGCTGCTCGTCGTCGCCGCCGTCGGCTTCGTCGGTTTCGAGTCCGCCGTGCTGCTGAGGGAGGAGAGCCGTGGGACCGGTACGGTGCCCGTCGCCACGTACCTCGCGGTCGGGCTCGTCGGTGCGCTCCTGGCGTTCTCCGCCTGGACGCTGACCGTGGCCACCGGGCCGGACCGGGTCGCGGCGGTCGCCGGGGAGCGCGGTGTCGACCTGCTGTTCACCCTGGCCGGCGACCACCTCGGGGAGGGCGCGGTGGGAATCGGTCGGATGCTGCTGGTCGCCTCCGCGCTGGCCGCCCTGGTGTCGCTGCACCACAGCACCGCCCGGTACGCCTTCGCCCTGGGGCGGGAGCGGTTGCTCCCCGCGCCGTTCGGCGAGGCCTCGCCCCGGACCGGGTCGCCACGGTGGGCGTCGGTCGCGCAGAGCGTCCTCGCGTTCCTGGTGATCGCCGGGTGCGCGTCGGCAGGGGTGGAGCCGGTGCGCCACTTCTTCTACGGGGCCACCGTGACCGGCGCCCTGGGAACGCTGCTGCTGACCACGGCGACCTCGTGCGCGGTGCTTGCCTTCTTCGCCCGGGGGGTCACCGAGGAGCACCTCTGGCGGCGGACGGTCGCCCCCGGCCTGGCCACTGTCGCCCTGGTGACGGTCGTCGTGCTGGCGCTGGCCGACGTAGCCGTGCTCCTCGGGGTCGAGCCGGGCTCTCCGCTGCGCTGGGCGGTGCCGGCGGTCTTTCCGTCGGCGGCGGTGGCGGGCACCCTCTGGGCGGTGCTGCTGCGCTCGCGCCGGTCCCGGGCCTACGCGCGGATCGGCCTCGGCCCGGAGAGCGCCGCCGCCGACCTGCCGCCGGCTGGCGGATAGGAGAGCGCGGCGGGACGACGCGAACACGGCCGGTTCGGTCCGGTCACGGCGGCCGACGCGAACACGGCGGAGGCCGGACCCCCCAAGGGGTCCGGCCTCCGCCGTCCGTGCTCGGCGCTGCCGGGGAACTGCCCGGTCAGTAGGTGCCGTCCAGCTGGCCGCGCAGCTTGGTCAGCGCTCGGGCCAGCAGCCGGGAGACGTGCATCTGCGACACACCGATCTGGTCGGCGATCTGCGACTGGGTGAGGTTGCCGTAGAACCGGAGGGTGAGGATCTTCTGCTCACGCTCGTCCAGCGTGGCCAGCGCCGGGCCGAGAGCGACCCGCAGCTCGGCCAGCTCGAACTCGTTGTCCTCGCCGCCGAGCATGTCACCCAGCTCGGTGGCGCGGTCGCCGTCGCCGGTCGGGGTGGACAGCGACACCGCGTTGTAGGCGCGGGCACCCTCCAGGCCCTCCAGCACCTCTTCCTCGGTGAGCTTGAGGTGGGCGGCGATGTCGGCGACCGTCGGCGAGCGCCCCAGCGTCTGCAGGAGCGAGCTGTTGGCGTCGGAGATGGCCAGACGCAGCTCCTGGAGGCGACGCGGCACCCGGATGTCCCAGGTGCGGTCGCGGAAGTGCCGCTTCAGCTCACCGATGATGGTCGGGATGGCGTAGCCGGCGAAGTCGACGCCCCGGCTCGGGTCGAACTTGTCGATCGCCTTGATCAGGCCGACGGCGGCGGTCTGCGCCAGGTCGTCGGTGGGCTCGCCGCGACCGCTGTAGCGGTGGGCGAGGTGGTTGGCGAGCGGGAGCCAGGCCTCGATGGCCCGGTCGCGCAGGGCGGCCCGCGACGGGTGGTCGGCGGGCAACGCGGCCATGGCGTTCAGGAGTTCGGCGGCGCTGTCGGTGAGGGCGCGCGGGTCGAGCTTCTCGGTGGCGGCGGGTGTGGTCGCCGACTTCGTGATCGTTGGCGCGGTCATGGGTGGTCCTCCCTGCACCTCGTCCGCAGATAAAGACGTAAGGCTTTTTGGTTTAGCTTCAGTTGGGCCGTTCGGGATTTACCTTAGCCTGATCGTGCTGGCGAAAGCTAGCCGAAAGTACGATGTACTTAAGCCTCATATTTGCAGTAGCCCCCGCAAACCGCCTAGCCGGTGAGCGTTGGGCCGTCGGGAGTGCTACGGGTGTCACCACTCGTCACCCTGCGCCGCGCACGACGGGGCGAACCGTTGCGCAGAGGTCGGCGGTCGTGACGCTCGGTGAGCTGCGGAGGGTCGGGTGACGCGCCTAGGGCGACATGTCGCGCCGGGCGTGTCGTAGACCACTTCTGGTGCCGAGCCACGGGCCACGAACCGCGTGGGCGGCTCCGTTCGAGAGGGACGGGCGGGCTTACCAGGTTCCGGCGATGCGGGCTCGCAGCGGACGGCCGTCCGGGTCGTAGACCAGTCGGTACGCCGGCAGCGCCCAGAGCCGGGTGTACCAGGGCAGCCGCTCCGGCCGGTGCGGCCGGAGCCGTCCCGGCGGCCGGGGGCCGACCCGGCCCGAGGCGTACCACCGCTGGAGCGCGTCGGCGGCGGCGTTGACCGCGACCACCGTGTCCGCCGGGTCCAACAGGTCGGTGTCGCCGCTGCCGTCCTCGGGCCGGTCCAGGTGCTCGCGCAGCAGACGCAGCCGCAGTTCCCGGGCGAAGTGGCGGGCCCCGTCGCCGAGGCCGGCCGGGTCGGCCGGGGCACGTTCGTCCCGGGTCCCGTCCAGCACGGCACAGGAGAGTTCGCTGTCGTGGGTCCAGGAACGGCGGTTGAAGTTGTCGCTGCCCACGCTGGCCCACACGTCGTCGACCACGCACACCTTGGCGTGCACGTAGACCGGGCTGCCCTCGTGGTTCTCCACGTCGAAGACGTGCACCCGGTCGGCGGCGGCCTCCTCGCAGAGCGACAGCGCCTGTTCCCGCCCGACCGTGTTGGGTGGCAGCGCCAGTCGTCCGTCCACGTCCGGGTAGCGGGGAACCACGGCGATCAGGTGCAGGTCGGGGTTGGCCCGCAGCGCTTCCGCGAACAGCTCGGCGATCTCCCTCGACCAGAGGTACTGGTCCTCCAGGTAGATCAGTCGGCGAGCCCGGCGTATCGCCTTGGTGTAGCCGCGGGCCACCGTGCGTTCGCCGTCGGGGGCGAAGGAGTAACGGGGGCGTACCGCGGGATAGGTGCGCAGCACCTGCACGTGGTGCGGACCGCAGGGGGCCGGGTCCGGGGGCTGGGCGGGCAGCGGATCCGGGCGCAGGTCGGCCCGGCGCAGCCGGTCCCGCAGATAGGCCAGCGGGTTCTCCGAGTCCAGCGGCATCGGGTCGGTCCAGCGTTCGCGGAAGACGGTGTCCAGCGCGCCGACCACCGGCCCCCGCACCGCCAGCTGCACGTCGTGCCAGGGCGGACGCGGACCGTAGCGGGCCGACATCTGGACCCCCTGCGGGTCGCCGCGGTGCGCGGCGTCGTCCCGGCGGCTGTGGCAGAGGTCGATCCCCCCGACGAACGCCACGTCGCGCTCCGGTCGACCCGGGTGACGCAGCACCACCAGTTTCTGGTGGTGCGACCCGCCCCGGCGGACCCGCTGGTCGAGGAGCACCTCACCCCCGGCGGCGGAGATCGCCTCGCTGAGGCTGCGGTTCTCCTTCTCGCTGTAGGCCAGCACGTCGAGGTGGGAGCGCCAGACGAGGCCCTTGACCACCACGCCCCGCTGTGCGGCCTGGGCGAAGAGCTGGGCCACCGTGGGGCCGTCCGGCCGCATCCGCTCGTCCGGATCGCCCCGCCAGTCCGTGAAGAAGAGGTGGTCGCCGGTCCCGAGCGCCTCGACCTCCTCGACCAGCCGATCGAAGTACGCCGCACCGTGAATCAACGGCTCGGCAAGGTTTCCGTCGGTCCAGACGGGTAACCCTGAGACCTGGTTGGCGCGTTCCCCCGTGGTCAGGAACCACTCCCGCACGGTCACGTTCCAGCCTCCCGGGGTCGACGTTGCCCTCACGGTAGGACGAGCACCGTTGGCCCGCACGGCGTGGGCGATCCTCGCCCGCCGCCGGCCACGCCCACGCGCATTCGGACATCGAGGAGGACACGCACCATGCCGGTCGAGACGCCGAACGCCCAGCCCGAACAGCACCCCCAGGCGGTGGAGAGTGAGCGGGGGGCGCTGGTCGCGGTGCTGCTGATGGTGATCCTCGGGGTCGCCGGGATCTTCGCTGTCTCCTGACGGCGGACGGGAGAACGGTACGGGCGCCACCGGCCGCGACCGGTAGCGCCCGTCGTCGGGTCAGGGCCGCATCAGGGCCGCGACCCGTCGGTGTGCGGCAGCCGCTCGGTGGGAATCACCCCGAGCCGGCCGGCCTGGAAGTCCTCGACCGCCTGGATGAGCTCGTCGCGGGTGTTCATCACGAACGGACCGTACTGCGCCACCGGTTCCCGGATCGGCTGCCCACCCATGATGTACAGGTCCATCGCCGGGGTCCGGCTCTCCTGCTGGGCGTCGGCGGCGAAACGCAACGCGTCGCCCGGCCCGTGCACCGCGAGTCATGGCACCAAATGTAGCCACCGCCGGGGCGGGTCACCCCTTTCACCGGTGTGAGGTGCGATTCACCTGCTGACGGGGTCGCGGGATGGTGCCGACACCCGTCCCGCGGCACCTTTCTGTGGTGGGCGTCGACACAGACTCCAGTGACTCGCGATTCCTATCCCTCTCACCTTCTGTCATGATCTGGTGACGCAAGGTGCGGTGGATGAGGAGTGCGCCGATGAAGCGACGCAGGACCGGCCGAATGGGGGCGGAACTCGTGTTCCCCTGCAGCCGTGCCATGCGCTCCGCCGCAGGGTGCTTCCCGTGGCCCGGGGAGGACGCGGGGGCGGTCGACGGGCACCTTCCGGCCGCGATCGTCCAGGAAGGCGGACTCCACCTGCCGCCGACCGGGATCGACCGGTTGCTCGGCGGCCTGCCGGACGGCTACCCCGGCCCCCGCAGTCCGGAGGCCGTCGCCCGGCGGCTGCGCCACCAGTTCGACGGCCGTCTCCACCTGCCCGGCGCGGTCGGTTACGACGCCGGTCGGTTGGCCTGGCGGCGGGACCTCGACCAGCAGCCGCTCCTGGTCGCCGAGGTGGCCGACGCTGCCGACGTGGCGCGGGCCGTCATCACCGCGCGCGAGTTCGACGTACCGGTCGGCGTGCAGGCCACCGGACACGGCACGGTGCGCCCCACCGACGACGGCGTGCTGCTCAACCTGTCCCGGATGACGTACGTCGACATCGACCCGGTCCGGGCCACCGCCCGGGTCGGCGGCGGTGCCCGGTGGGGGGACGTGGTGGCTGCCGCCGCCCGGTTCGGACTGGCCCCCATCTCCGGCTCCTCGTCCGCGCTGGGGGTCGCCGGCTACACCCTGGGCGGCGGGGTCGGCTGGCTGTCCCGCCGGCACGGGTTCGCCGCCGACAGCCTGCTCCGCGCCGAGGTGGTGACCGCCGCCGGCACCCGACTGGTCGCCGGCCCGGACGACGACGTCGACCTGTGGTGGGCGTTGCGCGGCGGTGGCGGCAACTTCGGCGTCGTCACCGAACTCCTGCTCCGCCTCTACCCGGTCGGTGAGGTCTTCGGTGGGGTGGCGTACTTCCCGGGGGAACGGGCCGGCGCGATCCTCGCCTGCCACCGGGACCACGCCGCCGACCTGCCCGACGAGCTGACCACCGCGCTCACCCTGCTGCGGCTGCCGGACGGGCCGGCTGTTCCGGGGCCACTGCGCGGACGAACGGTGGTGGCGCTGCGTGTCTGCCACACCGGTCCGGTGGCCCGGGGGCGGCGGGCACTGGCCCCCCTGCTGGCCGTGGCTGGCCCACCCCTGCTCGGCGGGTACGGACCGATGACCTGGCCGCAGACCTCCGCCCTGGACGACCCGCAACCCGGACCGCAGATCGTCCGGGAACACACCGACCTGTTCCGGGCGATGAGTGACGAACTGATCGACGTGCTGCTCGCCGAGATCGGCGGTTCGGGGGCGAGCCGCTCTCCGATCTCGGTCATCGAGCTGCGGCACGTGGGCGGGGCGTTGGCCCGGCCGTCGGCCGAGGGCGGACCGTCCGGCCACCGGGACGCGACGTACGCGCTGATCGCGGTCGCACCTCGGCTGCACGCCGCCCAACTGTCCGTCGCGCGGGGGCACATGGCGGCCTTCGCCCGCCGGCTGCGTCCGTACGCCACCCGCGGGGTACTGCTCAACTTCCTCAGCGACCCGAGCCGGACCATGGCGGCGTACCGACCGGCCGACCTGGGGCGGCTGGCCGCCCTCAAGCGGATCTACGACCCGGAGAACATCTTCCACCGCAACCACAACATCCCGCCGGGCCCCTGACCCCGGCCGCGACCCGGCGCGGACCACCCGGCCGGTACGCCGACGACCGGCGCCGGCCCCGGTGAGGGAGCCGGCGCCCGGGCGCTCGCCGTGCCGGTGGGGTCAGCCGTGTCCCCGGTGTCCACCGCCGTGCCCGCCACCGTGGTCACCGCCCGGCGTACCGGCCTTCTGCCCCGGCTCGACCACCACGAACTGCCCCATCATCCCCTCGTCCTCGTGGTACAGGATGTGGCAGTGGTACATGTACGGCATGTCCGGGTCGGCGTGGTCGGCGAACCGGGCGATGAGCCGGACCGGTGTGTTCGGGCGCAGGTACACCGTGTCCTTCCAGCCGCTCAGGTGCGGCGGTGGCGGGGCCCCGTCGACGTCGATCACCTGGAACTGGACGTCGTGGATGTGGAAGTTGTGCTGGAGCGCCTCTTGGCTCGTCACCTCCCACACCTCGGTCGTGCCCTTGGTGACCGTGAGGTCGATCCGGTCCATGTCCATCCGGTCGCCGTTGATCCGGGTGCCGCTCAGGGTGAACTGCCGGGTCTCGGCGGCCTCCCGGGGGTCGAGCCGAGGCGTGTCGACCAGCCGGGACGGCAGCTCCGGACGCTCCTCGAGCCGGTCCGCGGCGCGTAGCTGAAGGACGTCGAAGGTGTCCTCGCCGCCGTTCAACCGCTCGGTCCAGGTGTCCGCCCCGAGGTCGGGCGGGAAGCTGCGCAGGACCGTCCGCTCGCCCGGACGGACGTCGACCACGATCTCCGCACGCTCGCCGGGGGAGAGCATGACCCGCTTCATCCGGTACGGCTGACCGAGCAGGCCGCCGTCCGTGCCGACCAGGGCGAACTCGCGGTCGTCGGCGAACCCGAAATCGAAGACCCGCGCGTTGGAGGCGTTGAGCACCCGGAGCCGGACCCGTTCTGTGGTGACGTCCAGGTACGGCGCGGTCGCTCCGTTGACCACGATCGTGTCGCCGAGCAGGCCGACGCTGCTGAACAGTGGACCGCTTTCCCGGAGGTTTCCGTTCCCGGAGAACCGCTTGTCCTGCACGATGACCGGCACGTCGTCCACGCCGTACCGGTTGGGCAGCTGCGCGACCGAGGTCGCCGGGTCGTCGACGATGAACATTCCGGCGAGTCCCCGGTAGACGTGCCGGGCGGTCTCGCCGTGCGGGTGCGGGTGGTACCAGAGCGTCGCGGCCGGCTGGTCGACCGTCCAGGTGGGATGCCAGCTCGTGCCGGCCGGCACCATCTGGTGCGGGCCACCGTCCATTCGGGCCGGTAGGTGCATTCCGTGCCAGTGCACGGTCGTCTCTTCGTCGAGTTCGTTGTGGACGTTCACCAGGACCTGTTCTCCGCGGGAGGCGCGCAGGGTCGGACCCAGGTACGCCCCGTTGAAGCCCCAGGTGTCGGCGGTGCGGTCGCCGAAGTCGTGCCGACCGGCCCGCGCCCGCAGCTCGAAGACCCGCCGGCCCTCGCCATCCACGGTGGACGGCGCCAGCGGCGGCACCGGCAGCGCGTGGACGAACTCGACACTGCCAGCAGTGGAGACGGTCCTGGAGTTGAACGTCCAGACCACGCCCGCCACGCCGGCCGCGCAGAGGAGCACGACGGCGACCGTGGCGGCGATCAGCACTCGCCGGAGCGGGCGCATGGCAATCACCTCTGGGGTCTCAAGGGGTTGGTACATCCGTAGCGTGGCTGGGTATCCGCGCGGGCGTCCACCTGTCCCTGACAAGTCCAGGGGGAACGCAGGGTTCACCCTGATCCGGGGTGGGGGCGGCCGGACGCGCCAGGTCAGGGCAGGGCACCGGGAACGGTGATTCGGCCCAGGTGAGGGTCGGAAGCGGTCGGAAGCCGGTGACCCTGAGGCGTGCGATTCCTGCGTCCGGGTCGCCCCGGGTTTCGAGCCTGGGATGGCTGAAATGTGGCACCTGGCACGACCGGAGCCATAGTACGGCTACCGGTCCCGCTGTTAAGGTGGCGTATCTACAAGTAGACAAGCTATCTATCTGAGCCGTGAGTCTCAGGAGGTCGAGCACAGATGACCAGATCAACCGCCGCGGTCACGCCGACACGGCGCCCGAGTGTCTTCGAACGGCTGGGCGGCTGGGCGTACCGGCGTCGCTGGATCGCTGTGGCGCTCTGGGTGCTCGTGCTGGCCGGCGTCACCGTCGCCGCCCAGGCCGTCGGCAGTGACTACCGCAACGACTTCTCCCTGCCGGGCACCGATTCCCAGAAGTCCCTCGACCTGCTCGAGGAGCGGGCCCCGGTGCAGTCCGGGGAGTCGATCCAGATCGTCCTGGAGCGCGAGGCCGGCCTGCGTGACCCGGCCACCCAGGGGCGGGTGGAGGGGATGCTCGCCAAGGTCAAGACCCTGCCCCACGTCGCCGGCGTACAGAGCCCGTACGAGGGATTCGGCATCTCGGAGCAGGGCACCATCGGTTACGCCACCGTCGCGCTGGACGGCCAGTCCGCCGAGGTGCCGGCCGACGACGTCCGAAAGATCATTGACACCGCCGACGCAGCCGAGGGCGAAGGGCTCCGGGTCGAACTCGGTGGGGCGCCGGTCCGCGCGGCACAGGAGGGCGGCGGTGGCGGTGCCGAGTTCGCCGGCATGCTCGCCGCGCTCGTCATCATGGTGATCCTGTTCGGCTCGATCGTGGCGGCCAGCCTTCCGCTGGTCATCGCCATCTTCGCCGTGGGTTCCGCGATCGGCCTGATCGGGCTGGCCTCGCACGTCGCGACCATCGCCGACTTCACCGCGCCGCTGATGATGCTGGTCGGCCTGGGCGTCGGTATCGACTACGCGCTGCTGATCTTCTCCCGGTACCGCTCGGAGCTGCTCAAGGGTGTTCCGCGGCGGCAGGCCGCGATCAACGCCCAGGACACCGCCGGCCGGACGGTCTTCTTCGCCGGCTGCACGGTCATCCTGGCCCTGATCGGCCTGATGGTGCTCGGTCTCGGCTCCCTCCAGGGTGTCGCGGTGGCCGTCGCGATGACCGTCCTGGTCACCATGCTCTCCTCGCTCACCCTGCTCCCCGCACTGCTGTCCATCGTGGGTGGCCGGATCGAGAAGGGCGTGCAGAAGCGGCTGGCCAAGGGCAAGGCGACCGAGGGCACGCAGTGGCGTCGCTGGGTGACCTGGGTGCAGAAGTACCGCTGGTTGAACGCGCTGGTGCCGCTGGGCATCCTGGTGGCCCTCGCCGTTCCGGTGATCAACATGAACCTGGGCTTCGCCGACGCGGGCAACGACCCGGAGTCGACCCACAGCCGCCAGGCGTACGACCTGCTGGCCGAGGGCTTCGGGCCGGGCTTCAACGGGCCGCTGATCGTCCTGGCCGACGGCAGCCCGGAGGACGCGACCCGGGCCCAGGCCGCCATCGCCGCGACCGAGGGCGTGGCCACCGCCGTCCCGCCGAACACGATCGGCGAGAACCTGTCGCTGATCATCGTGCTGCCCGACTCGAAGCCGCAGGACCAGGAGACCATGGACCTGGTCGACCGGCTGCGGGAGACCGTCCTGCCGCCGGTGGCGGAGGAGACCGGTGCCACGTACCTGATCGGTGGCAGCACGGCCGCCACGGTCGACTTCTCCGAGGCGGTGGCCGCGAAGATGCCGATCTTCGTGCTGGTCGTGGTCGGTCTCTCCACGCTCCTGCTCATCCTGGTCTTCCGGTCGCTGCTGATCCCGCTCGTCGCCGCGGTGCTCAACGTCCTCAGCGTGGGCGTGGCGCTGGGCATCATGACCCTGGTCTTCCAGGACGGGCGGCTCGGCGTCGAGCAGGGTCCGATCGAGGCGTACGTGCCGGTCATGATCTTCGCGGTGGCGTTCGGTCTCTCCATGGACTACCAGGTCTTCCTCCTCTCCCGCATGCACGAGGAGTGGGAGCGGAGCAAGGACCCGACGGAGGCGGTCCGCGAGGGTATCGCGACCACCGGGAAGGTGGTGACCGCAGCCGGCGCGATCATGGTGGTGGTCTTCGCCGCCTTCATGCTCAGCCCGACCCGCATGCTCCAGCAGTTCGGGCTCGGACTGGCAGTCGCGATCCTCGCCGACGCGCTGCTCATCGGCTGTCTGATCCTGCCCGCCGTGATGCAGATCTTCGGCCGGAAGGCATGGTGGCTGCCCCGCTTCCTGCAGCGGGTGCTGCCCCGGGTCGCCCTCGAGCACAGCGGTGCCGCCCACCAGGAGGTCCGTGAGGAGGTCCGTGAGGAGGAACGGGAGGACGTCAGGGTCTGACGACGACGACCGCCGTGGGCCCTCCGGGGCCCACGGCGGAGCCGGCGGCCGGTCGCCGTCGGGCCGGCCGTGACCTGCGGGTCACGGCCGGAGGGCTTCACAGCACATGGTCGGTCAGTCGCACGCGGTTCACCGGATGATCCGCGTCGCAGGCGGTCCAGCCGGTGACGGTTGGACCGCTCACGGGGTCTGCAGGCGGGCGCGGTGCGGAGCCGCGGGAAGTACGAGAGGGAGGGGATGCTCATGGCACCGCCCAAGAAGTATCCGGACGAGCTGCGGATCCGCGCGGTGGAGCGGTGGCGGGGCTCCGATCCGCGGCCCCCCATCGTGCAGCTCGCCTGGGACCTCGACGTTCACCCCGAGGCGCTGCGGACCTGGATTCGTCAGGACGAGATCGAACGCGGTGAGCGGCCCGACCCCCGCGCCGAGCGTCTGTCGGAGACCGAGGCGGAGGAGCTGCAACGACTCCGGGCAGAGAACGCCGAACTCCGCCGGGTGAACGAGATACTGACGGCGGCCAGTGCCTTCTTCGCCTCACAACTGGACCAGCAGCGCCGGCTCCTGTGACCACCGCGCTGCCGACCGTGGCCGCCGTCGCGTTCGGACAATTCAATTCAGACGACAAATCCGCCGCGCCGCGTGACGGTCGGCGGCGGTGGCGCATCGTTGTGTCCGGGATCGGCTCCAGGTTGGACGGCCGGTGCCGAGCCGGCCGTTGCGCTCTTCCCACTCTCCGTCCGGATCCGTGTTCGACCGCTGACGTTCCGCTGACCCCCGCTCATCCAGAAAGCGCCCAGGGGGCTTCCAGGAATGCCCATTTCTGGAGTGAGCGCTCCGGCATGTCTGTTCCTGCTTTCAGGCAGATGGTGGTTCCCCGGTCGGCTGACCCGGCCCGGGGCCGACGGTGCGTCCCACCGGCCCGGCGGGCCCCGGGTGCCACTCGTCCGCCGGGGTGACGGGAGCGGAAAGGAGGAGGCTGGGTCGGTCAACCGGAGCGGCCCCGCCTTCTCCGCCTCGTATGTTCTTGGATGCACGTTTTGGGTGGTCCGACCCGGCTACTGCTGGTTCTTTCCAGGTTCCCGGAAGGCCGTAGCCGAGGTTACCGGGCGGTATGCCGGTGCGGGTGGCGGGTTTCCGGGGGAGTGGAGTGCTGTCCAGTGTCAGCCAGCTGACAGCTTTACCTTCCCGATACATGGCCTGTGGGCCCTGACCGTCAGGATCGAACGCTACCGATCGTATACGCCCAGGATCGGACCGGTCGCTCGTCGCCGGTGGAGCGGGTGGCCCGCCCCGGGGTGCCGGGCCCCTCCGGTGCGACTCCCGGCGTGCCGTCATGATCAGCGCAAACGCCCCCTCGGTGAGGGATTCGTGATGGCTTCGCCGCCCCGCCGACATGTGTAATTGAGGTTGCTGCGGCCCGGGTGGCGGCGCACAATTTCACTACATCCTGTGAAGCCAGCCCCAACAATGCACGGGTGCCTCGAAGCCGGCTCGAAAGCTTCTTGGTTTCTGTGCCTGCTTGTGCGGCAACCTGCAATGGGGCATAGTGATGAACAGAGGCATGCATCGATTAGTCGATCAGGGGGACCGGTGTTGCCGCACTGGTAAATATTTGATCCGACAATCGATGATTCAGTCATTGGTTGACCGTCGGAGCTGGGGGGCTGCTTAGTGTCACCTTGAGTTACCTCCATGTCTCATTGAGTAATGATGGTAAGGCGCGGCAGCTGGGGGGCGCCCCGTCGCTGCGAATTCCACTGTGCGTATCGGTGCCCTGCGTTACGGCTAGTAACGCACGATCCACTTATTGTCATGCTCATCAATCCGTCATTCCTGTGTGGCAACTGGATTCTCCTGGCGGAAAAGTGATCCTGAATGCGTTCAGGAATTGCGCTGACATTATCTGGGTCGGGGCCCAAGGGCGTAGAGAAGGATGTGACAGCATTGCAGATCAACGTGCTCGGTCCCTTGTCGGTTCATGTCGGTCAGATGGATATGACGCCAACGGCGCCAAAACCGCGTCGGGTGCTTGCGCTTCTCGCTATTTGTGCCAATCGCGTCGTCCGTAACGAACAGATCATCGAAGAGCTGTGGGAGAACAGTCCGCCCACCAGCGTCACCACCACGCTCCAGACGTACGTCTACCAACTCCGCAAACACCTGCAGCGGGCGCTCACCCCCCCAGCCCGGCGGCACCGGGCCGGACTCCGCGCCCACGTCCGAGTTGCGGACGTTCGCCGGTGGTTACATGCTCTCGCTCGCGCCGGAGGCACTCGACTCGCTGCGCTTCGAACAACTGGTGGCGCAGGGGCGCGCCGCACTGGAATCTGGTCGTACGGAGGCCGCGGCCCGGATCCTCCGGGACGCTCTGGCGCTCTGGCGGGGACCAGCGCTGGTGGACGTCACGCCGGGGCCCATCCTCCAGGTGGAGGTGCTGCGGCTGGAGGAGATGAGCAAGAGCGCCCTGGAACTGCGCATCGAGGCGGACCTGCTGCTGGGGCGTCACCACGAACTCCTCAGCGAGTTGGTCGGACTCTCCGCGCGGCAGCCCACCCACGAGGGCTTCCAGGCCAAGCTGATGCTCGCGCTCTACCGTGCCGGGCGCCGCTCCGAGGCGCTCGGTGTCTACCAGGGGGCCCGCAAGGCTCTGGTGGCCGAGCTGGGGGTGGACCCCTCGGGTGACCTGCAACGCCTGCACCGGGCCATCCTCGAAGGCGACCCGAGCCTCAGCGAGGCCGGTCCGCCGCCCATCGGGCTGGAGTGCCTGGCGATGTCCATCCCCCGGCAGCGGCGGCTGGAGCACCGGCAGGTCGGCGCGGTGCAGTAGGACGTCTCGGCAGTGACCGCGCCCCCACCCGGGGCCGGTCGACCGGGACCGGCCGGTGGGCGGTGACCCACCCCGGGACCGAGCTGCCATGGGGCCCTCGGGCTCGCGATGTCGGACCGCCCGGGTGCCCGGTGCCGCGCGCTGTGCGCGGCACCGGGCACCCGGGCGGTCTCTTCGTGTCAGCGGTGCGCCGGGACCGGGTGTCCGACCGTCGGCCGTGCGGGCACGACACCGGCGGGGTCGCCCTGCCGCACCGGGCGGCGGGTGCCGGCGCTGCCGGGGCGGCGGCACCGCCGGCGGACCGGACGTCATCGTCCGGCCCGGCGCGGCGGTGCCGCCGTCACCGGCTTACGCCTTCCCCGCCGCCAGCACCTGGTCGAGCAGGACCTCCGCCAGCTCGCCCACCCGGGGGTACTCGAAGACCACCCCGGCGCTCAGCCGGAGGCCGGTGGCGGTCCGGAGCCGGTTGCGCAGCTCCACCGAGGCGAGCGAATCGAAGCCGAGGTCGCGGAACGTCTGCCCGTGGTCGATCCCGCCGTTGCGGCCCAGCACCGAGGCGACCTCGGTGCTCAGCAGCCGGACCAGGGCGTCGTGCCGGCGCTCCTGCGGCAGTTGGGCGAGCTGGTCGGCCCAGGAGGAGGCCGACCCGGTGCCCCGCGTCACCCGCTCGACGACCCGCCGTCCGGGCGGCGGGACGAGGTCACGGAACATCCCGGGCACGGTGTCCCGGTCCGTCCGGCCGCGCAGCGCGGCCCGGTCCAGCCGGACCGGCACCAGATGGGCCTGGTCGCGGGCGACGGCCAGGTCGAACAGGGCGAGACCCTCCTCGTTGGAGAGGCCGGCGACGCCGGCGCGGCTCATCCGGGCCAGGTCGGCCTCGGCGAGGTGCCCCGTCATCCCGCTGGACTCGGCCCACAGGCCCCAGGCCAGCGAGGTGGCGGTGCGGCCGGTGGACCGGCGTAGCGCCGCCAGCCCGTCGAGGAACGCGTTCGCGGCGGCGTAGTTGCCCTGACCGGCCAGCCCGATCGTCCCGGCGACCGAGGAGAAGAGTACGAACGCGTCCAGCGGCCGGTCCCGGGTCAGGTCGTGCAGGTGCCAGGAACCATCCACCTTGGGGCGCAGGACCCGGGCCACCTGATCCGGTGCGAGTGCCTCGACCGTGGCGTCGTCGAGCAGGCCGGCGGTGTGCACGACCGCCGTGAGCGGGTGCGCCGCCGGCACGGCGTCCAGCACCCGGGCCAGGGCCTCCCGGTCGGCGACGTCACAGGCCGCGACGGTCACCTCCGCACCCAGCTCGGCCAGCTCCTTCTCCAGCTCGGCCACCCCGTCCGCGTCCCGGCCGCGTCGGCCGGTCAACAGCAGGTGCCGGACGGAGTGCCGGGTGACCAGGTGCCGGGCCAGCAGCCGGCCCAGCGTGCCGGTGCCGCCGGTGATCAGGACGGTCCCCTCGGGGTCGAGCGCGCCGGGCAGGGTCAGCACCAGCTTGCCGACGTGCCGGGCCTGCTGGAGATGGCGGAAGGCCGCCGGGGCCCGGTCGATCGGCCAGGTGGTGATCGGGCTCGGCTCCAGCACGCCCGCGTCGAAGAGGTCCATCAGCGCGGCGAACATCCCCCGGATCCGGTCCGGATCCACGGTCAGCAGGTCGAAGAACCGGTACGTCACGTCGGGGTGGTCGGCGGCGACCCGCTCGGCGGGACGGATGTCGGTCTTGCCCATCTCGACGAAGCGCCCGCCCCGGCGCAGCAGCCGCAGCGAGGCGTCGGTGAACTCGCCGGCCAGCGAGTTGAGCACCACGTCCACGCCCTCCTGCCCGGTGGCGTCGGCGAACCACTGCTCGAAGTCCAGGGTGCGGGAGTTGGCGATGTGCGCGTCGTCGAAACCCGCCTCCACCAGCGTGTCCCATTTCGGCGGGCTGGCCGTGGCGAAGACCTCGGCGCCCAGGTGCCGGGCGACCTGCACCGCCGCCATCCCCACCCCGCCGGTGGCGGCGTGGATCAGCACCCGTTCGCCGGAGCGCAGGTCGGCCAGGTCGACCAGGCCGTACCAGGCGGTCAGGAAGACCGTCGGCCCGCTGGCGGCGAGCGCGAAGGTCCAGCCCGCCGGGATGCGGGTGAGCAGCCGGTGGTCGGCCACCGCGACCGGGCCGAAGGCCCCCCCGGGGAAAAGGCCCATCACCCGGTCGCCGGGGGCCAGGTCCGTCACACCGGCGCCGACCTCGACGACCACCCCGGCCGCCTCGCAGCCCATCGTCGCCGCGCCCGGGTACATGTCGAGGGAGATCAGCACGTCCCGGAAGTTGAGGCCGGCGGCCCGGACGGCGACCCGGACCTCCCCGTCGGCCAACGGGCGGTCCGTCCCCGCGGGTCCGACCAGGGCCAGGTTGTCGATGGTGCCGCGCGGTTCAGCCACCAGCCGCCAGTCGGTCGTCTCCGGCACCGCCAGGGTCTGCCCGGTGCCGGCGTGGGCCAGCCGGGGTACGCGCAGCGCGTCCCCACGGACCGCCACCTGGGGCTCGCCGGTGGCGACCGCGGCGGGCACCCGCAGGTGTGACGGGGTGTCCAGGTCGACCAGGACGAACCGGCCGGGGTGCTCGGTCTGCGCGGTGCGCAGCAGCCCCCACACCGCCGTGGTCGCCGGGTCCCGGACCGGCTCGCCCGGGTCGGCGGCGACCGCCCGGAACGTGGTCAGCACCAGGCGCGAGGCGTCCAGCCGGTCGCTGGCCAGCCACTGCTGGAGCAGGTCCAGCGCGGCGGTGACCGCCGAGTGGGTCGCCGGCACCATCTCCGGTTCCGGTGCCCCGGCGGTGGCCACCACGACGTCCGGCACCCGTGCCCCGGCCTCGACCGCGGCGAGCAGTGCGGCGAGGTCCGGATAGACCGTCGCGCCGACCGCGTCCAGGTCGCTCTCGCCGAGCACGGCCAGCCGGATGGTGCCGGTGGTCGGTGGCGCGGTCACCTCGGTCCAGGCCACCTCCAGCAGCGAGTCGCGGTGCGCCTCGGCAGCGGAGAGTTGGGCGGGGGCGGCGGGTTGCAGGGTCAGGGACTCCACCTCGGCCACCGGCGCCCCGGACCCGTCGGTCAGGGTCAGCGCCGCGCTCAGTTCGCCGGTGCGCCGGACGTGCACCCGCAGCGCGGTCGCCTCCACGGCGTGCACCCGGACGCCGCTCCAGGCGAACGGCAGGGCGATGCCACCCCGGGTGTCCCCGTCCAGCAGGCTCAACACGAGCGGGTGCAGCGCGGCGTCGAGCAGTGCCGGGTGCATGTGGAAGCCGGTGACGGTGTGGTCGTCGGCGAGCCGTACCTCGGCGTACAGGTCGTCGCCGTCCCGCCAGGCCCGGTGCAGGCCACGGAAGGTCGGCCCGTACCGGTAGCCGGCGTCGGCCAGCCGCGGGTAGGCGTCGGTCAGGTCCCACGGCGTCGCCCGAGCCGGGGGCCACTCGTCCAGGCGCGGCCCGTCGCCCGGCTCCGCCCCGGCCAGCGTGCCGGTGGCGTTGCGGACCCAGGTCCGGTCGGTCCCGGTGCCGTCGGCGGCGGGTCGGGAGTGGACGGCCAGCGTCCGCCGCTCCGGGTCGTCCCCGGGGGAGACGCTCACCTGGATCTCCACCCCGCCGGTGACCGGCAGCACCAGTGGCGCCTCCAGGACCAGGTCGTCGACCACGCCACAGCCGGCCCGGTCGGCGGCGTACGACGCCAGGTCGACCAGGGCGGTGCCGGGGAGCAGCACGGTGTCGCGTACCGCGTGGTCGGCCAGCCAGGGATGCGTACGCCGGGACAGCCGCCCGGAGAGCAGCACCCCGGCGTCGCCGGCCAGGTCGATCTCGGCCTCGAGGAACCGGTGCCCGGCGTCCCGGGCCGGAGTCGCCCCGCTCGGCGCGGCGAGCCAGTGCCGGTGCGGCTGGAACGGGTACGTGGGCAGGTCGACCGTGCCGCGCGGCACGTACGCCGGGTCGGCGACCAGCCGGGGCCGGTGCCCGGTGTGGGTGTGCACGTGGGCCAGCGAGAGCAGCAGCCGGGCGGCGGTGCCCTCGCCGCGCTTCAGCGTCCCGGTGGTGGTACCGGGGTGGTCGGCGGCGTCCAGGGTGTCCTGGATGCCGATGGTGAGCACCGGGTGCGGGCTGGTCTCGACGAAGTGGGTGTGCCCGGCGGCGGCCAGCCCCCGGACGGTCTCGGCGAACCGGACCGTGTTGCGCAGGTTCTGGAACCAGTACCCGGTGCCCAGCTCGGTGGTGTCCAGCAGGCCGCCGGTGTACGTGGACCAGAACGGGATCCGCGACGCCCGGGGCCGGATCTTGCCGAGCAGCTCGTGCACCTGCTCCCGGATCGGCTCCACGAACGGGGTGTGCGAGGCGTAGTCGACGTCGATCCGACGGGCGTTGACGTCCCGGGCCTGGAAGCTCGCGACCAGGTCGTCGAGGGCGGCGGCCTCGCCGGCCACCACCGTGGAGTGCGGCCCGTTGATCGCCGCGACGTGGATCCGCCCGTCCCACGGGGCCAGGTCGACCTGCTCCACCGGCAGCGGCACGGAGACCATGCCCCCGGTGCCGGCGAGCGCGGTGATCGCCTGCGACCGACGCGCCACGACCCGGGCCGAGTCGTCGAGGGTGAGCGCTCCGGCGACGTACGCGGCGGCGATCTCGCCCTGGCTGTGGCCGATCACCGCGTCCGGCTCGACGCCGTGCGCCCGCCAGGTCTCCGCCAGGGAGATCATCATGGCCCAGAGGACGGGCTGGATGACGTCCACCCGGTCCAGCGGTGGGGTGTCCGGCTCACCGCGCAGGACGTCGATCAGGTTCCAGTCGGTGTACGGGGCGAGCGCCTCGGCGCAGCGGTGCAGCTGGGCGGTGAACACCGGGTGGGTGTCGAGCAGCCCCAGCGCCATGCCGACCCACTGCGACCCCTGCCCGGGGAAGACGAAGACGGTCTTCCCCTCGGTCGGGGTGCCGGTGACCAGGTTCGGCGCGGACCGTCCCTCGGCGAGGGCGGTGAGCGCCTCGCGGGTGGCGTCCGGGTCGGCGGCGACGACGACCGCGCGGTGGTCGAACCGCGCCCGGGTGGTGGCCAGGGTGTGCGCGACCACGGCCGGGTCGAGGTCCGGGTGGGCGTCGAGGTGCCGGGCCAGGTTGGCGGCCTGGTCGCGCAGGGCGGCCGGGCCGCGCGCCGACAGTGGCAGGGCGACCGCGCCCACCATGACCGGCGGGACGTCGTCGTCGGCCGGGGCGGCGTCCGCGTCGGCCGGGGCCTCCTCCAGGATCACGTGCGCGTTGGTGCCGCTGATGCCGAACGAGGAGACCGCGCCCCGGCGGGGTCGCGCATCGCGTGGCCACGGCACCGCCTCGGTGAGCAGGGCGACCGCGCCGGACGACCACTCCACGTGCGGCGACGGCTCGGCCGCGTGCAGGGTGGGCGGCAGCAGGTCGTGCCGGAGCGCCTCGATCATCTTGATCACGCCACCCACACCGGCCGCCGCCTGGCTGTGCCCGATGTTCGACTTCAGCGAGCCCAGCCGCAGCGGCCGGTCCGCCGGCCGGCCCTGCCCGTACGTGGCGAGCAGCGCGCCGGCCTCGATCGGGTCGCCGAGCTGGGTGCCGGTGCCGTGCGCCTCGACGGCGTCCACGTCGGCGGGGGAGAGACCGGCGTCGGCCAGCGCGTCGGAGATCAGCCGTTCCTGGGACGGGCCGTTCGGGGCGGTGAGCCCGTTGCTGGCCCCGTCGGAGTTGATCGCGCTGCCCCGGATCACCGCGAGTACCCGGTGACCGTTGCGGCGGGCGTCGGAGAGCCGCTCCAGCAGCAGCACCCCGGCGCCCTCGGCCCAGCCGGTGCCGTCCGCCCCGGCCCCGAACGCCTTGCAGCGCCCGTCCGGCGCGAGACCGCGCTGCCGGCTGAACTCGACGAAGATCCCGGGCGAGGACATCACGCACGCTCCGCCCGTGACCGCCAGGTCGCTCTCGCCCCGGCGCAGCGACTGCACCGCGAGGTGGATCGCCACCAGCGACGAGGAGCAGGCGGTGTCCACCGTGAACGCCGGGCCCTCGAACCCGAAGACGTACGAGATCCGTCCGGAGGCGACGCTGGCGGTGCTGCCGGTGAGCCGGTACCCGTCGGAGCCGGCCGACGTCTCGTACAGGCGTGGTCCGTACTCCTGGGACATCAGCCCCATGAACACGCCGGTGCGGCTGCCGCGCAGCGCGGTCGGGTCGATGCCGGCCCGCTCGAACGCCTCCCACGAGGTCTCCAGCAGCAACCGCTGCTGCGGGTCCATGGCGGCGGCCTCGCGCGGACTGATCCCGAAGAACTCCTCGTCGAACTCGTCGGCCCGGTGCAGGAAGCCACCGTGCCGGGCGTACGACTTCCCGGGCACGCCGGGCTCCGGGTCGAACAGCCCCTCGAGGTCCCAGCCCCGGTTGGTGGGTAACTCGCCGATCGCGTCGACACCCCCGGCGACCAGCCGCCACAGGTCCTCCGACGAGCGGACGTCGCCGGGGTAGCGGCAGCCGATGGCCACCACCGCGATCGGCTCGTCCGCGTCCGCGTCCGCCCGGGTGGCCGCCGGGTCGACACCGCCGCCGACCAGGTGGTCGCGCAGGTGCCCGGCGAGGGCGGCCGGGGTCGGGTGGTTGAACAGCAGGCCCGAGGCGAGCCGCAGCCCGGTGGCCGCGGCGAGCCGGTTGCGCAGCTCCAGCGAGAGCACCGAGTCGAAGCCCAGGTCCCGGAAGGAGAGGTCGACCCCGATCGCGGCGTCGGAGGCATGGCCGAGCACCGCCGCGGCGTTCTTGCGGACCAGGTCGAGCGTCAGCCGGGACTGCTCGGGCGCGGGCAGCAGGGCGAGCCGTTCGGCCAGCGTGCCGGTCAGCCCGGGCCGGGAGTCCCGGACGGGCTCCGCGTCCCGGACCGGGTGCGGTGCACCGCCCGGCGCGGGCCCCGTCGGGACCGGCCCGGCGGCGATCCAGTACGCCTGGCGCTGGAACGGGTACGTGGGCAGGTCGACCGCGCCGTCCGGGACGTGCTCCGGATCGGCGGCGAGGACCGGCGTCCGTTCGGTGCGGGTGTGCACGGTGGCCAACGAGAGCAGCAGCCGGCGCGGGCCGCCGTCACCGCGTTTGAGGGTGCCGGTGGTGGTGCCGGCGACGTGGCTCGCGTCCAGGCTGTCCTGGATGCCGACGGTCAGCACCGGGTGCGGGCTGGGCTCGACGAAGTGGTTGTGCCCGGCCGCCGCCAGCGCCCGGACGGTCTCGTCGAGGCGGACCGGGTTACGCAGGTTCCCGTACCAGTAGTCCGCGGTCAGGGCGGTGCCGTCGACCGGCCCGGCGGCCACCGTCGACCAGAACGGGATCCGCGTGGCGGTCGGCCGCAGCTCGCCGAGCATCTCGTTCCATCGCTCGCGCAGCGGCTCCACGTGGTGGGTGTGCGAGGCGTAGTCGATGTTGACCCGGCGGCAGGTGATCCCCCGCTCCGCGTGCGCGGCGGTGATCTCGTCGAGGGCGTCCAGGTCGCCGGAGACCACGGTGGAGTACGGCCCGTTCAGCGCGCCGACGTGCAGCCGCCCGGCCCACGGGGTCAGGTCGACCTGGTCCGGCGGGAGGGGGATGGAGACCATGCCGCCGGTGCCGGCGATCGCGGTGATCGCCTGGGCCCGACGGGCGACGAGCCGTGCCGAGTCGTCGAGGGTGAGGGCTCCGGCGACGTACGCGGCGGCGATCTCGCCCTGGCTGTGGCCGATCACCGCGTCCGGCTCGACGCCGTGCGCCCGCCAGGTCTCCGCCAGCGAGATGATCATTGCCCAGAGCGCCGGCTGGAGCACGTCCACCCGGTCCAGCGGCGGGGTGCCCGGCTCACCACGCAGGACGTCGATCAGGTTCCAGTCGGTGTACGGGGCGAGCGCCTCGGCGCAGCGGTGCAGCTGGGCGGTGAACACGGGGTGGGTGTCGAGCAGCCCCAGCGCCATGCCGACCCACTGCGACCCCTGCCCGGGGAACGCGAAGACCACCTTCCCCGGGGTGCGGGTGCCGGTGACCAGCCCGCCGTCGGGTAGCCCCTGGGCCAGCGCGGTCAGCGCCGTCCGCGCCTCGACGATGTCCCCGGCGACCACCACGGCCCGGTGGTCGAACCGGGTCCGCGTGGTGGCCAGGCTGTGCGCGACCACGGCCGGGTCGAGGTCGGGGTGGGCGTCGAGGTGCCGGGCCAGGTTGGCGGCCTGGTCGCGCAGGGCGGCCTCCCCGCGAGCGGAGAGCGGCCACCCGGTCACCTCGCCCGCCGCCCCGGTCGCCGCTTCGCGCGCCGTCCCGCCCGCTGCCCCGGTCGCCCGTTCCGCGCCGGTGGTTGCGGTGCGCCAGGTGGTTGCGGTGCGCCAGGTGGTTGCAGGGGCCCCCTCCTCATCACCAGACGGTAGGAAGGGCCCCCTGCAACCAGCCACGCCTCCCGACGGCTCCCTGCCGGCCGGTTGCTCCGGGGCGGCGGCGAGCACCAGGTGGCAGTTGGTGCCACCGATGCCGAACGAGGAGACCCCGGCGAGCAGGGGCGCGTCCGGCCGGGGCCAGTCGCCGGCCCGCTGCTGCACCCGCAGCCGCAGGTCGTCCAGGGGGATGGCCGGGTTGGGGGTGGTGAAGTTCAGGCTGGCCGGCAGGTGCCGGTGACGCAGGGCGAGCACCGCCTTGAGTAGGCCGACGACGCCGGCCGCGCCCTCCAGGTGACCGACGTTGGTCTTGACCGAGCCGACCAGCAGCGGCGCGTCGGCCGGGCGGCCCGCGCCGAGCACCCGGCCCAGCGCGCCCGCCTCGACCGGGTCGCCGACCCGGGTGCCGGTGCCGTGCAGCTCGACGTACTGCACGTCGTGCGGGTCGACGCCGGCATCGGCGTACGCCAGCCGCAGCACCTCCTCCTGCGCCACCCGGCTGGGTACCGTGAGCCCCTCGGCAACCCCGTCGTTGTTGACCGCGCCGCCGAGGATGACCGCGTGCACGCGGTCGCCGTCGGCCAGCGCCCGAGCCAGGGGCTTGAGCAGCACGGCCGCGCCGCCCTCACCCCGGACGTAGCCGTTGGCGCGGGCGTCGAAGGTGTGACAGCGGCCGTCGGGGGAGAGCGCTCCGGTCCGGGCCATGCCGGTGGTGCTCTCCGGAGCCATGATCAGGTTCACCCCGGCCGCGATGGCCAGGCTGGACTCGCCGCGCCGCAGGCTCTCGCAGGCCAGCTGCACGGACACCAACGACGAGGACTGCCCGGTGTCGACGGTCATACTCGGCCCGGTGAGGCCGAAGTGGTGCGAGACCCGGTTGGCGAGGATGCTGCGGTGCAGCCCGGTGACCGTGTGCGGGGAGACCGCCTCCGGGCCGCCCCGGTAGGACAGCGTCGCGTAGTCGTCCCAGATGGCGCCGACGAAGACCCCGGTGCGGGTGTCCCGTACCGTGGCGGGAACGATCCGGGCCTCCTCCATTACCTCCCAGCTCAGCTCCAGCATCAGCCGCTGCTGCGGGTCCATCGCCGCGGCCTCCCGGGGGCTGACCCCGAAGAAGGCCGCGTCGAAGGTGTCGACCCGGTCGAGGAAACCGGCCCGGCGTACGTCCACCGGCGGCTCGCCCACGTCCCGCCACCGGTCTGCCGGCGGTTCGCCGACGGCCTCGACCCCGTCGCGCAGCAACTCCCAGAAGGCTCCCGGGTCAGGTGCCTTCGGCAGCCGACAGGCGAGTCCGATGATCGCTATGGGTTCGGTACGCCCCACGGGTGCCTCACCCACGGTGGTCTGCGGTTCGCTCACGGTTCCCTCCCGGGCGCGGTGGTTCTGACAGGCGCGTGGTGTCCTCTGGGCGGTACTCCGCGCGGGCGCGCCGGGCACCGACGCTGCGCACGCTGACGGCCGCGAAGCTCTGACGGACGGTTCGATGCGGTACGACCGAACTGCACTGCTGGACTACTGCACTGCTGGACTACTGCACTGCTGGACTACTGCACTGCTGGACTACTGAACTGCGTCGCACCCGCTGCGCGGCACCGCGCTGTGCCGCGCCTCCTGCTCAGCTCGGCTGCACCGCCTTCCTCGGCTGCGCTACGTCGCGCTGCCCCGCGCTGGGTTGCGCGCCGCGCCGCGCCGCGTTGCGCTGCGCCGTCGCGTCGCGCTGGGCTGGGCTGAGGTGGTTGCAGGGGGCCCTTCCTCATCAAAAAGCGGTAACAAGGGGCCCCTGCTTCCACCCCAGCCGGGTGTGGCTGGCCGAGAGGCGGTGCGGGCGGGGTGGGTCAGCGGTGCAGCAGGGCGCCCAGCACCCGTTCGACGGTGGACTCGGTGGCCTCGGCGTCGGCCGGGGAACGCCAGCAGACGAAACCGTCCGGCCGGACGAGCACCGCCCCCTGCGGGGCGACGCCGTACGTGTCGTGCCAGGGCCGGTCGTCCTCGACCAGGTCCGCGCCGATCCGGTGGATGTCGAGGTCCACGCCGAGGCGCTTGGCGGCGGCCGTCGCGGCGACGCGCCACGGTTCGCCGGCCGAGCCGAGCAGCAGCACCGGCCGCCGGCCGAACAGGTCCAGGGTGGAGATCCGTTCCCCGTCGCGGCGTAGCCAGACGTGCGGCGCGCGGGTGCCGGGCCGGCCGCCGAGCTGGCGCGGGTCGACCAGGGCGGCGGTACGGACCCCACCCGGCCCGGGCGGGGCGGCGGGGACGGCATCGCCCGGTTCGGCGGCCACCGCGGACGAGTCGTAGACGTAGCCGAAGGTCACCATCAGGGTGTCCCGGACGGCGGCCTTCTGCTCGCCGGTGGCGAACCCGCCCCGGGTGGCCAGCCGGAGTCCGGCCTGGGTCATCACGGTCACCCCGACCGGGTGGCGCTCGGCGTCGTAGGTGGCCAGCAGCGTGGGGGAGGCCTGACCGGTCAGCACGGCGCGCAGCTTCCAGGCCAGGTTGTGCGCGTCGTGGATGCCGGTGTTCGCGCCGTACCCGCCGACCGGCGGCACCACGTGCGCGGCGTCGCCGACGAGGAAGATCCGCCCGTCGGTGAACCGTTCGGCGACCAGCGCGCCCATCTCCCACGGCATGACGCTGCGCAGTCCGACCTCGAGGTCCGGTACGCCCACCGCGGCCCGGACCAGCTCGACGCAGCGTTCGTCGGTGAAGTCCTCCGGGCGCTCGCCCTCCTCCGGGTGGTAGGTGACGATCAGGGTGCCCTGCCCCAGCGAGTCGTCGTGCCCGAGGATGCCCTCCACCTGGTCGTTCTCAACCTGGCAGATGGCGAACCGGCGGCCGGCGAGCGGGCCGGTCAGGTCGGCCCGGAACAGGATGCTCATCTGGTGGCGGACCACACCGCGCCCGTGCCGTCGGATGCCGAGCCGCTCCCGGATCGGGCTGTGCGTGCCGTCCGCGGCGACCAGGTACTCGGCCCGGACGGTCCGGCGGGCCCCGGTCTTCCGGTCCTGGACGGTGGCGGTGACGCCCTCGTCGTCCCGGGCGAGGTCGACCAGCTCCACGCCGAAGCGGATGTCGGCGCCCAGGTCGTTGGCCCGCTCCAGCACCAGCGGCTCGATCCGGTCCTGCGGCAACGAGACCAGCCGCTCGATCGGGCTGATGTCGCTGACGTCCTCCTCGTCGGGGATCCGGGACATGTGGATCTCCCGGCCGGTCAGCGACTCGACCTTGCCGTTGAGGACGTGACCGGCGAAGCCGGCGCTCTCGGCGTAGATGGCGTCGGTCAGCCCGACGGAGCGGTACAGCTCCAGCGTGCGCGGGTACCAGCCCCAGGCGCGGGGGTGGATGGCGGTGCCCGGGTGACGTTCGACGAGGACCGACCGGACGCCGTGCGCGGACAGGAACAGGGAGGTGGAGAGCCCCACCACCCCACCCCCGACGATCAGTACTGGTGTTGTCTCGTCGTACACGAGTGACTCCTCCCGGATCGTGGCTGGCCCAGCCTGGCAGCCCCGCTTGGAGGACGGCTCGAAGCGCGCTTGGAGATCAACGGGGATCGGGTCCGGTACGGCTTCGGATCCGGTACGACGACGGGCGCCTCCCGTCGGTGACGGGAGGCGCCCGGGAGGTGTGTGCGTCGGCGGGGTCAGCGCCGGGGCGGCGCGCTCCGGTGCTGCCGCTGTCGGTCGACGACGACCGCGACGACCGCGCCGACGGCGGCCAGGACGACCGGCAGGAACCGGAAGCCGCCCGGGTCGCCCGAGGTGAGCAGGCCGACGACGCCGATGATCTGGTCGACCACCAGTCCGGCGAAGAACCCGGCGACGAGGCCGATCAGAACTGCCACCAGCGTCCTCACGAGCTGCCTCCCAGCCTCGGTGGGTCGATATCCATAGCCATCCTACATATCGGTTTCCCCGGGGTGGACCGGGCAAACCCGAACGGGACCGCGCTCAGTGCAGGGAGGTCACGCCCTCCGGCGACGGCGTCGTCGCCGGCTGGTCCGGTACGGGCTCGTCGGCGAGGCGTCGCGTCAGCGAGCGGACGGAGAACGCCAGAGCCGCCGCCACGACGAGGCCGACGCCGCCGAGCACCAGGTAGAAGGTGGCGTCGGAGACCACCGCGGTGATCCCGGCGAGCTGGCCGCCGGTGGCCGCGCCGACCGCCGCGAAGAGCCAGAACAGGCCGATCATCTGGCTGGAGAAGCCCGGCGGGGCGACCTGGGCGGCCAGGCTGAGCCCGACCGGCGCCACGACCAGCTCGCCGCAGACGACGATCAGGTAGACGGTGAGCAGCCACAGCGGGGACACCGGGCCGCTCTCGGCCAGCGAGGCGGCGACCGCCATGACCACGAAGGAGACGCCCCCGAGGAGCATGCCGGCGACGAACTTCGGCGGTACCGCCACCCGGGAGCCCAGCCGCACCCAGAGAGCGGCGAAGGCCGGGGCGAGCATCAGCAGGAACAGCGGCTGGGCCGACTGGAACCAGCTCGCCGGCACCTCGAAGCCGAACACGTCCCGGTCGACCGAGTCCTTGGCGAAGATGTTCATCAGCGCGGGGCCCTGGGCGTAGAGCATCCAGAAGAACGCCGAGGCGATCAGCATCCAGAGGAACGCCCGCAGCCGGACCCGGTAGGGCGCGATCTCCGGCCGGCGGTTGAGCCGGATCCAGTAGACGATCGGCACACCGAGCACCATCAGGCCGAGGAGCATCAGGACCTGCTGGAGGGCGACCACCCCGCTGGCCACCCCGACGACGGCGAGCAGCGCCGGGATCCCACCGAAGATCGCCGAGCGCCGCCAGACGCGGGCCCGTACCTCCGGTGGGGCGGGGTTCGACGGGCGGGAGCCGACGTCGCCCAGACCGCGCATCCCGACCACGTACTGGATCAGGCCGACGACCATGCCGAACGCGGCGATCCCGAAGCCCAGGTGCCAGTTGATCTTCTCGGCGGCGAAGCCGGTGACCAGCGGGGCGAGCAGGGCACTGACCTGGACGCTCATGTAGAACAGCGAGAAGGCCGCCTCCCGCCGCTCGGGCTGGCCCTGGTACATGTCGCCGACCATCGCCGCCATGCTCGGCTTGACCAGGCCGGTGCCGACGATGATGCAGCCCAGCCCCAGGTAGAGGGTGGGCTCCGCGGGCACGGAGAGGAAGATGTGCCCGGCGGTGATGAAGATGCCACCCCAGAGGGTGGCCCGCCGCGCGCCGAGTACCCGGTCGGCGAGCCAGCCACCCGGCAGGGCGGCCATGAACACCAGGGACATGTGCATGCCGAAGAGCGCGGCGGCGTCCACCTCGGACATGCCCATGCCGCCGTCGGCCGGGCTGGCGACCAGGAACAGCGCCAGGATGGCGAGCATGCCGTAGAAGCTGAAGCGCTCCCACATGTCGACGACGAAGAGGGTGCCGAACCAGCGCGGCTGGCCGAGGAAGGTCTTTTCGGTGGGCGGGATCGGTGTGGCTGTCGAGCTCATGGTCTCTCTCAACCCCTTCTCGCGGTGCGGGTGAGACCGGCCGACGTGGCCGGGCGGCCGGCGGTGGGTGGCCTGCGGAGCATCTCGACCACGGCGCACGACCAGGTGAATCCCGCGCCCACGCCGGCGAGGAGGCACCGCTGGCCGGGTTGCAGGACGCCGGAGTCGGCGATCTGCCCCAGCCCGGCGATCTGGTCGCCGGCCCCGAGGTGTCCGACCTGGCGTCCCCAGGACCAGGTGGTCCGGTCGGGGTCGATCTTGAACTTGTGCAGGAAGTGGGCGTTGAGCCGGCCTCGCCCGAGGTTCGGCAGGACGAACCAGTCGATGTCGTCGAGGGTCACCTCGGCGTCGGCCAGCGCCCGTTCGATCGCCTCGGACTGGCCCCGGTCGATCCGGTCGAGGATGCCGTCGAGCCCGCTGGACCGGACGAATGCCTGCCGCAGCGACTCCACGTCCACCGTGGCGCGGGCGCTGAACGGGACCGGACCGAACGGGTCCACCCCGCGCTGCATCTGTTCCAGCCCGGAGTCGGCGACGGTGACGATGCTGCGCAGCCGGGCGAACCCGGGCCGACGGGAGACGACGAGGGCGGTGCCGGCGTCGCCGAAGACGGTGCCCGGGTCGCTGCGCCAACGGTCGAACCCGGGCGCGCAGAACCGGTCCCCGGTGGTGACCAGCGCGCTGGTCCGGGTCGGGTCGCCGAGCAGGTAGCCCACCGCCAGCTCCAGCGCGCAGAGACCCCCGTTGGACATCTGCCGCACCTCGATGGCCGGGCAGGAGTTGCCCACCGCCTCGCGCTGCACGTACGAGGCGGGAGCCCACATGTCGTGCCCCTGGTACCAGGTGTTGGCGTGCAGGATCAGGTCGATCTCCGCCGGCCGCGCCCCGGCCTGCCGGATCGCGGTCCGCGCGGCGTGCGCGGCCATCTCCGGACCGGACTCGCCCTCGCTCACGCAGACCGACTGCATCTCGGTACGCCAGACCAGCCGGCGCTCGCAGAGCCCGGCCCGTTCGGCCTCCTCCAGCGTCATCGCCGGGGACAGGCGACGCCCGGTGCCGACGACGTACAGGTTTTCGACCTTCATGCCGACGACCCCGTTCCGGCTCCCGTGGTGCTGCCCGCGTGTCGCAGCCGGTGGCGCTCGGTCCTGTGGTGCCGGTGGCCGCCCGGCGCGCCGGCGAGCCGGGTGCCGGTGCTCGGGGCGGCGCCCACCTGGAGCGGGGTGTCGGTCATGGAACGGCCTCCAAAGTCCGTCGCTGCCCATCCCTGGGCCTGTCGTGCGCTCCCCGGTCGCGGGAGCCGGAAACGGGCGGACGGTGGCCGGAGGACGACCTGGTCAGGGTCGTCCTCCGGCCACCGGTGGATCGCCGGGCGTCCCGCCCGGTCGTCGTCCGGCCCTCGTGGCGGGCGGCCCGCCGGCCGCCCGGCGGTACGACGGCGTTCAGAACGCCGCCGACACCTCGAAGACCTCGAAGAAGTTCTCCTGCTCGCGGTCCTGGTACTGCCGCAGGGGAGAGGTGGAGGGGCGGTGCGAGACACCCTCCTCCCAGACCCGGAACGCCTCCAGGCTCTCCCACTCGCTGAGCACCACCAGGCGGTGCGGGTCCTTCGTGGACCGGAGCAGCTCGTTGCCGATGAGCCCCGGCGTCCCCTCCAGGTGCCGGCTGATCTGGTCGTACGCCTTGGCCACCGCGTCGGCGTCGTCGGCCGGCGCGCGGTGCCACACCATCACCCGGGCGCGACCGGCGCTGCTCACCGCAGGGCCTTCGCGGCCTCGCCGGCCGGCAGCGCGAACACGACGTTCATGGTGAACATCGCGCCGCCGTGCCGGAACGGGTGCAGCTTCTTGCGGTGCTCCACGTGCTCGTCGCTGTGCTCGAACTCCCGGAACCGCGGCTCGTCCACCCAGTCGCTGATGACGTAGTAGGTCGAGTCCTGCTGGGAGTCCTTCATCAGCCACTGCCCGAGGTTGGCCGGGTGGTCGGTGATGACGCTGCCGATGGAGAGCCAGGTCTGCTCGAAGTCGGCCTCCATCCCAGGGTTGATGTCGAACCGCAGCATGACCCGGAACACGGGGTTGCTCATGATCAGATACCTCCGTCGACGGGGATTTGCGCGCCACTGACGTAGCGGGACTTGTCACTGGCGAGGAAGAGCACGACCTCGGCGACCTCGTCCACGTGGCCGAGCCGGCCGAGCGAGGTGAGCTGCGCGTAGCGGGCCTCCATGGCGGCCCGCTGCTCCGGGGTGAGGCGTGCCATCTCCTCGGTCGCGATGACACCCGGCTCCACCAGGTTCACCCGGATACCCCGGCGGCCCAGCTCCTTGCAGAGCGAGCGGGTCAGACCCACCAGGCCGGCCTTGGCGGCGGTGTAGTGCGCCCGCATCGGGATGCCCACCTTGGCCACCCGGGAGCCGATGTTGACCACGGACGCGCCCTCGCCCATCAGCGGCAGGGCCTTCTGGATGACCAGGAAGGTGCCGGTCAGGTTGGTGTCGACGACCGCGTGCCAGTCGGCCAGCGACAGGTCGTCGTAGCCGATGTGGCTGATCACGCCGGCGTTGTTGACCACCACGTCCAGCCCGCCGAGGCGGACCTTGCACTCGGCCAGCAGCTGGTCGATCTGGTCCGCGTCACCGACGTCGGCGCGGACCAGGTGGTGCTGCCCCGGGGTGTCCTTCAGCTCGCGGGCCAGGCTCTCCACGGCCTCGCCCTCGGAGCGGTAGCAGGTCACCACGTTCGCGCCGGCCTTCGCCAGGGTCAGCACGATCGCCCGGCCGATGCCGCGCGTACCGCCGGTGACCAGGGCGTTCTTGCCGGCCAGTAGCTGTTCCATCAATCCTCCAGGTAAGGGGTGCGCCGGCTCAGGAGCGGGCGACGGCGGCCTTCTCGATCCGTTCCTTGATGGCCGCCATCTGGATGGCCGAGTTCTTCAGCAGGTGCGCGGCCATGGCGTCGTCGTCGAAGGGCATCTCGTCCTTGACGTGGAACTCCTGCTCCCAGCGCATCTCCACGCCGCCGTCGACCTCCCGGTACGCCCAGAAGATGTTCATGAAGTCGAACGGGCCGGTCTCGATCCGGTGCGCCCGGACGGTCCGGGTGGCCGCGTCGGAGGTCCGCTCGGAGACCCAGGTGTTCACCCGGCCGTTCTCGTCGGGGTGCATGGTCAGCCGGAACCGGATGGTGTTCCCGTCCCGCTCCAGCACCTCCGCCGCGGCGTACTCGGTGAAGAGGTCCGGCCAGTTCGGCACGTCGTTGGTCATGTCCCAGACCAGGTCCATCGGCGCGTCGATGACGACGGCGCACTCTGTCTTTTTGGCCATCGTCACGCCGCCGGGGCGAGCTGGTCGTTGACGAACTCGATCAGCTCACGCGGGGTGCGCAGCTCGCTGATCATCTCCTCGGGAACCGAGGCCGGGAACTCCTTCTCCAGCCGGCTGACCACCTCGAGCAGGGCCAGCGAGTCGTAGCCGAGGTCGGTGAAGAGGGTGTCGTGGATGTCGGCGGTCAGGTCGACCGAGTCGTCCACGCCCACCGTCGCGCGGATCACGCGCGTCAGGTCGTCCAGGGTCATCTCACGCATGGCAGGTGCCTCCAGTCGGTTGTGGGTGTCGTTACGAGGTGGCACGGACGACGACGGCGGAGTTGAACCCGCCGTGCCCGCGCCCGAGCACCAGCGCGGTGCGCACCGGCGCGGTTCGGGGGCGCTCCCGGACGAGGTCGATGTCGCAGCCGGGGGCGAGGGTGTCGACGTTGATCGTCGGCGGGATCACGCCGTCCCGGATGGACAGCAGCGCGCCGACTGTGTCGAGGGCACCGGCACCGGCGTAGATCCGGCCGGTCATCGTCTTCGGCGCGGTCACCGGCACGCTGTTCGGGCCGAAGATCGCGCTGATCGCCGCGGCCTCGATCCGGTCCAGCTCCGGCACGCCGTACGCGTCGGCGAAGACCACGTCGACGTCGTGGGGCTCGACGCCCGCGTCGGCCAGTGCCAGCCGGGCCGCCTGCTCCAGCGTCGGCTTGCGGTCCCCGCCCGGACGGGGGTCGAAGGTGGCCGCGTAGCCGGCGATCTCCCCGTAGATCCGCGGCGCGCCGCGCCGGCGGGCGGTCTCGGCGTCCTCGACCACCAGGATCGCGCCGCCCTCACCCGGGACGTAGCCGCCCGCCCGCACGTCGAACGGGAGGAACGCCGCGTCCGGGATGTCGCTGTGGCTCAGGTTGCCGGTGGGCATCTGGGCCACCACACCGGCCGGCGACATCGCCGACTCGGTGCCGCCGACCAGGACGAGCTGGTGGTTCTGCCGCAGCACCCGCCGGCCGTGGCCGATCGCGTCCAGGCCGCCGGCCTGCTCGGACACCACGACGCCGCAGTGCCCGCGCAGCTTGTGCCGGATGGAGAGCTGCCCGGTGGTGGCCGCGTAGAACCAGGCGATCGACATGTACGCGCTGACGTGCTCCGGGCCCTGCGTCCAGAGCTTCTCCAGCTCCCGCTGGCCGACCTCGACGCCACCGGTGGCGTTCGCCGTGATCACGCCGATCTCGTACTCGGGGAGCTGGGTCAGGTCGACCTCGGCGTCGGAGATCGCCATCTCGGCGGCCACGAACGCCAGGTGGCTCATGGCCGAGGTCTCCACCAGCAGTCGGCTCGGCACGTGCTCGGCCGGGTCGAAGGTGGCCAACTCGCCCGCGAGCTTCACCGGGTAGCGCGGGGCGTCGAACCGCTGGATGCGGTTGATGCCGCTCTTGCCGTCCAGGATGGACGACCAGTAGGTCTCGGTGTCCATGCCGTTGGGCGCCATGACGCCCAGGCCGGTCACCACCGCTGTCTTCATGCCGGCACCGCCTCGGGGTCGACGACCAGGATCGCGCTCTGGAAGCCACCGAACCCGCTGCCCACACTGAGCGCGGCGTCGGTGCGGTGCTCACGCGCGATGTTCGGTACGTAGTCCAGGTCGCACTCGGGGTCCCTGGTGGTCAGGTTGGCCGTGGGGGGCACCACGTTGTGCTTGACGGCCAGGGCGCAGGCGGCCACCTCGATCGAGCCGATCGCGCCGAGCGAGTGACCGACCATGGACTTGATGGAGCTCATCGGCACGTCGTAGGCCCGCTGGCCCAGGCTGGCCTTGACCGCCGCGGTCTCGTGCCGGTCGTTCTGCTTGGTGCCCGAGCCGTGCGCGTTGACGTAGTCGATGTCCTCCGGGTTGAGCTTCGCCTGGGCCATGCTCAGCCGGATCGCCTCGGCCATCTCCCGCCCGTCCGGCTTGAGGCCGGTCATGTGGAAGCCGTTGGCCCGGGTCGCGTAGCCGGCGATCTCGCAGTAGATCGGCGCGCCCCGGCGGCGGGCCGACTCGGTGCTCTCCAGGACGAACATCGCCGCGCCCTCACCGAGGATCAGGCCGCGCCGGTTGCCGTCGAACGGTCGGCAGGCCGACTCCGGGCTGTCGTTGAAGGTCGACGTCGCCCGGATCGCGTCGAAACAGGCCACCGTGATCGGCGAGATGGGCGCGTCCGTCGAGCCGGCGATGACGATGTCCGCCGCGCCCTCCCGGATCAGGTTGGCCGCGTAGCCGAGGGCGTCGATGCCGGAGGTGCAGCCGGAGGAGACCACCGACGCGGGGCCCTCGGCACGGGTCGCCCAGGCCACCTCGCGCGCCAGCGAACTGGGCGCGAAGTAGTCGTACATCTCCGGGACGGCGTACTCGTGGTCGACGATCCACTTGCGACCGCCGTCTGAGACGACCGTGTACTCGGTCTCCAGGCCCATCGTGCAGCCGACCGCGTTGCCGACGGTGACCGCCGTGCGGGTCGGGTTGAGGTCGTCCAGGGTCAGCCCGCTGTCCTCCACCGCCTCCCGCGTGGCCAGCACGGCCAGCTGGGCGGCCCGGTCCATCCGGCGGACCTCCTGCGGGGTCAGGCCCATCTTCGCCGGGTCGAAGTCGATCTCGGCGGCGACCTGGCAGCGGAAGTTCGACGGGTCGAAGAAGGTGATGCGTCGGGTGGCGGTCCGGCCGGCGGTCATCATGTCCCAGAACGCCTGGCGGCCCACGCCGCCGGGCGCCATCACGCCGATGCCGGTGACCGCGACGCGCGGTGTGCTCACAGGTGCCCTCCGACCTGGGGCGCCGGCTCGTTCTCCCGGCCGGGCAGGAACTCGGTGTCGATGTGCCCCAGCTCGGGGCGGGGCGCCAGCGGGCAGAGGTGGAAGATCACCTGGGCCGGCTCCTGGCCGCGGTTCTCCACCCGGTGCTTGACGTTGATCGGCACCAGGCACGCCTCACCCGGACCGAGGTCCACGTACTCGGTGTCGATCCGCATGGTGATCTGACCGCTCACCACGTAGATGGACTCCTCGGAATACGGGTGAATGTGCTCGCACACGAATTCGCCCGGCTCCAGCGTGAGCATTCCGCCGAATCCGGTCGTCGACTTCACCGTCTTCGGGCTGAGCATGATACGGACATCACCGCCGCGCCGACTGTTCGGCTGTACGTCGCTCCACGAAACCTTCAAGGCGCTCGTGGTGGTCACGGTTTTCTCCTCTCGGCCTGCGGTGCCGGCCCCGGTGACGGTCATTTGTCCGGCGTCCAGGTGTAGAAGGGCTCGGCCATGGCGTCCTTCGGTTCCGCCCAGGCCGGGTCGTACGGGCTGATGAACTTCGCCAGCTTGTCGTGGATGTCCTGGTAGAGCGGGTGGCTGCGCGCCTTGTAGAGGTCCCGGTCGATGGACTTGTCCGCCTCCACGAGGTGGAAGTAGAGGTCGTGGAAACGGAACAGCGTCCGCCGGTCCACCCCGATCATGTGGGGCAGTTCGGTGGCGTCCGATTCGGCGAAAATGTTGGCGACCGACGCGGCATCCGCCGGGTTCATACGGGCCACAATGAGCGTCCGGTGCACAGTCCTCTCCTTTCGGCTGATGCAGGGTTGATCGCCAGGAGTGCCGATCAGGCTCGGCCAGGCATCCCGGTCTGTACTGCGAAATGATTTCGTCGGCGCCTCGAAGGCGCTTAAAGCCCGGATGGAGCATTCGCGAACCCACCGGGGTGGAGACCGCCGTCAGGCGTCGTTACGGCTGAGCATCTCGTGCACCGCGGCGGCGTCCTGGTCGCCGTAGCCCGCGTCGATCGCCTCGGTGAAGGTGACCGCGGACCGCTCGATGACCGGCATGTCCACGCCCACCTTGGCCGCCTCCGCGAGGGCGAGGCGGAGGTCCTTGTTCATCAGCCGGGTCCGGAAGGCGGCCGGCTCGTACCTGCGCTCGCGCATCAGCGCGGCCCGGAACGACATCACCTTGGAGCTGAAGCCGCTGCGCTCCACCGCCATCAGCAGCATGTCCCGGTCCAGGCCGGAGCGCTCGCCGTAGGCGACCGCCTCGGCCATCGAGGCGACCTGGGCACCGAGCATGGCGTTGAAGACCAGCTTCATGGTGGCGGCCATCCCGGGCGGACCCAGGTAGACCACCTGCGGGCCGAGCAGGGCCAGCACGTCGGCCACCTCGGCCAGGTCGTCCTGGGTGCCGGCGGTCAGCACCCGCAGCTCGCCGTTGCGCGCCTGGTGCGGGTTGCCGACCACGCACGCCTCGATCCGCTTCACCCCCGCCCTCGCCGCCCGCTCGCCCGCCTCCCGGGCGTACGTGGGGGAGACCGTGGAGGTGTCGATGATCGGTGTGCCCGGCTTGGCCGCCGGGCACACCGCGCCGAAGAGGACCTGCTCGACAGCCTCGGAGTCGGCGAGGCTGACCAGGACCACGTCCGCGTCGGCGACCGCCTCGGCCGGCGACTCCGCCTGCCGCGCGCCGGCCGCCACCAGCCCGGCGGCCTTCGCCGCGGTGCGGTTCCAGACGGTCAGCTCGACGCCGCTGTCCAGCAGCCGGTGCGCCATGCCGCCGCCCATGCCGCCCAGTCCGAGGACGGCCACCTTCCGGGCGGCCATCAGATGCCGCCGTCGACGTGCAGGGTCGCCCCGGTCACGTACGCCGCCAGCGGGCTGGCCAGCAGGAGCACGGCGTTCGCCACGTCCTCCGAGGTGCCCAGGCGACGCAGCGCGGCGTTGGACTTGATCCGCTCGTACATCTCCGGCGGCAGGCCGGCGCCCGGCTCGGTCTCGATGATGCCCGGGGAGACCTCGTTGATCCGGATGCCGCGCGGGCCGACCTCCTTGCACACCGACCGCATCCAGCCGTTGATGGCGGCCTTGCTGGCGGTGTAGTGCGCCTTCCCGGCCAGGCCCCGGGTGCTCACCGAGGCGCCGACGTTGACGATCGACGCGCCCGCGCCGAGCAGCGGCAGGGCGGCGTGGGTGACCAGGTGGAACGCGGTCAGGTTGGTGTCCAGCACCCGCCGCCACTCGTCGAGGGCCACCTCGGCGGCCGGCGCGTGGCTGTCCACCCCGGCGCTGTTGACCACGATGTCCAGCCCGCCCAGCTCGGTCTTCGCGACCTCGACGAGGCGCGTCACCTCCGCCGGGTCGCGCAGGTCGGCCTGGACCACCTGGTGCCTGCCGCCGGTCGCCTTCAGCTCCCGCTCGAGGCTCTCGGCCGCCTCACGGTCGTGGCGGTAGCAGGTGACGACCGAGGCGCCGGCCCCGGCCAGGGCGGTGACGATCGCGCGTCCGATGCCGCGGGTGCCACCCGTGACCAGGGCGCGCTTGCCGGCCAGTTGAAGATCCACGATTCCTCCGGGTTTCGGGCGGCGCCGCCGGAGCCGGCGGCGCCGCTTGCTCGATGGTGCTCAGGGGGTCGGTCAGACCAGCGTGACCATGCGGTACAGGCCCTCGACCGCACGCGGGTAGCCGGTCTCGGCGTTGGTCGCGTACGAGTAGAGGAGGTACGCGCCGGGGGGCAGCTCGGTGCGGACGATGGCCTTCTGGCCCGCCGAGAGCGGAGCGAGGCCGACCGGCATGGTGGTCACCGGCGACTCGCTCGGCCACTGGCCGTTCTTGATCGCCGCGAAGTACTCCGCCACGTCCTCCGCCGTCGCGCCCGGCGCGAGCCGGGACAGGACCGCCTCGTTGTTGTGTCGGGTGGTGTTGACGACCAGGTGCTCACCGGTCGCCGCCAGGGTCCGGTTCGGCAGCAGGAACGAGACGTTGTCGTTCCGCTCCCGGTGCAGGACGTAGTCGTCCACGTCCGGGAACCGCGGGGCGCCCAGCCGGGTCACCGTCAGCGGCTTCACCTGCGGCACCGCGGTGGCGCTGGTGTAGTCGAAGTTGACCAGGTGGTACGTTCCCGGCAGCAGGAACTGCGTGAACGACACCCGCGAGTCCGGCGTCACGACCGCGCCGCCGAGGTTCTCGGCGCAGGCCATGATCTCGCGCTCGGCGGCGGCCCGCTCGGCCGGGGTGTAGGCCGAGGTGGCCGCCAACGCGGTGAGGAACCGGTCCACCGACACTCCCGACCGGAGTCGAACCAGCAGCAGGGACCGGCCACCGGGCTCCGGGGTGCTGACCCGGAAGGTGACCGAGCCGCCGCGCAGCTGGCTCGGTGCGGTGAAGCTGTCGGGGTGGATGACGATGTCCACCGGGGTCGTGCCGGAGGTGGACGCCGGTGCGGCCGTGGCCGGTGCGGCCACCGACAGGCCGGCCAGCGCGGCCCCGGCGGCCGTGCCCATCAGCAGGCGACGCCGGGAGATCGCGGCGCGCCCGGTATCGGGTTTCGCTGTCACAGGATCGTTTCTCCTTCGTGGCGGGATCAGATGGATCCCGGTCGTGTTAAGGCGGTCTTGCGCCCGATCACGGCCGAGTCTGCGTCGGTCAACGGCAGGACCGAGGTCTCGGTGAAGCCGGCCTCGCGCATCCAACGCTGGCAGTCCGCCCCGGTGTACTCGCCACCGCCCGGGGTGACCAGCTGCATGTTGAGGCTGAGCAGCAGGTTCGCCGGCTCGCGGCGGTCGTCGTCGATCAGGGCGTCGTACACCATGACCCGGCCGCCGACCGGCAGCGCCTCGTACGCCTTGCGCAGCAGGGCGATCCGCTGCTCGTCGTTCCAGTCGTGAAGCACGTGGCCGAAGACCAGGACGTCGGCGGTGGGGAGGCGGTCGTTGAAGAAGTCACCGGCGTGGAAGGTGACCCGGCCGGTCATGCCCAGCTGGTCCATGTGCTCGTCGAAGAAGGGCTGCACCGGCGGCAGGTCGAAGGTGCCGGCGTTCAGGTGCGGGTGAGCCTTGGCGATCACGGCGGCGATGTTGCCCCGCGCGCCGCCGACGTCCACGAAGGACCGAACCTCGGTCCAGTCGAACCTCTCGGCCAGCGCCGGGCCGACCGCCGAGTTGGCGCCGTCCATGGCGGACATGAAGTTCCGCACCGACTCCGGCCGCGAGTAGAACTTGTTGAAGTCGCGGTCGGTGTGCGCCTGCATGTCACCGGTCTTGAGCAGGTCGGTCAGCTTGCCCCAGACGCCGTACTGCCAGGCGTGCATGCGGAGGAAGCCGCCCTGGTACGACGGGTGCTTCGGGTCGAGCTGGTTGGCGGCGGCCGGGCTGATCGAGTAGCGCCCCTCGGCGTCCCGGGCGAGCACCTTGAGGGCGACCAGCGAGTCCAGGAAGTCCCGGGTGGCGCGGGGGTGCAGGCTCAGCGCCTCCCGGATCTCCGGCTCGGTCTTGCCGCCCTCGGCGAGGACGCCGAACAGGCCCAGCTCGACCGCGCTGAGGAAGGTCTTGGCCGACCAGTAGCCCGCCGCGAGGTCGAGGATCGACAGGTCAGAGTTCTTGGTTCCCATTACGAAGGCTCCTTCGGGATGTGGTGCGGGCCGTGGTGGTCGCCACGATGCTCGGAAAACGCTGGCAGCCGCTCCTCGACGAGGGATCGAAGACGACTGGGACGGTGCCGGTCAGAGGTCGACCCGCACCCGGTACTGGTCGAGCCACATGTTGAGCTGGAAGAGCATCTCCACGTGGGTACGGGCCACCCACGCGCGCGGGCCGGAGATCAGGCTGTCCGGGTCGGCGGCGAACGCCTTCGCGGCGGTCACGTCGACCAGCCCGGCGATGGGGGCGTCGCGATCCTCGGTCAGCGTCAGGAGCTGGTCGCAGAGCGCCTTGGCGTACGCGGCGTCCTGGGTCACCGGGTACGGCGACTTCTTGCGGTCCACGATGGACGGGGGCAGGACGTCCCTCACCGCGGCGCGCAGCAGGCTCTTCTCCCGGCCGTCGAAGCTCTTCTGCGCCCACGGGGCGGAGTAGACGTACTGCACCAGGCGGTGGTCGCAGTACGGCAGCCGCAGCGCCAGCCCGACCGAACCGGCGATCGACTCCGAGTGCGGGATCAGCGTCTCCAGCCAGTTGGTGACGTTGAGGTACCACATCTCGCGCATGCGCTTCTCCTGGCCGGTCTCACCCGGCAGCAGCGGCACCCGGTCCATCGCCTCCCGATACCGGCCGCTGGTGTAGCCGCGCATGTCGAGCCGCTCCAGCAGGCCCGCCTCGATCAGGTCGGTGCCCATGCCGTGCTTGCCGCCGCCCCAGTGGGCCATCGCGATCCACGGGAAGGTCTGCGCCTCGATCAGCGGCGGCATCGACATCCACATGGTGCCGCCGAAGACACCGTCGGCGGCGTCGCCGAGCAGGGCCAGCGGGGTGTGCTCCTGCACCGCGCGGCAGAGCACGTAGAGCGAGGTGTTCATGTTGCCCAGCGGGCTCGGCACGTCCTTGGCCCGCAGCGCGTTCGCCGCGACGATCGGGTCGAGCAGGTCGGCGGTGTCCAGCACGATGTCGGTGTGCTCGGCGCCGATCCCGTCGACCAGTTCCTTCACGTACGGCGCGTCCGAGGAGCCCCAGACCTCGTCCGGGGTGAACTCCTCCACCGAGCCGAACGACACGGTGAAGGTGTGCAGCGGCCCCTCGCCGCGCTCCTTGAGCGCCCGGGCGGCCAGCGCGGTCACCCCGGAGGAGTCCAGGCCGCCGGAGAGCATCATGCCCAGCGGCACGTCCGCGGTGAGCTGCCCGCCGACCGACTGCTCCAGCAGCTCCCGGACGGTGGCCACGGTGGTGTCCAGGTCGTCGGTGTGCGGCTGCGCCTCCAACGCCCAGTACCGCTCCTCCCGGTGCCCCGAGCGGGCGACCCGGACGACGTGCCCGGCACGCACCTGGTACATGCCCTTGAACACGCCGTGGCCGGGGGTTCCGGCGTAGGAGAGGATCTCGCGCAGGCCGTCGACGTCGACCACGGCCTCGGCCTGCGGGTGGTCCAGGATCGCCTTCCGCTCGGAGGCGAAGAGCACGCCGTGCGGGGTGGGGTAGTAGAACATCGGCTTGTTGCCGAGCCGGTCCCGGACCAGCAGCAGCTCCTCGCGGCGGACGTCCCACACCGCGAAGGCGTAGCCACCCTCCAGCTTCTCGGCCAGCCCGGCCCCCCACTGGAGGTACGCGTACGCCACCACCTCGGCGTCGCCCCGGCTGCGGAACCGGTGTCCGTGCGACTCGAGCTCGGCGCGGAGCGCGGGCGCGTTGTACACGTCACCGTCGAGCGAGACCACGGCGAGCACCTGCCCGTCCGCCTCGACGACGTACGGCTGCCGGCCGCCGTCCAGCTCGACCAGCTCGACCAGCGCGAGCCTGCGGTGTCCGATGGCGGCACGCGGCGACGTCCAGATCCCCTCCGCGTCCGGTCCCCGGTTGGCCATCGTGGCGCTCATGGCGCGGACGGTCGAATGCGCGCGGGACAGGTCCCGCTCGTAGTCAACCCAGCCAGCGATACCCGACATGGCTCGTCTCCTCACATTCGCGGTCGTTAGGCGTGCAGCGCGGCCCCGGACCGGGGCGATGCGTCACGCCGCCCGGTCGCCTGCTCGCGGTCGATGCTCAGCGGCGCGTCTCGGGTCTGCCTCGGGGCTCGGTCGAAGGCCACGCACGTCGGTGTCGTCGCCCGCCCCCGACCGGCCGGGACGCAGGCGGCGTCGAGCTTTCCTCCACGTCGGCTCGAGGCGGGGCCGTGAGCATCGCTGGCGGAGTTCGTTGCCGGACGCGACGGAAGATGGCGAGCCGATGAGAGAGACAATTGCCCAGGCGCTGGCGGTGGTCGCCGTCGGCGGCAGCGGAATCGTGGCGGGGGTGTTCTTCGCCGTGGCGGTGAGCGTGCTGCCCACCCTCTACACCATGCCCGCGGGCAGCTACATCACCCTGCACCGCAAGCTCGGCCAGGGATACCACCCGTCGATGCCGTTGATCGTCAACTCGACGATGTTCGCCGACATCGCACTGATCTTCCTGGTCGAGGAGCCGGCGACCCGGTGGCTGTTCGTCCTGGCCTCGGTGCTGGCGCTGGGCGTGCAGGGGGTGTCCCACCTCGGCAACGTCCCGATCAACAAGCGGGTGCTCCGGGTCGACCCGGACGCTGTACCGGACGACTGGGACGACCCCCGACCCCAGTGGCGGCGCCTGCACCAGCTGCGGACGGCGCTGGCCCTGGCGGCCCTGACGGTGACCGCGGCGGGCGTGGTGGTGCTGCCGTGACCGCGACCACCCCCGGCACCACGCCCGACGTGGTGACCCCGCCGCCAGCCGCCACCGCCCCGCCGGCCGGCACCACCGCCACCGACGCCCCGCCACCCGCGCGGCGGCTCGGCGTCGTGCTCACCGTGGTGCTGGTGGCCGCCTTCATGACCGGCTTCGACACCACCGGGGTCAACATCGCGATACCGTCCATCCAGGACAGACTGGGCGCGAGTTACGCCTCGATGCAGTGGGTCCTCGCCGGGTACACCCTGCCGTTCGCCCTCCTGCTGGTCACCGGCGGTCGGATCGGCGACGCGTTCGGCCGTAAGCGCGCGTTCCTGGTCGGTCTGGCCGGTTTCACCATCGCCTCGGCGCTCGCCGGGGTCGCCGGTGACGTCGGCTGGCTCATCGCCGCCCGGGTGGCGCAAGGCATCACCGCCGCGATCATGGGCCCGCAGATCCTCGCGGTCTTCCAGGTTCTGGTGCCGCCCGCCCGCCGGGCCCCGCTGCTCGCCGTCTACGGTCTGGTCATCGGCCTCGCCACGGTCTCCGGCCCGATGCTCGGCGGGGTGCTGATGAGCGCCGACCTGTTCGGCTGGGGCTGGCGAACCATCTTCCTGATCAACCTGCCGATCGGCCTGGCCGCCTTCCTCGGCGCGGTGGCCTGGATGCCCGAGTCCCGCGACGAGCGGGGACGTGGCTTCGACTTCGGCGGTGTCTTCCTGGCCGCCGCCGCGCTGCTGCTCCTGCTGCACCCGCTGATGTACGGCCGGGAACTCGGCTGGCCGTGGTGGTCGTGGGTCTGCCTGGCCGTCTCGGTGCCGGCGTTCGTGCTACTCGTCCGTTTCGAGCGGCGCAAGGAACGGGCCGGTGAGTCGCCGCTGGTTGCGCTGCACCTGTTCGGGCAGCGGGCGTTCACCGCCGGGGTGCTGGCGAACCTCATCGTCTCCGCGCTGATGTGGGGCTTCTTCCTGACCTTCGTGGTTTTCCTGCAGAGCGGTCTCGGCTTCACCGCCGACCGGACCGGGTGGACGGTCGCGCCCTGGGCGATCGGCACCGCGCTCGCCTCGATGGTGGCGATCCCGCTGGCCCGGACCGCCGGCCGGACCGCCCTGGTGGTCGGCGCGGTGCTGATGACCCTCGGCATGGCCGGCCTGAACGCGGTGGTGGTCGCCTCCGGTGACCGGCTCACCTCGCTGCCGATCGTGGTCAGCCTCTCCGTGGTCGGCGTCGGGATGGGACTGGTCAGCACGCCGATGCTCAACGTCACCCTGGCCGGTATCCCGCACGCCGACGCCGGGTCCGCGTCGGGCATCTTCTCCACCTTCAAGCAGACCGGTGGGGTGCTCGGCGTCGCGGTGACCGGTGCGGTCTTCTTCGGCCTTCTCGCCGACCAGGACACCGCGAGCCGGGCCCGCTTCGTCGACGCGATGAGCTGGACCCTCGGCGTGCAGGTGGTGCTCTGCCTCCTGGTCGTGGCGCTGGTCTTCGTCCTGCCCCGCAGGGTCGACGCCGCCGCCCGCTGACGTCGCACCAGCTGAGGATCCTCCGTCGGGGTGCCCGGTACCACCGGGCACCCCGACGTCGTGCGTCCGACCTTCGGGTGACCCGGCCCCTGCTCCTGCTCGACGTCGACGGCGTCCTCAGCCTGTACGGCGCGCCCGACCCGCCGGTCGGCTTCACCGACCACCACTTCTTTCCCGGCGAGGGGCCCGTCCGGGTCAAACCCGCGCACGGCGCGTGGATCTCCGCCGCCCTTACTGGACGACGGCCGGCAGCGTGGACCGACGACCCGCGCACCCCCGGAAGCCCGCGACCGGGCCGCGGGCCGCACCGCTCCCACCCTGCTGATCACCGCCGACCCGGCGGTTGGCCTCACCCGCCGGTCCATCGACCAGGTCATCGCCGGGGCCACCACCCTCTGACGGCGATCGGCCGGGCACCCGGTGGGGTGCCCGGCCGATCGGCGACGGGACGGATCAGTGCGACGGGGCGACGCCCACCTCGCGGCGGTTGGACGCCTTGCGGAACGGCAGGCGGACCAGGGTGACCAGGCCGACGACCAGACCGGCGAACATGATGATGCCCCAGAGCGCGTCGGGCACCTGCCGGTTGCCGAGCATCGGGACGAGCAGCAGCAGCACCACCGCGGCGAGCCCCGGCCACCGCTGGCCGAGCGGAAGCGCCCGGTACCGGTCCCGGCCGCGCGCCGCGAGGGCGGCGAACCAGGCGACCGGGACGAGCAGCAGCAGCACCCAGTAGCCGGGGAGCCGGATCGACTCGCCGATCAGGTCCTTCACCGGCGGGACGCTGAGCAGCAGGCCCACCCACCAGTACTCGATGAGGACGAACACGGTCAGCGCGAGCGAGGTGGCCCACAGGACGCCCCGGGTCCGCTCCCGCCGGAACGCCTGCTCGGTGATGTCGATGGCGTTGAACGGGCTGTACAGCACCGTCCGGCGTCCCAGCAGCAGCATCGGCAGGGCGGCGACCTCCAGCCCGCCGTACCGCGCCACACCGCAGAGCAGCACGCCGAGCGTGGTGTAGACGGCCAGCGCCTGGTGCATCGGGGCCGAGCCGATGCCCATCGGGTAGAGCATCATCGGCAGTTGCAGCAGCGCCGACGGGATCCACGGGCTGACACCCTGGAACCGGTCGATGCGCCCGAAGAACCAGATGACGGCGGTGTAGATCGCCGCGATCACGGCGAACCAGACCACCATCATGACCAGTTCGCCGCCGTCTAAGGCCTTATCGATCCGGTACCAGAGGCTGGCGACCGCGATCAGTCCGTAGAGGATGCGGAACCAACTGGCGACCGTGCCGACGTCGCGGCCGATCACGAAGCGGCGGTCGGCGGGTGTGTCCGAGTGGTCCACCGCCCGGCCGGCGGTGTCCGTGTCATGGCTCATCGCGTGCGTACCTTCCATCGAGGGGGATCGTCCGGTACCCGACCGGTCACGGTCGGTCGGGTGAGTATCTGATCGACGAGCAACGAACGGGGGGCAGACAGCCGGGGGACGACGGGGCCGCGTCAGAGCAACGGGCCGACGGCGATCGCGCTGAGCCCCAGGGCGATGACGACGAGGGTCGTCCGGATCGAGTTCCATCTGCCCCAGCGGACCCGCGGATTGATCTGTTCGAAGTTCTCCGGCAACCGCTCCGGGTCGAGGGTCTTGAGCCACCGGTTGATCGGGACGTTCTTGGTCATCGAGATGACCATCGCGCCGAGCAGCAGGACGGCGGACAGACCGAAGCCGATCCGTGCCACCGGTTGGTCCACCACCACGGTGAGCACCAGGTCGACGAAGAGTGACGTGATCATGCAGATCGGCATGAACGGATCGAAGCGGGTCACCAGGAACTGGTGGATCGGCACGTACTGGTCGGTCGGCAGCCGGAGCAGCAGCGGCACCCCACCGAGCACAGTGATCATCAGCCCGCCGGCCGCCATCCCGGTACCCGTCAGGGTGATCGGGACCAGGAGCTGGGTCCAGGTCATCTCGTTCTCGCTTCCAACCCGAGGGTGGCTCGACCACGGGTGGCCGAGCTGGCTTCCGGACATCCTCGGACCGGGGTCTCAACGCCAACTCTGAGGATCGCTGGAGAACCGGGGAGCAGGGCTTCCTTCCAGATGCCTTCGAACCGTTTTCGAGAGCCGACCGCCACTGTCGGTCCGGACTTGGACGACATCGGCGCGACCCGCTGGACAGCCCTACACGGTCGCCGGCGGTAATAGGGCCCGGAGCGGGAGAGAGTTGACATCCTCTCCCGCCTAAAGGCGGGAGATTCTCACCCTCGCGGGTGGGGTTTCCTGGTTCACGGCGGACCGCACAGAAGGAGGACCTTCGTGTCTGACGTCCGCTCCGCAGGCGTTTATGGTCTCGACCAGCCCGGCCGCGACCGCGATGTTCTGGGCGGCGTTGACGTCCCGGTCGTGCCGGGTGCCGCAGGACGGACACCGCCAGTGACGGATGCCCAGGGAGAGCGTGGCGAGCACATGCCCGCACGTCGAGCAGGTCTTCGACGACGGGTACCAGCGGTCGATGACGGCGAGGTGCCGGCCGGCGCGCTGGGTCTTGTAGGCGAGCATCTCGCGGAACTCGGCCCAGCCGGTGCGGGAGATCGCCTTCGCCAGAGACCGGTTGCGGACCATGTTGGCCACGGCGAGGTCCTCCACGGCGATGGCGTCGAACCGGCGCACCAGAGCAGTGCTGGTCTGGTGCAGGAAGTCCCGGCGGGCGTCCCGCACCCGCGAGTGCGCGCGGGCAACCTTCCGTCTGGCCTTGGCCCGGTTGGCCGAGCCCCGCTGTCGGCGAGCCACCATCCGCTGGTAGCGCTTCAGACGGCGCTCCCGACGCTCCATGTGCCTCGGGTGGGGGATGCGTTCGCCGGTGGACAGCACCGCGAAATCCGTCAGGCCGAGGTCCACGCCGACGACCTGCCCGGTCGGCTCGGGTGCGGTGGAGGTGTCGACGTCGATGTCGACGGCGAGGGCCACATACCAGCGGCCGTCCGGGTCACGGGACACCGTCACCATCGTCGGATCCAGCCCGGCCGGGTCGATGCCGGGCCACGACCACACGAACCGCAGCGCGCCGGGGGTTTTGGCCAGGTACATGTTGCCGTCGCGCAGGCGGAACGCCGACCGGGTGAACGACGCCGACTGCCGGCCGTGCCGGCACTTGAAACGCGGATACCTGGCCCGCTTGGCGAGGAACGCGGTCATCGCCGCATGTTGGTGCCGCAGCGTCTGCTGCAACGGCACCGAACTGACCTCGCCCAGAAACGCCGTCTCGGGCTGCTTCTTCATCCCCGTCAACGCCCGGTCGGTCTCCGCGTAGGAGGTGCCTTCACGGGTAGTGCGCCAGCGGCCGGTACGGGCGGCCAGGGTGCGGTTCCACACCACGCGCACGCGCCCGAACGTGCGGTTCAGTACCGCTGCCTGTTCGGGGGTCGGGTATGCCCGGCACTTGTACGCCGTCCGCATAGGACAAACCTACCCGAGAGGATGATCATGGGTGACAGTGGGGCCGCCATTCCTTCCCGCCCTGAAGGACGGGGCATCCTGGCGGCGATCCGGTGACCGCGATGGCAGCGACTGACGTCGCGATCGTGTGGTGGGCGGTCGGACCGTCGGGGCAGGAGGACCGGGGGGCCACCGGCCGCGCGGCAACCGTCGCGGCGGTGTTCGACCGGCTCGGCCCGACCGTACGGCGGGGTCGGCGGACCTCGCTCGTGCTGACCGGTACGACCAACCCGGCCGGGTACGAGGGCGGGGTCAGGTCGGTCTGCGTACTGCCGGGGGTGGCCGGGTCGACGGTGGTCGTTCCCCGCCTCTGCGCGGCGCTGCACCACGCGGCGACCCTGCTGGGCCGGGCCGAGGCCGACCTCACCCTGGTCGCGGCCGAGTTGGACGACGAGCCGGGACGGTGGCTGGTGGTGGCGCTGCGTCGCCTCGCCGAGTCCTGGTCCCCCGACGAGCCGCCGCTGGCGGTCGTCCGGACCACCGACGACCTGACCGAGGCCGACCGTACCCGCTCCGGCGTGCTCCGCCCCGGCGACCTGCGCCGTATGCTGGCCGACGGCTGCCGCCGCCCGAACCCGGTCGCCGACCACCGGGCCCCCACCCCGGTCGCGGTGCCGGACACCTCCCGGCGGGGACACTCGGTGCTCCTGCTGCCGCCGCCCGCGCCGGTGCCCCCGGCCGGGGACCCGCTGGTGATCCGCTGGTCGGCCGTCGACGAGGCGACCGAGGACCGGCGACGCCGGGCGATGGGGCGGCTCGCCCGCTTCGAGGGCGACCTGTTCGGTGACGACCGGCGGCGGGTCGGGACGCTGGCCCGGCAGGCCCCGCGCCGGGCGACCCCCGAGGGCATCCGCGGCGCGGTCGTGGCGGCCGACGCCGCCGAGGCGGCCGGGGCCCTGGAGCGGCACCGGCCCGCGGTGCCGAAGCAACGCCCGGTCGCGCTGCTCTTCCCCGGCCAGGGCGCGCAGTACCCACGCATGGGTGCCGGCCTCTACGGCCACGACCCGGTCTTCACCACCGCGATGGACACGTTCTTCACGCTCTGGGGCGAGGGCGGGGAGCAGTTGCGCGAGGAGTGGCTCTCCGACGACCCGAGCGTTCCCTTCGACGACGGCTCCCGTGCCCAGCCGCTGCTCTTCGGCGTGGGCTACGCGCTCGGCGCGATGGTCCGCTCCTGGGGGGTCCGCCCGGTCGCCTTGCTCGGCCACAGCGCCGGGGAGATGGTCGCCGCCACCCTGGCCGGGGCGTTCAGCCTGCCCGCCGCCGTCCGGCTGATGCGGGCCCGGGTCACCGAAGTGCTGCGCACCCCGCCCGGCGGCATGCTCGCCGTGGCGGCCACCGCCGACGAACTCCAGCCCTACCTGACGCTGGACCCGACCGGGCAGGTCGCCGTCGCCGCCGTCAACGCCCCCCGGCAGACCATGCTGGCCGGTCCGGACGAGGCGCTGGCCGTGGTCCAGGACAAGCTGCGCGAGCAGGGGTACATCTGCCGGCTGGCCAAGGCGCGACAGGCGTTCCACAGCCCGGCCGTGCTCGACGCGTCGCTGGCCACCCGGCCCGCGGTCGAGGCGGCCCGCCCCGGCCCGCCGGTCGACACGGTCTACTCCGCGTACGTCGGACGGAAGCTGGACGCCGCCACCGCCGACGACCCGATGTTCTGGACCACCCAGATCGCCGACCCGGTGCTCTTCTGGCCGGCGCTCGACGCGCTGCTCGCCACCGGTGACCTGCTGCTCGTGGAGGCCGGTGCCGGTCAGGGGCTGACCAACGTGGCCCGCCAGCACCGCGCGGTGCGGTCGAAGGCCAGTGACGTGGTGGCGCTGCTGCCGGCCTCGCCCGGTGCGCCGGTCGCGGACCGCCGGAGTGTCCTCGGCGCCGCCGCGCGGATCTGGGCCGAGGGCCACGAACTCCGGTGGGAGGCGGTGGACGGCACGACCGCCCGCCCCTGACCGTCCACCCCCGACCGATGCCTGACCACGGAGGTTGCCCGTGTTGTTCGAAAGTTATCTCAACTACGACATCGAGGCCGCGCTCTTCCTCACCCTGCTGTGGGGCACGAGCGCGGTCCTGGTGGCGCGTAGGCCACACCACCGCTCCGACCGGCGGGGCCGCCGCCGGGCCACCGTCATGCTGGTGCTGGTCGCCCTCGGCTGGCTCCTCGTCGCCGGCCGCCTGGTCACCACCGCGCTGATGGGCAGCTACGGCTACCTCTTCGTGGCCGACCGGGTCGCGGTGGCGCTGCCCCTCGTGGTCCTGCCCGCCCTGGCCGTGCTGGTGCTGGCGGTGCCCCGCTGGCGTGCCCACTGGAGGAACCCGTCGGCCGAGACCCGGTTGGCGACCTTCGCCCCGCAGGCCGTCGTGCCGTTCCAGGCGACCGCGCTGGGGGCGTTGACCGGTTTCGTCACCGCGATCATGGTCACCATGGGACCGCCGCAGCTCGTCCCGATCCTCACCGTCTACGTCTCCTTCCTGACCGTCCTGGTCGGGCTCTGGCTCTGGCAGCAGTACCGGTACCGGGTCGCCGCGAACGGGGGCCCGGTCCGCCGTTCCCGCCCGGTCCGGGCGCTGCGCGCGGTCGCCGTCGTCGCGGTGGTCGGCCTGGTCCTGGTCGGCGGCCTGAGCTGGGCCGCCAACGAGACCGTCCTGCCGGGACGGATGAACATGACCGACCACGCGCACGGCGGTGTCTCCGCGGCCGGGGCGCACGGCCACCCGACCGGCCGTACGGTCAGCGTGGCCGACCTGACCGGGCCGCGCAGCGAGACCCCGGACCGTCGGTTCACCCTGGTCGCCGAGGCGACGAAGCTGCGGCTGGCCTCCGGCCGGGAGGTCGACGCGTGGCTGTTCAACGGGCAGAGCCCCGGCCCGGAGCTGCGGGTCAAGCGCGGTGAGCTGATCGAGGTGACGGTGCACAACAAGGTGCCGGACACCAACGTGTCGGTGCACTGGCACGGTGTGGACGTGCCCAACGCCGAGGACGGCGTCGCCGGGGTCACCCAGGACGCGATCAAGCCCGGCGGCACGCACGTCTACCGGTTCCGCCCGGACGAGGTCGGCACCCACTGGTACCACTCCCACCAGCAGTCCTCGGTCCAGGTCAAGAAGGGCCTTTTCGGGCCGCTGATCATCGAGCCGGAGCAGTCGGACCTCGCCCCGGGCACCCAGGACCTCATCGTCTCCACGCACACCTGGTACGAGGACAAGCTGCCCCTGGAGCCGCCCGCGATCGGCACCGTCGACCAGCTCGACCGGCGCCGGATGGCTCCGGGCACCCCGGTCCGGCTCCGGCTGATCAACACCGACGGCGCCACCCACCGCTACTCGCTGACCGGTACGCCGTTCCGGGTGGTCGCGATCGACGGCAACCCGGTCAACCAGCCGACCGACGTCGCCGGCGAGCAGGTCGTCATCGGCGGCGGCGGCCGGTACGACCTGGAGTTCACCATGCCCGCGCAGCCGGTACGCCTCACCGAGCTGCGGCGCTTCGGCTCCGAACTGCGGGTCGTCGACGGCGGTCTGCTGCTCAGCGCCGACGGCACCGGCGACGTGCGGCCGGACAAGCCGACGGAGGCGTTCGACCCGACCACGTACGGCTCGCCGCTGCCCACCCCGTTCGGCCGGGACAGCACGTTCACCAAGACGCATTCGTTGGTCTTCGACAACGAGCTGTGGTTCTACGACGGGAGGTTCACCGTGGTCTGGGCCAGCAACGGCATGGCCTTCCCGAAGGCCCCGTCGCTCACCGTCCGCGAGGGCGACCTGGTGAAGGTGCGCTTCGCCAACCGCAGTCACTTCGACCACCCGATGCACCTGCACGGCCACCACGTGCTGGTGCTCAGCCGCAACGGCAGGCCGGCCACCGGCAGCCCGCTCTGGCTGGACACGGTCAACGTCGAGGTGGGGGAGATCTGGGAGGTGGCCTTCAAGGCCGACAACCCGGGCCTGTGGATGGACCACTGCCACAACCTCGACCACGCTGCGGCGGGCATGATGTCGCACGTCGTCTACGAGGGCGTGACCACCCCGTACGAGGTCGGCCACGACACCCCCAACGAACTGGAGTAGCGAACCGCCGCGTTGACGACGGCCCCCGGCTACCCCGCCGGGGGTCGCAACGGTGGCGTCGACGCCGGGGCCGGCCGAAGTAGGCTCCCGCCCGGGGAAGTGGATGCGGCGGCTGCGGCCGGAGGGCCCGCAGGGTGAGCCGCCACGCAGAGGCGGGGGCGAGAGTTGAAGGACGTACTGGACGAACTGGCGGCCGTGCACCGCCAGCTGCGGAAGCGCAGCCTGCCAGCCGGCGAGCCGCACGCGGTGGTGCTCCGACGCCGATACGCTGCGGAGATCGACGACGTCTGGGACGCCGTCACCAGCGCCGAGCGGCTGAGCCGCTGGTTCCTGCCGGTCAGCGGCGACCTGCGCCTGACTCCCGGCCCGGCCGGCGACACCGAGTTCGAGCTGGTCCACACGGCCATCGTCGACGAGGTCTTCTTCTCGACGTACGGCCCGGGTGCCACCGGGGTCGGCTGGGACCTGGGCCTGCTCGGCCTGGCCCTGCACCTGGCCGGCGACGGGATCGGGAACCCGGGTGGATTCGAGTCGTCGCCCGAGGCACGTGAGTTCAGCCGGCGCAGCGCCGTGTCCTGGGGCGAGGCGCATCTCGCCGCAGGCGGCGACCCGGCGCAGGTCGGCGCAGCGGTGGAGGCCACGACGACGTTCTACGTGTCGGACCCGACCTGATACCGCCGCGCCCGTCACCACCGAGCCCGGTGCGGTCGCCCTGGGCCGCCCCGGCCGGCGGAGGGTCCACGTGACTGACGACGACCTGCGCGACCCACGTCCACTTCGCGGCCGGTATCGCCCTCTGCATGCTCCCCGCCTGTCGAGGGGCCCCGGTGTGAGGATGCCCGTGGCTCTGGTGGTCATCTCGCCGTCGAGACAAGCTGACCACGACAGAGCCACGGGCTCGGTCGAGGACACGACCCGGCTCGCGGGTACTGTCCGCCGCTACCGTCGCTGCGCCTGCGCTGACCTGTCCGAACCCGAGCGTTCGGCCATCACCGCGTAGCCCTGGTGGGCCCGGATCCCCGCCTTCGTTCCCACCAGCGTCACCAACGCCGGTTCACCATCCCATGACCTCACGGTCCCCGCGCAGGAACTTGCCGCTGGGACCGTCGTCGGGCAGGGTCGCGGCCCACACGATGCCCTCGGCAGCCTCGGCGGGCAACCGCTGGGCGGTCGGCTGCATGCGCGTGCGCACCCGGCCGGGGTTGACCGCGTTCACGAGCACCCCGGCGTCCTTCGTGGATTCGGCCAACAGCACGGTGAGCGCGTTGAGCGTCACCTTGGACAGCGAGTAGGCGGGCGCGGCACCGAATATCCCGTGAGTGAAGGAGGCGGTGCCGCTGGAGATGTTCACGATCCGGCCCCACCGCCGCTCGAGCATCCCGGGCAGGAACGCCTGCGACACCCGCCAGGCGCCGAGGGTGTTCACCGCCAGCGTCTGCTCCACCAGCTCCAACGGCACGGTCGCCGCGTCGTGCCCGGCGTCCACGAGGACTCCGGCACTGTTGACCAGGATGTCCACGGCGCCGACGGCGTCGCGCGCGGCGTCCACCGACGCCGGGTCGGTGACGTCGAGTCCGACCCAGTCGGTCGTCGCTCCCGTCCGCTCGGCGAGCTCCTTGGCGATGGCCGCCGCGGCATCGGTGTCCCGACCCGCCACCACGACCCGGTGGCCCAACTCGCTCAGCCGCGCCGCGACCGCGGCGCCCAGCCCGCCGGTGGCTCCGGTGACCAGTGCGGTGCGCTGCTCGGTCATGCCGTCCCCCGCACCTTGGCCAGCAGGTCCACCTGCTCCGGGTCGGGGTTGCACGGGATGAAAATCAGTTCGTCGCAACCCGCCGCCGCGTAGCGCGCGATGGTGTCGGCGACCTCGGACTCGGTCTTCAGCGCGCCCGTCGCGATCTTTCCGGCGAACTGCGGCCCGAGGTAGGCGTAGTAGTCCTGCAGGAACCGGTCGACGTGCGCCTCGGCGTCGTCGCCGAGCGCGTAGTAGTGGATGACCAGCTTGCGCGGCTCGGTGGTCACGCCCTGCTCGGCCCAGGTCTCCCGGGCGAACTCCAGCAGGCGCTCCAAGCCGGCCGGCGAGGAGCCGCTCGCGACCCATCCCCAGCCCCAGCGGCCCGCGCGGCGCACCCCGTACTTGGAGTGGCCGCCGAAGGCCAGCCGCGGACCGCTCACCGGCGTCGGTCCGATCGGGTGGTCGAGCCCCTCGTGTTCGCCCGCCCAGATCGCGCGCATCCGCTTCACCATGGCGTCCAGCGCGCGACCGCGGCGGTCGTACGCGGTGCCGTTGGCCTCGAAGTCGTCGGCGCGGCCGCCCGCGGACATGCCCAGCACCAGCCGCCCGCCGGAAAGCTTGTCGATGGAGGCGGCCTGCTTGGCCAACACCGCCACGTCGGCCCGGTACGGGGCGATCATGATGGTGGTCGCGAGCCTGATCCGCTCGGTGACCCCGGCCGCGGCGGCGAGCGCGACCAGTGGGTCGTAGTTGCCGTACACGAGCCGGTCCAACGCACCGAGGGTGGAGAAGCCGAGCTCGTCGGCCCTTCTGGCCCACTCCACGAGCTGGTCCCCGGTCGCCTCCGGAACCATCGACGGAAGTCCAACACCTACGTCCATATCCGCTCAGGTCCCTTTCTGTGGCTCGCGTACTCGTCCGGCAGATGCAACACCGGGCGACTACAGCGCGGCTCGAAGATGCGTGAATGGACGCGGGTTCGAGCGGCCCACCACCGCGCCTGCCTAGCGTCCCCGGACATGCGAGTGCTCATCACAAGCTGGGCGTGGCCCACGCACTACTACCCGCTGGTCCCGCTCGCCTGGGCCCTGCGTTCCGCCGGGCACGAGGTGCGGGTGGCGAGCCAGCCGGGACTCGCCGGTGTGGTCACCGGCTCCGGAATGCCGTTCGTCCCGGTCGGCCGCGACCTGGACATGGAGGAGGCATTCCGCAGCTTCATCAACCCGCCCGCCGGCCCTGGCGCCACGGTCAGGCCCGCCCCGGGCAGCGCCCGCAAGACCCCGCGCGCGATCGGGATGTTCGCCGAGCTGGCCGACGTGATGGCCGAGGACACCATCGCGCTGGCCCGCGACTGGCGGCCGGACCTGGTGGTCACGGATCCCACCGCGTTCGTCGGCGCGCTGGCGGCCAAGGCCGTGGACGCGCCGCTGGTGCGCTTCCCCTGGGGCGCGGACATCATGTCCGAGGTGGCTGCCATGGCAGGCCTGTCCGACGTGGAGACCGAGGTGCTGGCGCCCATCGCCGAGCGCTTCGGCCTACGCGACATCCGGCCCCGGGAGGGCCTGACGCTGGACCACTGCCCGACGGGCATGCAGGTCGCCAATCCGGCACCGCACCGTCAGGGCATCCGTTACCTGCCCTACAACGCCTACGGCGTTCTGCCGCCCGCCCTTGCCGCGCCCACGCGCCCGAGGGTCTGCGTCAGTTGGGGCACCACGATCGGTCGCCTCGACCCGACCCGCTCCCTGATGGGCCAGGTCATCACCAAGATCGCCGCCAGCGGCGTCGAAGTCCTCGCCGTGGTGGCCGCCCACCAGCGTCACGACCTGCTGGCGTCGGTGCCCGAGGGCGTGATCGTCGCCGAGTCGGCGCCCCTCCAGCACGTGCTGCCCGGCTGCTCCGCGGTGATCTCCCACGGCGGCGTGGGCACCATCCTCAACGGCCTGCTGCACGGTCTGCCGCAGCTGGCGGTGGCCCCGCTGCTCCCGGACCACCGCTTCAACTCCCGCCAGCTGGCCGCCTCCGGCGCGGGTCGGGTGCTGACCGCCGAAGAGGTCGCCGACGGCACCGTCGTCGCGGCGCTGCGGGACGTGTTGGACACGCCCGGGTACCGCACCGCCGCCGAGAAGCTGCGCGGCCAGATCGAGGAGAAGCCGCTCCCCGCCGAGGTCGTTGCGATCCTGGAGCAGTACGCTTCGTGACTCTCCGGCTCCGGGTGGCGAAGGTCGGTTCCGACCAGCCGGGCCACGCGGCTGCCACGCCTGCCGGCGGGAACCGGCCCGGCACGGCCCCGGCAAACCCAACGGACCAGCCCCGGGCACCGGCCGGTTCGGGGTAGGGGCCGGGCCCGCTGCCCGCCGGCCCCTGGACCCGCCGCCGTGCCGACCCCGGCCCATCGCAGAGGTGGCGAGGGGCAAGGACGCCTCGCACCTCGCCACCCGGCTGCCACCGGTCAGGCGCTCCTGCCCGGGTGGCGCTCGACCTCCGACCACACCGCGGACATGCGGGCGAGGCAGCGGTCGAACACCTGGGCGTGCTCCCGGTAGGCGGCGCGGTCGGGCCCCGGGCGCACGCAGAGGTCGTCCTCGTCGTTGACGGTCCACGGCGGCACGTCGTGGCCGAGGGCGCCGGGCAGCAGCGAGGCGACGCCCCGGGCACCGAGTTCGCTGGTGAGCTGCCGCCGGACCGGGCGGCCGAGCACGTCGGCGAAGATCTGCGCCCACACCGTCGACCGCGCGCCCCCGCCGGCCAGCCGCCAGGGCCGGTCACCGACGTCCGCGCCGCTGGCCAGAACCCGGTCGATCTGCACCCGGTGGTACTGCGCGACGCCTTCGATGACCGCGCGGGTCAGGTGGCCCCGGCGGTGGTTGCTGGAGATGCCGAGGAACGTGCCGGACGCCGACGGATGCTCCGGTGAGCCGATGACGAAGGGCAGGAACAACAGACCGTCGGCGCCGGGCGGCACGGTGGCGGCCTCCTGGAGCAGTTCCGCCGCGGCGACGCCGCCGGTCTGCTGGTGGGGCACCCCGGCACCGGCGAGCCATTCGAGGTTGGCGGCCGACGTGGGGGCCACCTCCATGGCCAGCATGGTGGCCGGATCGGGCATGAACGCGCTGAGCGTGACCTCCGGGGCGGGAGTGCGTGCGGGCACCACCACCCCGTTGATCGCCCACGTGCCGACGATGATCGTGCCGTCCCCGGGTGCCCGTCCCCCGGCGCCGAGGGTGGCGGCCACGCAGTCCATGCACCCGGCGATGACCGGCAGGCCCTCGGGCAGCCCCGTGCGGGCCGCGGTCGCCGCGCTCAGTCCGGCGACCACCTCGTCGGACCGGAGCAGCGGCGGGAACCGGTCCAGGTCGGCGGCGGGCAGGCCGACCAGTTCGAGTGCCGTCGGCGTGTACGCGCGAGTGTCGAGCCCGACCATGCCGAACGCGCTGGCATCGCTGTAGTCCGCGCTGGCCACGCCGGTGAGCTGCGCGGTGACCCAGTCCTTGCAGGACAGCACCCACCGGGTGGCGGCGTAGGCCGCCGGTTCGGCGTCCCGCAGCCAGCGCAGCAGGACGGCGGGCTGGGCGGCCCACGGGATCGAGCCGGTCTCCCGGGCCAGCCGGCGGGCCCCCTCCGGCGGGATCGCCTGGACGATGTGCTGCGCCCGGCTGTCCGACGAGGCGATGGCCGGCCCGATCGGCCGCAGGGACCCGTCGACCGGGTAGATGCCGTTGCCGTGTGCGGCCACGCCGATGCCCGCCGGGGCGTACCCGTCGGCGGCCAGCTTGCCGCCGATCTCCGCCAGCAGCGACAGCACCGTGTCCGCGAGGACGGTCATGTCGACGTCGTGGCGGTGGGCGGTGACGCTGGTGCGGGGCGTGCGCGCGTGCACGACGGCCAGCTCGTTGCCGACGACGTCGAAGGCGGCCACCTTGGTGGCGGTGAGGCCGACGTCCACCCCGAGGTAGCAGGTGTGCGGGATCGTCACGACGTCCTCCTCTCGCTCGTTCCGGTCGCCGGGACGAGGTCCAGCCCGCGCGGCCGGAATCGCCGCAGCTCCGCCCGGTAGGCGGCCACCTCGGCGTCGGCCCGCCCGGTGTCCCAGCCGAGATGCCGTACGGCGACGTCCGCGCAGGTCACGGCCGTTGCCACCGCCATGTCCGGGCCGAGACCGACCAGCGTACGGCGCAGCAGCACGTCGGCCAAGGTCACGGCCCGTTCCTCGCGGAAGGCCATGACCACCTCGGCGGCGACCGCCCCGGTGCGCTCGTCGACGACCTCGGCCAGTGCCGGGTCGGCCACGACGAGTTCGAGTACCCGGCGCGCCCTTACTCCGTAGATGTCCAGCAGTCGGGCGGACTGCGCCGGAGTGAACGGAGTGGCCGAACGCGCGAAGTCCGCGCGGAAGGCGTACCAGTCCGGCGTGTCGGCCCCGGGCAGCGGCCGGGTACGGGTGGTGCACCGTCGTCGCGGCCGGCCAAGCACCTTCAGCGCCTCGTCGGTGGCGTCCTCGGCGAGGGCGCGGTGGGTGGTCAGCTTGCCGCCGATGATGGTGAGCAGCCCCTCGTACGCGGGCGCGTGGTTGAGCACGGTGTGCCCACGACTGATCTTGGCGTTGTCCGCCACCCCGGCCGTGTAGGGCAGCGGGCGGATGCCGGCCACGCTGTACAGCACGTCGGCCGGCCTGGGGGAACAACCGGTTGGCCTCGGTGAGCAGGTAGTCGATCTCGGCGTCGCTGGCGACGACCTCGTCCAGGTCCCCCTCGTACGTGAGGTCGGTGCTGCCGAGGACGTAGCGGCCCTCCCACGGGAAGATGAAGATCGGTCGCTGGTCCGCGGCGGCCTCGAAGAAGACGCAGGTGTCCGGGGCACCCGGGAACGGGTCGATGACGATGTGGCTGCCCTTGGTGCCGCCGTTGAGCCGCCGGCTCGTCACCTGGCTGTCGAGGATCCGGTCGATCCACGGTCCGGCGGCGTTGACGGTGACCCGGCCCCGGATCTCCCCCGTCCGCCCCGACTGGTTGTCCCGGGTCCGGACGCCGTGGACCCGCCCGTCCGTGACGAGAAGACCGGTCACCGTGGTGTAGGTCAGCACTCGCGCGCCCAGCCGTTCGGCGTCGATCAGCAACTCGACGCAGAGGCGCTCGGCCCACGGCACCTGGGCGTCGTTGAAGAGCACCCCGCCGCGCAGCCCCTTGCGGGAGAGGTGGGGCCAGCGTCGGGCGATGGCCTGCGCGGAGAGGCCCCGGCTGCGTCCGCGCCCCCGGCCGGCGGCCAGCACGTCGAACGCGGCCAGGCCGAGCCGGACCAGGGCCCGGGGCCGGCTGTCTCCGGCGTAGAACGGAATGAGCATGGGGTAGTCGTGGACCAGGTGCGGCGCGGTGCGGAACAGCAGGTGGCGTTCCCGGATCGATTCGTGCACCAGGGTGAAGTCGTAGCGCTCGAGGTACTTCAGGCCGCCGTGGATGAGCCGGCTGGAGGTGGCGGTGGTGCCGGCGCCGACGTCCCCCCGGTCGACCACGACGACGCTCAGGCCCCGGTCGGCGGCGTCTCGGGCGATGGCGAGGCCGTTGATGCCGGCACCGATGATCACGAGGTCGACGATGTCCTCGGCGCCGGTCTGTGGTTGTGACATGAGGAGCTCCCGGAGATGCGGGGTGCGGGCCGGTGGGAGACCCGCACCCCTGGCGGTGGTCAGGACGCGGAGGAGGCCGACCGCTCCCGGAAGAGCTCGTAGGCGTCCGCGGGCTTGGCGTCGTCGTGCACCACGGCGCGGACCGCGGCCAGCATCGCGGCCGGGTACTCGCTCTGGAAGATGTTGCGGCCCATGTCGACGCCCGCGGCGCCCTCCTGCATCGCGCGGTACGCCATGGTCAGCGCGTCGATCTCGGGCAACTTCTTGCCGCCGGCCACGATGATCGGTACCGGGCAGCTGGCGGTCACCGTCTCGAAGCCCTGGTCGACGTAGTACGTCTTGACGATGTGCGCGCCCATCTCGGCGCTGATCCGGGTGGCGAGCCGGAAGTAGCGCGCGTCGCGGACCATGTCCTTGCCCACGGCGGTCACGCCCAGCACCGCGATCCCGTGTCGTTGCCCGCTGTCCACCAGGGCGGCGAGGTTCGCCACCGACCGGGATTCGTGCTCACCGCCGATGAACACCTGGATCGCCAGCGCTGCGGCGTTGAGCCGGACCGCGTCCTCGATGTCCAGGGCGATGTGCTCGTCCGAGAGTTCCCGCAGGACGCTGGGCCCGCCGCTGGCCCGCAGCACGATCCCGGCGCTGCTCTGCGACGGGATGCTGGTGCGCAGCGCGCCCCGGGTCATCATGATCGCGTCGGCGCTCGGCACGAGCGGAGCGATGGTGGCGTCGAGCCGCTCCAGGCCGGCCATCGGCCCGAGGAAGTAGCCGTGGTCGAAGGCCAGCATCACCGTACGGCCGTTGTCGGGCCGGAAGATCCGGGACAGCCGGTTCTGGAGGCCCCAGTCCTGGGCGTGGGCTCCCTTGACGTGGAAGCCCGTGGCCGTCGGGGCGGTCCCGCCGTAGTTGCGGGCGTCGAGCAGACCGTCGGTGTCAGCCATTGGTGTTCTCTCCTGTGCTAGTTCCAGCGGTGGTCGCGACCGCGGGGCGCAGCCGTCGACCGGGTCGGGTGGTCCCGCCGGCGTGGCGGAGGGTTCCGCCGCCGGCGAGGAAGAGGACGAACAGCACCAGGGCGCCCTTGAGCAGGTTCTGCGCGGCGGTGCTCCAGCCCACGAGGTTGACGAGACCGTCGAGCAGGATGAAGAAGAGTGCGCTGCCCCAGATGCCGACCGGCACGGCCCGGCCCCCCGAGATGAGCGTGCCGCCGATGACGACGACGGCGACCGAGTCGAGCAGGTAGCGGGTGCCCAGGTCGGGCGACGGCGCGATGTAGGCGGCGAGCAGCGCGCCCGCCAGTCCGGCGAGGGCGCCGCTGGCCAGGTAGGTGGTGGCGATCGTCCGGGCGATGGGGATGCCGGCGCGCTCCGCGGCCTGCCGGTTCTGGCCGACCGCGAGCAGCGAGCGACCGTACGTGGTGCGGCGCAGGAGGGCCACGACGAGCGCGGTCAGCGCGGCCACCGCGACGGCGAGCACGGGCACGCCGGCCGGGCGCAGGTTGAGCAGTCTGCGCAGCCCCTCGTCGGGCACCGCGGTGAAACCGTCGGCCAGCGACAGCGTCAGCGACGAGGCGATCAGCCCGGCGGCCAGGGTGGCGATGATCGGCGGGACGGAGAGCCCGAGGATCGCCACCACGCTGATCACCGCGACGGCCAGCCCGGTCCCGATGCCAGCCAGGATGCCGACGGGCACCGATCCGGTCGACGCGGTGACCTGGACCGCGACGAAGCCGGCGAGGGAGACGACCGGCGCCACCGACACGTCGATGTTGCCCGGCCCGGCGGTGATCACCAGCATCTGGCCCAGGCCGACGATGACCAGGTAGGGGGCGAGGGACAGCGCGAGCGAGACGGTCTGCCCGCTCCCCTGGTCGGAGATGGCCAGGATGGTGACCCAGACCAGCGCGGCGGCGACGAATCCCCAGATCCAGGGGCGGGCGAGCGTACGGAGGGTCATCGGAGCACCTTTCCGACCACGACGCGGCCGGCGAGCACGGCCAGCACGATCGCGCCCTGTACGGCTGACTGCATGTTCGACGGCACGTCGAGCAGGCTGAGGACGACACTGACCAGGCCGAGGGTGATGCCGCCGATGGCGACGCCCCACGGCACGGCGGTTCCACCGGCGAAGGATCCGCGGCCGAGGATCACCGCGGCGACCGTGATCAGGGTGTAGCTGGTGGCGGACGAGACGTCGCCGCCGCCGGTCTGCGACGCGAGGGCGAGCCCGGAGAGCACACCGAGCGCCCCGGCCACGGCGTACGCGACGACCCGCGCGGCCAGCGGCCGTAGCCCGGCTCGTTGCAACGCGACCGGGTTGCTGCCCAGCGCGCGGGCCCGGACCCCGACGGAGCTGCGGGCGGACAGCAGCCAGACCACTGCGGTGACGACGAGGATCGGCAGCAGCGGGGCGGGGAAGCCGCCCGGCTGCCAGGAGCCGAAGGTCGCCAGCCACTGCGGGGTGCTGCCGCCCGGCGTGGGCAGGACGAACATCCCCAGTCCCAACCAGACGAACGAGGCCCCGAGGGTGGCGATCAGCGACGGCACCCGGCGCAGGTGGATCAGCGCGCCGAGGACCGCGTAGGCCGCCACGAGGCCGAGCAGCATCAGCGCGCCGGTGCCGGGGGAGGAGACCAGTTTCGTGGCGGTGACGACGGTGACCAGGCCGACGAAGTTGCCGATGCCGAGGTCGATGTCGCCCACCGCCATGAGCACCATCTGGGCCTGGGCCGCGATGACCAGGGGCACCGCGGCCGAGAGGACCAGGGTGAGACCGGGGACGGTCAGCACGTCGGACTGCAGCGACGCGCAGACCCCGATCATGGCCACCATGGCGACCGTGCTGACCATGGCGGGTCCGGTGCGGCGCAGCAGGGCCCGCGACGGCATCGCCGTCGCGACGAGGTTCGTCATCGCGGTGCTCCCATGGGCTCGGACTCGGCGAAGGAGACGGCGATGATCCGTTCCTCGGAGATCTCCGCGCCGGTCAGCTCGGCGACGACCCGGCCGGCGCGCAGCACGTAGACCCGGTCGCAGTGCGCCATCTCGGCGTTCTCGCTCGAGTACCAGACCACGCTGCGCCCGTCCGCCGCCTCCTGCCGGATGAGCGTGTAGAGATCGGTCTTCGTGTGCACGTCGACCCCGCGGAACGGGTCGTCGAGCAGGATCAGGTCGGCCGTGGAGGCGAACGCCCGGGCCACGATGACCTTCTGCTGGTTTCCGCCGCTGAGGTCGGTCATGCCCGCGTCGGCGCCACCGCGGATGGCCAACCGGTCCACCCAGTCGCGGATCGCGGCCTCCTCCGCGCCGGTGCGGCGTACGCCGAACCGGGCCAGGCCGCGCATGGCGGTGACGACCAGGTTCTCCGCCACGGACCACAGCGGCAGGACGCCCGCGCGCTGCCGGTCACCGGGCACGTACGCGCGGGTGCCCTGCACCGTGGTGTCCCACGCCGGGTCACCACCCACACGGTGAGCCAGAGCCTCAGCCCGGCGGACCAGGGCGAGGCGGACCTGCTACAGGTTCCGGTCGGCGAGCCGGTCGTGCGGATGCGCCGGCTCCGGGGCGTCGACGGCCAGCCCTGGCTGCTCGTCGACACCGCGCTGCCGGCGCGGCTGGTGCCCGGCCTCGATCGCGCCGTCCTGGAGAACCAGTCGCTCTACGACGTGCTGCGCCGCCGGTACGGGATCGAACCCGTCGGGGCCGACCGGTGGATCGAAGCCGTCTTCCCCGAACCCGAGGACGCCGCCCTGCTCGAGGTCACCACCTCGACGCCCCTGCTCGGCATCGAGTCCGTGGCCTGGCTGCGGGACGGCACCCGGTTCGAGGCCTACTACGCGTTGCACCGCAGCGACCAGACCCGTTTCTTCGTGGGTATCCGCTGACCACACGGCAGCCCTCGCGGCGCGGCCGGCGTGGCACGGCGGCGCGGGACGCGACCTCCGGGCTTCGGCACCCGGTCGACGACTCGGGCGTCACCGGAGCGGCCTTCGCTCGGTGTACCGTCCGAAGTGGCGACCCGGGTGCGGCCGGCGGGCCGCCGCTCGGCCCGCTACCTGGGGAGCGATCGTGGAACCGACCATCGGCGAGAACCTCGCGGCGATCCGCCAGCAGTCGACCCTGACGCAGGAGCAACTCGCCGAACGTGCCGGGGTGGACGTCGGGGTCATCCGCAAGTTGGAGCAGGGTGCGCGCAAGAGTGCGCGACTGCCCACCCTCCAAGCGCTCGCCCGCGCTCTGAATGTGCCCACCAGCGCGCTGATCGGCGACACCTCCCACGCGGCCGCCCGAGCCGAACCGGACCACCGGCCGCTGTCCCTCGCGGAGATCCGCCGCGCGGTCGTGCCCGTCCGGGGTATCACCGGAACGGCACTCACCCCGCCGGCCGGTGACCCACCGAAGCCCGAGGTGCTGCGTGCGCGGCTGCACGCGGTCGACCGCGCCTACCACGCCAACGACTACGCCCGCGCGCTGTCCGACATGCCGGCGTTGCTGCTCGACGTGCGGGCCGCCGCCGGCCTGGCGGATGGGATCGACCAGGCCAGCGCGTACACCCTGCTCGCCCGGACCCAGCACCTCACCGGAAACCTCCTGATCCAGCTCCGGGCCAGCGACCTGGCGATGACCGCGTTGTCCGGCGCGCTGGACGCCGCCCGTCAGGCCGGCAACCAGGTGGTGGCGACCACGGTCATCAAGGGCATGTGCTGGGTGCTCATCCGGCAGGGCCGGTTCGTCGAGGCAGCCGAGCTGGCGGTCGCCACCGCCGACCAGGTCGAGCCCAGGTTCAGTCGCGCCGTACCCGACGAGTTGGCCGCGTGGGGGTGGTTGCTCACGGTCGCTGCTGCTGCGCGTGCCCGGAACAACGAGCCCGATGCGGCGGTGGAGTTGACCAGCGCCGCGGCGGCCGCGGCGGTCCGGATCGGGCAGTGGGCCCCGGAGCCGGGGCACCTGATGATGGTCGGCGGGTTCGACACCGCGCGGGTGCAGATGCAGCGCGCGGAGAACGCGGCGGTGGCCGGTGATCCCAGCCGGGTGCTGGAGTTGGCGAAGCAGGTCCCGCCGGGGCCGACGGCGGTGGCGTCCAGTTGGCAGCGGCACCGGCTGGACGTGGCGTGGGCCCACGCCGAGCAGCGCCGGTACGCCGATGCGACCGAGGTGCTGCTCGACCTGCGGGCCACCGCGTCGACCTGGCTACGGCAACAGCGGTACGCCCGGGACATCGTCCAGTCCATCTCGGGGCAACGGCGGCGGGCGATGTCACAGGAACTGGCCGACCTGGCCGCACTCGTCGGCGCGTAGGTGGTACCCGCTGTACCACCTTTCTCCCCGACGGTCGGTCGTGCCCCGGATCGCATCTGTCCCACCCGGGCCAACTCCGTGACCATCTGATCGCAGGGCGTGATCTACGCGGGTCCCTCCGTGGGTGATCCGGTCGTCGTCGCGCCCCCGGCCGGGCGCGGCGGCGGTCGGCCCTTCCCCGGGTGTCGCTGCCGCGCCCTTTTTCGAGGAGGGTGTCACGTGGACGGTACGCGGTCGGACCCGGAGCAGAACCGCGGTGAGCAGATCGAGGCGGCGGAACGGGAGGCGGCCAAGCAACGGCTCCTCGACCAGGCCGAGGCGGACCGAATACCGGCGGAGGAGACGACCCGGGCGGTGCCGGAGCGGCGGTGGCGCCGTGGCCAGTGACCTTCTCCCGGGCGGGCGGCGGGCCGCCGCGTCGATCTGCCGGATCAGCAGCGCTGCCGCTGGGCCGTGTAGTGGACGCCGACCTTGCCGATCACGGTCAGGTCGGTGAGCGCGGTGTTGGCGACACGGCTGACGTAGCACGAGTACCGGTGCTGGTTGATCACCTCAAGGTGGATGTGCCCCAGGTGGACGAGCCCCGGATCGGCGGGTAGACGGTCAGTGGGTCGGCCGTGGTGTGCGCGGCGGCGGGGGCGGCCGGGGCGACGGCGGCACCGATGGCGAGCACCAGGGCGGCGACCGCGCGAGCAAGACCGAATCTCACGATTCCTCCAGGGTGTCCTGTGGCGGTGCCGGTGTCGACGTCCCGGGTCGGGTCGGGACGGGCCCGCGCATCGGGGTGATCCTATATCGAGGAAGATCGTTTTCGGTTTTCCGGAGCCTGCGTGGATGGCGGTCGCGGGTCGTGAGGGGTGCCGGGGCGTCCGGCCCCGCCCCCGGAGTTCGTCGCGAGCGGCGGGCGGACTTCACAAACCAATTGACTTTCGATAGGTTGCGAGCGATAGTCGATGTATGTTGGCTGAGCATCGAGCGGTCGCCCCGCTCAGAGTCTTCCTCGTGGTGCTGTTCGGGATCCTGGTCATGCTCCAGACGTTCTCGCTGCCCGGGCAGTTCGCGCACATGGCCGAGGAGTCCCCGGACTTCGCCTATCTCCGGTGGCCGATGACCGCCGTCTCGGTGTTCTGGGTGCTGTGCGTCCAGGTGGTGATCGTGTCCACCTGGAAGCTGCTCACCCTGGTCAGGCACGACCGCATCTTCAGTGACGTCGCGCTGCGGTGGGTGGACGCGATCGTGTGGGCGATCACCGCCGCCTGGGCGGTGCTGGTGGGTGTCTTCCTGTACGTCGGCTTCAACGCGTCGGACCCCGGTCTGCCGCTCCTGCTGTTCCTGATGGTGGTGGGTGTCGCCGCACTGGGGCTGCTGATGGTGGTCATGCGGGCCCTGCTGCGGCAGGCCACCACGCTGCGCACCGACATGGAGGCGGTGATCTGATGCCCATCGTCGTCCGTATCGACGTCGAGCTGGCCAAACGCAAGATGAGCGTCGGCGAGTTCGCCGAACGGGTCGGGCTCACGCCCGCCAACGTGGCCGTGCTGAAGAACGGGCGTGCCAAGGCGGTCCGGTTCAGCACCCTGGAGGCCATGTGCCGGGTGCTCGGCTGTCAGCCCGGTGACCTGCTCGAGTGGGTCGAGGACTGACCACGGCAAATGACCGGCCCCGCACGGAACACCGGACCAGGCCGACGCGCGCACCGGCACGTACGGCGGCGGTTCGGCCCCTCGAAGGAGATCTGATGAAGTACGTCCTCGCCCTCGTCGTCCTCCTCGGCATCGCGCTCGGCGTCGCCGGCATCGTGCTCGGGGAGGCCGACGACTCGCCGGGCCTCCAGCTCCTGGGCGCCCTGCTCGTCATCGGTGCGATCGGGTACGGCGTGCGGCTCGTCCGACGCAGCAGATAGCGGTACGACCGCGGCGCCCGGCCGTCGGGTGTTGCACCTGCCCGGCAACCACCTGGGCGTGCACGTGCTGCCGCACCCCGGCACCCACAGAACGGTGCGCCGGAGCCCGCGACGGACTCCGGCGCACCGCTGAGCACCGCCGGTCAGTCCAGGACGATCAGGTCCCGGTCCAGGGTGGTGAGCAGCTTGTTGCCGTCGGCGGTCACCAGGAACGGGTCCTCGACCTGCACCGCCCCGAGGCCGAACTCGTAGTAGGGCGTCTCGATGTTGACGACGACCCCCTCCTCGATGGTGTCCTCGTTGTCCGGCGTGACGTTCACCCGGTCGTACAGTTCGACGCCGATGCCGTGGCCGACGTGGTTGCGTCGGTAGTGCGGCACTCCCGCCTCGTGTACGGCCTCGACCACGATCCGGAACAGCTCGCCGCCGGTCATGCCGGGCTTGGCCTCGGCGTACCCCCGGTCGCAGCCGGCCTTCATCGCCGCGTAGTACCGGCGCAGCTTCTCCGGCGGCTCACCCAGGTTGACCACCCGGGCGATGTCGGCCCAGTACCCGTCGACCACGCAGCCCACGTCGAACCAGATCGCGTCGCCCCGGCGCAGCGCCACGTCGCTCGGACGGGTCTGCCCGGCCACCCCGCCCCGGCCGATCTTGATGTGGCTGAACTTGGCCCGACCGCCCGCGCCGGCCACCGCCCGCTCGAACTCGCGGGCCAGTTCCCGCTCGGTCACCCCGGGCCGGGCCAGCGCGCTGACCGCCTGGATGCCCACCTCGGCCACGTTCGCGGCGGCGGTGATGCTGCGCACCTCCCGCTCGGTCTTGACCTTGCGGGCCCAGCGCAGCGAGTGCGACGCCAGCCGCACGTCGAGCCGGGGCAGCTTCTGCCGCAGCGCGTCGACGTAGCCGTGGGCCACGCCGTCCTCGTCGAGGCCGATCCGTGCCTCGGCGAGCCCGGCCCGACGCAGCGTCTCCACCAGGGCATCCATCGGGGTCGGCACCACCGGGGCGGCCACCGACGTCTCGGCCAGCCGCCGTTCCCGGTCGGTCAGCTCCACGCCGTCGGGCAGTTCCCGGAAGAAGACGCCGTACCCGATCGCGCCCGCGATCTCGACGGACGCGTCCAGGGCCTGGTCGATGTCGCACCGGGAGGCGACGAAGTGCGGCCGGTCCAGGGCGTCCCGGGTGACCACCGCGTACGCCTGCCCGGTGTGCGGAAAGATCTCCAGACCGACCGCGGCCACGCCGGTCAGGTAGTAGACGTTCTCGATCGTCGTGGCGACGAGTCCGTCCAGCCCCTGCTCGTCCATGAACCGGGCGAGCCGTTCAACGTTGGCGAACACCTGTCTCTCCTCACCCACTCGTGACCAGGCGGGACACCTGCTCCAGGGTCATCGACGGCCACGCCGGGTCCTTGGCGGCGGCGACCAGCAACTCCGTGGTGGCCAGCGCGGCCACCGCGTCACCGAGGCCGTGCGCCCGCAGCCACTCGTCGTCGTACGACTCGCCGAGGTAGTTGCCGCCGTCGTCCGGGGCCACCGCGACGATCCGGGATCCCGGGTTGTCGTGCGCGTGGTGCAACGCCCCGAAGACCGCCGCGCCGGCCGACTCGCCGACCAGCAGGCCCTCCCGGCGGGCCAGCAGCCGGCTGGCCGCGATCCCCTCGTGGTCGGCCACCAGGTGCACCCGGTCGACCAGTTCGGTCTGGAGGTTCTCCGGCTTCCAGGCGATGCCGAGACCGCGCATCAGCCAGGTCTCGTACGGGAAACCGAACGCCCGCGACCCCTTCGCGTCGACCCCCACCGTGACCATGTCGGGGAGCTTCTTCTTCAGGGTCTCGGCGAGCCCGCTGATGTGACCGCCGGTGCCGACCGCCGCGACCAGCGCGTCGAACTGGCCGACGTCGTCGAGGATCTCGTACGCGGTCTGCTCCGCGTGGATCTTCGGGTTGGCCGGGTTGTCGTACTGGTTGGGCCAGAACGCGCCGGGCGTGGCGGCCAGCAGCTCGTGCACGCGGTTCAGCCGGGGCCGCTGGTAGCCGGTCTCGTCCGGCTCCTTGACGATTTCCAGCTCGGCGCCGAAGGCGGAGACGTACTCCACCATGGACGCCGGTGCCTTCGGGTCGGTGACCAGGATGACCCGGTAGCCGCGGGCCGCGCCGATCAGCGCGAGCCCCTTGCCGGTGTTGCCGGAGGAGGACTCGATGATGGTGCCGCCGGGCTTGAGCCGCCCGTCGCGCTCCGCCTCCAGCACCATGGACAGCGCGGTACGGTCCTTGACGCTGCCCGCCGGGTTGCGGGATTCGAGCTTGAGCAGGATCTCCGAGCCGTTGTCGACCCGGATCCGGTTGAGCCGGACCACCGGGGTACGGCCGATTGTGTCCAACACACTGTCATTGATCATGTCGTACCCCTACGCCGTGAAGTCGCCGATGCGAGCGGATTGGTGACGGTCGTGCGGGGAGCGGTCGACGCGTGTGCCGCTCAGGAGGCGGCGTTACAGCGCCAGCCGTACCCGGTAGTGGTGCAGCCAGAGGTTGAGCTGGAGGGTCAGCTCGGCCGCCGCGCGGGCGAGCCGGTCCTTGGCCAGTCGCGGCGCGTCGTCGGCGAGCGCCTTCGACGCCTCCAGGTCGATCAGCGGACGGACCGGGGCGTCCGGGTCGGCGAGGATCGCCCGGAACTCGTCCTGGAGGCGTTGCGCGTAACTCGGGTGGTTGCTGACCGGCGTCGCGCTCTGCCGGCGCTTCAGCACCTGCTCGGGCAGCAGGTCGGCGACCGCCGCGCGGAGCAGGCTCTTCTCGATGCCGGCGTGGTGCTGGAACGGCGCCGGGATGTTGTAGGCGTACTCGACGAGCTTGTAGTAGTTGATCGGGGCGCGGGTCTGGAGCCCGGCCGCGGCGAACACCGACGAGTCCAGCGGACCCCGGGTGAGCACCAGGTACGAGACGCGGCGCATGTTCCGCTGCCACTCGTCCTCGCCCGGCAGGTACTCGATCTCGCCGATCGCCTTGTGGTACTCGTCGGCGTAGTAGTTCCGCAGGTCCAACGCGGCGAGGGTGTCGGCGTTGAGCAGCGCGGTGCCGAAGCCGTTTGTCGCGCCGAAACGCTGGGCCAGCGCGATCCACGGGAACGTGCCGGATTCCACCAGGCCCTGGTCGGTGGACCAGCGGGCGCCCTGGAAGAGCTGGTCACCCGCGCCGCCGGTGAGGACGATCTTGCCGCCCTGCGCCCCCGCGTGCTGGATGAACAGGTACTGCGACGTCTCCATGTCGTAGATCCGGGTGGGGGCGTCCTTGGCCCGGAGCATGCCCTGCCGGATGATCGGGTGCAGGATGTCGGTCGACTCCAGCTCGACCAGGTTGTGCACCGAGTCGATCATGTCCGCGACGGCCTGCGCGTACGGCGAGTCGCGGGTGTCGCGCATGACGTCCGCCTCGAACTCGCTGGACTTGAAGTCCACCGTGTACGTCCGCAGCTTGTCGCCGCCCCGACGGCGCAGCTCGGCCGCGGCCAGCGCCGCCACCGAGGAGGAGTCGATGCCGCCGGAGAGGGTGGCCACCAGCCGGGACGTGTCGGCGGGCAGGGTCTCGCGGATGCTGTCCTCCAGCATCCGGCGGACGGTGGCGGTGGTGCTCTCCAGGTCCTCCTCGTGCGGGCGGGAGGAGAGCTTCCAGTACGTCCGCTTGCTCCAGCCGGCCCGGCCGAACCGGGCGATCTCGGCACCCTTGATCGACTCCAGGCCCTTGAAGAGCGGGCCCGGCGGCAGCGCGTGGGAGATCGCCTCGCGCAGCCCGGACGCGTCCAGGACGGCGTCGACCTCCGGGTGGGCCAGCAGGGCCTTGCGCTCGGTGGCGAAGATCAGGCCGGTGGAGGTGTGCGTGTAGTACAGCGGCTGCTGGGCGAGCTGGTCGCGGGCCAGCACCAGTTCCTCGGTACGCGCGTCCCAGATGACGATCGCGAACGGGCCGGCCAGCCAGGGAATGAACTCCACCCCCCACTGCTGGTACGCCGCCGAGATCAGCTCGACCGCCGGGGTCTCCGGGGCGAAGCCGCGCCCGGCCGAACGCAGCCGCTGCCGCAGGTCGTCGAGGTGCAGCGGCGCGCCGGTCACGGCGGCGACCACCGGGGCGCCGTCGACCTCGGTGACGAACGGCTGCCGGCCGCCCGCGCCGTCCGCGTCGAGGGTGCGGTAGCCCAGCGCGGCGCGCGGCGAGACCCACACCGCCTCGCCGTCCGGGCCCCGCTGGGCCAGCGTCGCCGTGAGCATCGTGACGACGGGTCGGTCCAGGACCAGGTCCCGGGTGAAGTCGATCCAGCCAAAAACGCCAGACATGGAGCTACCTTTCCGCGCTGATCGAGGTGGGGGAGAGGGCGGTTGCCGGTGGCCGACGCCACCGGCAACCGATTCGCCGAGGAGCCGGTCAGCCCTGCTGCGCGCCGGCCGGTACCGGACCGGGGTAGTTGTCCTTGGTGAGCTGCGCGATGCAGCGCATGTTGGCGTTGCGGAAGTACTCGGCGAACTTCTCCGGGGTGCTGGTGTCCCGCTGGGTCTTCAGGTACTTGGCGAGCTTGCCCTCGAGGTCGTGCACGCCGCTCTGCTGGCCCATGTGCCGGCCGATGGCGCGGAAGTCGCCCTCGTAGTGGATGACCCGGATGACGATCTCGCCGCTGATGAAGACGGCGCTGCCCAGCAGTTGACCGACCTCCTCGCCGTTCTCGTTCTTCAGGATCGGGGTGCTGACCCGGCGGAAGTTCGCGAAGATCTCGGCGATCTCGTCCTCGTGTCCGGGAATGACGTCGTACCTGATCGCGGCGTACGGCATGCTCGCGTCCTTTCGCGTGGTCATCGTGTGCGGCGGGTGCCCTGACGGGGCGGGCCTGGTGATCGCCAACTCCGCCGCAGCGCACGTTTCCACCGCCGGCTCGAAGGCGGATTGGGAAGGGCTCGAGCCAGGTGGGCACCGCTGTCCCCGGCACCCGCCGCCACCCGTCGCCGACCGACACCCCTCGACGGGTACGCAGACGGCGACCGGCGCGCACCCTGCTCGGGTACGCGCCGGTCGCCGCAGCGGTCGTACGGGGGTATCAGACCACTTCGAGGTTGCTCATCATGACCATGTCCTCGTGTTCGAGGTTGTGGCAGTGGAAGACGTACTTTCCCTTGTAGCCGGTGAACTTGGCCAGTACCTCGACCACCTGGCCGGGCAGGATGTCGACGGTGTCCTTCCAGCCGGCGTCCCGGGCCGACGGCGGCCGACCCTGGCGGCTGAGCACCTGGAAGTGGGCCAGGTGCAGGTGCACCGGGTGGTGGACGTCGGTGACCAGCTTCCAGATCTCCACCGAGCCGAGCTTGGGCTGGGCGTCGATCCGCTTCGGGTCGAACGGCTTGCCGTTGACCGCCCAGACTCGCTTGCCACCGGAGACTCCCTGACCGAACAGGAACTGCCGGGTCTGGACGGCCATCGAGCGGTCCAGCTGCTCGAAGTCGGCCAGCCGGCTCGGCACCGCGCTGTCGTCCGAGGCGCTGCGGGCGACGTGGAACTGCATGATCGAGCCGAGCTTGCCGCTGTCCAGCTCGTTGCGGAGGGTGACCTTGGTGCCGACCTTGAACTTGGAGAAGTCGATGACCAGGTCGTACCGCTCGGCCGGGGCGATCTCGATCTTGTCGTGCCCGATCGGCGCGCCGAGCAGCCCCGAGTCACTGCCGATCTGGACGAACGAGCTGCCGTCCCTCGGCTTCGGGTCGAGGCTCAGACCGTACCTCCGGGCGTTGGAGCCGTTGAGGACCCGGAACCGGTACCGGGTGTTGGTGACGTCCATGATCGGCCAGGGGGCACCGTTGACCAGGATGACGTCGCCGAGCACCCCGTCGGAGAACTTCTCGGTCACCCCCGGGTCGTGCAGGTTGTGGTCGGCGGAGGGGTACCGGAACGAGCCGTCCTCGGAGAAGGCCCGGTCGCAGATGAACAGGGGCACCTCCTGCTCCCCCTTGGGCAGCGGCAGGGCGTCCTCCTCGTCGTCCCGGACGATGTGGAAGCCGGCGAGCCCGCGGTAGACCTGGGGACCGGTGAAGTCCATCCGGTGGTCGTGGTACCAGAGCGTGGCGGCGGGCTGGTCGAGCGGGTAGATGTAGTCTTTCGTGCCCTGGCTGGTGTTGCCGGGGTCCATGCTGTGGCCGGGCATGCTGCCGCCCGGCTTCCAACCGCCGTTGGGCAGTATGTAGTCGATCGGGTAGCCGTCGTGCTCGGGCGGGGTCTTCCCGCCGTGCAGGTGCACCACCACCGGCACGGAAAGCTCGTTGCGGTGCCGGACCACGGTGCGCCGGCCCGCGCGTGACTCGATCGTCGGCCCGGGGAAGGTGCCGTTGTAACCCCAGATCTCGGTCTGGTGCCCCGGAATGATCTCCACTTTGGCGGATCGTTGGGTAAGTTCGTAGAAGTCGGTGCTGCCGTCGGAATTGGTCGGCTTGAGCACCTGCGGCCGGGGGAGGGGGACCTGGAACGGCTCCGGGAGGTCGAGTTCGCTCTTCATCTTGGAGCCGGTGCTGGATCCGGAACGGGTGCCCACGTTGTCGCCGAGCTTGTCGCCGAGCTCCGAGCACCCGGCGATCGGGACGGCAGCGGCTGCGCCACCCGCCAGTTGGATCAGACGTCGACGGCTCAGGGTCATGACAGGCTCCTCACGCGGGAGACCGGCGGGTATGACAGCCGGTCACATTCAAATATGCTACACGTAGCGACCCTACCTAAACCGAAAGGTGGGTGGCGGGATCGTCCACCCGGTGCGCGCCGACTCGTCCGGCGCTCGAGCGGATCTCGCTACCGTCCGATCATGGCGGAGACCACGATCCACCGCGATCCCGAGTGGACACACCGACTCGGCTTCCTGGTGCCCAGCGTGAACACGGTCCTCGAGCGTGACCTGCGGCTGAGCCTGCCCACGACGGTCAGCGCGCACGTCGCCCGGATGTCCATCACGCGGGACACCCCCGAACAGCTCGCCGCGCTCGCCGACAGCGTGCCCGAGGCCGCGCGGATGCTCGCCCACGCCGCCGTCGACTCGATCGTCTTCGCCTGCACCAGCGGAAGTCTCTACCACGGGCTCGGCTACGACGCCGAGATCACCGAGCGGATCACCGCCGCGTCCGGCCGGCCCGCCTCCACCACGTCCACCGCCGTGGTGGCGGCGCTGCGGTCGCTCGGCCTGACCCGGGTGGTGCTCGTCACGCCGTACGAGCCCTGGCTCGACGACCTGGTGGGGACCTTCCTGGGCGCGCACGGCATCGAGGTGACCGCCACCGCCGGCCCGGCCCTGCCGGACCCGCTGGACACCGCGTCCGTCCCGCCGGAGGGGATCGCCGCCGCGGTCGTCGATCCCGGTGCCGCCGACGGCATCTTCATCAGCTGCACGGCGTTCCGGGGACTGGAGGCCGCCCGGATCCTGCGCGAGCGCTTCGGCCTGCCGGTGGTCTCCAGCAACGAGGCGACCTGCTGGGAGGGGCTGCGGCTGGCCGGCCGGGCCCCGGACACCTTTCCGCTCGACGGGTACGCCGGGCTGCGCCGCTGAGCCCCCGGGCGGCCCGGGTCGGTCCCGTGAGCGGGCGGTGGCGCTCCGCCTAAACTGGACGCTTCCACGGGCGTCCCGGCCGGGTCCACCCGACCGGCGTCCGTCCATCCTGGTCCGGGAGAAGCATGCCCACGATTCAGAACCCGCGCCTGGCGGGGCTCGCCTGTATCCGTTGCGACCGCCGGTACGAGGTGGCCGACCACTCGACCGGGTGCCCGGCCTGCCTGGCCGAGGGCAGACCGATGAACCTGGAGTGCGTGTACACCCCGGGCGAGTCCACCGGGGTCGACCAGCCCTACCTGCGGCCGGTCACCCTCGGCGAGGGGCGTACGCCGCTGCTGACCGACATCGCCGGGGCCGTGCCCGGGCTGGACGTCGCCCTCAAGTGGGAGGGCGCCAACCCGACCGGCTCGCACAAGGACCGGTTCAGCGCGGTGGTGGTGAGTCGGGCGCTGTGCGCCGGCTACGAGGGGATCGTGGCCGCCTCCTCCGGCAACGCCGGGGTGTCGCTGGCCACCTACTGCGGTCGGGCGGGGCTGCGCTGCGAGATCGCGGTCACCGACGACACCCCGGCCCGGGTGGTGGAGCTGATGCGCGACCTCGGCGCGGAGGTGGTCTCCTTCCCCCGCAGCGAACACCGCTGGGAGCACGTCGCCGCCTACCGCGACTCCCGGACCATGCTGCCGGTCACCAACTTCGTCGTCCCCCCGGTCGGCAGCAGCCCGTTCGGCATCGAGGGGTACAAGCTGGTCGCCGAGGAGCTCCTCGCCGACCGGGACGGCCGGGCACCGGAGTGGGTGGTGGTGCCGGCCTCCCGGGGTGACCTCGCGTGGGGCATCCACCTCGGGTTCCGGGAGTTGCTCGGGGCCGACGCGGTGCCCCGGATCTGCCTGGTGGAGCCCTTTCCCCGGGTCGCCGCGGTGCTCGCCGGAGCCGACCTGTACGCGACGTTCCCGGGCAGCACCCGGGTCATGCCGTCGCTGGGCGGCAACCAGCTCGCGGCCCAGGCCGTGGAGGCGGTCCGGCGCTCCGGCGGGCAGGCCGTGGCGGTGGACGACGAGAGCGTCCTCGCCGAGACCCGGCGCCTCTGGCGGGCCGGGTTCCCGCTGGAACCGAGCAGCGCGGCCGGTCTGGTCGCCGTCTCCCGGTCCCTGGCCGCCGGGACGATGACCCCGGAGTCCGACGTGGTCGTCGTGGCCACCGCGCACGGCCTCAAGGGCATGTGAACCGACCGCCGCAGGCCGGCGGCGGTGCCCGTGGTCCGGTGTTTCGTCGGCGGTGCCGCCGCCCGGCTCCCCGCAGGGGCGGCGGCCGGTCACGTGCCGGCGTTCAGCGCAGCTGCGACCAGAGTCGGCGTTCCACCGGCGTCGGGGGGACGTGGGGGATCAACCGCTCCGGGTGTCCGGCCGGCGGTGCGCCCGGTTCCGTCCCCGCCCACGGGGTGCCCGGCTCCACCGGCGACGGCGGCTGCCCCGGCTCGCCGCCCACCGGCCGGCAGGTGGCATCGGTGACCGTCGGCACGGGCCCGCCCGCCGGTGGGGTGGCCGGGGGAAAGGCCTCGGGCGGCAGCGGCGTGCCGATGAGCGCCGCGCCGAACGCCTTCAGTCCGGAGAACAGCTCCCGGGCGAGGCTGACGGTCAGCCGGCCACACCTGCTCAGAACCCTGTACGCGTCCATCCCGCCGTCCTCGTCCGCACGTCGTGTCGCGGTGACGAGGGGCCGCCGGGTGTGGCACGGCCCGCCGTCTCCCGGCGCGGCACAAGAATGATCGGGACGACTCGATGCGCGGTCGAGAGGCGGTGGCGGGGACCGGTGGGACACGCGGGGCAGAGCCCTGAACATCCCGAATAGGGTATCTACCTGTAGCTGGGCTACCGTACCGCCTTCGTGTAGATTGGCTACATGAGGCCAAACGCGTTGCGGGGGCACCTCGACGCCCTGATTCTCTCCGTCCTGGAGCGGGAGTCGCTGCACGGTTACGCGATTATGGAAGCTCTCCAGGCCCGCAGCGGCGGCGCGCTCGACCTGCCGACCGGCACGCTCTACCCGGCCCTGCGCCGGCTGGAGCGGGCGGGCTACGTGCAGAGCGAGTGGAGCACAGTCAGTGGCCGTAAGCGCCGGACGTACCAGCTCACCGCCTCCGGGCGGCGGGCCCTGGCGGACGAGCGCTCCGAGTGGCGGGACTTCGCCGCGGTGGTCGAGGGCGTGCTGCGTCCCGGCACGGCGGCGGGCTTCGCCTGAGTCGACCCGGTGCCGCCCGGTCCCGGGCGGCACCGGACCGGCGACCCGAACCGCTGCGGGATACCGGATGGCGCGTGCCCCGGCCGCACGGCGCGCGTGGGTCGTCCGCTTGAGCGACGCCCTCTCCGCGGGTGTCGCACCGGGGACCGGGGCGTCCGGTCAGGCGGCGCTCAGGCAGTTCCGGCCGGAGACGCCGATCCCGGCCAACGGGATACCGAGGAACACCAGCGCGCTCGGCAACCCGGCGACACTCATCAGGGCGTGCGGGGTGAGCGCGGTCAGCAGAACCCCGAGCACGGAGAAGACCACGCAGACCGCGAAGGCGAAGACCCCGGTGACCCGGACGAGCCCCCGGCGGGCACCGAGGTACCGCACCCCGTAGCCGGCGGCGGTGGCGACCAGGATCGCGGCGAACAGGGTCGCCGAACCCATCCAGCTGACCGTCTCCTCGACCAGCCGGTAGCCGGGGCTGTGGTATCCCACGCCACCGGCCAGGTGCCGGGTCAACCGCCACAGCACCGGCTGCGCGGCCAGCACGAAGAAGATCAGCAGAGCGGTACGGCGCCCCTGGGCCAGCCCCAGTTCGGTCTGGTAGTCGCAGGCGATCTCGGGTACCGCCCCGAACTCGGCGACCGCCCGCCGTTCGGCGTCGCGCCGGTCGAGACCGGCGTCCTCGTAGGCGTCGGCCGCATCCAGGAGACCGTCCCGCGCCTCCGCGAGGAGATCGGCCTTGGTCGCCCGGGGGCCGCGCAGGGCCTTGTCCAACTCGGCGACGTATGCCTCGATCATGTCCATCCGGAGCAGCTCCCTCGCCGGGACCATCGCATGGACGAGTATAGGCAAGCCGGGGCTCACGTTCTCCTCAGGGAACGCCCCGAGATGACCCCTAGCTTCCCCCTCGGGGATGGCCCTGGCAGTTCCGGATTCCACGTTTCCGCCGCTCAACGCCCATTGATGGACGGCTCAGCGGCGGGCTGGCGGCGAGGAGATCCCGCACATGGGACCGGCGTGGCGTGCAAGACTCCCGCCCCGTGGAACATGTCGAGCTGAACACCCCTGAACTGCTGCTGCGTCCCTGGCGGGAGGAGGACGCCGCAGACGTGCTCGCCGCGCTCCGCGATCCGGAGACGGCGCAGTGGAACCCCTCCGCCCCGGGCCTGGACCTGGCCGGTGCCCGGGCCTGGACCCGGGCCCGGGCCGACTGGTCGGCCGGTACGCACGCCTCGTTCGCCGTCACCGATCCGGCGACCGGCGTCCTGACCGGTTCGGTCTCGCTGCACCGCATCCACGGCGACGAGGGCTCGATCGGGTACTGGACGGTGCCCTCGGCCCGGGGGCGGGGCGTCGCCACCGCTGCGGTCCGACTGGTCACCGGCTGGGCGTTCGGGTCGCTCGGACTGCACCGGATCGAGCTGTGCCACGCCGTGGCGAACGTCGCCTCGTGCCGGGTCGCCGACCGCGCCGGCTACCCGTGGGAGGGGACGCTGCGGGAGTCCCACCGGTACGGCGACGGCCGCCGCCACGACGAACACCTGCACGCCCGGCTCGCCACCGACGAGTGAACGGACCGGAGCCGGCGGGGACCGTGCCCCACCGGCTCCGTCGCCTGGCCGCCCGGCGGCCGTGTCCCGGCCCCGGTCACCCGCCGGTACGCCGGGTCGGCGTCAGGTGCATCCGGCCGAGCAGTTCCTGCGCCCGGTCGGCCAACTGGGCGTCGACGATCACCGCGTACTGGCCGGCCCGCAGCGAGCTGGCGGAGGTGAAGTCGCGACGCCCGCCGGTCATGCTGTGGGCGATCGCCCCGAAGACGGCACCCCAGACGGCGCCGACCACCAACCCGACCAGGATGACCGCGACCCAGTTGCCGGCGGTGAAGATGCCGAACAACAGGCCGATGAAGAGACCGAACCAGGCACCCGTACCGGCACCGGCCAGCGCCGCCCGGCCGGTGTTCATCCGGCCGAGCACGGTCTCCACCAGGGTCAGGTTGGTGCCCACGATCGCGGTCTGTTCCACCGGGAACCGGTTGTCCGCCAGGTGGTCCACCACCCGCTGGGCCGACGGATAGTCCGGATACGACCCGATGGTCACGGTGGGACGGCCGCTCTGCGGGCCACGGCCGTCGTCGAGCGGGATCGGCTGGCCGGTGGGACCGGACGGCATCGTGCCAGCGCCTGCCGTCCCGGGCTGCCCGGCAGCGGTCGGAGCCGAGGATCTGGTCATGAGCTGCCTCCTTCGGTCGACCTTCCGCGTTCCCGCCCCCGGCGAGCGGTAACCCCGGTCGGGTCATGGCCGCCGACGGCCCGCCGAACGGGCCGGGACGCGGCGGCGCAACCGTCCCGGCCGGGCGGCGAATGCCCCATGGGCCGACCGGGCGTCGTTCGCCCGGGTCGCGCCGGCGGTCGCCCGGCGGGGCTCCGCCGTCCGCTCGTTCTGGCTGGTGGACCGCTGGGCCTGGCCGCGGGGCGGCCCCGGGCCGTGCGCGCACCGGCGCGCACAGCGCGGTCTGCGCCGGTGTGTCGCCCCGGCCGGGGGCCCGGGTGGGTCAGGTCGTGCAGGCGGTGCCGTCGAGGGTGACCCCCCCGAAGGCGGGGAGGGTGGCGCCGGCGAAGGTGCCCTGGAATCCGACGGCCACTGTTCCGCCGGTGGGCACGGTGCCGTTCCAGGAGACGTTGCGGACGGTGAGCCGGTTGCCGGACTGGCTCCACTCGCCGTTCCAGCCGTTGGTCAGCCGGACGCCGTCGGCGACGGTGAGAGTGAGCGTCCACCCGGTCAGCGCGGCGCCACGGTTGGTCACCCGGACCTCGGCGGTGAAACCGCCCGCCCAGGCGTTCGGGGCGATCGTGGCGGTGCAACCACCTCCTGGCGGCGGGGTCGTCGGCGGGGGAGTGGTGGCCGGGGGAGTGGTCGGCGGCGCGGTGGTCGCCGGGGGCGTGGTCGGGCCGGCCGCCATGGCCAGCTCGTACGCCCACTGGGGGACGAACTGCCCGGCCCCGGCGATGCAGCCGTCCGCCTCACCGGGCAGCTTCACCCAGAGGAAGGCGGCGATAGCGGGTCGCCGGTGTCGGTGGTGCTCGGCGTCCCGATGGCCCGTCCGGGCGGGTCGCACCACTGGGAACCGGCCGGCCCGTTGCCGTTTCGGCTGGTGTCGACGACGGCCCTGAGCCCGGGGACCCCGGTGGCGGCGATCACCTGCTTGGCGTACGGGACGGCCTCGGCCGTGGTGCGGTAGTTCGACACGTTGACCGAGATGCCGTCCGCGCTGGTCGCGATCTCCGCCCCGACCAGGCGGGCAGCGATGTCGGCGGGCGGGAGCCAGGCGGAGTGCCCGGCGTCGAAGTACACCCGCGCCTGGGCCGAGGCGGCCTTGAGCCGCTTGCCGGCGTACGCCATCGACGCCTTCGTCTCGGCCTGCTGGCCGGCGTTCTGGCAGGTCGTCATCAACGGCAGGATGTCCGGTTCCAGGACGATGGTGGCCGGCCGGCCAGCCCGGCGGCGACCTGGTCGACCCACTGCCGGTAGGCGGCGTGGGTGGGCGCTCCGCCACCGCTGGCGCCGCTGCAGTCGCGGTTGGGGATGTTGTAGACCACCAGGATCGGGATCTTCCCCGCTGCGGCGGCGGCCCCGACCAGGGCGTCCACCTCGGCGCGTACGGTGATGGTGTTGGTGGTGGCGAACCAGCGGCCCTGCGGGACGCTGGCGATCCGGTCGCGGATCACGGGGGCGCGCGAGTCGCCCGGGTTGGCGGCGACCCAGGCCGCCGCCGACGTCTTCGGGTCGACGTAGAAGGCCGAGTCGGCCGCCGTGGCGGCCGGTGGCCGGAGCGCGCCCACCGCGATCGTCGTCGCGGCGGCGAAGGCAGCCGTCGCGGCGGTCGCCGCGACGAGTCGGGGGTTGGTTCTCACATCCCTCTCCTATCGGACATGCCCTGTGGAAGCGCTTCCACGCCACCCTCCACGGTACGACTCTCGCCGCCCGAAGTGAAGCCCCACCACGCTCTCGCCCGCCTCCTCCGGCGGACCAGGGGCGGATGGGGAATGCTCGAGGTGTGGCGGAGGTGGGGATGCGGGTGCTGGTCACGGCGGACACCCATGTGCCGAAGCGGGCCCGGGACCTGCCCGGACAACTCTGGGCGGCGATCGACACCGCGGACGTGGTGCTGCACGCCGGTGACTGGGTGGACGTCGCGCTGCTCGACGCGGTCGAGTCCCGGGCCCGCCGTCTGGTCGCCGTGTACGGCAACAACGACGGACCGGCGCTGCGGGCCCGGCTGCCCGAGGTGGCCCGGGTCGAACTGGCCGGGCTCCGGGTGGCGGTGGTGCACGAGACCGGTCCCCGTACCGGCCGGGAGGCCCGGTGCGCCGCCCGGTTCCCCGATGCCGACCTGCTGGTCTTCGGGCACTCGCACATCCCGTGGGACACCGTCGCGCCGACCGGGCTGCGGCTGCTCAACCCCGGTTCGCCGACCGACCGGCGGGCCCAGCCGTACGCCACGTACGTGACCGCCCGGGTGACGGCGGGGCGGCTCGACCGGGTCGAGCTGCACCGCCTGCCGCCCCGGCGTCCGGGTGGTCGCTGAGCGGCCGACGGTCGACCGGCGTCGGGGGCCGGTCTGGGTCACTGACCCCGGCCGGTCTCCTCCTGCAACTCGTCGATACGCCGGGCCGCCTCCGCCTTGGTCAGCCCGTCCGGGACCTCCGCGCCGGCCTCCCGGGAGAGCGTGGCCAGGTACGACTCCTGGGCCGCCGTCGGTGGCTCGTCGCCGGTGACCCACTCGTCCGGGTCCTTGATCGCCCCACGGGGGTTGGCGTGGGTGCTGTCACGGTCCGTCATCTCTCCACCTTTCCTCGAACAGGTGTGCCAGTACCCGTCGGTGGGTGCCTTCATACCCCCGGTGCGCGCCGGGCCGGCGGCCGGCGGCCGGCGCATACCATCACCTGGTGACGGGGGAACGGGCGCGGGTGGTCGTGGTCGGGGCCGGCATCGCCGGCGTGGCGTGCGCGCGGGAACTGGCGGCTGCGGGCGTGCCGGTGCAGATCCGGGAACGGGCCCGGGTGGCCGGCGGCCGGATGGCCAGCAAACGCTTCGACGGTCGCCCTGCCGACATCGGCGCCGCCTACTTCACCGTCAGCGACCCGGACTTCGCCCGCGTCGTCGAGGGCTGGCGCGCCGCCGGCCTGGCCCGGGAATGGACCGACACCTTTCTCGCGTACGGGGCGGACGGCCGGCACGTGGTGCCCGGACCGATGCGCTGGGCCGCGCCGCGCGGGCTGCGTTCCCTGGTGACCGACCTGGCGACCGGACTGCCGGTGACGGTCGACCGGCTGGTGCTCGGCGTGGAGCCGGGGCCGCGCGTCGACGGCACCGGGTGCGAGGCGGTGGTGCTCGCCATGCCGGGCCCGCAGGCGGCGCTCCTGCTCGACCCGACGCTGGCCGACGCCACCCGGGCGGTGCAGGCCCAGCAGTGGACCTCCACGCTCACCGCGGTGCTGCGCTTCCCGCGCCGTCGGTGGTCCGACTTCGCCGGGGCGTTCGTCAACGACCACCCCGTGCTGACCCTGCTCTGCGACGACGGCGACCGGCGCGGGGACGGCGAACCCGTGCTGGTCGCCCACACCACCGCCGAGTTTGCCGGGCGGCACCTGCTCCAACCGACCGCCGCCGCACCCGCCGTCGAGCAGGCGGTGCGGGACCTGCTCGCCCTTCCCGAACCGGCCGACCACGTGCATGTGCACCGCTGGACGTACGCGAAGCCGGCGGCCGGGTTGTTTGAGGCGTACCACCTGGACGACGACGGCGTGGGGCTGGCCGGGGACGCCTTCGGCCCGCCCCGGGTGCAGACCGCCTGGCTCTCCGGGCGGGAACTGGGGTGGGCGCTGGTCCGCAGACTGACCACCCGACCACCTGACCGCCCCGCCGCCGCCCCGCATCGCGCAGGCGTCGGGTGCGGCGCTGTGGTGGTTGGTGGTTGCAGGGGACCCTTCCTCACCAAAAAGCGGTAGCAGGGGACCCCTGCTACACCTCAGGTGAGGGCGGGCTCGGCCTGCTCGGGATCGCCGGTACGCTCACCGGCCCGGTCGAGCACCTGCATGACCGGGGTGGCCGCGACACCGTGTACCACCACCGAGACGATCACCACCAGACCGGCGGTGGCCCAGACCAGGTCGGCCTGTGGGAAGTCCGCCTTCGTGGTGGCGTACGCCAGGTAGTAGAACGAGCCGACGCCCCGGATGCCGAAACAGGCGATCACCCAGTGTTCGGCGGGGCGTCCGGGCGCGCCGCGTAGCGACAGCCAGCCGGTGAGCGGCCGGACCACGAAGACCAGGGCCAGGCCGACCAGGGCGGCCTGCCAGGTGAGCGGGGCCAGCAGGCCGCCCACCACCGCCCCGCCGAAGAGCAGGAGCAGCAGGACGGTGAGCAGCCGCTCGACCTGCTCGGCGAAGTCGTGCAGCACGGAGTGGAACTGGTGGGTCCGCTCCGCCGCCCGGATCGCCCGGGCGGCCACGAAGACGGCGAGGAAACCGTACCCGCCGATCACCTCGACCAGCCCGTACGCCAGGAAGGTCGCGGCCAGCGCGAGGAAGCCCTCGGCGTGCCGGGCCAGCCGCAGCTCGCTCGGCGCGCGGAAGAACAGCTTGCCGAGCAGCCAGCCGACCAGCAGCCCGCCGGCCACCCCGGCGCCGACCTTCCAGAGCAGGTCGACGGTGATCCATTCGGCCAGCCAGTCGGCCGGGGCGAGGCTGGTGGAGGCGATGGCGATGGCCGCGTAGACGAAGGGGAAGGCCAGCCCGTCGTTCAGGCCCGCCTCGGAGGTGAGGGCGAAGCGGACCTCGTCCTCGGAGTCCTCCACGTCGGTCGGCTCGCCCACCTGCACGTCGGCGGCGAGAACCGGGTCGGTGGGGGCGAGCGCCGCCCCGAGCAGCAGCGCGGTCGCCGGCACGAGCCCGGCCCACCACCAGCCGAGCAGTGCCACGGCCGCGATGCACAGCGGCATCGCGATGGCGATCAGCCGCCAGGTGGACGACCAGCGCCGCCAGCTCAACGGGCGGTCGATCTTGAGGCCGGCGCCCATCAGGGCGACGATCACGCCGACCTCGGTGAGGTGGGTGGCGACGTCCCGGTGGACCAGCGGGTCCGGGACCGGCAGCCCGGTGGGCAACAGGAAGATCACCATTCCGAGGCCGAGAAAGGCGATCGGCATGGAGAGGGGACGCCGCTCCACCATCCGGGGAAGGATCCCGGCCAGCAACGCTCCGATCCCGAGTACCGCGAAAGCGACGTCCACCGGCTCCAAGGCTCCACCCTTCGCCTCGCCCGGGGTGTCCGGGCAGGTGGAGACGAACTGTGCCCCGCCGAACGGGTGTCTATGCCTTCACGTTCATGTTCGCGTCGGTGTCGTGCCCGCGGCTCAGCACCGGGGACTCCGCCAGGTGCGCCAGGAGTGCCCCCGGGTCGTCGTAGACCTCGACCGCACCGGCCCCGGCGAGTTCGGCGCGACCGGTGCCACCACAGGTCAGCCCGATGCAGGGAATGCCCAGGCGGCCGGCGGCGGCGACGTCCCAGACCGAGTCACCGACGAAGACCACCCGCTCGGCGGCGAGGCCGGACTGCTCCAGCGCGGCGACCAGGATGTCGGGCGCGGGCTTGCTCCGCCGCGCGTCCGCCGACGAGGTCACGGTGTCGATGACGTCGTCGGCGTCGAGCGCGGCCCGCAACGCTCGTACCTCGTGCTCGGCCGCGGAGGTGGCGAGCACCACCCGCAGCCCCCGCTCGGCGCAGGCCCGCAGCAGGTCGGCGGCGTGCGGCAGCGGCGTCAGCCGCTCCGCGTACTCGAGGAAGAGGCTGTCGTGGGCGTCGCGGAGCCGGTCGTCGGCGGCCCGGTCGCGTTCCGGCCCGAGCAGGTGGTCGAGGAGACGGTCCGACCCCATGCCGATGGACCGGTGGATCAACGCCATCGGCACCGCGTGGTCGAGCTGGCGGAACGCCTCCCACCACGCCACGGTGTGCAGGTACGTGGTGTCGACCAGGGTGCCGTCGACGTCGAACAGGACACCGTCGGAACGCGCGGCGGCCATCGCCTTCCTTTCTGTCGGGGCGGACACACCGCCGCGGCCTCAGCCCGCCGGCGGGATGAGGATCTCGAACCAGACCGTGGAGCCGCGTACCGTCGGATCCGTCCCCCACGCGTCGCTGAGCTGCTCGATCAGCCCCAGTCCGCGGCCCCGGCTGCTCAACGTGTCGGTTTGCGCCTTCGTCACGCTGCCCCGGGTCCCGGAGTCGGCGACCGACACCAGCAGGCGCTCGGGGCTGAGGTCGATCTCGACCCGGGCGGCGGTGCCGGCGTGCAACAGGGCGTTGGTGGTCAGTTCGCTGGTGCACAGGACGGCGGCCCCGACGATCGACTCGGGCACCTGCCAGTCGGAGAGCTGCGCGGTCATCCAGTGCCGTACCCGGCTCGGCGCGGTCGGTTCGGCGGGGACCTCCATGCTGGCCGACCGGCTCGGCATCAGCGCGTGCTCCACCGCGAGGACCGCCACGTCGTCCTCGGTCCCGTCGGGCACCGCGGCGGTCGCGACCGCGCAGAGCGCCCGGGGGTCGCCACTGGCCGCACCGGCGATCGCCTCGGCCAGCCCGGTGAGCCCCACCGAGAGGCTCTGCCGGCGGCGTTCGACCACGCCGTCGCTGAACAGCAGCAGGGTGTCGCCGGGTGAGAACCGGACCGTGGCGGTGCCGGGGCGGCAGCCCAGCCCCAGCGGGGCGCCGGTCGGCACGTCGAGGTACTCGGCCGTGGGCTCGTCGTCCGGGGAGGGGCACCGGCGCAGCAGCGGCGCGGGGTGCCCGGCGCTGGCCAGGGTGAGCCGCTCCCGTCCGGCGTCGATCACCCCGAAGACGACGGTCACGAAGAGTTCGTACGTGCCGGCCTCGGCACCCAGGCTGGCGACCAGCCGGTCCAGCCCGGCCAAGACGGCGTCCGGGCGTGGGTCGGCAAGCGCCAGGGCACGCAGCGCCGCCCGGACCTGCCCCATCCGGGCCGCCGCCTGCACGTCGTGGCCGGCAACGTCGCCGAGCACGACGCCCAGCCTGCCGTCGGGCAGGACGAAGGCGTCGTAGAAGTCGCCCCCGGCCGCGTTGCCGTCCACACCCGGGTCGTACCGGGCGGCGATGCGCAACCGGGGCAGGTCCGGCAGGTGCTCCGGGAGCATGCTGCGTTGCAGCAACTGGGCGGTGCCGTGCTGGGTCTCGAACCGGCGGGCGCGCTCGGCCGCCTGCGCGACCAGCTCGGCGGAGGCGGCCAGCAGTGCCCGCTCCGCAGCCGACCAGGGGTGCCCCCGCTGGTACCCGACGCTGAGCCCGCCGTGCAGCACCGGCGTCCGCAGCGGCAGCGCGGCCAAGGCGCGGATCTTCTGGTCGTGCCGGTCCACCGCCGCCGCCGCGAGCGGCTGGCCGTCCGTGGTGAACGACGGCACCCCGCTGCGGGCGGTCACCACCAGCGGCAGCGGCGAGTCGTCCGGCGCGCGCCGCCAGAGCGGGGGCAGCCGCTCGTCGGCCTCGTCGAGCAGCTCGCCCCGGATCCGGCGGACGATGCGCCAACCACCGCCGTCGTCCACCCCGAAGGACACCAGGTCGGCGTCGAACGAGTCGAGGGCGTACCGCAGCGCCACCCGGGCCACGTCGTCCAGGGTGAGGGTGCCGGAGAGCGCGGCGGCCAGCTCGCTGAGACTCTGCAACTGCTCGGTCACCTGGGTGGTCTCGGCCGCCACCGTCAGTACGCCGACCACCTTCCCGCCGCTGTCGCGTACCGGGGAGCAGCCCCGGATAAAGACCGCCTGCTCGACCCGGCCGGTGCCGTGCCGCAGGATCGGCAGGATCGACTCCTTCTCCAGCGCGGACGTGCCCTCCTGGAAGGTGCGTTCGACCAGGTCACCGACTCCGGGTAGGGACCAGATCCCGGCGAAGACCTCGGCCGCCGGCCGGCCGATCGCCGGATGGGCCACGCCGACCAGTTCGGCGTACCCGTCGTTGTAGAGCAGCCGGAGCTCCCTGCCCAGGGTCAGCGCCATCGGCACCGGCGAGGCGAGGACCAGATCGACGACGGCCCGGACCGCCGGGTCCCACCGCTCGATCGGCCCGAGTGGCGTGCCGGACCACGGATGGCCGAGGACGAGCGCCGCCGTGCCGACGCTGGCGGCCCGCGGGATCGGGGCGGGTGAAGCGGGAACGTGCCCGACCGTGCCTGGCATGTGACGCAGCCTATCCGGCGTGGTCCCGTGGCGTTTCGGTCGTGCCCCGGCCGACGCCCGCGCCGGTGCCGGCGGCGTTCCGTTCCCGCCGTCCCGAACAGGGAGGACATGTCCGGAAACTGGCCGGTGCCGCTGCGGGTTGGTGCTTCTTCGGCCGGGTATGCGGGCGGCGCAGACCAGGCGACAGGGAGGGACATCATGCGGAAAACCCTCGCGGTCAGGCAGGTCGACATCGGCGACGCCCTGACCGACATGTGGAGGTCGGTGCTGCTCTTCGTACCGAGGGCCATCGCCTTCATCGCGATCCTCGTGGTGGGCTGGATCATCGCCCGCGCGGTGCTCAAGATCGTGGACACGGTGCTCGAACGGGTGGGATTCGACCGGGCGGTCGAGCGGGGTGGGGTCAAACGGGCGCTGGAGCGCACCCGGTACGACGCCAGTGACATCCTGGCCAGACTGGCGTACTACGCCGTGCTGCTGTTCACCCTGCAGTTCGCGTTCGGGGTGTGGGGGCCGAACGCGATCAGCGACCTGATCTCAGGTGTGGTGGCGTGGCTGCCCAGGGCCTTCATCGCGATCGTCATCGTGGTGGTGGCCGCGGCGATCGCCAAGGCCGTCAAGGACCTCGTCACCGGGGCGCTCGGCGGGCTCTCGTACGGCAAGATCCTCGCTGACCTGGCGGCGATCTTCATCCTCGCGCTCGGTGTCATCGCCGCGCTGAACCAGGTCGGTATCGCCACCACGGTGACCACTCCGGTGTTGATCGCGGTGCTCGCCACCGTGGCCGGAATCCTGATCATCGGTGTCGGCGGTGGTCTGGTGAAGCCGATGCAGTCCCGTTGGGACCGTTGGCTGGACCGGGCCGCGGAGGAGTCGCGGGCGGTGCAGATGCAGCGTCAGGCCCAGACGGCCGGTCGGATGGACACCGAGCGGCAGATGGCCGACCGGGGTGGTGCGGCGCACATGCCGACGGGGACGAGCGGGACGCCCGGCGCCTCGGCGACCCCGTACCGCTCCGGTGCCGGGATGGGGGAGGAGACCCAGCAGTTCCGCCGCGCTGAGTGAGGCGGCACGACCAGGGGAGGACGCCCGGTGCGGGCGTCCTCCCCGCGTTCGGCTGGGCCGGTGGACGGGTGCCGCGTCGGTTCGGTGCGGGCGTCGGTGCGGCGGGTGGCCCGTCGGGCCGGCGTCGACGTCGGTCAGGCGGGCGTGGAGACCGGCCGGGCCAGCGCGCAGACCGCCAGCAGCCGGGTCAGCACCCAGTCCGGGGCCGACCAGTCCACCGGTCCGGCCGGCGGGGCCCAGCCGTGCTCCTCGGCCGCCGTGCGGACGCCGTCGGCGTATCCGGCCAGGGCGGCCAGGGTGAGAGGCCGGCGGTCGCCGTCGAGGCTGTCCCTGATGGCGGCGGCGTGCTGGTCGACCCGGGCGAGGAGGTCGGGCCGGCGGCTGGCGACGGCCAGTCCCGCGGTGCCGATCGACACGGTCAGGGCGGCGATGGAGGCCCGCGCCACCCCCACCACCGTGTCGTCGGTCAGACCTCTGGTGAAGTGCGCATACATGGAAAGCGAGAGTAATCCCGCCGGGGGTGCCCCGACCTCGTCCGGACGGCGGTGACCGGCTCGACCACCAGGTGGAGTTTGCCCGGACATGCGTGACCTGCCCCACATCGGGGCACTACCCGGAGGCAGCGTGGACCGGCGAGCGGAGACATGGATGGCCCACCACGGGAACGAACCGGGCGAGCGGCACGATGGGGACGCCCCGGACGAGCGGCACCGTCGGCCCGCCGGGGTGGACGACGAGACGGTCGCCGCGCTCGGCAAGCTCAGCGAGGCGCTGGAGACCGTCGAGCGGGCCCGGGGACACCTCTACTCCCTGCACCAGCTGATCGGTCACGCCGACCTGATGCTCGACGACGTCGTCGAGCGGTTCCGCGCCGCCGGGCACGACCGGATCGCCGACCGGATCGCCGAGGAACTGCTGGGGCGCAACGTCATCGCGGGTCGGTGGACGTTCCAGATCGTCGAGGACTTCGACGACGGGTACTACGCCCTCTTCCGGAACCTGGACCGGCAGGCCCGCGACGAGCTGGTGCAGGGCCGGCGGCACCTGTTCGAGGCGGAGATGAAGGAGCACCGCCGAACCCGGGGACGCCCGGGGCACGAGGCCCGCCCGGACGGGACGGGCTGAGTCAGCCCCGGTCCGCGCTGCGCGCGTCGGCCGGACGGCGTCGTCCGGCGTCGTCCGCGATGATCACTGTCGCGACCAGCATCGCGACGCAGAGGCTGAACAGCCACGAGTCGTCGGAGACCAGCGCGGCGGAGACCGGTGCCTGGAGCGCGGCCAGCAGGAAGCCGAGCCAAGCCAGGCGGCGCTGACGATCGGTGAGGAAGCTACTGCCCTGTTGCATCCCGACAGTCTTGCGCGCGATGCCCGGATTGCCCTTCCTCCGATCGGTCGATTCTGGGTGACCTGTCCGGATCCCCGGCCGTGTCGCCGGCGCTTCCCGGAGCCGACGTGGTATCGGCCACTGCCAACGTCGGCCGGATGGGGCAGGATGGCCGGTCGTGCCGACATCCCCCCGGGCCTCCCTGCTCCTGCTCGCGTACCTCGCCTTCGTCAGTCTCGGCCTGCCGGACGGACTGCTCGGGGTCGGCTGGCCCGCGATGCGGGCGGATTTCGGGGTGCCGACCGAGGCGGTCGGCGTGGCACTCACCGCCGGGACGGCCGGCTACCTGACCTCCAGCCTCCTCGCCGGGTTCAGCATCGCCCGGCTCGGGGTCGGCCGGCTGCTGGCCGGAAGCACCCTGCTGGCGAGCCTGGCCCTCACCGGGTACGCCCTCGCGCCCGGCCTGGCCGTCGTGGTGTGCTGCGCGCTGGTGCTCGGCTTCGGCTCCGGGGCGGTCGACTCCGGGCTCAACGCGTACGCCGCCGGTGCGTTCGGACCCCGGCACATGAACTGGCTGCACGCCTTCTTCGGCCTCGGGGTGGCCATCGGCCCGCTGATCATGACCGGGGCGATCAGCGCCGGTCTCTCCTGGCGTTGGGGGTACGGACTCGTCGCCGCCGGTCAGCTCGCCCTGGCCGTGGCGTTCGCGCTCACCGTCCGGGCCTGGCGGGACCGGGGCGCGGCGGCCGGACGGCCGACCCGACCGGCCATCGTTCCGGTCCGGCAGACCCTGCGGCTGCCGGCGGTCTGGCTGGGAGCGCTCGGCTTCGGCGTCTACGCCGCCATCGAGATCGGAGCCGGGCTCTGGGCTTTCCTGCTGCTCACCGAGGGACGCGGACTCGGCGCGACAGCAGCCGGAATCTGCGTCTCGGGGTACTGGGCCAGCCTCTTCGTGGGCCGGGTCGTCCAAGGTGTGATCGCCGAACGGTTCGGCAGCGGACGGGTGCTCTGGGGAAGCCTGGCTGGCCTCGCCGTCGGAGCCGTCCTGGTGGCGGTTCCCGGCCCGGCCTGGCTGGCCGTGGCCGGTCTCGCGGTGATCGGCTTCGCCGCCGCCCCCGTCTTTCCACTGCTCACCCTCACCACCGCCGACCGGGTCGGCGGGGCGCACGCCGACCGGGCCATCGGGGTGCAGATCGCCGTCGCGGGCCTCTGCGGTGCCCTCGGCCCGGCCGCGATCGGGGTGCTGCTCGGCCGGACGTCGGTCGAGGCGCTCGGACCGGCACTCGTCGTCCTCGCCGTGGCGCTGATCGCCCTGCAACTCGCCGCCACCCGGCGGGCCGCCTGAACCCTGCCCCTGGTGCCGTTGCGCTGTTGTGGTTGCGCTGTTGTGGTTGCAGGGGTCCCCTGCTCCTCAAAATGCGGTAGCAGGGGACCCCTGCAACCATCGCAGGACGGCCGGCGACCACATCGCGCCAGCGACCGCCTCCGGGATCAGACGTCGGGGCCGGTGCGGCCGGTCGTCGAGGGTCGGTACGCCCGCTGCCCGTCCGTCGCCTCCCGCTCGTGGTCGCCCTCGTGGGCGGTGCGTCCGTCCGCCGGGATCGGCCCGTGCCCGAAGGCGGACTCGTAGCCCGCGTCGTTGCCGGTCATGTCGTCGGCCTGCCCGTCGACCGGGGAGGTCGCCACCGCCTTGTCCAGTTCGCTGAGCGGGAGCCGTTGTTCGTCACGCCACGCGGCGCCGTCGTTGTCGGTCATGGGTTCGCCGTACCCCCGGCCCGGGACGACAAACCGGACCGACGCTGCCCCGGGACGACGACGCCGACCAGGGGTGCGGACACCCGCCGCGACATCGACCGGGGTGCGGACACGCGCGGCGACATCGACCGGGGCGCGGACACGCGCGGCGACGCCGACCGGTGCCGGACACGCGGCGACGGCCACCGGGCGGGGCCGGCGGCCGTCGGGACGCGGTACGGGTCAGGGCTGGGGCCGGTCGACCTTGCCCCGCCAGGCACCGGTCTCCTGACCGCGTCGTTCGATGAACGACTTGAACCGCTCCAGATCGCCCTTGGCGCGGCGGTCGACGATGCCGAGCTTGTCGCCGGCCTTCTCGACCACGCCGTGCGGCTCGAACTCCAGCTGGAGCGTGACCCGGGTGTGCCTCTCGTCGAGGCGGTGGAAGGTCACCACACCGGCGTGCTCCGTACCGCCGGTCGAGTTCCAGGCCACCCGCTCGTCCGGGAGCTGCTCGGTGATCTGCGCGTCGAACTCACGCTTCACGCCGGCGATCTCCACGGTCCAGTGGGTCATCGTGTCGGAGAGCTGCCGGACCTCCTGCACGCCCTCCATGAACTGGGGGAATTCCTCGAACTGGGTCCACTGGTCGTACGCGGTCCGGATCGGGACGTCCACGTCCACGTGCTCCATAACGCCACTCATCAGGGCATCCTCCTCATCTGCCAGGGCCGGTACGGGTCGGGGGTCGACCCGACCGTTCACCAGCGCTGCGTCTCGTTCTTGTGGCCCAGTGCCGCCCAGACCTCGGAGACGGTCCGGTACCGGGTGCCGGCCGGCAGCCGTTCCAGGGCGGCGATCACGTCGTCGGGCGCCTCGTTCTCCCGGGCACTGCCCAGCAACGTCTCCCGGTCACCGGGGAGCGCCGACAGGCCGATGAACCGGCCGAGCCGGCTGCGCTGCTCCACGTCCGTGGAGCTCATCCCCTGCGGCGCGCCGGTGCGCAACTCGCCCGCCGGCGCGGTGGTCGCGCCCGGCTGGTCCTCGCCGGCCGGCTCCGCCTCGCGGAACTCGTCGACCCGGGAGCCACCGACCCCCGGACCCTGCACCAGGCCACTGACCTCCTGGCTCATCTGGTCGTCGAGCCGGGGTCCGTGCTTGTTGCTGCCTCGTTCCATGCTTACTGCGCTACCCGGGCGGGACGGGGATAAACCGCGTACCGCAGCGGGACGGCGTGGTCAGGACTCGGCGGCGCGCTTCGGGGTGAGGACCGGTTCCCCGGGCTCCGGGACCCCGGCCTGGATCATGCGGCCACGTTGGAGTTCGGCGTTGATCTGTACCCCGAACATCAGGGCGCAGTTCGACAGGTAGAGCCACACCAGGAACGCGATGATCGCGCCCAGGCTGCCGTACGTGACGTCGTACGAGCCGAAGTTGGCCACGTACAGGCCGAAGCCGAAGGAGACGAGGATCCAGGCCAGCAGGGCCACCGCGCCACCCACGGTGAGCCAGCGGAACCGGGGCTGCCGCACGTTCGGGGCGATCCAGAACAGCAGCGACAGCAGTACCATCAGCACCGTGGCGAGCACCGGCCACTTCGCCACGCTCCACGCGGTACGCGGCGCGTCGCCCAGGTCGAGCAGGTTGCCGACGGCCTCGGCCACCGGGCCGCTGACGATCAACCCGGTCGCCACCACCGCCAGCAGCACCAGGGAGACCGCGGCCAGTCCGATCTGCATCGGACGCAGCCGGTAGAACGGCCGGCCCTCCTCGACGCCGTAGATCGCGTTGGAGGCGCGGGTGAACGCGCCGATGAAGCCCGAGGCCGACCAGAGCGCGCCGAGCAGACCGAAGCTGAGCAGCGCCTTCACCCCGCTCCGCTGGTCCACCACGCCCTCGATCACCCCGACGACGTTCTCGTTGGCCACCACCGAGCCGGCGCCCACGTCGCGGGCCAGGCCGAGCAGCGTGTCCACGGTCCGGTCGCCCTCGGAGACCAGCCCGACCAGGGCCACCACCACCACGATCGAGGGGAAGAGGGCGAGCACGCCGTAGTAGGTCAGCGCCGCGGCCCAGTCCGCGCAGTTGTCCTTGACGAAGTTCTGCCCGCTGCGGACCAGCACGCCGCGCCAGGTCGGCCAGCTCAACTGCCGCAGCCCCCGGGGGATCCGCAGCTCGCGTCCTCCGCCGGCCGGCGCGGTCGGCTCCGTCGTCGTCGCTGCCATGACCGCTCCCCGCCCTCGCCGCCGTGACCCGGGGGCGTCCGTCGCGCCGGGTCGCGCGGTCGGTCCGCTCCGGGCCGGAACCCGGCGGTACCCGGGGCGCGAGTTCGACAAACCCGGATGCGCCGTTTGCCGCTGCCGGGACCGGGAACGGTCAACCCGGAAGCACCCGACGCGAAGGAGGACGACATGCCAGGGCGTGAGGTACTGCCCAGCACCGTCCGGCGTTCACCTGAGAAGGCGCAACGGACCTGGGCGAAGACGCACGACTCGGCGGTCGAGACGTATGGCGAGGGGGAGCGGGCGCACCGCACCGCCTTCGCCGCGCTCAAGCACGAGTTCGAGAAGGTCGGCGACCACTGGGAGCCGAAGGGCCGCAAGGGGCCCAGCGACCGGCAGGCCGCCGGGGGCGGGCCGGCCCGGCGGGCACCCACCGCCGCCGGAGTGGACGCGAACGCCACCAAGGACCACCTGATGCAGGTCGCCCGCAAGCTGGACGTCCGGGGCAGGTCCCGGATGACCAAGCCGGAACTGGTCGACGCGATCCGCAAGGCCAACGACCGGCAGACCCGCAGGGCGCGTGGGGACTGACCGACCCCGCCCGGGTGGCGGGTGCCGGTTCGCTCACCAGTGTCCGCCGCCCGGAGCGCTCAGGTGCACGACCTTCGTGGTGGTGAACTCGTCGAGCAGCTCCGGGCCGAACCCGAAGCCCTGGCCACTGCTCCGGCGTGGCTGCGCGGCACCGCCCGGCGCGCCGCCGAACACCGCGTTGACCTTGACCGTGCCGACCGGCAGCTCGCGCCATGCCCGCTGGGCGTGGCCCATCGACGCGGTGAGCACCGTGGCGGCCAGCCCGTACGGCGAGCACGCCGCCCGCCCCAGCGCCTCGGTGAACGAGTCCACCACGAGCACCGGCGCGACCGGGCCGAAGGTCTCCTCGCGGACCAGCGCCATCCGGTCGGTGCAGTCGGTGACCACGGTCGGCGGGTAGAAGGCTCCCGGTCCGGCCGGCACCGCCCCGCCGGTCAGGACGCGGGCACCCTCGGCCACCGCCGCCAGCACCTGGCCGTGCACGTGGTCGCGGTGCCGCCGGTCCACCAGCGGACCGATTTCGGTTTCCCCGTCCTGCCCCGGGCCGATCCGCATCGCCCGGGCCAGGTCGACCAGCGCCGGGACGACGTCGCCGGCCACCTCCCGGTGCACGTAGATCCGTTCCACCGCCACGCAGAGCTGCCCGGCGTTGGCGAACGCGCCCATCGCCGCCTGCCCGGCGGCCCAGACCGGGTCGACCCCGGCGTCGACGATCAGCGGATCGCTGCCCCCGTTCTCCAGCAGGGCCTTGGCACCGGTGCGGGCGCAGGCGGCGGCGACCGCCCGGCCGGTCGTGGAGGAGCCCACGTGTGCCACCACGTCGACCTCCTGGGCGGCCAGCGCCGCGCCGACCCGCGCGTCGCCGGTCAGCAGGGACAGCACCCCGGCCGGGAGTTCACCGTCGAGCGCCCGGGCCAGCAGCCAGCCGGTGGCGGGGGTGCGCTCGCTGGGCTTGAACACCACCACGTTGCCGGTGACCAGGGCCGCGCCGAGCAGCCCGCAGGCCACCGCCACCGGGTCGTTCCACGGGGTGATCACGGCGACCACGCCGCGTGGCTCCGGCGCCATGAAGTCGACCGCGTCCCGCCCGCCGTGCAGGGTCCGGCCGCCCCGGAGCGGCCCCAGTTCGGCGTACTGGCGCAGGGTGCCGACCCCCGCCGCCACGCCACCCCGGGCGTCGAGCAGGGGCTTGCCCATCTCCGCGGTGGTCGCCTGCGCCAGCTCCTCGGCGACCGCCTCGACGGCGTCGGCCGCCCGGCGCAGGGCTGCCGCCCGCTCCGCCGGGTCCGTCGCCGCCCACGTCGCCGCCGCGCCCCGGGCCGCGCCGACCGCCTTGGCCACCTCGTCCTCGGTGGCCGTCGGGACGGTGCTGACGTCGGTGCCGTCCGCCGGATCGGTCACGACGAACTCGCCGCCCGCGCCGCCCGCGCCCCACACGCCTCCGATGAGCTGTTCCACCCGCCACATGGCGCGCTGCATGCCCCCAGTCGGGCCGGGCAAACGCGTTTCACCCGGTTGCCCGGGGGGTAGCGGGACCGGATGATGTCCCCCATGCCGTCCAGCGGGTACGCGGAGGCCGGGTCCGGCGCGGAGAGCGCGGACGCCGTCGTGATCGGTGCCGGGCACAACGGACTGGTCGCCGCGAACCTGCTCGCCGACGCCGGGTGGGACGTCCTGGTGCTGGAGGCGACCGGTGCGCCCGGCGGCGCGGTCCGCTCCGCCGAGGTCACCGCCCCCGGCTACCTCAGCGACCTCTACAGTTCGTTCTACCCCCTCGGGTACGCCTCGCCGGTGCTGCGTCAGCTCGCGCTCGACGAACACGGCCTCGCCTGGGGGCACGCGCCGGACGTGCTGGCGCACCTGCTGCCCGACGGGCGGGCGGCGGTGCTCAACCGCGACCCGCGGCGCACCGCCGCGTCGATGGAGGCGTTCGCCCCCGGCGACGGGAAACGCTGGCTGGAGTCGTACGAGGACTGGCGGAAGATCTCCCGGCCGCTGGTGGACGCCCTGTTCACCCCGTTCCCGCCGGTGCGCAACGGGCTGGAACTGCTCGCCCGGCTGCGTACCGCCGGGGCGTTGCGCCTGGCCCGACGGCTGGTCCTGCCGGTCCGTCAGCTCGGTGCGGAACTCTTCGACGGCGAGGGTGCCCCGGCGCTGCTGGCCAGCTGTGCCCTGCACACCGATCTCTCCCCGGAGGACGCCGGCTCCGGCATCTACGGCTGGCTGCTGGCCATGCTCGGCCAGGAGGTCGGCTGGCCGGTGCCGGTGGGCGGGGCGCAGCGGATCACCGACGCGCTGGTGGCCCGGCTGCGCGCGCGGGGCGGCCGGATCAGCTACGACGCGCACGTCGACCGGGTGCTGGTCGCCCGGGGGCGGGCGATGGGCGTCCGGACGGTCGGCGGCCGGACCTGGCGGGCCAGGCGGGCGGTGCTCGCCGACGTGCCCGCCCCCGCGCTCTACCTCGACCTGGTCGGCGCGGCCCGGCTGCCGTCCCGCCTCGTCGAGGACCTGTCCCACTTCCGCTGGGACGGCTCCACGGTGAAGGTCGACTGGGCGCTCGACGGCCCGGTGCCGTGGACCAACCCGGAGGTGGCCGGGGCGGGGACGGTGCACCTGGCCACCGACCTCAACGGCCTGACCCGGTACGCGGCGACGCTGGCCTGCGGAGAGGTCCCGGAGGACCCGTTCCTGTTGGCAGGGCAGATGACCACCGCCGACCCGAGCCGTTCCCCGGCCGGCACCGAGTCACTCTGGGCGTACACCCACCTGCCGTTCCGACGGGACTGGCGGGCCGAGGACGTGGCCGGGCACGTGGAGCGGATGGAGGCGGTGCTGGAGCGGCACGCGCCCGGCTTCCGCGCCCGGGTCCGGGGCCGGTTCGTGGCCGGACCGGCGGATCTCGAACAGCGCAACCCGAGCCTCGTCGGCGGTGCGGTCGGCGGCGGTACGGCCGCCGCGTACCAGCAGCTCTTCCTGCGTCCGGTGCCCGGGCTGGGCCGCCCGGACACCCCGATCGACCGGCTCTACCTGGCGAGCGCGTCGGCGAACCCGGGTGGTGGTGTGCACGGCGCCCCCGGGGCGAACGCGGCGCGGGCCGCGCTGGTGCGGAACCGGGCGGTGACCGGGGGGATCTACGCCCGGGTCGTCGGCGCGGCGAACCGCGCCGTCTACCGCTGAGTCGCCTACCGCGCCGCCTGCGGCTCGTCGTCCGTGTCGGTCGTCCCGAGGGCGGCCGGCGGCTGGTCGTCGGTCCCGGCCGGTGCGGGCGCGGCCGTCGGGTCGCCGGCGTCGTCCGCCTGCTCCGGCCTACGCGGCGCCACCACCTCGACCGGTGCCGCCTCCAGCGCCGGGGGAGTCGTACTGCCGATGTCCCGGTGTCGGCTACGGAGCTTGAACGGCATCAGCGCGCTCTCGATCTTGGTGGCGGTGGTCATCTTCGACACGCCGTCGCGCCGCTCCTCGAAGCGGATCGGCACCTCCAGGATGGTGTGTCCGAGCTTCGTCGCCAGGTAGTGCATCTCGACCTGGAAGCTGTAGCCGTTGGACTGCACCCGGTCGAGGCCGATGTCGCGCAGCGCCTCGGCCCGCCAGATCTTGAAGCCGGCGGTCAGGTCGCGGATCCGGACCCGCAGCAGGGTGTGCACGTAGAGGTTGGCCCACCCGCTGAGTGCGCGACGGTAGAGCGGCCACGCCTCGTCCAGCTCGCCGCCGGGCACGTACCGGGACCCGATCACCACCCCGGCTCCGGTGGAGAGCAGCGCGCCGAGCATGCCGGGCAGCGCCTCCGCCGGGTGCGACAGGTCGGCGTCCATCTGGGCGACGTAGTCGGCGCCGCCGTCCAGCGCCCGGGTCATGCCGTCCACGTACGCCCGGCCGAGCCCCTCCTTGCCCGCGCGGTGCACGACCTCGATCCGGCCGGGGTGTTCGATGGCGAGCTTGTCGGCGACCTCACCGGTGCCGTCGGGGGAGTTGTCGTCGGCGACGAGCACCCGCAGCCCGGGCAGCGGAAGGGCGAGAAGCCGCTCCACCAGCACCGGGAGATTCCCCGCCTCGTTGTAGGTCGGCACCACGACCGTCAGGCGCGCGTCCCGCCACGGCGAGGGCAACTGTACGGGTTCGATCATGACGAGCATCCTCAGTTTGCCGGCAAGTGTCCCTGAAAGGGTAGCCATCCGACCGCGTCCCGCGCTCAGGGCTCCCCGATGGGCCTTCGGGCGCTTCGCCACGGCCGCCCCGGAGCGCCACCGCGCACCGTAGCCCCGGCCGTCACCAGCGGCTCAGCGCCGCCGACGGGCCAGCCCACCCAGGGCGAGCGCGAGGACGCCGAGCCCGGCGGCGGTGACCGCCGGTTTGTGCGTGCCGACCCAGAGCGCCGCCGAGCTGCCCCGCGCCCGGTCGGTGAAGACCCCCTCGGCACCCCGGTCACGGTCGGCGTCGCCCGGCTGGTCCAGGTTGTCCCGCCAGGCGGCCCGGTCGATGGGTGTCTCGGTCTGCTGGCTGTCGTAGCCGTCCCGGGCGAGCTTGCGGTCGAGCAGACCGGGGAAGAACGTGTCGCCCAGCCGTGCCTTCCAGGTCGGGCCGCCCACGTTCAGCTCGCGGGGCCCCCGGTCGGCGGCCCATACGATCGCCCGCGCGGCCACCTCCGGGGCGAAGATCGGCGGCACCGGCTGCGGGTGCCGGGGCAGTCGGGTCCGCATCCAGGAGAACTGCGGGGTGTTCACCGCCGGAAGCTGCACCATCGACAGCGTCACCCCCGGGCAGTCGTGCAGCAGCTCCGCCCGGAGCGAGTCGTTGAAGCCCTGGATGGCGTGCTTGCTGGCGCAGTACGCCGACTGCAACGGGATGCCCCGGTAGGCCAGCGCCGAGCCGACCTGGACGATGGCACCCCGGGCGTGGGCGCGCATGTGGCGCAGCGCGGCCAGGGTGCCGTACACCGTACCGAGGTAGTTGACCTCGGTGACCCGGCGGTACTCGTCCGCCGGGATCTCCCAGGCGGGTGCGAGGACCGACACCATGGCGTTGTTGATCCACACGTCGAGCGCACCCCAGCGGTGCGCCACCTCGTCGGCGGCCCGGTGTACCGCCCCCGCGTCGGCGACGTCGAGCTGGTGGGTGGACACCTCCGCCGCGCCCCGCTCCCGACAGTCACGGGCGGCGGCGGCGAGGCCGGCCGCGCCCCGGGCGATCAGCGCCAGCCGGGCGCCCCGCGCGGCGTAGTGGCGGGCCACCGCCCGGCCGACCCCGGCACTTGCTCCGGTGATCACCACGGTCTGCGTCATCGGTCGCCCTTCTGTCGGGTGGCGATGTCCGCCAGCCGGTTGAGCGTCTCCTTGTTGCGCTGCTTGAGCACCAGATCGTTGACCTTGTTGCGGACCCAGCGCAGCGGGCCGGCGGTGAAGTCCTCGGCGAGCCGCACCCGGGTGGCGTCCGGGCCGACCGGCTCGAGGGCGAAGACCACGGTCGCCTCGCCGGCCGGCCAGAGCCCGGCCAGGATGACCAGACGCCGTGGCGGTTCGCAGACCAGCACGGTGGAGGTGTCGGTGAGGGAGAACGGCCACGGCCCCGCCCGGTGGTGCAGCCGGGTGCCGACGGCCGGCCAGCCGTCGTCGACGTCCCGCATGTGCGTCGTGCCGACCACCCAGTCGCTGTACGTCCACCCGTCGGCGAGCACGTCGAAGACCTGCTCCGGGGGTGCCCCGATCACTTTCTCCACAATCGCCACTGGGCTCCCATACCCCGGCCAGGTGGCGGGCTAACCGGTTAGCTTCTCCGGGGCGCCGGGTAAGGGCGGGCTTGGGTGGGGGCGGACGCCGGGCCGGGCCGGCGCGGGACGACGGGACGGTCGCGCCGCGGCCGACGCGTACGCCCCGGAGCCAGGTTTACGCCCCCGGCGGCCGGGAACCCGCCCGCCGTGCGAGGCGGCCACGATCGGTATCAGCGCAGGTCAACCGGGGGAAACGCCGGTTCCGACCCGCTGCCCGGCGGGCACCCGGCACTGTACGACGCCGTCCTGTTCGACCGGGACGGGACCCTGATCGAGGACGTGCCGTACAACGGCGACCCGGACAAGGTCCGCCCGGTCCCGGGCGCGCGGGCGGCGCTGGACCGGCTGCGCGCGGTCGGGCTGCGCCTGGGCGTGGTGACCAACCAGTCGGGGCTGGCCCGGGGCCTGTTCACCGAGGCCGACATGCGGCGGGTGCACGCCCGGGTGGAGGAACTGCTCGGCCCGTTCGACACCTGGCAGGTGTGCCCGCACGACGACGGTGCCGGCTGTGGCTGTCGCAAGCCCGCGCCGGGTCTCGTCCGGGCGGCGGCGCGACAGCTCGACACGTCCCCGGGGCGGTGCGTGGTGGTGGGTGACATCGGCCGCGACATGGCCGCCGCCCTGGCCGCCGGGGCGACCGGGGTGCTGGTGCCGACCCCGGTCACCCGGGCGGAGGAGGTGGCCGCCGCGCCGTCGGTGGCGCGGGACCTGCCGGCCGCGGTGACGGAGATCCTGCGCCGGCGGGCCGCGGTGGTGCCCGCCGCGCCCCGGCGGGCCGGCACGGTGCTGGTGGCCCGGACCGACTCGGCCGGCGACGTGCTGGTCACCGGTCCGGCGATCCGGGCGGTGGCGGCGGGAGCGCGCCGGGTGGTGCTGCTCTGCGGACCCCGGGGTCGGGCCGCCGCCGACCTGCTGCCCGGCGTGGACGAGGTCGTCGAGTGGCCGTTGCCGTGGATCGACCCGGACCCCGGTCCCGTGGACCGGGAACGGATGGACGCGCTGCTGGCCCGCCTCGTCGGCGTGGGCGCGGACGAGGCGGTCGTCTTCACCTCCTTCCACCAGTCGCCGCTGCCGTTGGCCCTGCTGCTGCGGATGGCCGGGGTATGGCGGATCAGCGCGGTCAGCGAGGACTACCCAGGCTCGCTGCTGGACGTCCGGCACCGGGTGCCGGCGGGGGTACCGGAGCCGGAACGGGCCCTTTCCCTGGCCGCCGCGGCCGGCTTCGCCCTGCCCCCGGGGGACGAACCGGTCCTGCGGCTGCGTCCGGAGGCGCTGCCACCACCACCCGGGCCGCCCGGCTACGTGGTGGTGCACCCCGGTGCCTCGGTACCCGCCCGGGCCTGCCCGCCCGGGGTGCACGCCGACATGGTCGCCGCGCTGACCGCCGCCGGCCACCGCGTGGTGGTCACCGGGGGGCCGGACCAGACCGGGCTGACCGCCCGGGTGGCCGCCGCCGGTGGCGTGGACCTCGGCGGCCGGACGCGCCTGGCCGACCTCGCCGCCGTGATCGCCGCCGCCGGTGCCGTGGTGGTCGGCAACACCGGTCCCGCGCACCTCGCCGCCGCGCTCGGCGTACCGGTGGTGAGCCTGTTCGCGCCGACCGTGCCGTTCGGGCAGTGGGGGCCCTACCGGGTGCCCACCGTCCGTCTCGGCGACGCCACCGCGCCCTGCCGGGACAGCCGCGCCGCGCGGTGCCCGGTGCCCGGTCACCCCTGCCTGGCCGGCGTCGACCCGGCCGAGGTGGTCAACGCGGTACGCCTGCTCGGCGTCACCGCCGGCAACCGCGCGGGCGGCAACCGCGCGGGCGGCGTGGCCGGCGGTGCGGGTGCCGGCGTCGGCTCCGGGGGAGGTGGCCGGTGAACGTCCTGCTCTGGCACGTGCACGGTTCCTGGACCACGTCGTTCGTCCACGGCAAGCACCGCTACCTGGTGCCGGTCACCCCGGACCGGGGCCCGTACGGGCGCGGCCGGGCCCGCACCTATCCCTGGCCGGACAGCGCGGTCGAGGTGGAACCCGCGGCGCTGCGCCGGGCCGAGGTCGACGTGGTCGTGCTCCAACGGCCCGAGGAGTTCGACCTGGCCTGCGAGTGGCTGGGCCGCCGGGTCGGCCGGGACGTCCCCGCCGTCTACGTCGAGCACAACACCCCCAAGGGCGACGTGCCGAACACCCGGCACCCGATGGCCGACCGGGACGACCTGCTGGTCGCCCACGTCACGCACTTCAACGACCTGTTCTGGGACACCGGCGGCACCCGCACCACCGTCGTCGAGCACGGCGTGGTGCCGCCCCGCGCGGCGTACACCGGCGAGCTGGACCGGTTGGCCGTGGTGGTCAACGAGCCGGTGCGGCGCTGGCGGGTCACCGGCACCGACCTGCTGCCCCGGTTCGCCGAGATCGCCCCGCTGGACGTCTTCGGCATGGGGGTGGCCGGGCTGGCCGACCGGCTGGGCCTGCCGCCGGACCGGGTGACCGGCCACGACGACGTGCCGCAGGACCGGATGCACGCCGAACTCGCACGACGCCGGGCGTACCTGCACCTGTGCCGGTGGACCTCGCTCGGGCTGAGCCTGGTCGAGGCGATGGCGATCGGCATGCCGGTGGTCGCCCTGGCCACCACCGAGGCGGTGGTGGCCGTACCGCCCGACGCGGGCGTGCTCTCCACCCGGATCGACACCCTGCTGGAGGCCGCCCAACGGTTCGTGGCCGACCCCGTGACCGCCCGTCGGGTGGGCGCCGAGGCCCGCGCGGCGGCCGGAGCCCGGTACGGCCTGGAGCGATTCCTCGCCGACTGGGACCGGTTGCTGGAGGAGGAAGCATGCGCATCGCGATGATCTCGGAGCACGCCAGTCCGCTCGCCGTGCTCGGCGGGGAGGACGCCGGTGGGCAGAACACCCACGTCGCGGAGTTGGCCGCCGCGCTCGCCGCCGCCGGCCATGACGTGCGCGTCTACACCCGCCGGGACTCCGTCGCGCTACCGGTGTCGGTGCGGACCGCGGACGGCTACGACGTGGTGCACGTCCCCGCCGGCCCGCCCGAGCCGGTCGGCAAGGACACCCTGCTGCCCTACATGGAGCCGTTCGCCACCTGGTTGGCGCAGCAGTGGGGCTCCGGGGAGTGGACGCCCGAGGTGGCGCACGCGCACTTCTGGATGAGCGGACTGGCCGCGCTGAACGCCGGCCGGCGCACCGGGGTTCCGGTGGTGCAGACCTACCACGCGCTCGGCACGGTGAAGCGACGCCACCAGGGGATCCAGGACACCAGCCCGGCCGGGCGGGTGGACTACGAACGGATCCTGGGCGTGGCCGTGGACCGGGTCGTCGCGCAGAGCCGCGACGAGGTCCGCGAGCTGGTCGCGATGGGCGTGCCCCGCTCCCGGATGACGGTGGTCCCCTCCGGGGTCAACCTGCGCGCCTTCACGCCGGTGGGCCCGGTCGCCGAGCGGGTCGACGGGCTGGCCCGGGTGCTCACCGTGGGGCGACTGGTCGAGCGGAAGGGCTTCGGGGAGGTGATCCGGGCGATGCGCGCCGTACCGGATGCCGAGTGCGTCGTGGTGGGCGGCCCGCCGGCCGGCGCGATCGACGACGACCCGCAGGCCCGCCGGCTGTGGGCGCTCGCCGCGGCCTGCGGGGTCGCCGACCGGGTCCGTCTCGTCGGCGCTGTCCCCCGTGAGGAGATGGGCCGCTGGTACCGCTCCGCCGACGTGCTCGTCGCCGCGCCCTGGTACGAGCCGTTCGGCCTCACTCCGCTGGAGGGCATGGCCTGTGGGGTGCCGGTGGTCGGCACCGCCGTCGGCGGGATCGTGGACACCGTGGTCGACGGGCTCACCGGCGACCTGGTGCCGCCCCGCGACCCGGACGCGCTCGGCGCGGCGATCCACCGGCTGCTGGCCGACCGGGAACGGCGGTTAGCGTACGCCACCGCCGCCCTGGACCGGGCCCGGGAGCGGTACTCCTGGACCCGTACCGCCGCGCAGGTGGCCGAGGTCTACGCGGCGGTGACGGCGGCGCGTCGACCGACCCGGGTGGTCGCCTGATGGCGGCGTCCACGGTGCTGGAGGCGCACCTGGCCGATCTGGCCGTGGCCCTGCGGGAGTACCGCCGCTCGGCGGCCCGGCTCGCCGACTGGGGGGACGTCCTGGCCCGCACCCTGACCGCCGGTGGGCGGCTGCTGGTCGCCGGCAACGGGGGCAGCGCCGCGGAGGCCCAGCACCTCACCGCCGAACTCGTCGGCAAGCTGCGCCACGACCGGCAGCCGCTCTCCGCCATCGCGCTGCACGCCGAGACCAGCGCGCTCACCGCGATCGGCAACGACTACGGCTACGAGCAGGTCTTCGCCCGCCAGGTCCACGCCCACGGGCGGCCCGACGACATCCTCCTGCTGCTGTCCACCAGCGGCACCAGCGGCAACCTGCTCGCTGCCGCCCGCGCCGGACGGGAGGCCGGGCTGCGCTGCTGGGCGATGACCGGAGCGGCGCCCAACCCCCTCGTCGACGCCTGCCACGACGCGCTGGCCGTCGCCGCCCCGGACAGCCAGATCGTGCAGGAGCTGCACCTGGTCTCGGTGCACGTGCTCTGCGAGCACGTCGACCGGGCGCTGCCGCTGCCGGTGGGCGCGGTCACCGGCGGGGAACCCCAGCCGGTCGCGGCGACCCGCGCCGCCCCGCGTACCGGGGTGGAGGTCGTGCTCGACGACGGTGCCGCACCGGGGGCCGGGGGACGAGGGGGTACGGCGTGACCGGACCGGTGGTGGTGGTCGGTGACGTCCTGCTCGACCGGGACGTGGAGGGGGTGGTGAACCGGCTCTGCCCCGACTCCCCGGGACCGGTGCTGGACGAGACCACGCATGTCGAGCGCCCCGGCGGCGCGGGGCTCGCGGCGCTCTTCGCCGCCGCGCAGGGAGCCGAGGTCGCCCTGGTCACGGCGTTGGCTGACGACGCCGCCGGGGCCCGCCTCAGCTGCCTGCTGACCGCCGCCGGGGTGCAGGTGTACGCGTTGCCGCTGGTCGGCGCGACCCCGGAGAAGATCCGGCTGCGGGCGCGGGGACGGGTGCTGCTGCGGCACGACCGGGGCGGCGTGCCGGGCGTCCCGGGGGAGCCGGGTGAGGCGGTGCTGCGGCTGATCGCCAACGCGTCCGCCGTGCTGGTCAGCGACTACGGCCGGGGCGTGGCCCGGCAACCGGCGCTGCGCGCCGCGCTGGCCGCCACCACCGCGCCGGTGGTCTGGGATCCGCATCCGCGCGGCCCGGCGGCCGTTCCCGGGGTGCACCTGGCCACGCCGAACGAGGCGGAGGTCCGCGAGCTGGCCGAGGCCCCGCCGGGGCCGTCGCGCCTGGCCACCGCGGCCCGGGGCGCGCAGGGACTGCGGCACCGCTGGCGGGCCGGGGCGGTCGCGGTGACCCTCGGCGCCGACGGCGCGCTGCTCTGCCACGCCGGGGCGACCCCGCTGGTGGTGCCCGCTCCCGGTGGCGCGGAGGGGGACACCTGCGGGGCGGGGGACCGGTTCGCGGCGACCGCCAGCGTCGCGCTCGCCCGGGGCGCGCTGGTCTCCGAGGCGGTGGAACTCGCGGTCGCCGAGGCGTCGGCGTACGTCGCCGCCGGGGGAGTGGCCGGGGTGCCGCCCGTCCCGGTCGGTGCCGCGCTGCCGGCGGCGTCCAGCGTCGGCGGGGAGCGGATCGGTACGGCGGCAGCCGGTGCGGTGGTCGCCGCGGTCCGGGCGGCCGGTGGCACCGTGGTCGCCACCGGTGGCTGTTTCGACCTGCTGCACGCCGGACACGTGGCCACCCTCCAGGCCGCCCGGCGCCTCGGCGACTGCCTCGTGGTCTGCCTGAACTCCGACACCAGCGTCACCGGCCTGAAGGGGCCGGACCGGCCGGTGGTGTCCCAGGGCGACCGCGGCCGGCTGCTGGCCGCACTCGGCTGCGTCGACGCGGTGGTGGTCTTCGACGAGCCCACGCCGCACGCGGTGCTGTCCTGGCTCCGTCCGGACGTCTGGGTCAAGGGCGGCGACTACGCCACCGGCGCGGGGGACGAACCGGTGCTGCCCGAGGCGGATCTGCTGCGCCGCTGGGGCGGGCACACGGTGGTCGTGCCGTACCTGCACGGGCGCTCGACCACCGACCTGATAGGGGCGGCCCGCGCGACCGGGGGCGACCGGCTCCGCTCCGGCCCGGACGGCACCGACCGGCGACGCCCGGCCACCCTGACGCGCGGCCCCGGGGCCGTCGAGCGTCAGTCCACGGAAGGAGCGCGATGAGCAGCGGTTCCCTCACCAGCGGATCGACCGTCCTGATCACCGGCGGGGCGAGCGGTCTCGGTGCGGCCGTCGTCACCGCCGTCGCCCGCGCGGGGGGCCGACCGGTGGTGCTGGACCGGAAACCGCCCGGCGACGGGGTGCCCTGGATCGAGTGCGACCTGGCCGACACCCGGGCCGCCGAGGCCGCCACCCGGGAACTCGCCGAACGCTCCGGCGGCCTGGACGCGGTGGTCACCGCCGCCGGGATCGACGTGCCGGGCAGGCTGGCGGACGTGCCGGGGGAGACCTGGGACCGGATCCTCGCCGTCGACCTGCTCGCCACCGCCGCGGTGGTCCGTGCCGCGCTGCCCTACCTGGTCAGCTCGCGGGGCACCGTGGTCACGGTCGCCTCGACGCTCGGCGTCAAGGCGGTCAGCGACGCCACCGCGTACTGCGCGGCGAAGTTCGGGGTGGTCGGCTTCACCCGCGCCCTCGCCGCGGAACTCGCCGGTGCGGTCGGGGTCACCCTGCTGATCCCCGGCGGCATGCGCACCCCGTTCTTCGACGACCGGGACGAGCGGTACCGACCGGGCCCGGACGCCGTCCTCAACGAGCCCGCCGACACCGCCGCCGCCGTGCTGTTCGCGCTCTCCCAGCCGGCCGGCTGTGCGGTGCGGGAACTGGTCGTCTGCGCCGAACAGGAGTCCTCGTACCCGTGATCCTGGTGCTGCGCGCGCTCGGCGTCGGTGACCTCGCCACCGCCGTGCCGGCGCTGCGCGCCCTGCGTGCCGGGTTCCCGGACCGGGAACTGGTACTGGCCGCCCCGGACTGGCTGACCCCGCTGGTCGACCTGGTCGGCGGTGTCGACCGGGTGCTGCCGGTGACCGGGCTGGCCCCGCCGGACCGGCCGGGGCCGTCCCCCGGGATCGCGGTCAACCTGCACGGACGCGGGCCGCAGTCGCACGCGCTGCTGCTCGCCGCCGACCCCGGTCGGCTGTTCGCGTTCCGCTGTCCGTCGGCCGGGCACCCGGACGGCCCGGAGTGGGACGACGCGGAGCACGAGGTACGGCGCTGGTGCCGCCTGGTCGACTGGTACGGCCTGCCGGCCGAACCGGGCGACCTCGCCCTGGCCCGACCCGCGCCGGACCGGGTCCCGGTCGGGGCGACCGTGCTGCATCCGGGCACGAAGGTGCCGGCGAAGCGCTGGTCGCCCGCCCGGTTCGCCGCCGTCGCCCGGCACCTGGCCCGGACCGGACACCGGGTGGTGGTGACCGGCTCGCCGACCGAGCGGGTGGTCGCCGAGCAGGTGGCGCGCCGGGCCGGGTTGCCGCCCACGGCGGTGCTGGCCGGGCGGACCGGCCTGACCGACCTGGCCGCCCTGGTGGCCCACGCCCGGCTGGTGGTCAGCGGCGACACCGGGGTCGCCCACCTGGCGACCGCCTACGGCACCCCGTCGGTGGTGCTGTTCGGCCCGGTCCCGCCGACCCGTTGGGGGCCGCCGCCGGACCGTCCCCGGCACCGGGTGCTCTGGGCCGGGACCGGTAGTGAGCTGCGGTGGGACGGGGTAGGGATGCACCCGACGATGGCGGTGCTCTCCGTCGACCAGGTGCTGGCCGAGACGGACGAGGCGGAACGGGCGGTGTGGGACGACGGTGCGGTTGCGGCGTAGCGATCCGGGTCGGCCGGGGTACGGACGCCGACGGGCGGGACGGGGCTGGCGCTTCGTGGACCCCTCCGGTGAGACCGTCCGCGACCCTGACCAGTTGGCCCGGCTGCGGGAACTGGTCATCCCGCCGGCCTGGCGGGACGTGTGGATCTGCCCGTACCCCAACGGGCACATCCAGGCCGTCGGGACCGACGCGGCCAACCGTCGGCAGTACCTCTACCACCCGGAGTGGCGACGCCGGCGCGACGAGGCGAAGTTCGACCACGTGCTGGAGGTGGCCCGCCGGCTGCCGGTGCTGCGGGAGCGGGTCGAGCGGGATCTGACCGGCCGGGGGCTGCGCCGTGACCGGGTGCTGGCGACGGTGACCCGGCTGCTGGACATGGGCATGTTCCGGGTCGGCAGCGACCAGTACGCGGCCGGTGACGACCCGACCTTCGGGGTGGCCACGCTGCGTCCCGAGCACACCCGGTCCCGGGGCGACTGCGTGGTCCTCTCCTTCCCGGCCAAGGGCGGCGTCGACCAGGTGCGCCGGATCGACGATCCGCAACTGTGCCAGGTGCTGCGCAACCTGCGCCGGCGGCGGCGTGCGGCGGACCGCCTCTTCGGCTACTGGGACGGCACGACCTGGCGGGACGTGCGCAGCGACGAGGTCAACGACTACCTGCGCGAGGCCAGCGGCGGGGAGATGACCGCCAAGGACTTCCGGACCTGGCACGCCACGGTGCTGGCCGCGGTCGACCTGGCCGCGACGGGCGTCCAGCGCTCGGCCACGGCCCGGCGACGGGCGGTCGTCGCGGTCATGCGGGGCGTCGCGGACCTGCTCGGCAACACCCCCACGGTGGCCCGGGCCTCCTACGTGGATCCCCGGGTGGTGGACCTCTACCACGACGGGGTGGTCGCCCCGGTGGCTCCCGACACGCCCCGGCCGGTGGCCGAGCGGGCGGTACGGGCCCTGCTGGAGGAGGCCTGACCGGCCCCACCGGCGCCGGAAAGCAGCGGTGGGGCCGGCGGCTGCCCGGCGTCCGGTGCCGGATGACGGGGGACCGGATGCCGGAGGACGCCGCCACGGTTTGAGCCCACGTCGCGTACGGTCGAGTGGCCGTCATGACGCTGCCGCAACCCCCGTTGCCCGCGCGGCACACTCCTCGCAGCCGGTCACCGGACCGGCGGTCAGCCGGTCAGTGGCCAGTATGCCGGTGGGTCGTTGTCCTGCGGTGTCACCGGGTTGACCGTCCGTGCCAACTCCTCGGCCTCCCGGTAGGACTGGGGGCTCATCCCGTACGCCGCCCGGAACGCCCGGCTGAAGTGGGCCTTGTCGGTGAACCCCCACCGCCAGCCGATCGCCTGGACGGCCCGGCCGCGCAGGCGCGGGTCGGCCAGGTCCCGCCGGCAGCGTTCGAGCCGACGACGGCGGATCACCTGGGCGACCGTCTCCGGCTCGTCGGCGAAGAGCCGGTGCAGGGTCCGGACGGAGATGTGGTGGGCGTCGGCGACGACCTGCGGGGTGAGCGTCGCGTCGCCGAGGTGGCGGTCGATGAAGGCGAGCACCCGGGTGAGCATCGCCTGCTGTCGCACGTCGACCGGGAGCGCGTTGTCGGCGTCGAGATGCCCGGCCAGCATCGCGGCGACCAGGTCGACGGTGATGCCGGCCAGCCGGGGGGCCTCCGCGGCGGTGAACTGCTCCGGGTGCCGGATGAGCCGGTCGAGGTGCTGGGCGACCAGCGCGCCCATTCCCTCCGATCCGCTGAGGCGGCCGGCGGTGAGCCGGTCCAGCCTGGCCGGGGGGATCGGCAGCAGCGCCCTGGGGATCACCACGGTCAGCGCGCCCGCTTCGCGGCGGGCTCCGTCCGCGGTGTGCACGAGCTCGTACGGTCGGCCGTAGTCGATGAGGGTGAATGCGCCGCGCCCCACGGCGGTGTGCTGGCGGCGGGCGCTGATCCCGCTGGATCCGGCGAGGGTCAGGGCGAGCTGGTAGATGCCGGGATCGGCCTGCCGGATGAGTCTCGGGGTGCGCCGCCCGGACAGCGACTGGTAGCGGAACCGGGTCAGCGAGACGCCGCCGAGATCGACCAGGCGGGCGCTGCCCCGGAACTCGGCGGCGTGTTCGCTGCTCATCGCGATCGGTGCGGCGGCCCGGCCGGTGACCTCCAGCCAGTACGGCCACCGGTCGGCGGGTGGCAGACGCGCGGTGTCCACGGATTCCGTCGGCAGCATCGTCCCCCTTCGTCGATCACCTTGCCCATTCTCGACAAGGGAACCGACACCCGGGACGTGACGTGTGCTCATAGTCACCGTGCGGTCGCGGTCGGCCGTCCCGGCCGTGGGGGCGGGACGGCCGGCGCCGGGTCAGTCGTTGAGCACCTGCGCCAGGCGGTCCCGGAACCGGCGCTCCGAGTCGCTGACCACGTCCCCGCCGAGGCCGAGGATCCCGCCCGTCGAGGCCGCCGTCACCACCTGGTCGGCGATCTCCACCAGCCAGTGCCGGTACGCCCCGGCCTGGCCCTCGTCCACCCTGGCGGCGAGCAGCGCGGCGGCCTGCCGGGCCCGGACCAGCACGTCGTCGATCAGGGCCTGCGGGTCGGACGGCGCGATCACCGGCAGTTCCTCGCCGGCCTCCGGGTCGCCCACCCGCGAGACGATCTCCCCGGCCACGGCGGCGACCAGCGGAATCGCCGACTCCCGGCCGGACGCGATGGTCTCCAGGCCGGCGGCGGTCTCCGCCCGGGTGCGCCGGCTGCCGTCGGACTCCGCCGCGCTCGCCGCGGTCAGGACCGACTGGGGAAGGCCGACCAGCAGCCCCCACTCCTCGTCGGAGAACCCGAACCCGGTGTACGCCGGCTGTTCGATCACGGCAACGCCCCTCTCGCTGTGCACTCACCTCGACGGCCCCGTGCCGCGTGGGCGGCGGGGGCGAAAACAGGCTAGACCAGGGTCAGCAACGCCTGCCCACTCACCACGGGCACGGACAGCGTCTTGTACCCGACGTCGTCGAAGAGAACCGTCATCCGGTCCTCCTCGTAACCGAGCACCATGCCGGAACCCCACTCCGGGTGGCGGACCTGGCTGTGCACCGGGAACGGCGGCTGGCCGGCCTCCCCGGTCGTGGCGACGCTGGTGCCGGCGTGGCAGTTGTCGCAGTGCCCGCAGACCTCGGTCATCTGCTCCCCGAAGTACGCCAGCAGCGTCTGCCCCCGGCAGCCGGTGGTCTCGGCGAAGGCCCGCATCATGTCGGTCCGGGACCGGGTGACGGTCTGCTGCCGTTCCGCCTCGGCCAGCGCCGCCCGCGCGGCCTCCACCGGCGCCGGGGCGTAGCGGGGGGCGCCGATCCGCTGCCGGCCCCGTGGCCCGGCGGCCCCGACCTGCTCCAGCAGGGAGAGGTACTGGCCGAGCTTGCGGGGCCCGAGACCGGTCAGGTCCCGCAGCTGCTTACGGTTGGCCGGCTTGGCGCGCAGCAGCGCGGCCAGCTCGTGCAGTTGCCGCTCGTCCGGCAGGCCGCCGCTGAAGTAGCGTTGCAGGCCGACGTCCTCGGCCTGCCACAGCAGCAGCACCCGGGCCGGCTGCCCGTCCCGCCCGGCCCGGCCGATCTCCTGGAAGTAGCTGTCCGGCGAGTCCGGCAGCGCCATGTGCACCACCCAGGCGATGTTCGGCTTGTCGATGCCCATGCCGAACGCCGACGTCGCCACCATGATCGGCACATGGTCGGCGAGGAAGGCCCGGTGCAGTTCGTCGCGGGCCCCGGCCGGCATACCGCCGTGGTAGTACTGCGCCGGGAAGCCGGCGTCGGTGAGCCGTCCGGCCAGCTCCTCCGCCGCCCGCCGGGTCGGGGTGTAGATGATGCCCGGCCGCTCGTCCCCGCGCAGCAGCGTGACCAGCCGTCGCCAGCGGTAGTCCTCGGTGGGGCAGTGCGCGACCTCCAGGAAGAGGTTCGGCCGGTCCAGCCCGGACAGCACCAGTTCCGGGTCGCGCAGGTGCAGCCGGGCGACGATGTCGTCGCGCACCGGTGGTGACGCGGTCGCGGTGAGCGCCACCACCGGCGGCCGGCCGATGCCCTCGATCAGGTGCCCCAGGGCGAGGTAGTCGGGGCGGAAGTCGTGTCCCCAGGCGGAGATGCAGTGCGCCTCGTCGATCGCCACCAGCGCCGGCTCCAGCGCCCGGACCTCCGCCATCCGGGTCGGGTCGCTGAGCTGTTCCGGGGTGATGAAGAGGAACTCCGCCCGCCCCTCGCGGATGTCGGCGAGCGCCTCGGCCTGCTGGGCCGGGGTCTCGGCGGAGCTGATCCGCACCGCCCGCAGCTCGGGGCGACGCCGCTCGTGCAGGGCGGCGATCTGGTCCTGCTGGAGGGCGAGCAGCGGGGAGATCACCACCGTGCAGCCGGGGATGAGGCTCGCCGGGATCTGGTAGACGGCGGACTTACCCGCGCCGGTGGGCAGGACCACCAGTGCGTCGCGACGTTGCATCACCGCCCGCATGGCGGCGAGCTGGTTGGGGCGCAGCTCGTCCCAGCCGAACAGGTCACGCGCGGCGCGGCGCAGGGCGGTGGTGTCGCGGGATCGTGTCATCGGTGGCCGGTGGTACCCGGGCCGGCCGGAGGCGAAACCGGTGCGCGGCCCCGGCCGACGACAGGACGTTTCCGCTGGCCGGTGCCCCGGCGGCGGACCGGACCGACTCACCGCAGCCGGGGCAGGACCTCGCGCTGGTACAGGTCGAACAGCCCCTGCCAGTGCGGGCCGGTGTTGGCCACGTAGATCTCGTCGAAGCCGGCCTTGGCGTACTGGTCGATCTTCGCCAGGTGCGCGTCGGCGTCCCGGCCGCAGACGAACGCCTCCCGCACCATGTCCGGGCTGACCAACTGGGCGGCCTGCTCGAAGTGGCGTGGCGAGGGGAGCACCTGGGACAGCTCGCCCGGCACCCCGGCGTTCGGCCAGCGCTCGTACGCGATCCGTGCGCCCTCGTCGACGCTGTCGGCGTACGCGGCCTTGAAGCCGGCCTGGCACGGCTTGTCGCCGCCCCCGCCGTCGCGGAACCGTCGGACCAGCTCGGCGTCGGGGGAGGTGTTGACGTAGCCGTCACCGATCCGGGCGGCCAGATCGACGGCCTTCGGGCCGAAGCCGGAGACGTAGACCGGCGGGGGCGTCTCCGGCAGCGTGTAGATCCGGGCGTGCTCCACCGTGTAGTGCCGGCCCCGGTGGTTGACGAAGCCGCCGGCCCAGAGTTCGCGCATCACCGCCACGGCCTCCTCGAGCATGTCCAGGCGGACGTCCGTGCCCGGCCACGAGTCGCCGAGGATGTGCTCGTTGAGGGCCTCGCCCGAGCCGACACCGAGGACGAACCGCCCCGAGTGCAACACCGCGCTCGTGGCCGCCGCCTGGGCCAGCACCGCCGGATGGATCCGGACGGTCGGGCAGGTCACCGCAGTGGTCACCGGGAGCCGGCAGACCTGGCTGAGCGCGCCGATCACCGACCAGACGAACGGACTCTGCCCCTGGGCGTCCACCCAGGGGTGGTAGTGGTCGGAGATCCACAGTGCCTCGAAGCCGGCCTGCTCGGCGCCGCGCGCCTGGTCCAGGAGTTCGGCCGGCGTGAACTCCTCGCTGGACAGGAAGTAACCGATCCGCATCTTTTCCCCCTCGCCGCGTCCGGGCAGCCGGACCCTCCGGTCGGACAACCTTCGCCGTACCCCGGGGGTGACGCGTCACACCGCGCCGGGGCGGGCTGGCACCGTCGCGCCGGGCAGTGCCTCTGCCCCCGCCTGCCTTCGCCCCCGTCGGCTGGGGTGTGTGGTTGCAGGGGCCCCTGCTCATCAAAAAGCGGTAACAGGGGTCCCCTGCTACCGCGGCCGGTGCGGTGCGGTGCGGTGCGGTGCCGGTGTGGTGCGGGTGTGGTGGGGGTGCGGTGCGGCGGGATCAGCGGAACATGGCGCGGATCGCGGCGATCAGGAGCAGCCCGCCGACGACCAGCCCGAGCAGGCGGACTCCGGGGATGTCGTACCAGTCGACCTCGTCGGCGGCGGTGATCAGCGAGGAATGCACCTCCGCACTGTCGCACGGGCGCGGTCGACGGTGCCACGCCACCGGTTGCGCCATCCGCCACTCTCAGTAATAGAAAGGTTTATTGACTATTAGGCCGGCCGGTGTGACCATGGCAGCACCGCAGGCGGCGGGGGAGACCGCCGCCGGGACACCGAGGGGGTACGGGGACCGCATGAGCGCACCGATGGGGAACCTGGCGAGCCTGGCCGCTGCCGTCCTGCAACCCGGCTTCGTCGGCACCACCCCGCCCCCGTGGATCTGTCGGTGGCTCGGCGAGGGGCTCGGATCGGTGGTCCTCTTCGCGCGCAACGTCGTCGACCCGGCCCAGGTCGCCGCGCTCACCGCCGCGTTGCGCGCGGAACGGCCGGACGTGATCGTCGCCATCGACGAGGAGGGTGGCGACGTGACCCGGATCGAGTCCGGGCCCGGCAGCTCCCGTCCGGGCAACCTCGCCCTCGGGGCGGTCGACGACCCGGCACTCACCGAGGAGGTGGCCCGGGACCTCGGCGTGGAGCTGGCCGCGGCCGGGGTCACCCTGAACTACGCGCCGGACGCCGACGTCAACTCCAACCCGGACAACCCGGTGATCGGGGTGCGCGCGTTCGGCGCCGATCCCGCGCTGGTCGCCCGGCACACCGCCGCCTGGGTGCGCGGCCTCCAGGCCGGCGGGGTCGCGGCCTGCGCCAAGCACTTTCCCGGGCACGGCGACACCCGGGTCGACTCGCATCACGACCTGCCCCGGATCACCGCCGACCGGGCCCGCCTCGACACCGGCGAGCTGGTGCCGTTCCGGGCCGCGATCGCCGCCGGGGCGCAGGCGGTGATGACCGGGCACCTGCTGGTCCCCGCCCTCGACCCCACCCTGCCGGCCACCCTGAGCCGGCGCGTCCTGACCGACCTGCTCCGCGACGAGCTGGGCTTCCACGGCGTCGTGGTGACCGACGCGGTCGAGATGCGGGCGGTGGCCGACACGTACGGTCTCACCGGCGTGGCGGTTCGGGCCCTCGCGGCCGGAGCGGACGCGATCTGCGTCGGCGGTGACCATGCCGACGAGGAGACCGCCCGCCGGCTGCGCGACGGCATCGTGGCCGCCGTGGTCGACGGGGAACTGCCCGAGGAACGGCTCGCCGAGGCGGCCAAGCGGGTCGGTCAGCTCGCCGCCTGGACCACCGCCGCCCGCGCCGACCGTTCCCGTTGTGCCGGGTCGAACGGGGTCGGGCTGGCCGCCGCGCGCCGGGCGGTGCGGGTCACCGTCGGCGACGGGGGGCCGTTGACGCCGCTGACCGCCCCGGCGCACGTGGTGGAGTTCGCGCCGCCCCGCAACATCGCCATCGGCGCGGAGACCCCGTGGGGGGTCGGCGCGCCCCTGGCCGAGCTGCTACCCGGCACCACCACCGTCCGGTACGCCGAGGCGGACGTCCCCGCCGACCCGGCCGCCGGCCCGCGCGACCGGCCGCTCGTGCTGGTCGTCCGGGACCTGCACCGGCACGGGTGGATGCGCGCGGCGGTGGAACGCGCGCTGGTCGCCCGCCCGGACGCGGTGGTGGTCGAACTGGGCCTGCCCGTGCTGGTCACCGGGCGGGTGCACGTGGCGACCCACGGGGCCAGCCGGTCCGGCGCACGGGCCGCCGCCGAGATCCTCACCGGTACCGGTGTGGGCTAGGTGCCGCCCGGCCGCCGCCGGTGGCGGTCCGTCCGGTCACGGCTCGTCGGTGGCGGTGACGAGATCGGCGTACGCGGCGTGGCGGTCGATGAAGGCGGCCATGAACGGGCAACGGGGAACCACCCGCGCACCGCGTCGGCGCACCTCGTCCAGCGTGCCCCGGATCAGCGCCTCGCCGACGCCCTTCCCCCGGAACGCCGGATCGACCTGGGTGTGCGTGAAGACCAGCACGTCCGCGCCGCGCGGCCGGTACGCGGTGAACCCGGCCAGCGCGTCGTCGACCAGGATCTCGAAGCGGCGGCGGGCCGGGTCGTCCTCGACGAGGTAGCTCACCCGGCCATTCTCCCTCCGCCGGTGGCCAGCCGGTCGAGTTCGGCCAGCAACGGTCGACCTCGTCGACGGTGTTGTAGTGGTGGACGCTGGTCCGGACCGCTCGAAGACCACCTGCTCGTGCGCCCGCACGGCGGTCAGCCCCGCCAGCGGCGGGAAGCTCGGCGTGCCGTACTCGAACCGGTCCGGCACCGTGTCGGGCGAGGGCAGCAGCTTGTCACACCGGCACCCCGGCCCAGCCCGGCCCTGCCAAGATCTTTGTCGTGCCGGGCTGGACCGTGTTGCGTACCCTTGCTGGGGTGACGAACCGACGCGCCACCACCACCGCCCTTACTCCCGCCCGCCGCGCTGCCGGTCTGTTCGCCGGCCTCGTGCTGGGCGTCGCCGTGCTCGCCGGGTGCAGCTCGGAGAACGCCACCACCGACTGTGGACTGGACGCCTGCACCGTCACCTTCGACCGGGGCGTCGACGCCAGCGCCAATGTCCTCGGCATCGAGGCCAAGCTGATCGGGGCCCAGGACGACCAGGTCACCGTGGAGGTTGCCGGCGAGCAGCTCACCCTGACCACCGGGCAGCAGGCCACCGAGGTCGGCGGCTTCACGGTGTCGGTCGACAGTGTCACCGACAGCAACGTCACGATCCGCGTCGCGCGCAACCCGGGCAACTGACCGGCGACGGTTTCCGCGACCGGCCCGGGCGTCCGGTGGTGCCCGACGTTTGAGAATCATGGCGATCGGTGAATCTGCCGCCATGTCTCTCACCCACAGTGCCCAGGCCACCGCCTCCCGTACGGCGAACAGCCGGTGGCTGGAAACCCTCGCCCGGGTCGGCTTCATCGGCTACGGGATCGTCCACCTCCTCTTCGCCTGGTTGGCGTTGCAGATCGCCTTCGGTAAGTCCTCCGACGACGGAGACCAGTCCGGGGCCCTGCGTACCCTCGCCGCCCAGCCGATGGGCAAGTTCCTCGTCGTCGCGATCGCGGTCGGCCTGCTCGCCATGGCGATCTGGCAGGGGCTCGAAGCCGCCGTCGGGCACCGCGCCGAGCGCGGCGGGGAACGGGCCGTCGAGCGGCTCGCCTCCGCCGGCCGCACCATCGTGTACCTCTACTTCGCCTGGACCGCCTGGAAGGTCTTCTCCGACGCCGGCTCCAACAGCGCCGACAAGCAGGAGGCGCTCACCGGCGAGCTGATGACCTCCTCCGGCGGTCGCTGGCTGGTCGGCCTGGCCGGCGTGGTGCTCGCCTCGATCGGCGCCGGCTTGGTCATCTACGGCCTGGTCAAGCGCTTCGAGAAGCACCTGAAGACCGGCGAGATGGACGCCCGTACCCGGCAGCTGGCACGTCGCCTGGGGGTGGCCGGCTACGTTGCCAAGGGCACCGCGTACGCTATCGCCGGCATCCTGGTCGTCGTCGCCGCGATCAACTACGACCCGGAAAAGGCCCGCGGTCTGGACGCCGCCCTGCGGACGCTGCGGGAGCAGTCCTACGGTCCCATCCTGCTCGCCCTGGTCGCGCTCGGCATCGCCGCCTTCGGCGCGTTCTGCTTCGTCCAGTCCCGCTACCGGAAGGTGTGAACCTGGCCGGTTCGTCGTTCGGCGGGCAGCATGGGGCCTTTGCCATGTGATCCACCGCTCGGCATGAGGGAGAGAAGCAGTGCAGAGCTACCTCTGGACGGTCGTCGCCGCGTTCGCCGCGGCGACGATCGCCTTTCTGGCGGTCGAGGTGACCCATCGGCTGGTCCGGCGGCTCGGTCGGAACTCGCTGCTGATGGGGGAGCTGGCCGACCACGCGCACCGGCCGTTGAAGGTCGCGACCACCGTGCTGGCCGTCCAGTTCGGCATCCGGTTCAGCACCGGCTACGCGGTCGGCGACCAGTGGCGGCGGGTGGTGCTGCACCTGCTGGTGCTCTGCGTGATCGCCAGCACCGCCTGGCTGGTGGCCGCGCTGCTGGTGGTCTGCGAGGACGTCGCGCTGGCCCGATTCCGGATCGACGTGCCGGACAACCGGCACGCCCGTCGGGTGCGGACCCAGGTGGTGATGCTGCGCCGGCTGACCATCGCGGTGATCGTGGTGCTCGCCGTCGGCGTGATGCTGATGACCTTCCCCAGCGTCCGGGGCATCGGCGCCGGCGTGCTGACCAGCGCCGGCGTGGTCGGCGTGGTCGCCGCCTTGGCCGCACAGAGCCTGCTCGGCAACGTCTTCGCCGGCCTGCAACTGGCCTTCAGCGACGCGGTGCGCCTCGACGACGTGGTCGTCGTCGAGGGGGAGTGGGGCCGGATCGAGGAGCTGACCCTCAGCTACGTGGTGGTCCAGATCTGGGACGACCGCCGGCTGATCCTGCCCACCTCGTACTTCACCAGCAAGCCGTTCCAGAACTGGACCCGGACCCAGGCGGCCGTGCTCGGCACCGCGGAGTTCGACCTGGACTGGGCGGTGCCGGTGCAGACCATGCGCGAGGAACTGCGGCGCCTGGTCGAGAACACCGAACTCTGGGACGGCCGGGTCTGCGTCCTCCAGGTCACCGACGCCACCGGCGGGAACGTCCGGGTCCGTGCCCTGGTCAGTGCCGCCAACGCCGGCAACCTGTGGGACCTGCGCTGCCTGGTCCGCGAGCACCTGGTCGGCTGGGTCCGCGAGCAGCGTCCGACCGCCATGCCCCGGGTGCGGACCGAACTGGGCGACGCCACCGGCGACCTGCCCTGGCAGTGGGTGCAGCAGCGTCGGCCGGTCCGCCGCCGCCCGGACGGCGCCGTCCCGGACGACGCCCGGCTCTTCGGTGGCAGCGACGACGGCGACGCCCGTAGCGAGGCCTTCGTCGGCCCGGACGAGCCGGACGACGGTCACCGCCGGGGCGGGGCCGAGCCGGGCCCGTCCCGCCGTCCGGAGGTCGACGGTCGCGAGCGGATCGACGCGGGCGAACCGGCCGACAACCACCGCCGCTGACCTGCGGGCGGTGCGCCGCCGCCGGGTGCGGACCCGCCCGCCGGCCGGCTCGGACGTGACCTCACCCGCCCGACCGGCGTTGCACCTACGGGCGCTTCCGCACCCGACCCGCCATGCGCCGCTCTGCTCCGCTTTTGGGTTTGACCGGGCGATTTGTGGGGACGTGCCCTCGGCGCGATCCGGTCCGACTGGTCGCCCCGCGCAGGATTGATCCCTGGCGACTCAGGGCATACAGCGCGGTGATGAAGAAAGGAGGACAGCATGGCTGACGTCGCGAACCCCACTACGTCCCGGGCCCGCAACGAGCCGTCCACCGCGGAGCTGGTGCAGCGTGCCACGGAGCAGGTTTCCCGCCTCGTCCGGGACGAGCTGGCGCTGGCCCGCGCGGAGTTGACCGAGAAGGGCAAGCACGCCGGTATCGGGGTCGGCCTCTTCGGTGGCGGTGGGGTGCTCGCCCTGTACGGGCTCGGCGCGCTGCTCACCGCCGTGGTCCTGCTGCTGGCGCTGGTGCTGCCGGCGTGGCTGGCCGCCCTGATCGTCGCCGTGGTGCTCTTCGCGGTCGCGGGCATTCTCGCCCTGGTCGGCAAGAAGCAGGTCAGCCAGGCGGTCCCGCCGGTTCCGGCGGCGGCGGTCCGCAGCGTCCGCGCGGACGTCGACACGGTCACCGCCGCGGTACGGGACAGGGGGCGGTCATGACGGGCAACGGAACCGGCGACCCGGAGGCCCTCCGCGAGGAGATCAGGCGGACCCGGGTGGAACTGGGTGAGACGGTGGAGGCGCTCGCCGCCAAGGTCGATGTCAAGGCGCGGCTGCGCGAGCAGGCCGAGCAGGCGAAGGTGCGGGTGCGCGAGCAGGCCGGGCAGGCGAAGGTGCGGGTGCGCGAGCAGGCCGGGCAGGCGAAGGTGCGGGTGCGCGAGCAGGCCGGGCAGGCGAAGGTGCGGGTGCGCGAGCAGGCCGGGCAGGTCCGGAGCCAGGCGGCCCTGACCGTGGCGAAGGTGCGTGGACAGGCCGCGCAGACGGCCGGGACGGCGCGTGCCCAGGCACAGGGGACGGGCACGATGGTGCGCCGCGACCCGGTGCCGTGGGCGGCGGTCGCGGCCGGTGCGCTGGCGACCGTGGTGGTGCTGTTGATCGTTCGGGGGAGGCGCAGGTGAACAGGGGTATCAACCGGGCCGCCTACAAGCCGGTGGGTGTGTTCCTCGGTCTGGCCGCCGGTGCCGTCGCCGGGGTGCTGTTCCGGCAGGTGTGGAAGATGACCGCCGGGGACGGCGAGGCGCCCAGCGCCACCGACGAGGATCGCGGCTGGGGCGAGGTCCTGGCCGCTGCCGCTCTCCAGGGCGCCATCTTCTCGGTGGTCCGGGCGGCGGTCGACCGCGGTGGGGCGGTCGGCGTCCGTCGACTGACCGGCCACTGGCCGGACTGAACGACATGCCACGGCCCCCGTCCGACGCCCGGACGGGGGCCGTGGCATGTCCACCCGGCCCGATTCCCGGCGTCCTTCAGGTCACATGTAGGAGAATTTCGTCCGGTAGGCTGTGCAGAGTTTTTGCGTACGTGGTTTGCTGTTCCACGCTGTTGAGAGATGGCGTGGTGGAGAGAAGTCTCCTGTTCAGGGGGCCGCCTCCGGCGCCGCTGCTCGAAAACGGCCAACCGGCCGCACGGCGTGCTCGGCCGCCAGTTTTAGAAGGAGATTCACATGGCGCAGGGAACCGTGAAGTGGTTCAACGCAGACAAGGGCTTCGGCTTCATCACCGTCGACGGCGGGGGTGCTGACGTGTTCGTCCACTTCTCGGCCATCCAGTCCAGCGGCTACCGTTCGCTGGAGGAGAACCAGCGGGTCGAGTTCGAGATCGCCCAGGGCCAGAAGGGCCCGCAGGCGGAGCAGGTCCGTCCCATCTGAGCAGCACCGGTCGGCCCCCGCCGGCCAGCCGGTTGACCCGCCGACGGGTCCGCCCGTGAAGCCCCGTGTCCGGCCCGGACGCGGGGCTTTCCGCATGTGTGGCCCGTCCCGCCGGGCCGCCGGTGGTGGTCAGGGACGCGGGCGTCGGGCGCGCATCCCGAACCAGAGCGCCGCAGCCCCGGCCAGGACGAGCAGCGAACCGAGCCACGCCCAGATCCGCTGGTCGGTCATCACGCTGCCGCTGACGTAACCCAGCCCCTGCACTGTCCAGACCGTACCGACCACGACGGCCAACAGGCCGAGTGTGAGTGGAAGCCACCCCTTCACCGTCTCCCCTCCCTGCCGTGGCACGACCGCCGGCACCGGCCGGCCGGCGGTACGCTGCTCCATTCGGGTGAGCCTAGTGACCCGGTCCCCGGGGGACGCGTGGGGTCGCGTGGTTCAGCAGGAGAGACGTACGGTTCGGAGGTTTCGCCCGTGTGGGATCCGGTCAGCTACCTGCGCTACACCGACGAGCGGTCCCGTCCCTTCCACGACCTGACGGCCCGCGTTCCGGTGCGGCGCCCCCGGGCCGTGGTCGATCTGGGATGCGGTCCCGGGCACCTCACCGCGACCCTCGCCGACCGGTGGCCGTCCAGCCGCGTCGTCGGCGTCGACTCGTCCCCGACGATGATCGAGCGGGCCCGGCGGCAGGACACGCCGGTCTCCTTCGTCGTCGGCGACCTGCACGACTGGCGGCCCGGTCCGGACGTGGACGTGCTGCTCGCCAGCGCGGTGCTCCAGTGGGTGCCTGGCCACCAGCGGCTGCTCACCCGCTGGGCCCGGGAGCTGCCGGCCGGTGCCTGGCTGGCGGTGCAGGTGCCGGCCAACTACGACGCCCCCTCGCACCGCACCCTCTGGGCGGTGGCCGACCAGGGGCCGTGGCGGGCCGAACTCCTCCCGCTGCTGCGCGAGGCCCCGGTACGGGACGCCGTCGCGTACGCCGAGCTGATGGCCGACGCCGGGTGCACGGTGGACGCCTGGGAGACTACCTACGTGCACCTCCTGCCGGCCCCGGCAGACGCCGACCATCCCGTGTTCACCTGGTTGGAGGGGACGGCCCTGCGTCCGATCCGGGCGGTCCTCGACGACGCCACCTGGGACCGGTTCCGCGTGGCGCTGGGTGGGCGGCTCGCCGAGCAGTACCCGGTCCGGCACGGCCAGGTGTACTTCCCGTTCCGCCGCGTCTTCTTCGTGGCCCGCACTCCCGCCCGCGCAGAGGAGAACCTGTGACCGACCTGCCCTCGTTCATCGCCGGACTGCCCAAGGTGGAGCTGCACGTGCACCACGTCGGCTCCGCCTCGCCCCGGATCGTCGCCGAGCTGGCCGCCCGGCACGAGGGGCGTAGCCCGGTGCCGGCCGATCCGGACGCGCTCGCCGCCTACTTCGAGTTTCGCGACTTCGCCCACTTCATCGAGGTCTATCTCAGCGTCGTCGACCTGGTCCGGGACGACACCGACGTCTGGATCCTCACCCACGAGGTGGCCCGGGAGCTGGCCCGGCAGCAGGTCCGCTACGCGGAGTTGACCATCACGCCGTACTCGCACGTGCGGCGGGGCATTCCCGCGCCGGCCTTCTGCGAGGCGATCGAGGACGCCCGCAAGCGGGCCGAGGCGGACTTCGGCATCGAGCTGCGCTGGTGCTTCGACATCCCGGGCGAGGCCGGGCTGCCGGCTGCCGAGGAGACCCTGCGGATCGCCCTCGACCAGCGTCCGGACGGGCTGATCTCGTTCGGTCTGGGCGGCCCGGAGGTCGGCGTGCCCCGGCCGCAGTTCAAGCCGTACTTCGACCAGGCCCGGGCGGCCGGGCTGCGCTCCGCCCCGCACGCCGGGGAGACCACCGGGCCGCAGACCGTCTGGGACGCGCTGCGGGACCTGGGCGCGGAGCGGATCGGGCACGGCATCTCCGCCGCGCAGGACCCGGAACTTCTCGCCCATCTCGCGCAGCGGCGCATCGCGTTGGAGGTCTGCCCCACTTCCAACCTGCGGACCCGGGCGGTGGCGAGCCTGGACGCGCACCCGCTCGGGCGCCTCGTCGAGGCCGGGGTGCTGGTCACCATCAACTCCGACGACCCGCCGATGTTCGGCACCACCCTCAACGACGAGTACGCCGTCGCCGCCCGGCTGCTCGGGCTGGACGCGGCGGGGGTGGCCGGACTGGCCCGCGACGCGGTGACCGCGGCCTTCCTGCCCGAGGCCGAGAAGCGGCGGCTCATCGCCGAGATCGACGTCTACCTCGCTGCGGCGGTCGGCTGAGCCGTCGGTCGGGCACGCGCGACGGGGGCCTGGTGTGGGGGACCGCGCCCCCGTCGCGCGTACGGCTCCACCGGCCGGTGGGAAAGGACTCCCGGGGCGTGGACCGGTGGAACTGATGGGTTCGCGCCCCTGAGCCTGCCAGCCGGTGCTCCGGTTCGGCGACTCGTTAAGCCGGATCTAAGGAAGACCTGAACCGGCCGAAAGCGAATCGTTCGCGGAACCGCCGTACCGCCGGGATCTCAGTCGTCCGACGGGCGGGGGCGGGGCCAGCGGCGGCGACCGCCGGGCTCCCGTTCCCGGGCCATCCGGCCGACCAGCCCGAACCGGCTGACCTGCCGGGGCGTCGCCTCCGGGTCGGCCAGCAGCATCACCACGCTGGCCCCGCCCAGCCGGGCCCGGTCGATGCTCACCGAGCCGTTGGCCTGCAACGAGACCCGCCGGGCGATGTCCAGCCCGAGACCGGTGGAGCCCTGGTCGCTGGCCCCCCGACGCAGCGCCCGGTCGGGGTTGGCGATCCCCGGGCCGGCGTCGTCGATGCGCAGCGCGACGTAGCCGTCCCGGCGGGAGACCGCCACCTCGAAAGCGGTGCCCTGCGGGGTGTAGCGGAAGACGTTGCCGATCACCGCGTCGAGCGCGGCGGCCAGTTCCGCCCGGGGCACCGGTGCCGGGATGCGCATCTGCGCCCCGGTCACCCGGTGCGGGCGGTTCTGGTCACCGGCCAGCGCCGACCAGAACACCATCCGGTCCCGGACCACCTCGCTGACGTCACACACGGCCGGTCCGGTCTCCTGGGCGACCGCCTTGCGGGTGGTCTTGATCAGCACGTCGACCTCGCCCTCGAGGGTGACGATCGCCTGCCGGATCCGCCGGATGCTCCGACGTCGGTCCAGTTCGTCCTCGCTGAACGTGCCGACGCTGGTGTCGTCGGAATCTAGCGCCTCGGCGTCCAGTCGCAGCACGGTCAGCGGGGTGCGCAGCCGGTGCGACAGGTCGGCCACCAGTTCCCGCTCGTCGGTGCGGGCGGCGACCAGTCGGTCGGCCATCTGGTTGAAGGCGTACCCGGCCTCGGTCAGCTCGCGCGGGCCGCTGGGTTCGACGCGGACCGCCAGGTCGCCTTCCCCGATCGCGCCCGCCGCCCGGACCAGGCCGCGGGCCGCGTCGGCGGTGCGGGCGGCGAACCGGTCGACCACGACCACCGCGGCGCCCACCAGGGCCACCGCCACCCCGCCGAGCAGCAGCCAGGTACGGGTGCCGCCACCCGACGCCGCCGACGCCGGCACGAAGACCTCGACCACCGCGACCTGGTCGCCGAGGACCACCGGGTCCAGCCGGGCCAGCCCACCGGGTACGTCGACGACGAGTGAGTGCCGTTCCAGGCCGGCCCGCGCGACGTCCGACTGGTCGGCCCGGCCGCCCGGATCGCCGCCGAGCCCGTGGACGACGGGTCGGGTGTCCGGGTCGCCTCCGGTGGCCTCCACCGCACGGGCGACGTCCTCGGCCCTGGTGCTGACCGCGAGGGTGCCGGTGACCAGGGCGGCGCGGCGCGCGGCGTCGGCCAGCGCCTCGTCCCGGGCGCGGTCCTGCAGCGTCGTGCCGAGCGGAATCAGGAACGCCAGCGCCACGAGGGTGCCCACGGCGGCCACCAGGGACGCCAGGGCCACCCTCAGTCCGGTGCCACCAGCCGGAAGCCCACCCCCCGCACGGTGCGCAGGTAGCGCGGCTTCGCCGCGGACTCGCCCATCTTTCGACGCAGCCAGTACAGATGAACGTCGATGGTCTGGTCCTCGCCGACCGACGGCTGACGCCATACTTCCTCCAGGAGTTCCCGGCGGGACACTACCCGTCCGGGACGCGCCGCCAGATAGGCCAGCAGGTCGAACTCCTTACGGGTCAGCGCCAGCGGCTCGCCGTCGAGGTGGGCGCTTCGCTCGCCCACGTCCACCCGGAGCCCGCCCACGGTGTGCACCACCGGCTGGATGCTGCGGCTGGCCCGTCCGGCCCGACGCAGCACCGTGGTGATCCGGGCGTCCAGGTGCGCGCCGGTGAACGGCTTGACCATGTAGTCGTCCGCGCCGGCCCGCAACAGCCGGACCACCGACTGCTCGTCGTCGCGGGCGGTGGCGATGATGATCGGGATGTCGGTGATGCCGCGCAGCATCCGCAGCGCGTCGGAGCCGTCGAGGTCGGGCAGACCCAGGTCGAGCACGACCAGGTCGGGGGTCTCCGCCGCGACCCGGCGCAGCGCCTCCAGCGCCGTGCCGACCGCGTGCACGGCGTGACCCCGGTCGGACAGGGAGCGCAGCATCGCGCCGCGGACGACGTGGTCATCTTCGACCAGGAGCACGGTGGCCACGCCAAGACGGTACTGCCCCGGGCAAGCGGGTCGCGTTGCGGCATACCTGCAGGCGGGGCAAGCTGGTCCAGCGATGTCCTTCACGATCTTCACCGACACCCGACTCGTGCTCGCCCGGGACGCCCTCGCGGGGCTCTCCGTCGGCGACGCCCTCGGCTCCCAGTACTTCGTCCCCGGCAACACCCCGACCGAGCTGGCCGCCGGTCGGCTCCCCGCTCCGCCCTGGCAGTGGACCGACGACACCGAGATGGCCTGCTCGGTGGTGCATGCCCTGGCCACCGACGGTCGGATCGACCGGGACGCCCTGGCCCTGGCCTTCGCCGAACGCGCCGAGCCGTACCGGGGGTACGGGCCCGGCGCGGTGACCATCCTGCGGCTGATCCGTACCGGCACCCCGTGGCCGGTGGCCGCCGCCGCCGCGTTCGACGGACAGGGGTCCTGCGGCAACGGGGCGGCGATGCGGGTCACGCCGCTGGGCGCGTACTTCGCTGACTCCACCGCACGGGCCGCCGCCCACGCCCGGGCCTCCGCCGAGGTCACCCACGCCCACCCCGAGGGGATCGCCGGCGCGGTGGCGGTCGCCGTCGCCGCCGCGCTGGCCGCCCGGGGCCGCCTGGACGGGCACCGACCGGACGCCGCCCGGCTGCTCGCCGGGGTCGCCGGAGCCCTCGACCCGGCCGGCGAGGTGTGCCGGGGCGTCCGCCGGGCGGCCGACCTGCGGGACCGGCCGCTGGCCGAGGCGGTCGACGCGCTCGGCAACGGTTCCCGGGTCACCGCGCAGGACACGGTGCCCTTCACCGTCTGGGTGGCCGCCCGGCACCTGGCCGACTACCCGGCGGCGATCCGCGCGTGCGTCGAGGCCGGGGGCGACGTGGACACCACGGCGGCGATCGTCGGGGGCGTCGTCGCCGCGTACACCGGGGTGGGCACGCCCGGCGGGGTGCCCACCGACTGGCTGGCCGCCCGCGAGCCGCTGCCGGACTGGTCCGACTGACCACACCTCCCCACCGCGCCGCTGGGACCGGCCGCACCGCCCTCACCGCAGCGCCGCTCCGACCGCACCGCCCTCACCACGGCACCGCTCCGACCGCACCGCCCTCACCACGGCGCCGCTCCGACCGCGCCACCCTCACTGGGCGTCGCCCAGTCGGCACCCGCTGTGCTCAGGTGGTTGCAGGGGGCCCTTCCTCGACAAAAAGCGGTAACAGGGGTCCCCTCCTTTCCCGGCGGTGGTGGGGGCGGGGGCGACCGATAGCATCGGCGCAAGGGCCGTAGCTCGGCCGTTTCCGTGACGTTCTGGAGGAGTCATCGTGTCCGCACCCCGTACCCCCGCCGTGGCCGACCCCGTCGTCGTCGCCGCCGGGACGACGGCGGCCGACGCGGTGGCGGCGGCCGGACTGCCCGCGACCGGGCCGAAGGCGATCGTGGTGGTCCGGGACCCGCAGGGCCAGTTGCGCGACCTGGACTGGTCCCCGGCCGAGGACACCGAGGTCGAGCCGGTCAGCCTGGACTCCCCGGACGGGCTGAACGTGCTGCGCCACTCGACCGCGCACGTGCTCGCCCAGGCGGTGCAGGACGTCTTCGGAGAGGCGAAGCTCGGCATCGGCCCGCCGATCGAGAACGGGTTCTACTACGACTTCGACGTCGACAAGCCGTTCCAGCCCGACGACCTGGCGAAGCTCGAGAAGCGGATGCAGGAGATCGTCAAGTCCGGGCAGCGGTTCCGGCGGCGGCGTTTCGACAGCCTGGACGAGGCGAAGGCGGAACTGGCCGACGAGCCGTACAAGCTGGAGTTGATCGACGTCAAGGGTGAGGGGCTGGACTCCTCCGAGGTGATGGAGGTCGGTGGCGGCGAGCTGACCATCTACGACAACCTCGCCGCGAACGAGGAGAAGGTCTGCTGGTCGGACCTGTGCCGGGGCCCGCACCTGCCGAACACCCGGCTGATCGGGGCGTTCAAGCTGATGCGTTCGGCTGCCGCGTACTGGCGGGGGTCGGAGAAGAACCCGCAGCTCCAGCGGGTGTACGGCACCGCCTGGCCGACCCGGGACGAGCTGAAGGCGTACCTGAAGCTGCTGGAGGAGGCCGCCCGGCGCGACCACCGCAAGCTCGGCGCGGACCTCGACCTGTTCAGCTTCCCCGACGAGATCGGCTCTGGCCTGGCGGTCTTCCACCCCAAGGGTGGGATCATCCGCCGCGAGCTGGAGAACTACTCCCGGATCAAGCACGAGCAGGCCGGGTACGAGTTCGTCAACACCCCGCACATCACCAAGGCGCAGCTCTTCGAGACCTCCGGCCACCTGCCGTACTACGCGGACACCATGTTCCCGCCGATGCAGTTGGAGGGCGCGGAGTACTACCTCAAGGCGATGAACTGCCCGATGCACAACCTGATCTTCAGGTCGCGCGGGCGGTCGTACCGGGAGCTGCCGCTGCGGTTCTTCGAGTTCGGCACGGTCTACCGGTACGAGAAGTCCGGCGTGGTGCACGGCCTGACCCGGGTCCGGGGGCTCACCCAGGACGACTCGCACATCTACTGCACCCGGGAGCAGATGCCCGGTGAGCTGACCACCCTGTTGACCTTCGTGCTCGACCTGCTGCGCGACTACGGTCTGGACGACTTCTACCTGGAGCTGTCGACCCGGGACGACTCGCCGAAGTTCATCGGCGAGGACGCCGACTGGGCGGAGGCGACGGAGGCGCTGCGCACCGCCGCGGCCTCCTCCGGGCTGGAGCTCGTCCCCGACCCGGGCGGCGCGGCCTTCTACGGCCCGAAGATCAGCGTCCAGGCCAAGGACGCCATCGGCCGGACCTGGCAGATGTCCACCATCCAGGTCGACTTCAACCAGCCGGCCCGGTTCGGGCTGGAGTACCAGGCCGCCGACGGCACCCGGAAGCAGCCGGTGATGATCCACCGGGCGCTCTTCGGCTCGATCGAGCGGTTCTTCGGAGTGCTCACCGAGCACTACGCTGGCGCGTTCCCGGCCTGGCTGGCCCCGGTGCAGGTGGTCGGCATCCCGATCCGCGAGGAGCACACCGGCTACCTTCGTACCTTCGCCGAAACGCTGCGTGCGGAGGGGATCCGGGCCCAGGTGGACGCGGGTGACGACCGGATGCAGAAGAAGATCCGGACCGCCCAGCAGCAGAAGGTTCCGTTCATGGTCATCGCCGGGGACGACGACGTGGCCGCCGGCACCGTCTCCTTCCGCTACCGGGACGGCTCCCAGCGCAACGGGGTGCCGGTCGGGGAGGCGGTGGCGCACGTGACCGAGGTGGTCCGTTCCCGCACCAACGCCGGCCCGTCGGCCGCCTGAACCTCAACGTACGGAAGGCCCCCGCCGGTGGCGGGGGCCTTCGTCGTACGGGTGGCGGGGTCAGATCCCGCAGCTGGGGGCCGACCAGGAGCGGCTCGGGGTGTTGCCCAGATGGGTGTGGTCGTCGTGGCCCGGGTAGCCGGGGCCGAGGATGTTGGTGAAGCCGTGGTAGCGGGCCTGCTGGGCGAGGCGGCAGAACGAGGGCGAGCCGGTCAGGTCCACGCCGTCGCCGTACAGGTGCCGGCTGTTGGACGCCCCGCCGACCGGCTGTTGCAGGAGTAGCTACGGAATCCGCTGCTGTTGTAGATCGGCACGCTGCCCAGGGCACGCCGCATGGCCTGGAGCTTCCACATCGAGACCAGCGCGTTGAACCGCGCGCTGCTCGCCGAGACCGCGCCGCCGGACCAGTCGCTGTTGCACCGGTTCCACTCGCCGTAGGTGAAGTTGACCGGGGTGCAGTCGTCGTCCTGGAGGGCGTAGAGCTGGGACTGGGTCGCCGGGCCGGCGTAGCCGTCGGCGGCGAGGCCGTACGCCTGCTGGAAGCGGATGAGCGCGGACCGGGTGGCCGGGCCGAACGATCCGTCGAGGGCGAGCACCGCTCCGTAGCCCGCGTATCCGGAGATCCGGATCTGGAGCTGGCGGACGTCCTCACCGGTCATACCGGAGGAGAGCGTGCGGCCCCAGGTGTCGCAGCCGTCGGCCTGGGCCGCGCTGCTGGTGACGGTGACGCCCACCAGGGTGGTGACGGCGGCGAGCGCGCAGGCGGCCATGGCATGGCCGAGACGGCGCAGAACGGTGGTACGTCGGTTCACGACACACACTCCCATCGACGATCATCGCAATAGATCGGGATGGAAGTTTCATCGACCGCAGCCTGCTCGTCAACATCCTTCACGCATTCTTAATCTGACCCGGGGTGACGATGAGGCATAGATGGTCATTTGTCGTGGGAGCGCGCCAACCCGAGGTGGTGGCACCGGGGCACCCCGGGCACGCCCGGCCGGGAACGTAGGATCGGAGGCGTGACAGGGGCGGAACGGCACACGGACAGCGGCCTGGCCGACGGCCTGGAGCGGCTCTGGACTCCGCACCGGATGACCTACATCTCCGGCGAGGACCGGCCCGAGGGCGGGTACGAGAAGCCCGCCGGCTGCCCGTTCTGCCGGGCCCCCGGGCTGGTCGGGCAGGAGACCCTGGTGGTGGCCCGGGGCGAGCACGTCTTCGCGGTGCTGAACCTCTACCCGTACAACCCGGGCCACCTGCTGGTCTGCCCGTACCGGCACGTCGCCGACTACACCGACCTCGACCCGGCCGAGACCGTCGAACTGGCGGTCTTCACCCAGACCGCGATGCGGGTGGTACGCCAGGTCAGCAACGCCCACGGGTTCAACCTCGGCATGAACCAGGGCGGGGTGGCCGGGGCCGGCATCGCCGCGCACCTGCACCAGCACGTGGTGCCCCGCTGGGGCGGGGACGCCAACTTCATGCCGGTGATCGGGCAGACGAAGGTCCTGCCCCAGTTGCTCACCGACACCCGTGACCTGCTCGCCACGGCCTGGCCGTCCGCCTGAGCGCTTGGCCCGGCCCGTCGCTGTCCCGCCCCGGCGTGCCGGGGCGGGAAGGCGCGGTCAGGGGGTGTGCGCGGCGCGAACCTCGTCGGCCAGGTGGGCGGGGAGCTGTTCGTAGCGGGCGAAGGACCGGCGGAACGTGCCGGTGCCGGAGGTGGTCGCGCGCAGCTCCACCGCGTACCGCAGCAGCTCGGTGGCGGGCACCTCGGCGCGGACCAGCGTGCGTTCCGCGCCGGCGGGGTCCGGCTCGGTGCCGAGCACCCGGCCACGCCGGCCGGACAGGTCGCTGAGCACCGACCCGACGTACCGGTCGGGGATCTGGACGACCACCTCGTCCACCGGCTCCAGCAGCGCCACCCGACCCTTGCCGGCGGCGTCGCGCAGCGCGAGGGCCCCGGCGGTCTGGAACGCCGCGTCGGAGGAGTCGACGCTGTGCGCCTTACCGTCCACCAGCGTCACCCGCAGGTCGACCACCGGGTAGCCGGCGACCAGACCCCGCTCCATCTGGGCCCGGACCCCCTTCTCCACCGAGGGGACGTAGGTGTGCGGTACCGCGCCGCCGACCACCCGGTCGACGAACTCGAACCCCGTGCCCGGGGGCAGCGGCTCCACCTCGATGTCGCAGACGGCGTACTGGCCGTGCCCGCCGGACTGCTTGACGTGCCGGCCGTGCCCGGTGGCGGCGGCGGCGAACGTCTCCCGCAGCGGCACGCGCACCGGTTCGGTCGCCACGTCCGCCCCGCCGCCGCGCAGCCGGTCCAGCACCACGTCGGCGTGCGCCTCGCCCATGCACCAGAGCACCAGCTGGTGGGTCTCCGGACTGCGTTCCAACCGCAGCGTCGGATCCCCGGCGACCAACCGGGCCAGGTTCCGCGCCAGCGCGTCCTCGTCGGCCCGGCTGCGCGCCACCACCGCCACCGGCAGCAGCGGCTCGGGCATCTCCCACGGGGCGACCAGCAGCGGGTCGTCCTTGGCGGAGATCGTGTCACCGGTCTCCGCGCTGCCCGACTTGGTGACCGCGCAGAGGTCGCCGGCCACGCAGTACGGCACCTCGCGCAGCGTCGCGCCGAGCGGGCTGTAGACGTGGCCGACCCGCTCGTCGGCGTCGTGGTCCGGGTGCCCCCGGTCGGCCAGGCCGTGCCCGGAGACGTGGACGGTCTGCTCCGGTCGCAGGGTGCCGGAGAAGACCCGGACCAGGCTGACCCGGCCGACGTGCCGGTCGACGGTGGTGCGGACCACCTCGGCGACCAGCGGTCCGTCCGGGTCGCAGGTCAGCGGCGGGCGGGGTGAGCCGTCCAGCCCGGTCACCGCCGGCAGGGTGTGCTCCGGCGGCGACGGGAACGCCGCGGTCAGCACCTCCAGCAGGACGTCGAGTCCCACCCCGGTCTGCGCGCAGACCGGCACCACCGGGTGGAAGTGCCCCCGGGCGACCGCCTTCTCCAGGTCCGCCACCAGGATGTCGGTGCCGATCTCCTCGCCGTCGAGGTAGCGGTCCATCAGGGTCTCGTCCTCGCTCTCGGCGATGACCCCCTCGATCAGCTCGTCGCGGGCCTCGACGATGGCCGGCAGGTGCTCCGGGTCGGGCTGCCGGATGGCGGCCGGCAGCCCGGCGGTGTAGTCGAAGACCCGGCGGGTGATCAGCCCCATCAGCCCGACCACCGAGATCCCGTCGTCGCCCAGCATCGGCAGGTAGAGCGGAAGCACGTTGTCGCCGAAGACCCGTTGGCACAGCGCCACCGTCTCGTCGAAGTCGGCGCGCGGGTGGTCCAGCCGGGACACGGCCACCGCCCGGGGCATGTCGACGGCGGCGCACTCCTCCCAGAGGGCGGCGGTGGCCGCGTCCATGCCGTCGACGGCGGAGACCACGAAGAGGGCGGCGTCGGCGGCCCGCAACCCGGCGCGCAGCTCACCGACGAAGTCGGCGTAGCCGGGCGTGTCCAGGAGGTTGACCTTGACGTCGTGGTGCCACAGCGGCGCGCAGGCCAGGCTCACCGAGCGCTGCTGGCGTACCGCGGCGGGGTCGTGGTCGCAGACCGTGGTGCCGTCGCCGACCGTGCCCGGCCGGGTGATCGCGCCGCTGGCCGCGAGCAGCCCCTCCACCAGGGTCGTCTTGCCGGCCCCGGAGTGGCCCACCAGCACCACGTTGCGGACCCGGAGCGGCTGGTCCGCCACCGGCACGCCGCCGGTGGAACCCTTGTCGTGACTCCTCTGCGCCATGGGCGCACCTCCCTGTGCCGGTGGTGTGATGGCGACCGCCGCGTGACGGGGAAGCGGCCCGGGCGTGTGCGCGGCGATATCCTCCGGTGGACTGCTGCCTACCGGGAACGTGACGGGCGGGCGGGTGAGCTGACTCACGTCCCCTGCCTCGATCTCACACCCGTTACCGATCCGACACAACCCCGTCGGCGGGTCGGTACGACCGGCCGTACCGCCCGTACCGGCCGACCGTTATCGTGGGGACCGCCATGGCGAAGATCTTCCAAGTGTCGGCCCGAGCGGGGATGACCCGTGTCGTCGAGCCCGTCGCACGTACCCTGCTCCGCGCGGGCGTCACCCCCAACACGGTCACCGTCGTGGGCACCGTCGGGGTGCTCGTCGGCGCGCTCGGCTTCGGTGCGCGCGGGCACCTGGTCGCCGGTGCCCTGATCGTCACAGCCTTCGCGCTGACCGACCTGCTCGACGGCACGATGGCCCGGATGAGCGGCGGGTCGACCACGTTCGGTGCGTTCCTCGACTCGAGCATGGACCGCATCGCCGACAGCGCGGTCTTCGGCGCGGTGGCCTACCACCTCGCCACCCAGGGCGACCGGGGCGGGGTCGCCGCGGCGCTGGTCTGCCTGGCCGCCGGGGGCCTGGTCTCCTATGTCAAGGCCCGCGCCGAAGGGCTCGGCATGACCTGCAACGTGGGTATCGCCGAACGCACCGAACGGCTGCTCATCGTCGGGATCGGCGGGCTGCTCACCGGGGTCGGGATCGACCGGGCCCTGGTCGTGGCGCTCTGGCTGCTCGCCGCCGTGTCGATTTTCACCGTCGGCCAGCGGATGACCCACGTGTACCGACAGGCCCAGCGGGCCCGGGCGGGCGTGCCGGGGTGACCGGCCCGACCGGCGTGCCGCGCTGTCGTGGCCGGGCCGCGTCCGCCGTCCGGACGGCCGCGGCGGGCCGGGCGGCCACCGCCGGTGACCCGGCGCCGGTCGACGACGGAGGACAACCGGGGTGAACCTCACCGAACTGGGCTACGTCGCCGGTTGGCGGCTGGTCCGCGCGCTGCCCGGACCGGTCGCCGCCACGATCTTCCGCACCGGTGCGGACCGGGCCCACCGCGCCGGCGGCGCCGGTACGGTTCGACTCGCCGCGAACCTGCGCCGGGTGGTCGGCCCCGAGCTGCCCGAGGCCGAGCTGGACGAGTTGGTCCGCCGGGGGCTGCGCTCCTACGCCCGGTACTGGCTGGAGGCGTTCCGGCTGCCCTCGCGCAGCCGCGAGCAGATCCTCGCCGGGTTCCGGCTGACCCACGGCCACGACCTGCTCGCCGCCGACGTGGCGGCCGGTCGGGGCGCGGTGGTGGCGCTGCCGCACGCCGGCAACTGGGACGCCGCCGGGGCCTGGGTCGCCGCCCAGGGCTGGCCGATCACCACGGTCGCCGAACGGCTCCGGCCCGAGGCGGTGTACGAGCGCTTCCTGGCGTTCCGGCGTGGCCTCGGCATGGAGATCCTGCCCACCCACGGTGGTGCGCGTCCCCCCTTCGAGATCCTGGTGGAGCGGCTGGCCGCCGGGCACGTCGTGCCGCTGCTGGCCGACCGGGACCTCTCCGCCCGGGGTGTGGAGGTCACCTTCTTCGGGGGACGGACCCGGATGCCGGCCGGCCCGGCCCTGCTCGCCCTGCGCACCGGCGCACCCCTCTACGTCGCCACGATGTGGTACGAACCGGATGCGCCGTGCGCGTCCATCGAAGGGCCGCTGGACCTGCCCGACCCGGACAGCGGCCCGCTCGACCAGCGGGCCCGGCTGCTGACCCAGCGGATTGCCGACGGTCTGGCGGCGGGCATCGCCCGTCATCCGGAAGACTGGCACATGTTGCAGCGGATGTGGCTGGACCAGGAGGGCGGCCCGGGGAACCCGTCGCCACGGCCCCGGCGGGAGAGCCGGCCGCCGGCGGCCTCCGGGCCGGTCTGACGGGTACGGCCCCGCGGGAGTGTGCGGAGCGAGGCGGCAGGTGGCGCGAGCCGGAGTGCGAGGAGCAGCGGAGCGGAGCCCCGCGGCAGTGAACGAAAGGCCACAGCTGTGCGAATCGGCATCGTCTGCCCGTACTCCTTCGACGTGCCCGGGGGCGTGCAGAACCACGTCGTCGATCTCGCGGAGGCGTTGATCGGTCTCGGGCACGAGGTGAGCGTGCTCGCACCCGCCGACGAGGACTCGCCGCTGCCGCCGTACGTGGTGCCGGCCGGCCGGGCGGTCCCCCTGCCGTACAACGGTTCGGTGGCCCGGATCGCCTTCGGGCCGGTCTCGACCGCCCGGGTCCGCCGCTGGATCACCCGGGGCGACTTCGACGTCCTGCACGTGCACGAGCCGCTGACGCTGAGCCTGTCGCTGCTGGCCGTGCTCTCCGCCCGGGGGCCGGTGGTGGCGACCTTCCACACCGCGATGACCCGCTCGCGGGCGCTCGCCGCCGCCCAGGGCGTGCTCCAGATCGTGCTGGAACGGATCACCGCCCGGATCGCGGTCAGCGCGCTCGCCCGGAAGGTGCAGGTCGAGCACATGGACGGCGGTGCGGTGGAGATCCCCAACGGGGTGACCGTCGCCCGGTTCACCGGCGCGGAGCCGCTGCCCGGCTGGCCGGGGGAGTGCGGTGCGGGCACCGGTGGCACGCTCGGCTTCCTCGGCCGGTTCACCGAGCCGCGCAAGGGTTTCCCGGTGCTGCGGGACGCCTTCGTCGAGCTGGCCCCGCGCCGTCCCGGCCTGCGGCTGCTGGTCGCCGGCCCGGGCGAGGCCGACGACCTGTACGCCCGGTTCCCGCACGACCTGCGCGACCGGGTCACCTTCCTCGGCCTGGTCTCCGAGGCGGACAAAGCACGCATGCTGCGCAGCGCGCACCTCTACGTCGCGCCGAACACCGGTGGCGAGTCGTTCGGCATGATCCTCACCGAGGCGCTGGCCGCCGGGACGACGGTGGTCGCCAGCGACCTGGACGCCTTCCGCCGGGTCCTCGACGGGGGGCGGGCCGGGCAGCTCTTCCCCACCGGGGACGCGGGGGCGCTGCGGGACGCGATGGCCGGCCTGCTCGACGACCCGGCGCGGCGGGCGGAGCTGACCGCCTGCGGGGACCAGGTGGTGGCAACCTTCGACTGGCCGGTGGTCGCCCGCCGGGTCCTGGAGGTGTACGCGGCGGCGATCGAGGCCACCGACGGGCGGGTGATCGACCAGGAGTGGGTGGGGCTGGGCTGACAGTGTGGTGACGGTGGTGCGCGGGTGGCCTGCGTGACGAGGCCTCCGCGTCCGGGCGGACGGGAACGGGAGCAGCACTACGATGCCGGGCATGTGGTGGGTGGTGGGCGCGGTCGCGTTCGTCGTGCTGGTGTCGGCGTACCTGGTCTGGACGGCCTCCCGGGTGGAGCGGCTGCACCTGCGCGCGGAGTCGGCCGCCCGGGCGCTCGACGCGCACCTGCTGCGCCGCGCGGCGGCCGCGGCGGTCCTGGCCGAGCAGCGGTACGGCGTGGAGCTCTACGCCGCCGCGCGGATCGCCCTGGACGCCGGCCCCGAGGAGCGGGAGGCCGCCGAGAACGACCTCACCCGGCAGTTGCGCGCGGTGCGGCTCGACCCGGCCGATCCGGCCTGCGAGGCGGTGATCGCGGCCAGCCGGCGTCTGGCGCTGGCCCGGCAGGTCCACACCGACCTCGTCCGGGACGCGCTCACCGCCCGTCGCCGGCCGCTGGTGCGCCTGCTGCGGATGGCCCGCCGACACGACCGCCCGCGCTACTTCGACGTGGACGACCCCACCCTGGCCCTGCCGGCGGACGTCCCGGCCGGCTGAGCCGTCCGCCTCACCGGGGCGGGAACCGGCGGTGACGGTCGTCACAGAGCAGGCCACCCGGGGCGTGATTGGCTGTCGGTCGGGTGTTGACCCGGACGTAGCATTTCCGTGACCCAGCACCCCCCGACACGCCGAGGAGCGATCACCCGTGTCCGAATCCACCTCCCAGCCCGCCACCGCCACGCCCGTCGTCGGCACCGCGCGCGTCAAGCGCGGCATGGCCGAGATGCTCAAGGGCGGCGTGATCATGGACGTGGTCAACGCCGAGCAGGCCAAGATCGCCGAGGACGCCGGCGCGGTCGCGGTGATGGCCCTGGAGCGGGTGCCCGCCGACATCCGTGCCCAGGGCGGGGTCTCCCGGATGAGCGACCCCGACATGATCGACGGCATCATCAACGCGGTCTCCATCCCGGTCATGGCCAAGGCCCGGATCGGCCACTTCGTCGAGGCGCAGATCCTCCAGTCCCTCGGCGTCGACTACGTCGACGAGTCCGAGGTGCTCACCCCCGCCGACTACGCCAACCACATCGACAAGTGGGCGTTCACCGTCCCCTTCGTCTGCGGCGCGACCAACCTCGGCGAGGCGCTGCGGCGCATCACCGAGGGTGCGGCCATGATCCGCTCCAAGGGCGAGGCCGGCACCGGTGACGTCTCCAACGCCACCACCCACATGCGCAAGATCCGCCAGGAGATCCGTCGGCTCCAGTCGCTGCCCGAGGACGAGTTGTACGTCGCGGCGAAGGAGCTCCAGGCCCCGTACGAGCTGGTCAAGGAGATCGCCGAGACCGGCAAGCTGCCCGTGGTGCTCTTCACCGCCGGTGGCATCGCCACCCCGGCCGACGCCGCGATGATGATGCAGCTCGGCGCCGAGGGCGTCTTCGTCGGCTCGGGCATCTTCAAGTCCGGCAACCCCGCGCAGCGGGCCGCCGCGATCGTCAAGGCCACCACCTTCCACGACGACCCGGACGTGCTGGCCAAGGTCTCCCGGGGCCTGGGCGAGGCGATGGTCGGCATCAACGTCGACGAGATCCCGCAGCCGCACCGCCTGGCCGAGCGGGGCTGGTGACCAGGTGACGGCACCCACGATCGGGGTGCTCGCGCTCCAGGGTGACGTCCGCGAGCACCTGCACGCCCTCGCCGGCTGCGGCGCGGACGCCCGCCCGGTCCGCCGCCGCGAGGAGTTGGACGCGGTCGACGGACTGGTCATCCCCGGCGGGGAGTCCACCACGATCAGCAAGCTCGCCGACATCTTCGAGATGCGCGAGCCGATCGACAAGCGGATCGCCGCCGGCATGCCGGTCTACGGCTCCTGCGCCGGCATGATCATGCTGGCCCGGGAGGTGCTGGACGGCCGCCCCGACCAGCGCGGCTTCGAAGCGGTGGAGATGACCGTCCGGCGCAACGCGTTCGGCCGGCAGGTCGACTCGTTCGAGGCGCCGGTGAGCCTGACCGGCATCGAGGGGGAGCCCTTCCACGCGGTCTTCATCCGCGCCCCCTGGGTCGAACGGGTCGGCGACGGCGTCGAAGTGCTCGGCACGGTCACCGAGGGGCCGGCCGCCGGGCGGGTCGTCGCCGTCCGGCAGGGCAACCTGCTGGCCACCTCGTTCCACCCGGAGCTGACCGGCGACCTGCGGCTGCACGCCTACTTCGTCGACCTGGTCCGCGCCGCCGCCTGACCGGGCGTCCCTGGCCCGGGTCGGTGTCCTCGCCCCGGAGCGGTGGTGTTCCGACGACGTCGCGGTGCCCCTCGCAGGGGCACCGCGACGTCGTCGGTTCCGGGTGTCGACCCGCCCCGTGGTGGTGGTGGTGTGACACCGACCTGCCGAAGCTCGGTAGGATTGCCGCGGTTCGGCAGGGCCATCGCCCGCCGTAGCCCTCCACGCGGAGCCGACCGGCCGCCCCCGCCGCCGGCGTCGAGGTGTCGTGGAGCAGGCGCGGGCAGTCGACGCAGGCGTGGGTCAACAGACGGAGGTACGAGATGTCCGGCCACTCAAAGTGGGCGACCACCAAGCACAAGAAGGCCGTCATCGACGCCAAGCGCGGCAAGATGTTCGCCAAGCTGATCAAGAACGTCGAGGTGGCGGCGCGGACCGGTGGCGGCGACCCGGCCGGTAACCCGACCCTCTTCGACGCCATCCAGAAGGCCAAGAAGAACTCCGTACCGAACGACAACATCGACCGCGCGGTCAAGCGCGGCTCCGGCCTGGAGGCCGGCGGTGCCGACTACCAGACGATCATGTACGAGGGGTACGGCCCGAACGGCGTCGCGCTGCTGATCGAGTGCCTGACCGACAACCGCAACCGTGCGGCCACCGAGGTGCGGACCGCGCTGACCCGCAACGGCGGATCCTTCGCCGACGCCGGATCGGTGTCGTACATGTTCTCCCGCAAGGGCGTAGTGATCGTGCCCAAGGCCGACACCAACGAGGACGACGTGATGATGGCCGTCCTCGACGCCGGTGCCGAGGAGGTCAACGACCTGGGTGAGGCCTTCGAGGTGGTCTCCGAGCCGGGCGACCTGATCGCCGTCCGCACCGCCCTCCAGGACGCCGGCATCGAGTACGAGTCCGCTGAGTCGTCCCTCATCCCCAGCGTGAACGTGCCGCTGGACGAGGAGGGCGCGCGCAAGGTCTTCAAGCTGATCGACGTCCTCGAGGACTGCGACGACGTGCAGAACGTGTACGCCAACTTCGACGTCCCGGACGAGGTCATGGCCGCCGTCGACTGATTCCCGCCAATCGTCGACGACTCGCTCCTCCTGCTCGACGGCGGCGGCACCCTCTCCGGTGCCGCCGCCGTTTTTGTGTCGTCGAACTGCGGTCCCTCTACCGTGCCGTCGAGAGTGGTGCCCCGGCGGCGATCGTCGGGGCGCTCGCTGCTCACGTGCCGCTCTGCGTCGGTCCGGCCGGTCTGGCTCTGGCGGAAGGTGCGCGACGAGGGAGTCGGGCGTGCAGAGGTGGAGGACTTCCTTGCGTCGCGGGAGGCGGAAGCCACTCGGGCGGAGTAGCGGTGGCTCGGCTCGGCGGCGCGGGGCGTACCCTGCCGGGGTGCTGATTCCCGACTTCCCGATCCGTACCGAGCGGCTCGACCTGCGCCCGTTCACGGAGGGCGACTTCGCGGCGCTGCACGCGTACCAGTCCCGCGCCGACGTCGCCCGCTACCTGTACTGGGAGCCGCACGACGAGCAGGCGACCCGGGAGGCGCTGGCGCGCAAGTGTCGCCGTACCGCCCTGCGGAACTCCGGCGACGTGCTCAACCTGGCCGTGGTGGTCCGGGAGACCGGGCAGCTCGTCGGGGACGTCCTGCTCTGCTGGGTCAGCGTGGAACACCGCCAGGGCGAGGTGGGGTACGTCTTCCACCCCGAACACGGCGGGCGGGGCTACGCGACCGAGGCGGCCCGGATGATGCTGGAGATCGGCTTCGACCTGCTCGGCCTGCACCGGATCGTCGGCCGGCTGGACGCCCGCAACACCGCCTCGGCGGGGGTGCTGGAACGGCTGGGCATGCGGCGTGAGGCGCACCTGCGGGAGAGCGAGCTCGTCAAGGGCGAGTGGACCGACGAGATGGTCTACGCGATGCTCGCCGCCGAGTGGGAGTCCCACCGGCCGGCGTAGCGCGCCGCGACGGTCAGGCCGACTCTCCCACCGAGTAGAGGCTCCACGGCCAGTGGTCGCCCTTCCCCTGGGCGACGAGCGCGAAGCCCGCCTCCCGCACCACGTCGTCGTAGTCCGGCGAGTAGTACACGATGGTGATCTTCTGCTTCCGCTTCTTCGTCGCGGCGACCAGGTTTCGCATCACGGTGTCGAAGACGGGCGGCCCGAACGGCGAGAACAGGTAGACGATCAGGTTCTCCGGCGGGACGACGAGGTCGACCGCGTCGATGGCGAGCAGCTCGATCTCCCGGGTCGCCATCGGCCCGGTGTAGCGCTCCACGTTCTCCTTGGCCTGCCCGATGAAGGTGGGGGAGAAATCCGCCCCGATCACCTTCTTGTACGGGTGCTCCGCCGCGAGCAGCACGACCCGCCCCTTGCCGCAGCCGAGGTCGACGAAGACGTGCTCGGTGTGGTCGATCTCGCCGACCGTGGCCATCATCCGGTCGAACTCCTGCTTCCGGGTGGGCAGATAGTGGCTGGCCTCCTCCAGTTGCGGCCCGATCCCGTCGATGTCGGCCAGGCCGACGATGCCGTTGGTCTCGGGGCCGAACCGCTCGTCGAAGCGCTCCCGCCGTTCGTGGCGGCGGATCCGGATGTACTCGGCGCTGTCGACCAAGGCCTCCTTGAGGGTGGAGTCCCGCATGGTCTGCCGGAACATCTTCCAGTCGGTGCGTAGTTCGGCGATGCTCAGCACTGTTCACCTACTCAGGGGTGAAACTGGAGTCGGTGGAGCCCCACACGCCACCCGACCGGTTGGCTTCATGATCTGGGCGGTGCCCGGCCACTGTCCAGAGTGTTCGGCCTGTCCACCCGGTCCGGAATTGCCACCGGTCGGGCGGTGGCGCCGCACCGTCGATTCCCATGAGGTAGGGCGCGGTCACGCCCCGGAGTCCGGCCGGCCCCGGCCGGACTCCGGGACCACGGCGACGGTCAGCCCTGCCCGGGGCCCTCCATCAGGGGAATGAGGTGCTCCTCCTCGTACGTCAGGTGCTCCTCCACCTCACCGGTGAGCCGGTCGACCTCGGCGCGCAGCCGCGCTGCGTCGGCGGCGGGGTCGGCGAGAAGCTGCTGGAGCTGGGCGAGGAGCGCGGCGATCCGTTTGTGTTCGACCCGGAGCCGGTCCAGGACGGCGGCGGTGCCGGGCTGCCCGGCCAGGGTCGGGAAGATCCCGTCGTCCTCCATCCGGTGGTGGTACCCCAGCCCCTGGCAGAGGCTCAGGCAGTTGATCCGCAGTTGGGCGCCGAGGCCCGGACCCGACTCGGCGACCTCGCGGCGGATCGCGGCCAGTTCCAGCCGGAACGCGTCGTGGACGACCCGTAGTCCCTCGCCGAACGAGGAGGCGTTCGGCGGTCCGGGGGCGACCTGCGTCAGTCCGACCACGGGAATGACCCGGGTGGCCTTCGCCTGGTAGTCGGCGTACCCCGGGGCGACCTCGACGATCCGGGCGAAGATCCGGTCCCGCTCCGCTCCGGTGAGGACGGTCGCCTCGGCCTGGTAGGTGAAGGCACCGTCCTCGACGGTGACGATCGGGTTGGCCCGGATGTTGTGGTACCAGGCCGGGTGCCGGGGTGACCCGCCGGCCGAGGCGACGACCAGAAGCCGGTCGCCGGTGTCGGGCAGGTATCCCAGCGGGGTGGTGTGCGGCCGTCCGGTGCGCGCCCCGGTGGTGGTGAGCAGCAGGAGGCGACTGTCGGTGAACATGCCGCCGACCCGCCCGTTGTTGGCCCGGAACTCGTCGATGATGGCGTCGTTGAAGTGGTTCGGCAATTCCCGTTCCTTCTTTTCCGCGTCAGGGGTCGCCGGCCGCCGGTGCATATCGCGCACCGGCGCGGCGGGAGTGAAGAAGACGAAGGAAACGGGGGAGAGGCGGCCCTCTCGCCGACCCGGCGGTCACGCCAGGGCCGGGAACCCCACTCGTTCATGGCCCATGGCCGACCCGGCAGTCACCCCGGTGACTCTAGACCATCGGGCGACGGGACCGGCTCGGGTACGCGAGAGGCCCGGCACGTTCGGCGACGTGCCGGGCCTCTCGCGGCGGGCTCAGGTGCGGCTGCGGTACGCCTTGACGGCGCTGTCGACGACGTCCCAGAGCGCGACCAGCACCGTGCCGGACACCACGGCCGCGGTGACGGTGTCCAGGTTGTCGCCCTCGGCGAGCCAGTCGAACCGCCGGACGAGTTCGGGGTTGATCAGCCGGTCGGTCAGCAGCAGCCAGACCACCGGTGCGGCGAACGCCAGGTTCAGGGCCGCGTTCATCGCGACCAGCGACCACGTCCAGCGGCCGACCCGGTACGTGACGATCTCCAGGCCGATGCAGAGGACCGGTACGGCGATCAGGATCGGCAGCCAGAAGTTCCACAGTGCCGGGTCGAGGACCGGTACGTCGCCGCCCGTACCGTCGGGGACGAAGGACCGGTAGTGCTGCCACGGCAGGTACGCGATGACGAGCACGAGCCAGACGATCGACGCACAGGTGTCGGTCAATGGGATCTGCCGGTCGGCCCGCTCGTCCGCCAGTCGGTCGACGCTCCACCCCGGCAGGTTCAGGTCGACGTCGGTGCGCTCCAGCACCGCGAAGACCAGGGTGACCCAGAAGGCGAGCTGGACCGCCACCCAGAGGGCGGTGGTGATGCCCGTGCCGATCGCCCGCCGGCGTTGCCGTCGAGGGCCCCGAGGAGGCCGACGACGATGCCGACCGTCGCCGGCAGGAAGGTGAGCAGCCGCTTCAGCAGTCGCTCCCAGGCCAGGTAGTACCTCGGGCCGACGAGATACAGCCGACGGCCGGCGTAGCGGGCGGCGAGCTGGGCCGGATCGCCCAGCTCGGTGAGCACCTCCCGCTCCGCGGCGGCGGTGTCCTGTCCGTCGGTGGTGCGTGCCTCGATCATGTCGTCGATCGAGGCACGCAGCTCGGTGGCGATCTCCTCGCGCCGTGCCACCGGCACCGAGCGCAGGGTGGCGGCGAGGTAGCGGTCGGTCCGGGAGGTCATCGGTCGGCTCCTTCGATCAGGCCGTCGAGGGAGGTCTGCACGGTGGCGAGGTCGTCCAGGAGGCGGCCCAGCACCGCCGCGCCCTCCTCGCTGGTTCGGTAGAACTTGCGGGGCCGGCTTTCCTCGGTGTTCCACTCGCTGGTCAGCAGCCCCTGCTCCTCCAGCCGCCGCAGCAGCGGGTAGAGCGTGTTGGCGTCGACCGGGAACCCGTGGTCGGAGAGGCGTTGGAGCAGCGCGTAGCCGTAGTTGGGGCGGCGCAGGGCGACCAGACTCGCCACCACCACGGTGCCCCGACGCAGCTCCTGGAGGTGCGTTCGCAGGATCTCATCGCTGACCATGCGTCACACGATACTGTGTGCCACACACTATTGTCCACTGATACATCATCGTGCCGTGTAGGATCAGTGTGTTGCGGCGCACCAGAGGTGGACGGGCCGGCGGCGGGGGTGGTGTGGGTGACCAGTCCGGAAAGGATCGGGCCGTACCGGATCGAGCGGCTGCTCGGCACGGGCTCGTTCGCGACGGTCTGGTTGGGCCACGACCCGGGGCTCGACTCCCCGGTGGCGATCAAGGTGCTGGCCGAGAACTGGCACCACGACCTGCGGGTCCGGGAACGGTTCCTCGACGAGGCCCGCCTGCTGCGCCGACTCGACGACGAGCGGCTGGTCCGGGTCCACGGGGTCGGGGAACTACCCGACGGGCGGCCGTACTCGGTGATGGCCCTGGCCGACGGTGGCAGCCTGCGCGACCGGCTGGCGGCCGGTCCGCTGCCCGTGCCCGTCGCCCTGGAGTTGCTGGCCGAGATCGCGGCCGGCGTCGCCGTGCTGCACCGCAACGGCGTGGTGCACCGTGACCTCACGCCCGGCAACATCCTCTTCCGGTCCCACCCCGACGGCGAGCGCGTGCTGGTCGCCGATCTCGGACTGGCCAAGGCGCTCGCCGCCGCCTCCGGCCTCACCGCCCGGGCCGGCACCCCCGGCTACATGGCCCCGGAACAGGACGACCCGCTCGCGGTCGTCGACACCCGCGCCGACGTCTACGGGCTGGGTCGCCTCGGCGTCCGGCTGCTCGGCACGGCCCCACCGTCGCGTCCAGCGAGGGACCGGCCGGACCCGGCCGGGGCGGTCCGGCTCCGGGAGGGCGTCCCGGCGCGGGTGGCGGACGTACTGCGCCGGGCCACCGCACCCCGTCCCGCCGACCGCCACCCCGACGCCGCAGCCTTCCGCGCGGCCCTACGGCACGCCGTGACCTCCGCCCCGGGCCCCGGACGGGTCGACGCGCGGACGACCGGTCGAGTCCCGGGCGGCCCGGCCCGGGGCGGGGCGCGGCCGGGGCGGTGGTCCGGGGTCGGCGTCGCCGTGCTCGCCCTCGTCGGGGCCCTGGCCGGGGACACCGCCACCGCCGGCCGGGACGCCGGCACCGGGACGAACGGACCGATCACCGTCGCGCTGCCGCCCGGATGGCGAGCCGTCGGCACCGGCTGGGCGGGCCAGTACGGTGCCGACGGCACCCTCGAACCCGCCCTGGTGATGTCACCCGACCCGCACCGGTGGGCGGTCGACCCGACCGTGCCGGGGGCCTTCGTCGGCCTCTCCGCCAGCACCGCCGCGCGGACCACCCCCGCCGGCTTCGTCGCCGAACGGCCGCACGCGGCCTGCGTAGCCGCGCCCCTGCGGCGCACCCGGCAGGCGGGCGTGGACTGGGTGGTGGCCCGGTTCACCTGCGACCGGGGCCGGCCGGTGGTGGTCGAGGCCGCCGGGCTCGGCCCCGGCCGTACCGGGCTGATCTACGTGCAGGTCGTGCCTCCGCACGGCGGCGCGGCCGACTTCGTCGACCGGCTGCTCGCCGGGGTGCGGGTGCGGTAGGCCCGGCCGGCTACCGCACCACCACCGTGACCGGATACGTCGTACCGTCCTGCGGAATCCGTACGACCACGGTGCCGGGGCGGACGAACCGGACGTCCACCACCCCACCCTCGTAGCTGCGGGAGACCAGGTCCTCCCGGTCCACGGTCACCTCGCCCGGCCCGATCCCGATGATCCGTAGCACCCCGCCGGTGGCGAAGCAGAGCGAGGTGAGCAGCGCCAACTCGGTCTCGGCCAGCACCAGGTCGTACCGCACCGCGCCGTGGCAGCTGCCGGGCAATCCGCTCGGCGACCGGGTCGCGGGCGGGGTCCGCACGGACGTCGACGTCACCGGCGCGGGGCGGCGGGACGTGGGCACGACGACCGGCGTACCCGGCGGCGGGGAGGCCGGCGGCGTGGACGTCACCGGCGGAGTGGGAGTGCGGGTCGCCGCCGCGGACGGTGGCTGGACGGGCAGCGGAGAGACGGGCACGTCGCCGCCGCACGCCGCGACCATCCCGGACACTGCCACGACGACCACCGTGAGCGGGGCCAGCCGGCCACCCACCCGGTTCCGGCGGCCGTTGGGTCCCCGGTGGGTCGGCACGGTCATTGCCGCCCCTCGGCGGTCGAGGGCTCTCCGGACAGCCGTGCCCGCAGTTGCCGGCGGGCCTCGTGGATCCGCGACTTGACCGTCCCCTCGGGCAGGCCGAGCAGCTCGGCGATCTCCCGGTAGCCCAACCCGAGGACGTCGCGCAGGGTCACCGCCTCGGCGAGTTCGGGGCGGACCGCGTCGAGCGCGTCGAGCAGGTCGAGCCGGGTGCCGGCGACCACGCTCGTCCGGCGCGGGTCGGGTCGCTCCGGCAGCGGCACGTCACCGGCCTCCACCAGCCACCGTCGGCGCAGCACCCGGTAGGTCGAGCGGGCCCGGTTGGCGGTCAGCCGGTGGAGCCAGGTGCGGAACGACGACCGCCCCTCGAACCGGCCGATGCCCTGGGCCAGCGCCAGCAGCGCGTCCTGGCACGCCTCCTCGGCGTCCTCCCGGTGCGGCAGCAACCGGGCGCAGAGGCGCAGCACCTCCGGGCGTACCGCGGCCAGCAGCGCGTCCCGCGCTGCCGGGTCGCCCCGCGACGCCGCGCCGGCCAGCTCCTCGATACCGTCCGGAAGGGCCATCGGGTCGTCCCATGCTCGCCGGGTGCCGTCCGGCCCAGGCTACGACGGCCGCCGCCCGGCGGGCCCGGTCGAGTCCGGCAACCGACTGTCGACCCGACGCCCACCGCCGGTGGACGCGACCAGCGCCACCCGTGGCGACCCGCGCGGCGCCGTGGAAGCGGCCCCCGGGACGGGACTAGGCTAGGCCGACTGCCGAAGATCAGACCCGGGGGGCGCTCTGCATGGCCGACTCGTTCGCGCATCTGCACGTGCACACGGAGTACTCGATGCTCGACGGTGCGGCCCGTCTCAAGGACCTCTTCGCCGAGGCGAGCCGACTGGGCATGCCGGCGGTGGCGATGACCGACCACGGCAACATGCACGGCGCGCACGACTTCTACAAGCAGGCCATGGCCGCCGGGATCACCCCGGTGCTCGGCATCGAGGCGTACGTGGCCCCGGAGTCGCGCTTCCACAAGCAGCGGGTGAAGTGGGGCCGGCCGGAGCAGAAGAGCGACGACGTCTCGGGTAGCGGTGGCTACACCCACAAGACGATCTGGGCGCGCAACAGGACCGGGCTGCACAACCTCTTCACGCTCACCTCGAAGGCGTACACCGAGGGGTTCTTCGTCAAGTGGCCCCGGATGGACACCGAGCTGATCGCCGCGCACGCCGAGGGCCTGATGGCCACCACCGGCTGCCCGTCGGGTGAGGTGCAGACCCGGCTGCGTCTCGGCCAGGACGCCCAGGCCCTGGAGGCGGCGGCGAGGTACCAGGAGATCTTCGGCCGGGAGAACTACTTCCTGGAGCTGATGGACCACGGCCTGGACATCGAGAAGCGGGTCCGCGACGGGCTGCTGGAGATCGGCAAGAAGCTGGCCATCCCCCCGGTGGTCACCAACGACTCGCACTACACCCACGAGGCGCAGGCCGAGTCGCACGACGTGCTGCTCTGCGTGCAGACCGGCAGCAACATCGCCGACCCGAACCGATTCAGGTTCGGCGGCAGCGGCTACTTCATCAAGTCCGCCGAGGAGATGCGGGCGGTCGACGGCTCGGACGTGTGGCTGGAGGGCTGCCGCAACACCCTGCTGGTCGCCGAACGGGTCGACCCGGCGGGGATGTTCGAGTTCCACAACCTGATGCCGCGGTTCCCGGTGCCGGAGGGGGAGACCGAGGAGTCCTGGTTCCGCAAGGAGACCTTCAAGGGGCTGGCCCGCCGCTTTCCCGGCGGGATCCCGGAGGGGCACGTCGTCCAGGCCGAGTACGAACTGGGCGTCATCATCCAGATGGGCTTCCCGTCGTACTTCCTCGTGGTCGCCGACTTCATCCAGTGGGCGAAGAACCAGGGCATCGCGGTCGGTCCCGGCCGTGGCTCGGCCGCCGGCTCGCTGGTCGCGTACGCGCTCGGCATCACCGACCTGGACCCGATCCCGCACGGCCTGATCTTCGAGCGGTTCCTGAACCCCGAGCGGGTCTCCATGCCGGACGTCGACATCGACTTCGACGAGCGTCGGCGCGGTGAGGTGATCAAGTACGTCACCGACAAGTGGGGTGAGGACAAGGTCGCCCAGATCGCCACCTTCGGCACGATCAAGGCGAAGGCCGCCATCAAGGACTCGGCCCGGGTGCTCGGGTACCCGTACGCGGTGGGTGACCGGATCACCAAGGCGATGCCCCCGGCGGTGATGGGCAAGGACATCCCGCTCGGCGGCATCTTCGACCCGAAGCACCCCCGGTACGCCGAGGCCGGCGAGATCCGGGGCCTGTACGAGTCCGACCCGGACGTCCGGAAGGTGATCGACACCGCCAAGGGCATCGAGGGGCTGATCCGGCAAACCGGCGTGCACGCGGCCGGCGTGATCATGTCCGCCGAGCCGATCATCGAGCACATCCCGCTGATGCGCCGGGACTCCGACGGGGTGATCATCACCCAGTTCGACTACCCGACGTGTGAGTCGCTCGGGCTGTTGAAGATGGACTTCCTCGGCCTGCGCAACCTGACGATCATCGACGACGCGGTCAAGAACATCCAGCTCAACCACGGCAAGGACCTCGACCTGCTGGGCCTGGAACTGGACGACAAGGCCGCCTACGAGCTGCTGGCCCGGGGCGACACGCTGGGCGTGTTCCAGCTCGACGGCGGGCCGATGCGGTCGCTGCTGCGGCTGATGAAGCCGGACAACTTCGAGGACATCTCCGCCGTCCTCGCGCTCTACCGGCCTGGCCCGATGGGCGTGGACTCGCACACCAACTACGCGCTGCGCAAGAACGGCCTCCAGGAGATCACCCCGATCCATCCGGAACTGGAGGAGCCGCTCCGGGAGATCCTCGCCCCCACCCACGGCCTGATCGTCTACCAGGAGCAGGTGCAGCGCGCCGCGCAGATCCTCGCCGGCTACACCCTCGGCCAGGCCGACCTGCTCCGGCGGGCGATGGGCAAGAAGAAGAAGGAGATCCTCGACAAGGAGTTCATCCCGTTCCGGGACGGCTGCCGCGAGCGCGGCTACTCCGACGAGGCGATCCAAGCGGTGTGGGACGTGCTGGTCCCGTTCGCCGGCTACGCCTTCAACAAGGCGCACTCCGCGGCGTACGGGCTGGTGTCGTACTGGACGGCGTACCTCAAGGCGCACTACCCGGCCGAGTACATGGCCGCGTTGCTGACCTCCGTCGGCGACGACAAGGACAAGATGGCGCTCTACCTCTCCGAGTGCCGCCGGATGCGGATCCAGGTCCTGCCGCCGGACGTGAACACCTCCGCCGGGCCGTTCACCCCGGTCGGGAAGGACATCCGGTTCGGGCTCGCGGCGGTCCGCAACGTCGGCGCGAACGTGGTCGCCTCGATCATGCGCTGCCGGGAGGAGAAGGGCGAGTACGCGGACTTCTACGACTTCCTGTCGAAGGTCGACGCGGTGGTCTGCAACAAGAAGACCATCGAATCCCTGATCAAGGCCGGGGCGTTCGACGCGCTGGGGCACCCCCGTAAGGGCCTGCTCGCCGTGCACGCCGAGGCGATCGACGCGTACGCCGACGTCAAGCGCAAGGAGGCGGTCGGCCAGTACGACCTCTTCGGTGCCGGCTTCGGTGACGCCGACACCACCAGCACGACCGTGATGCCGGTGATCGGCGACGGCGAGTGGGACAAGCGGGACAAGCTCGCCTTCGAGCGCGAGATGCTCGGCCTCTACGTCTCCGACCACCCGCTGTTCGGGCTGGAACACGTCCTCGGCGCGGCGGCGGACTGCACCATCGCCGCGCTGTCGGAGGAGGGCTCGGTGCCCGACGGTGCGGTGGTCACCCTCGCCGGCATCCTCTCCGGCGTGCAGCGCCGGGTGACCAAGCAGGGTCGTGCCTGGGCGTCGGCCACCCTGGAGGACCTGGCCGGTGGGGTGGAGACGCTGTTCTTCCCGAACACCTACGAGGTGATCGGGCAGTACATCGCCGAGGACGCGATCGTGGTGGTCAAGGGCCGGGTGGACCGCCGGGACGACACCCCCCGGATCATGGCGATGGACATGCAACTCCCCGACGTCACCAGCAATCCGGGCAGCAAGCCGGTCACCCTGACCATTCCGGTGCACCGGTGCACGCCGCCGCTGGTGGAACGGCTCAAGGAGACCCTGGTGCTGCATCCCGGCGACACCGAGGTGCACGTCAGGCTCCTCAACGGCGGCAAGGTCACCACGCTGCGGCTCGGGCCGTTCCGGGTGGCCGCGACCACCGCGCTGATGGGTGACCTGAAGAGCGTGCTCGGCCCGGCGAACGTGAGCTGACCGCCGACCGGGAGCCAGGGACCGGGAATTGGCTGTGACCGGGTCGTGACCGCGCGGTTAGCGTCGGACCCATGGATCTGGACGACGCACGCAAGCTGTGGCAGCCGGAGCCCGGCTGGCTGAACACCGCCACCTACGGGTTGCCGGCCGAGCCGACCTGGGCGGCCCTCCAGGAGGCGCTGGGCCAGTGGCGGGCCGGACGCAACGCCGTCGAGACGTGGAACGCGACGACCGACCGGTCGCGGGCGGCGTTTGCCCGGCTGGTGGACGTACCGGCCGGGGACGTGGCGGTGGGGAGCGCGGTGTCCCAGTTGCTGGCCCCCGTCGCGGCGGCGCTGCCGGCGGGCGCGACCGTGGTGGTGCCGGAGGTCGAGTTCACCAGCAACCTCTTCCCCTGGCTGGTGCAGGCCGAGCGGGGCGTCGAGGTGCGGACGGTGCCGCTGGAAGGGCTGGTCGACGCCATCGACGAGCGCACCGACCTGGTCGCGTTCAGCCTGGTGCAGTCCGCCGACGGCCGGATCGCCCCGTACGACGAGATCGTGGCCGCCGCCCGCGCGCACGGCGCGCTGGTGTCCGTCGACGCCACCCAGGCCTGCGGCTGGCTGCCCTTCGACGGCAGCCGGGCCGACGCGGTGGTGGTCGGGGCGTACAAGTGGTTGGCCGCGCCGCGCGGCGCGGCCTTCGGCTACCTGGCACCGCGGTTGCGGGAGCGGATGCGACCGGACGCCGCCGGCTGGTTCGCGGGTCGGGACCCGTACGACTCCTACTACGGGCCACCGCTGCGGCTGGCCGACGACGCCCGGCGCTTCGACATCTCCCCGGCCTGGTTCTGTTACGTCGGCGCGGCAGCCGCGCTGGAACTCCTCGCCGAGATCGGAGTGCCCGCGATCCGGGACCACGACGTGGCGCTGGCCAACCGGTTCCTCACCGGTCTCGGGCGACCGCCGGGGGAGAGCGCGATCGTCACCGTCGACGTCCCCGGGGCGCAGGAGAAGCTGGAACGGGCCGGGGTGCGGGCCGCCGTCCGCGCCGGTCGGGTCCGGGCGTCCTTCCACGTCTACACGTCCGAGGAGGACGTGGACCTCGCCCTGAACGCGCTTACCGGCTGATGGGTACCGGTGGCGCCACCACATGTCCACGGGGTGGGCCGCCGGTGCGGCGACGATCCGGGTCCGTTCCCCCATGGTGGACGGGCCCGGGTGGTCGTGCCCGAATGTATGTGACATCGACATAGTTCAGCGTTGCCGCCGCGCCGTAGGTTTCCTGCACGCGACGATCCTGTGACCGTGGTCTCCGAACCGGTCGTCGCCGTCGACCTGCGGAGGGTGTGGCGATGGTCGGGCAGGGACTGCTGTCGGCGCGGGGGTTGACCCGGGACTTCCGGGGCTTCCGGGCCGTGGACCGGGTCGACCTCGACGTGGTCGAGGGCACCGTGCACGCCCTCGTCGGCCCGAACGGTGCCGGCAAGACCACCCTGTTCAACCTGCTCACCGGGTTCCTGCGGCCCAGCGGCGGGCACATCCTGCTCGACGGACGGGACATCGCCGGCCTGCCTCCGGAGCGGGTCGCCCGGCTCGGCGTCGCCCGGTCCTTCCAGATCACCAGCCTCTTCCCGCAGCTCTCCGCCCGCGAACACGTGACACTGGCGTTGCAGAGCCCCAGCGGGCTGGGCTGGCGGTTCTGGCGCTCGGCCCGCCTGATGCGCCGCTACACCGCCCGCGCCGACGAACTGCTCGCCGAGGTCGGTCTCGCCGAACTGGCCGAGACCCCCGCCGACGCCCTCGCGTACGGGCGCAAGAGGGCCCTCGAACTGGCCATCGCCCTCGCCCTCGAACCCCGCGTGCTGCTGCTCGACGAGCCGACCGCCGGGATGGGGCTGGAGGACGTCGACCGCACCGTCGAGCTGATCGCCCGGGTCCGCGCCGGCCGGACGGTGGTGATGGTCGAACACAACATGAGCGTGGTCGGCCGGCTGGCGGACACCGTCACCGTGCTCCAGGCCGGCAAGGTCCTCGTCGAGGGCCCGTACGAGCAGGTCCGGGCCGACGAACGCGTGATCACCGCCTACCTGGGAGCCGCCGATGGAGCCACCGACGGAGCGACCGATGCTGCGCGTTGACGACCTGTCCGCCTGGTACGGCGAGGCGCGGGTGCTGCGCGGGGTGAACCTCACCGTCGACGCCGGCGAGGTGGTCACCCTGGTCGGGCGCAACGGTGCCGGCAAGTCCACCCTGCTGCGCTGCGTGATGGGGCTGCACCCCGGTCGCAGCGGCACGATCACCCTGGACGGCCGGGACGTCGGCCGGCTGCCGGCGCACCGCCGGGCCCGGCTCGGCCTCGGCTGGGTCCCCGACGACCGGGGCGCGTACGCCACGCTCAGCGTCACCGAGAATCTCACGCTGCCACCGACGGTCGGCCCCGACCCGTGGCCGCTGGAGCGGGTCTACGAGGCGTTCCCCGCCCTGTACGCCCGCCGCGACTCGGCCGCCACCACCCTCTCCGGCGGGGAGCAGCAGATGCTCGCCCTGGCCCGGGTGCTGCGGATGGGCGCGCGACTGCTGCTCTGCGACGAGCCGACCGAGGGGCTCTCGCCGCTGCTGGTGGGACAGGTCGGCGACATCCTGCGGCAGGCCAAGGAGCACGGGGTGACCGTGCTGCTGGTCGAGCAGAACCTGCACTTCGCCACCGGCGTCGCCGACCGGCACTACCTGCTGGCCGAGGGACGGGTGGTGGAGGCGATGGACAACTCCGAGGTGCGCTCGCGGGAGCGCGAGCTGCTGTCGTACCTCGGCATCTGACGACGACCCGCGCACCGCGCGCGGATGAAGGGAAGACCATGCGCAGGACCATGTTGGTGGCCGCCGGGTCGGCGGCCGCGCTGCTGGTGGCCGGCTGCGGCGGGGGAGGGCCGCAGTCCTCCGGCGACGGGAAGCTCAGCGGTGACCGGATGGTACTGGGCGTGCTCAACGACCAGTCCGGGGTCTACCTCGAACTGTCCGGCAAGAACTCGGTGAAGGCCGTCGAGATGGCGATCGCCGACTTCACGAAGAAGTACGGCGACGACGCGGTGACGAAGGACATCACCGTGGAGACCGCCGACCACCAGAACAAGCCGGACATCGCCAACACCAAAGCGGCCGAGATGTACGACCGCAAGAACGTCGACCTGATCCTCGACGTGCCCACCTCGTCGGCGGCGGAGAAGGTGGCCGACGTGGCGAAGGAGAAGAAGAAGCTCTACTTCAACATCGGTGCCGCCACCACCACGCTCACCGGCGCGAAGTGCAACAAGTACACCTTCCACTACGCGTACGACACGTACATGCTGGCCAACGGCACCGGACGCAACACCACCGAGCAGGGCGCGAAGAACTGGTACGTGCTCTACCCGAACTACCAGTTCGGGCAGGACATGGAGCGCAGCTTCTCCAACGCGATCACCGCGGCCGGCGGCCGGGTGGTGGCGAAGGACGCCGCGCCGTTCCCGAACACCAGCGGCGACTACTCGACCTACCTGCTCAAGGCCCCGACGCTGAACCCGAAGCCGGACGTGCTCGGCACCATGCAGGCCGGGGCCGAACTGGTCAACGTGGTCAAGCAGTACAACGAGTTCAAGCTCCGGGAGAAGGGCGTCGGCCTGGCGGTGGGGCTGATGTTCCTCACCGACATCCACTCGCTCACCCCGGACGCGCTCGCCGGCACCACCTACACCGACGCCTGGTACTGGAACTTCGACCAGCGCAACCGGGAGTTCGCCGACCGGTTCAAGGCCGCCACCGGCACCCGGCCGACGTTCGCCCACGCGGCCAACTACTCCGCCGCCACGCAGTACCTGGAGGCGGTGCAGGCCGCCGGGACCGACGACGCGGACACCATCGTCAAGGCCCTGGAGGGCAGGACCGTCGACGACGTCTTCCTGCGCAACGGGACGATCCGCGCCGAGGACCACCGGGTCGTGCACGACGCCTACCTGGCCCAGGTCAAGCCGGCCGCCGAGGTCACCGAGGAGTGGGACTACGTGAAGGTCCTCAAGACCATCCCGGCGGCGGAGGCGTTCCGCGCCCCGTCCCCGGACTGCCGGATGTGACGCCGTGACCGGCTTTCTCCAGAACACCTTCAACGGGCTGGTGAGCGGGGCGTTCTACGCCCTGCTCGCCCTCGGGCTCGCGGTCATCTTCGGCATGCTGCGGGTGGTCAACTTCGCCCACGGCGCGTTCTACATGCTCGGCGCGTTCGGGGCGTACGTGCTGCTCACCGAGGCGGGGGTGCCGTTCTGGGCGGCTCTGGTGATCATGCCGGTCGGGCTGGGCCTGCTCGGCATGGCCCTGGAACGGGCCTTCATCCACCGGCTCACCCGGCTCGACCCGCTCTACAACTTCCTGCTCACCTTCGGGCTGACGCTGATCCTCCAGGACCTGGTCAAGCTCCGGTACGGCGTGCAGTCCAGCCCGTACGCCACCCCGGCCGAGCTGTCCGGATCGGTCGACTTCGGACTGTTCGACTTCCCCACGTACCGGGTGTTCATCCTCGGCTTCGCGGTGGCCGTCTGTGTCGGGGCCTGGTGGCTGCTCGGCCACACCCGGGTCGGCCTGGTCGTCCGGGCCGCCACCGAGCGCCCCGAACTGACCCGGGCGTTCGGCATCGACGTCGGGCGGTGGATCACGCCGGTCTTCGGCTTCGGCATCGCCCTGGCCGCCCTGGCCGGGGTGCTGGCCGCGCCGATGCGGGCGGTCAACCCGCTGATGGGGGCCGATCTGATCATCGTGGTCTTCGCGGTGGTGGTGATCGGCGGGCTCGGTTCCATCTTCGGCTCGGTCGCCGCCGGCTTCGGCATCGGGCTGATCCAGGCGTGGGGCGAGGCGTACCTGTCGGACTGGCCGATCCTGGCCCAGACCGCCGTGTTCATCGTGATGGCCGTGGTGCTGCTCTGGCGTCCGGCCGGGCTGTTCGGCCGTGAGGAGGCACCCGCATGACCACCGTGGTCGACACCGAGCCCGGCGCGAAGCACACCCCCTCCGCGCTGGCCGCCGTCGCCGCCTCGCCGCGCTGGCTGCGGTACGCGCTGCTCGCCGCCGGCCTGGCCGTGGCCCTCTGGCTGCCCAACGGCCTCTACCCGGCGGTGGCGGTGGACATCCTCTGCTGGGCGCTCTTCGCCGTCTCGGTCGACCTGCTGCTCGGCTTCACCGGGCTGATGTCCTTCGGGCACGCCGCCTTCTGGGGCACCTCGGCGTACGTCACCGGGCTGGTCGCGATCCACGCCGGGCTGCCCTTCCCGGTGGCCGTGCTGCTCGGCGCGCTCGCCGCCGCCGCGCTCGCGGTGCCCATCGGCTACCTGGCGGTCAGCCGCACCGGCATCTACTTCGCCATGGTCACCCTGGCGTTCGCGCAGATGGTCTACTACGTCGCCAACGAGTGGCGCTCGGTCACCCGGGGCGAGAACGGCCTCCAGGGGGTGCCCCGGGAACTCTTCGGGCTCGACCTCACCGACGACTACTACTTCTACTACACGGCGCTGCCGATCGCGCTGCTCGGTCTCGCCGCCGCCTGGCGGATCGTGCACTCGCCGTTCGGCCGGGTGCTGGTCGGCATCCGCGACAACCCCGCCCGCGCCCGCGCGCTCGGCTACCCGGTCCGTCGGTACAAGCTGACCGCGTTCGTCCTCTCCGGCTTCATCGCCGGGTTGGGCGGGCGGCCTGTTCGCCGTGGGCCACCGGTTCGTCTCGCTGGACACCCTGCACTGGACCACCTCCGGCAAGGCGGTGATCGTGGTGGTGCTCGGCGGCATCGGCACCCTCTGGGGCGGCGTGCTCGGCGCGACCGTCCTGGTGCGGCTGGAGGACTGGCTGTCCTTCTCCGGCTTCGAGGCGATCGGCCTGGTCACCGGTGGCATCTTCGTCCTCGTCGTGCTGCTGTTCCGGCGGGGCATCTGGGGCACCGTGGCGGCGCTGGCCGCCCGCTGGGGCCCTGGGCGTCGTGGGTGACCCTCGTCCGGATCCCGCCGGGTCGCCTCGCGGAAACCGCCTCTGATCAGGAAAAACCTGCCCCGGGGCGGTTCCCTGCGGGTGGTCGGTCGCCCTAGGCTGGACGCGGGATCCGACCGCGCCGCCCCCGGCAGGATCGCAGGGGAGGGCGTGCCGTGCCGGCGTACGCGAACACCGGGCACCCGAGGCGGTGGCCGATCCTCGGGGTGACCGTGGTCAGCCTGCTGCTGGTGGTCATGGACAGCACCATCCTCAACGTCGCCCTGCGCACCCTGGCCGACCCGGTGCACGGCCTCGGCGCGAGCCAGGCCGAGCTGGCGTGGGCGGTCAACTCGTACACGCTGGTCTTCGCCGGGCTGCTGTTCAGCCTCGGCGTGCTCGGCGACCGTTACGGCCGGCGGCGGTTCCTGCTGGCCGGTCTCGCCGTGTTCGGGCTGGGCTCCCTGCTGTCGGCGTACGCCGGGGACCCGACGCAGCTGGTCCTGGCCCGCGCGGTGATGGGGCTCGGTGGTGCGGCGATCATGCCGGCGACCCTGTCGGTCATCGCCGGCGTCTTCGACCCCCGGGAGCGGCCCCGGGCGATCGGGTACTGGTCCGCCTCGGTCGGGCTGGCCGTGGCGGCCGGTCCGGTCCTCGGCGGGGTTCTGCTGGCCCACTTCTGGTGGGGATCGGTCTTCCTGGTCAACGTGCCGGTGGCGCTCGCCGGGCTGGTCGCCGGAGCGCTGCTGGTGCCCGAGTCGCGTGACCCCCGCCCCGGCTGGATCGACCTGCCCGGCGTCGCGCTCTCCGTGGTCGGCCTGGTCACCCTCACCTGGGGCGTGATCGACGGCGGTGAGCACGGCTTCGACCGGCCGGTGGTCTGGGCGGCGGTACTCACCGGCCTGGCCGTGCTGGTCGCGTTCGGCTGGCACGAGCGGCGCACCGCCCACCCCGCGCTGGACGTCCGGCTGTTCCGGGTGTCCCGGTTCGCCGTCCCGGTGGCCCTGGTCGGCCTGGTCTTCTTCGCCGGGGCCGGGGTGATGTTCGTCAGCGCGTTCCACCTGCAACTGGTCCGGGGCCACTCACCCCTGCACACCGGCCTGCTCTTCCTGCCGCTGGCCCTGACCCAGCTCGTCCTCGCCCCGCGCAGCGCCGCCCTGGTCCGCCGCTACGGCACCCGGGTGGTCTGCGGCGGCGGGCTGGGCCTGGTCGGGATCGCGCTGGCGGGCTGGGCCCTGGTCGACGCGACGACCCCGACCTGGGTGGTCGCCGTGCTGCTCGGGATCCAGGGTGCCGGGATGGCGCACATCACCGCCCCGGCCACCGAGTCGGTCCTGGCGGCGCTGCCCCGGGAGAAGGCCGGGGTCGGCTCGGCGGTCGGCAACACGGTACGGCAGGTGGGCGCGGCCCTCGGGGTGTCGGTGCTCGGCGCGGTGCTCGGCGCGGTCTACCGGGCCCGGGTCACCCCGGCGACCGGGGCGCTGCCCGACGGGGTCCGGGAGGCGGCCGAGGGCTCCCTCGCCGGCGCGTACGCCGTCGCGCCCCGGCTCGGCGACGCCACCGCCCTGCTGGCCACGGCGGACCGCGCCTTCGTCGCCGCCCTGCACGTGGTGGCGCTGATCGCCGCCGCCGTGACCGGTGTCGGGCTGCTGGCGGTGCTGCGCTGGATGCCCGGCCGCCCCGCCGTCGCCCCCGACCCGGCGTGCCCCGAGCCGGGGCCCCTCGACCAGGGGCATCCCGAGCCGGTGCACCCAGACCCGGCGGAATCCGGTAATCCGGTTGCCGGCGTCCGTACCGTCGAGACGTGATCGACGTGTCCCGACCGGAACGGGCGGAGTGGCTGGACCTGCCGGACGGCCGGCGGCTGGCCTGGTCGGAGTGGGGACCGCCCGACGGACAGCCGGTGCTGCTGTGCGCTGGCGCGGCCATGAGCGGATCGCTGGGCTTCGGCGTTGACCTGCTGCCCCGGTTGGGGATGCGGCTGCTCGGCGTCGACCGGCCCGGTCTCGGTGGATCCACCGCACATTCCGGCCGAACTCTCGCCTCGTGGGCCGTCGACTGCGCCCACCTCGTCGACCGGCGGGGGCTGACCGATCCCGTGGCCGTCGGCTTCTCGCAGGGCGCGCCGTTCGCGGTCGCGCTCGCCGGGGCCGGCCTGGTGCGGGCGCTGGCCGTCGTCGCCGGCCAGGACGACCTCGCCGCGCAGCGGGACCTGCTCGCTCCCGAGGTCGCCGCGCTGGTGGACGAGGTGCAGCGGGACCCGGACGCCGTGGAGCGCCGCTTCGCCGGCCAGGCCACCGCCGACGGCATGTGGGAGCTGGTGATCGGGATAAGCGCGCCGCACGACCGGGCGCTCTACCAGCGGGACGACTTCGCCGCCGCCTACCGGCGTTGCCTGGCCGAGGGCTTTCGGCAGGGCGCCGCCGGCTACGCCCGGGACCTGCGGATCTGCCTCGGCCCCTGGCCCCACCCGCCGGAGCGGGTCGGTGTCCCGGTCGACCTCTGGTACGGGCGACGCGACGCCAGTGGGGTCCATCCACCGGACTTCGGGACGGCCCTGGCCTGCCGGTTCCCCGACGCCCGGCACCACCTCCTCGACGACGAGGGCGGGTCGATCCTCTGGACCCGAGCGGGCGACATCCTCACCACCTTGCGCGAGCGCACCGGCTGGGCGTCGGCTCCCGGGCGGCTCAGCGGTCCGGGTCGCGCAGCCGGTGCAGGCGGAGCGCGAGCTGCACCTCCAGCGCCCGTTCCGGCTTCTGCCAGTCCGCCCCGAGCAGCTGCCCGATCCGTTCCAGACGCTGGGTGACCGTGTTGACGTGCACGTGCAGCTGCTCCGCCGCTCGGGCCAGGCTCCCGCCGACCCCGAAGTACGCCTCCAGCGTCCTCACCAGTGCGGTGCCCCGCCGGGCGTCGTAGTCGACCACCGGGCCGACGGTGTCGGTGAGGAACCGGGCCACGTCCCGGTCGCCCTGGTCGCCGACCGCGCCGAGGAGCAGCCCGACGAACCCCAGCTCGGCGGTGCTCGCCCCCTGACCGGTCCGGCCCAGCGCGCCGAGGGCGGTCAGGCAGCGGTCCGCCTCGCGGAACGTCGCCGCCAGCGACGCGGGCCCGCGCGTCGGTCCGCTGCCTCCGGCGGTGACCGGCCGGCCGGTCACCCGGGACAGATCCCGGGCCACCGCGCGGGCCGCGGCACCCGCGTCCTGTCCGGGCAGCATCAGCGCCACCCGGCCGTCGCGCGCCGCGGCCAGCCCGCCCCGGGTCGAGGCGTACGTCGTGGCCCAGGAGACCACCCGCTGCCGCGCCGACCCGGTGGCGGCGATCACGTCGTCGCTGACCGCCACCAGCACGTGCGGGGCGTCCAGGTCGACGCCGAGCCGCCGACCCCGGCTGCGCAGCGCCTCCGGGTCCGCCAACGGCCGGGCGATCAGGTCGTCGAGCAGTTCGCCCCGGACCCGGCCCTCCGCCTCGGCGACGGTCTGCCGGAACAGCAGCAGCAGCGCGGTCACCAGGGCGGCCCGTTCGAGGATGCGCTGGTCGGCGTCGACCAGTTCGTCCTCCGGGCGCAGCACCAGCGCGCCGAGGTTCTCCGTGCCGGCCACCACCGCGGCGTACCAGAGCCGGCCCCGTCGTACGCTGCGGCCCTCGGTCCGTGACGCGGCCACCGCCTCCACCATGTCCGCGCGGTCCGGCTCGTCGATCTCACCGACCCGGGCCAGCAGCCGCCCCTCGGCGTCCAGTGCCAGCAGCGCCCCACCGAGCACGTCGGTGACCGCCGCCGCGACGTCCTCCACCCCACCGCCGCGCAGCACCAGCGCGGTCATCCGGTCGTGCGCGGCCGCCGCCCGCTCCACCGAGGCGCTGTGCGCGCGGATGGTGGTGTTCGCCGCCGACAGCTCGGCCAACGCCGCCCGGGTCTCGGCGAGCAGCCGGGCGGTGTCGATGGCCACCGCGGCGTGTGCGGCGAGCGAGACCAGCAGCGCCACCTCCTCCCGGGCGAACGGCCGGGCGGACCGGTTCGCCGCGTAGAGCACCCCGATCGAGGTCGACCCGAGGCGCAGCGGCACGCCGAGGATCGCCACCAGGCCCTCCTCGCGCACCCCGGCGTCGATCTCGCCGGTGTGGTGGAAGCGCTCGTCCTCGGAGTAGTTGGCGGTGACGTAGGGGGTGCCGGACTGGGCTACCAGCCCACCGAGCCCGGCGCCGATCGGCAGTCGCAGCCGCTGGAACCGGGCGGAGACCGACCCGTCGGTGACCCGCATGTACGTGTCACCCCGGTCGTCGTCGTTGAGGGTCATGTAGGCGACGTCCGCGCCGAGCAGGTTCCGGGCCCGGTGCACGATGGCCCGCAGCACGTCGTCGGAGTCGCGCAGCCCGGCCAGGTCACTGGCCGTGTCGTAGAGACCGGAGAGTTCGGTCTCGCGGCGGCGGCGGCGCTCCAGCAGCGCGCGGACCCGCAGCGCCACCACCTTCGCCTGCTCCAACTCGGCGATCTTGTCGGCGGACAGGCCGGCCGAGCGCGCGGCGATCAACGGCCCCTCGAACTCGACGGCCGCGGCCTCCCGCGCCAGTAGCTCCAGGAACTCGATCGGCGACGACATGAGCGCCATTGTGCTGGTCACCCCTAGTTCGCAGTCCAGCCCCCGTCGAGGGCGATCGAGGATCCGGTGATGAACGCCGCCGGTGGGGAGCAGAGGTAGACGACCAGTTCGGCGACCTCCTCCGGCTCGATCAGCCGCTTGATCGCCGCGCGGGCCAGCATGATCTTGTCGATCACCTCGTCCTCGCCGATGCCGTGCCGGGCCGCCTGCTCGGCGATCTGGTTCTCCACCAGGGGAGTGCGCACGTACGCCGGGTTGACGCAGTTGGCGGTGACCCCGTGCGGTGCCCCCTCCAGCGCGACGACCTTGGAGAGGCCCTCCAGCGCGTGCTTGGCCGAGACGTACGCCGACTTGTACGGCGAGGCGCGCAGCCCGTGCACCGAGGAGATGTTGACGATCCGCCCCCAGCCCCGGGCGTACATGTGCGGCAGCGCCCGCCGGACGATCACGAACGGCGCCTCCACCATCACCCGGTGCAGGTGGGAGAAGCGTTCGACGGGGAACTCGGCGACCGGTGCCACGTACTGGAGGCCGGCGTTGTTGACCACGATGTCGACCGTGGCGTCCAGGCGGGCGACCGCCTCCGGGTCGGCCAGGTCGACACCCTCGGCCCGGCCGCCGGTCTCGGCGGCGACCGCCTCGGCCGTCTCGACGTCGCGGTCCACCACCCGGACCGCAGCTCCGGCCGCGGCCAACCGGAGGGCGCACGCCCGGCCGATACCACTGCCACCACCGGTGACCAGTGCGCTACGACCGGTGAGGTCGACCTGGACTACGTGGGTGAACGCCACGGGTTCAGCCGTCATGGCGCAGAAGTTACGAGTTGTGTGCCCGGCGGCACATGGGCGGCCCGCACATACTCCACCGGCGGACTATGTGGCCCGGACGGTGTCCGGCGTGTCCCCGACGGTGGCCGTCGGCGGGGAGCAGTAGGGTGTCGAACACACGTACTGCCGGCGGGCTCGGGGAGGAGGCGGCGTGCGGGTGCTGGGCGTCGACCCGGGGCTGACCCGGTGCGGGGTCGGCGTGGTCGAGGGCGTGCCGGGGCGGCCCTGCACCCTGGTGGCGTACCACGTCATGCGAACCGACCCGGACGACGAGCTGCCGCGCAGGCTGCTGCTGCTGGACCGCGCGTTGACCGACCTGGTTGCCGAGCACCGGCCGGAGAGCGTCGCCGTGGAACGGGTCTTCAGCCAGCACAACGTCCGCACCGTGATGGGCACCGCCCAGGCCAGCGGGATCGCCGTGCTCGCCGGAGCGCGGGCCGGGCTGCCCGTGCAGACGTACACGCCGAGCGAGGTGAAGGCGGCGATCACCGGCTCCGGCCAGGCGGACAAGGCGCAGATGACCGCCATGGTGACCCGGCTGCTGCGGCTGGCCGAGCCGCCGAAGCCGGCCGACGCGGCTGACGCGCTCGCGCTGGCCATCTGCCACATCTGGCGTGGCGGCACCCGCTCGAAGCTGGCCGCCGCCGCCGACCGGGTACGACGAGGAGGAGCACGATGATCGCGAGCGTGCGCGGCACGGTGACCGCGACCGGCCCGGACCACGCGGTGGTGGAGGTCGGCGGGGTCGGCCTCGCCGTGCAGTGCGCCCCCGGCACCCTCGCCGAGCTGCGGGTCGGCCAGGAGACCCGGCTCGCCACCAGCCTGGTCGTCCGGGAGGACTCGCTCACCCTCTACGGCTTCGCCGACGACGACGCCAAGGCGCTCTTCGAGCTGCTCCAGACCGCCAGCGGGGTCGGTCCCCGGCTGGCCCAGGCGGTGCTGGCCGTGCACGCCCCGGACGCGGTGCGCAAGGCCATCTCCAACGGCGACACCGCCGCGCTGACCCGGGTGCCGGGCATCGGCAAGAAGGGCGCCGAGCGTCTGGTGCTGGAACTGCGGGACCGGATCGGCCCGGTCGCCGTCGGGCCGGACGGCGCGGCCGGGGTGACCAGCGGTGCCTGGCCCGAGCAGGTCCGTCAGGCGCTGGTCGGGCTGGGCTGGACGGCGGGCCAGGCCGACCAGGCGGTGGCCGCCGTGGCGGAGACCGTGGACGGCCCGACCCCGCCGGTGCCGGTCCTGCTCAAGCAGGCGATCCGGCTGCTGGGCCGCACCCGATGAGCGACGGGAACCTCGTCTCGGCGTACGTCGAGGACGCGGAGCGGGACCTGGAGGTGAGCGTCCGGCCGAAGCGGCTCGACGAGTTCATCGCCCAGGACCGCGTCCGCGACCAGCTCGACCTGCTGCTCAAGGGGGCGATGCGACGCGGCTCCCCGCCGGATCACATCCTGCTCTCCGGGCCGCCCGGCCTGGGCAAGACCAGCCTGGCGAACATCGTCGCCGCCGAGTTGGGCTCCGGCATCCGGGTGACCAGCGGCCCGGCCATCGAGCGCTCCGGGGACCTGGCGGCGATCCTGACCAGCCTCGCCGAGGGCGACGTCCTCTTCATCGACGAGATCCACCGGATCGCCCGGCCGGCGGAGGAACTGCTCTACAGCGCCATGGAGGACTTCCGGGTCGACGTCGTGGTCGGCAAGGGGCCCGGGGCGACCGCCATCCCGCTCGACGTGGAGCCGTTCACCCTGGTCGGCGCCACCACCCGGTCCGGCCTGCTGACCGGGCCGATGCGGGACCGCTTCGGGTTCGTCGCCCACCTCGACTTCTACTCCCCGGCGGACCTGGAGACCCTGCTGCACCGCTCGGCGCGCATCCTCGGGGTGCCGATCACCGACGACGGCGCGGCCGAGATCGCCGGCCGCTCCCGGGGTACGCCCCGGATCGCCAACCGCCTGCTCCGCCGGGTACGCGACTTCGCCGAGGTCCGGGCCGACGGCGTGGTCACCCTGGAGACCGCCCGGGCCGCCCTGAGGGTGTACGACGTGGACGCCCTGGGCCTGGACCGGCTGGATCGGGCGGTGCTCACCGCCCTGGTCGACTCGTTCCGGGGCGGGCCGGTCGGGCTCTCCACCCTCGCGGTGGCGGTCGGCGAGCAGCCGGACACGGTCGAGGAGGTCTGCGAGCCGTTCCTGGTCCGGGCCGGACTGCTGGCGCGGACACCCCGGGGCCGGGTGGCGACCGAGGCGGCCTGGCACCATCTGGGGCGTAACCCGCCGAATGGTACATTTGGCAGCAGCACCCCTCCCGTGCCCGATCTCTTCTCCGTCGAGCCCGATCAGCCGTGATGCGAACGTGATCCGTGCGGCGTTCGGCGTTCTCAGGTGCAGGGATTAGACTCGCCGCGGTTTGTACAGGACGTGAGAACATGCCTCCGCTCCGACGCCCCCCGTCGGGCCGGTGGCCAATGGGAAGGTCTTTACCGTGCTTTACGCAGCAGAGGGCGGTGGGGGAGCCGGCGGTCTGACGCCGATCCTCATGATCGCTCTGCTCTTCGGCGTCATGTACTTCATGATGATCCGCCCCCAGCAGAAGCGCCGCAAAGAGGCCGAGGCGATGCAGTCCGCGCTCGGCCTCGGTGACGAGGTGGTCACCATCGGCGGGCTGTACGGCACGGTCACCAGCGTCGACGACGACACCGTCCTGCTCGAGGTCGCCCCCGGCGTCGAGACCCGCTACGCCCGTCCGGCCATCGCCCGGGTGGTCAGCCGGGCCGACCGGAGCGAGTCGGCCGAGCAGGTCGTCGAGGACGTCGACGTCAAGGAGTGACCCGCGGGCCCGACGGGGCAGCGCGCGGATCGAAATAAGTGGATAGTAGGTCGACGTCGGTGGCGACCCGGACGGACGTGACGACGGGCCTCGGCCAGCTTCGTGACCGCCCGGGACGGCACCGACGTCCACCCTCGACACGTGTGGCCGGACACCCGGCCTGACCCTCGCCGCCTACCACCAGCGGCGCGACCGCAGCAGGGAGACAGGACAACCGTGGCACCACCTCAGGGACAGATGCGGCCGGGACGGCAGCTCGCCGTGCTCGGCGTCATCTTCGTCGTCCTCTATCTTTTGGTGTTCTTCGCGGGCGGTGCCAGCGGTGGCTGGAAGGACCGGCTCGAGCCCAAGCTCGGGCTGGACCTGGTCGGCGGCACCCGGCTCACGCTGGAGGCGACCAACACGGTCGACGGCCGGCCGCCGAACGCCGAGAGCCTCGAGGAGGCCCGGCAGATCATCGAGAACCGGGTCAACGCGCTCGGTGTCGCCGAGGCCGAGGTGGTCACCGAGGGCGACCGGAACATCGTCATCTCGCTCCCCGGTGAGAACCGGGACCTGAGCGAGGTGGGCAGCGCGGCCGAGCTGCGGTTCCGCAAGGTGCTCAAGGTCGCCGACGGCAGCGGCGCCTCCGCCACCCCGCCGCCGGCCACCCCGGCCCCGTCCGGCAGCCCGGCTCCCGCCCCGTCCGGCAGTGCCGCCCCGGCACCGTCCGGCAGTGCGGCCCCGAAGGCCACCGCGTCGCCGAGCACCGGTGGCCAGGGCGGCGGGGCGCCCGTCCCCTCCGCCAGCGCCAGCCCGGCCCCGAGCGCGCCGGCCTCGCCGAGCGCCAGCGCCGAGCCGGTGCCGCAGGGCATCGAGGAGCAGCGCAAGGCCGTCGAGCAGAAAGTCGGCGCCGCCGCGTGGCAGGCCGCCAGCGGCCTCCAGGCCCCGGCCGACGTCAGCGCCGACCCGACGCTGGCCGAGCGGCTCAAGCCCTTCGGCACCCTGACCTCGCGCGAGGTCGCGGTGCTTCCGGCGCAGATGCAGTTCAACGTGCCGACGATCACCTGCGAGCAGCTCGACAAGCGGCCGGCCGGCTCGATCAGCGATCCGAAGCAGACGGCGGTGGCCTGCGAGGCCGGCGCGAAGTACCTGCTCGACATCGCCAAGGTGGAGGGCACCGACGTCGAGGACGCCGACCCCGCCCTGGACCAGGCCGGCCAGTGGGTGGTCAGCCTCAACTTCTCCGGCTCCGGTCAGGAGAAGTGGACCGCGCTGACCCGGGAGGCCTTCAACAACGAGGGGCAGGCCTGCGACGCCACCGCGCTCGGCCAGGACGGCAAGTGCCGGGTGGCCGTGGTGCTCGACAACAAGGTGATCTCCTCCCCGGAGATCCAGGGCGTGCTCACCGGTGACTCGCAGATTACCGGCAGCTTCAACAACAGCACCGCCAGCGACCTGGCCAGCACGTTGCGCTACGGCGCCCTACCGGTGACCTTCGAACCGCAGGAGGCCCAGAACGTCTCCGCCACCCTGGGTGAGAGCCACCTGCGGGCCGGTCTGCTCGCCGCCGGCATCGGCATGTTGCTGGTCATCATCTACGCGTTCTTCTACTACCGGCTCCTCGGTTCGGTGATCTTCCTGAGCCTGGTGCTGTCGGCACTGCTGGTCTTCGGTGCGCTGGTCTTCCTCGGTCGGCAGATCGGCTTCACGCTGACCCTCGCCGGCATCGCCGGCATGATCGTCTCGCTCGGTGTGGCGGCGGACTCCTTCGTCATCTACTTCGAGCGGCTCAAGGACGAGATCCGGGAGGGACGCAGCCCGCGTAGCGCGGTGCCCCGCGCCTGGGTCCGGGCCCGCCGGACGATCATCTCGGCGAACGCCATCACCATCCTGTCCGCCGTGGTGCTCTACATCGTCTCGGTCGGCGCGGTGAAGGGCTTCGCCTTCGCCCTGGGGCTGGCCACGGTGCTCGACCTGGTGGTGGTCTTCCTCTTCCGGCACCCGATCATGGCGATGTTCGCCCGTACCCGGGCGTTCCTGTCGCCCCGGGTCAGCGGCCTCGGCCGGGTGCTCCCCGCCAAGGACACCGACCAGCCGACCGCCCGCAACCCGCGTGTCAAGGAGGCCTGAGATGGCTCGTAGTGGTCTGGCCACCCGGCTGTACCGGGGCGAGGCCGGTCTCGACGTCGTCGGCCGGCGCAAGCTCTGGTTCGGCATCGCCGGGGTGCTCGTCCTGCTCGCGGTGCTCAGCTTCCTGGTGAGCGGCTTCAAGCTCGGCATCGAGTTCAGCGGCGGCAACTCGTACCAGGTCCCGGCGAGCGTCGGCACCCTGGAACGCACCGAGATCGTCACCGAGGAGGCGCTCGCCAGCGCCGGTGGCGGCGCCGAACTGGTCACGGCCCAGAAGGTCGGCGGCCCGAGCGGCGACTTCTACGAGATGCGCACCTCGGAGCTGGACGCCGAGGAGGCCGAGGCGGTCAAGGTCGCCCTGGCCGAGGAGTTCGGTCTCAACGCCGACCAGATCAGCGCCAACCGGGTCAGCTCGGCCTGGGGTGGCCAGGTCACCTCGCGGGCGGTCCTCGGCCTGGTCATCTTCGTCGCGCTGGTGACGGTCTACCTGATCCTGCGCTTCGAGTGGCGGATGGCCGCCGCGGCGGTGGGCTCGCTCTTCCTCAACCTGGTGCTCACCTCGGGTATCTACTCGGCGATCGGCTTCGAGGTGACCCCCTCGACGGTGATCGGCTTCCTCACCATCCTCGGCTTCGCCCTGTACGACGTCGTGGTCGTCTTCGACAAGGTGCAGGAGAACGTCCGGGGGATCACCGCCAACAACAACCAGACGTACGGCGAGGCGGCCAACCTGGCGGTCAACCAGAGCCTGATGCGGTCGTTGAACACCTCGGTGGTCGCCCTGCTGCCCGTCGGTGGTCTGCTCTTCATCGGTGCCGGCCTGCTCGGCGCGGGCACCCTGAAGGACCTCGGCCTGGTGCTCTTCGTCGGTATGGCGGTGGCCTTCCTGACCTCGATCCTGGTGGCCACCCCGCTGCTGGTGGTGCTGAAGAACCAGGAGCCCCGCATCCAGGCGCACAACAAGCGGATCCTGGCCCGCCGGGGCGCGATCGCCCGCGGCGAGATCACCCCGAAGGGGACGCCGCGCTCCGCCGAGGACGGCGAGGAGCCGATCGACGCGGACGCCGCAGCGCTGGCGGGCTCGGCCCCGAAGGTCGGTGCCCGGCCGGCCGGCAAGCGGCCCACCGGCGCGCGGGGCGGTCGCCCCGCTGGCGGCGGGGGCAACCGACCCGGCGGCAAGCGCCGCTGAACCAACGGGTGGGGCGACACCGCCCCACCCGCCGACGATCGACGTCGCGGCGTCCTTCATGCTGTGCGCACAGCATGAAGGACGCCGTGCCGTTTAGGGGGCAATCGTGACGCAGACCCACACCGGGGTACGCGGGGACAGCGGTCCCGCCGTCGCCGAGCTGGTGGCCGGTCGGGTGCTCGACGTACCGGACTTCCCGAAGCCCGGGATCGTGTTCAAGGACCTGATGCCGCTCTTCGCCGACGGTGCGGTCTTCCGTGAGGTCGTCGACGGGATCATCGCCCACCACGGGCGGGAGTCCTTCGACGTGGTGGCCGGCATCGAGGCCCGCGGGTTCGTGGTTGCCGCCGCCATCGCGTACGCCACCGGTGTCGGCGTCGTGCCGGTGCGTAAGGCGGGAAAGCTGCCCCGGGCCACCCACTCGGCCTCGTACGCCCTGGAGTACGGCGAGGCGACCCTGGAGGTGCACCAGGACGCGTTCACCGCCGGCCACCGCGTCCTGGTGGTCGACGACGTCCTCGCTACCGGGGGCACCGCCGGAGCCACCCTCGACCTGGTCGAGCGGGCCGGTGGCACGGTGTCCGGCTTCACCGTCCTGCTGGAGCTGGCCTTCCTCGGCGGCCGGGAGCGGCTGGCCCCGCGTCCGGTCCATGCCCTGCTGACCGTTTGATCCGGCGGCCGTCGGACGGACCCGGCGCGGGCCGTCCGGGGGAGCGGCACGCCAGGTCCCCGACGGGTAGCATTGCCCTTTGCTGACCGGGCGGGGTGACCCGCCGGTGGCACCAGCGCGGCAACCGCCGGGAGGCGGTGGCCGACGACGGTGGCGCGAGCAGAGCAGGACCGCCGGCCCAGGTCGGCGGCGTACCCGGGTCGACCGGTCACGGTCGGCCTGTTCCGGCGAAGGGTGAGGAGGCCGGTGTCCAACGATGTCGTTCCTCCGGTGGAGGGCACGGTGCATCCGACAGGCGACGCGGACAGCTCGGCGACCGACCGGACCGGTGTCGGTCCGGCCCGGCTCCCCGGCGGCAGTGCTCCGGCAGGCACCGGCGGGGTCGGAGTCCCGGCGACCCCGGTGCCGCGCAACGGCGACGGGACGCCTCCCCTGGCAGGTCCGCTGATGGCTGACGACCCGTCCGACCTCACGTCCGGCGGGTTCGCCCTGGCTGACGCGCCCACCGGCCGGCGGGTCCGGGCCCGGCTGGCCCGGTTCAACGCGCCCTGGCAGACGTCGCAGGTCAGCGAGGTACTGGAACCGCTGATCTCCACCCATCGGGAGAACCACCCCAAGGCCGACGCCCGCCTGCTCCAGCGTGCCTTCGACATGGCCGCCCGCTGGCACTCGGGGCAGTACCGCAAGTCCGGCGACCCGTACATCACCCACCCGCTCGCGGTCGCCACCATCCTGGCCAACCTCGGCATGGACACCACCACCCTGGTGGCGGCGCTGCTGCACGACACCATCGAGGACACCGCCTACACCCTGGACCAGATGAAGGTCGACTTCGGCGGCGAGGTCGCGCTCCTGGTCGACGGCGTCACCAAGCTCGACAAGGTCAAGCTGGGCGACGCCGCCAAGGCGGAGACCATCCGCAAGATGGTGGTCGCCATGGCGAAGGACCCCCGGGTGCTGGTCATCAAGCTCGCCGACCGGCTGCACAACATGCGTACCCTCACCTTCCTGCCCCGCCCCAAGCAGGAGCAGAAGGCCAAGGAGACGCTGGAGATCCTGGCCCCGCTGGCCCACCGGCTCGGTATGAACACCATCAAGTGGGAGCTGGAGGACCTGGCCTTCGGCACGCTCTTCCCGAAGCGGTACGAGGAGATCAACCGCCTGATCGGGGAGCACCAGCCGCAGCGGGAGGCGCTGCTGCGCCAGGTGACCCAGAAGGTCCAGACCGACCTGAAGGTCGCCAAGATCAAGGCGGAGACCACCGGCCGGCCGAAGCACCTCTACTCGATCTACCAGAAGATGATCGTGCGGGGGCGGGACTTCAACGACATCTACGACCTGGTCGGCGTGCGGATCCTGGTCGACACGGTGCGGGACTGCTACGCCGCGTTGGGTGTGATCCACGCGAACTGGCAGCCGGTGCCGGGCCGGTTCAAGGACTACATCGCGATGCCCAAGTTCAACATGTACCAGTCGTTGCACACGACGGTCATCGGGCCGACCGGCAAGCCGGTCGAGATGCAGATCCGCACGTACGCCATGCACCGCACCGCCGAGTTCGGCATCGCGGCGCACTGGAAGTACAAGGAGCACAAGGGCACCCAGATCGTCGGCCCGCCCGCGCACATCGACGAGATGACCTGGCTGCGGCAGCTGCTGGACTGGCAGCGGGAGGCGGCCGACCCGAGTGAGTTCCTCGACGCGCTGCGCTTCGACCTGTCCAGCCAGGAGGTGTACGTCTTCACCCCCAAGGGCGACGTCATCCCGCTGCCGACGGGCTCGACGCCGGTGGACTTCGCGTACGCGGTGCACACCGTTGTGGGGCACAAGTGCATCGGGGCGCGGGTCAACGGCAAGCTGGTGCCGTTGGAGTCGGCGCTCTCCAACGGCGACGTGATCGAGATCTTCACCTCGAAGTCCGACACCGCCGGCCCGACGCAGGACTGGCTCGGCTTCGTCAAGAGCCCCCGGGCGCGGACGAAGATCCGGCAGTACTTCAACAAGGAGCGGCGCGAGGAAGCGATCGAGGCCGGCAAGGACTCGATCGTGAAGGCGATGCGCAAGCAGGGCATGCCGTTGCAGCGGATGCTCACCTCGGACGCGTTGATGACGATCGCCCGGGACCTGCACCTGGCCGACGTGGCCTCGCTCTACGCCGCCGTGGGGGACAGCCAGGTCTCCGCGCAGTCGGTGGTGCAGCGGCTGATGGCCGCGTACGGCGGCGAGGAGGGCGCGGTCGAGGACATCGCCGAGACCGCCGTCGCCACCCGTCCACCGCGCAACCGGGCCAGCAGCCACGATCCCGGGGTGGTGGTCCGGGGCGTCAGCGACGTCTGGATCAAACTGGCCCGCTGCTGCACGCCAGTCCCGCCGGACGCGGTCTTCGGGTTCGTCACCCGCTCCGGCGGGGTCAGCGTGCACCGGGACGACTGCGCCAACGCCGAGGACCTCAAGGAGCAGCAGGAGCGGGTGGTCGAGGTGAGCTGGAAGCTCACCTCCGCCTCCACGTTCCTGGTCGCCATCCAGGTCGAGGCCCTCGACCGGCACAAGTTGCTCGCCGACGTGACCCGGGTGCTCTCCGAGGAGCGGGTGAACATCCTCTCCGCCACCGTCACCACCACCCGGGACCGGGTGGCGGTGAGCCGGTTCAGCTTCGAGATGGCCGACCCGAAGCACCTCGGTCACCTGCTGGCCGCCGTCCGCAAGGTCGACGGAGTCTTCGACGCGTACCGGGTGACATCCGGCGCCTGACCCTGCGTCCCGGCCCTGCCGGCGGGCGTACGCGGAACGCCCGCCGGCGGGGCCGGCGGGCGTTCTCGTGGCGGAGCGGAGGCTGCGTCAGCCCTGGACCGCGCTCATGGTCAGCTTCTTGATGACGACCTCCTTCTTCGGGTGGCCACCACCTGCCTGCTGGCCGAAGGCGTTGTCGTGCCCGGCCGCGCCGACCTGCTTGACGATGTCCATCCCCGAGGTGATCGTGCCGAGCACCGTGTAGTTCGCGTCGAGCTGCGAGTCGCCGTACACGATGAAGAACTGGCTGCCCGTGCTGCCCGGCTGACCGGAGTTGGCCATCGCGATGACGCCCTCCGGGTACGGCGGCCGCTTGTCGGTGGGCAGGTTCTCCTCGGCGAAGCGGTAGTGCGGGCCGCCGGTGCCGTCGGTCTCCCGCCAGCCCTTGCCGGTGGCGCTCGGGTCACCGCACTGCAACACCTTCAGCCCTTCGGTGACCAGCCGGTGGCACTTGCTGTTGTCGAAGAAGTTCTTGCTGGCCAGGTGGGTGAAGCTGGCCGCCGTGCAGGGCGTGTCGGCGAGATTGACCTTGGCGGTGATCGGCCCCAGGTTGGTGTCGATCGTCATGGTCTGGGTGCCGACCTTCGGCTGCTGCGTGCCGGGCAGGCCGACATCCTTGGTCTGCGGCGTCCGCTGCTCGGCCGGCGACTCGTTCCAGACGCAGAGGGCGGTGCCGGACGTGGCCGTGGTGTCGGTCTCGTCGTCGCCCAGGCTCGTCACGAGCCACACCGTGCCGGCGACCACGAGCAGCAGGGCCGCCCCCGCCCCGACGATCGCCTGCATCTGCCGGCGCTTGCGGGCCTTGGCCGCGCGCTCGGCCATCTCCCGCTCGAGTCGGGCCCGCGCCGCCGCGCGCTGCCGCTCTCTGGTGGACGTCACGGTCACTCCTCGTCATGTTCCGGCGGTCAGTTGCCGCAGATGTGGTGTGGGCCGGCGGTCAGCCGTCGCTCGGAGTCGCCGACGGCGCAGCGGCCGGGCTGCTCGGAGCGGGGGCCGGCGTCACCGCCGGCGTCGTTGCCGGCTCGCCGACGGTCAGGCTCTGGATCACCACGTCGGTCTTCGGCTTGACCTTCGCCCCCGACCCATTGTCCACGGTCTCCAGGGCGCCGACCTTCTCCACCACGTCGAGCCCGCCGGTGACCTTTCCGATGACCGAGTACGCCGGCTCCGTCGGGTCGAAGTCCTTGAAGAAGATCAGGAACTGGCTGCTGTTGGCACCCGGCGGGCTGGCGATCATCGCCACGGTGCCCTTCGGGTACGCGGGCGGCTGGTCCGCGGCCGGGCTGGGCGACGGCGTGTCGGGGACGTTCTCGTCGTAGAACGAGTAGGTCGGGCCGCCGAGTCCACTGCCGCTCGGGTCGCCGCAGCGCAGCGCCCCCTCGGCGGTGATCTCGTGGCACTTGGTGTTGTCGTAGAACGAGCGGCCCGCCAGGTGGGCGATGCTCGCGGCGGCACACGGCGCGCCGGCCAGGTCCAGTTCGACGGTGATCGGGGCACCCTGGTTGGTGGTCACCGTCATCGGGCGGGTGCCGGAGGTGGGCAGACCCTTGGTCGGCGGGGTCCCGACGTCCTTGAGGTCGCCGTTGCCCTCGGCGTTCTGCGGCGTCCAGGCGCACACGTCCGGCTCGGCCCGGTTCTCCTCCGGGTCCCGGTCGAAGCCGCCGAGCGCCCAGACCGAACCGACCACGACGAGGGCGAGCACCACTGAAGCGCCGACACCCGCCTGGATCTGGCGGCGGCGCTTGGCGCGGGCGGCCCGGCGGGCCATCTGCCGGTCGAGCTTCTCCCGTGCGAGTTTGCGCTGCCGGTCCCTGCTGGAAGCCACCCGCGCTCCCCTTCCTCTACCCTGGTCGTCATGGCGGACGGGCGCCGGGCACCGCCGGGCGCAAGTGCGCCACGCCACACGCCCGCCAGAGTGTACGGGTACCGGCTGGGAATGTGGTGTACCAGGTCGGCCAAGGGTTCTATCGTCATCTTTCACTGGCCGTACGGCCCCGCCCACCCGGGGTGTCCGCGCAGCCCCGCGCCGCTAGGCTGCGAAGCGGTAACGCCTCGACGAGAAAGGGGAGCGGACGTGCTCGTGGCCGGCTTTCCCGCGGACGCCTTCGGCACCAACTGCTACGTGGTCGCCACCGCGCCGGGGGAGCAGTGCGTGGTGGTCGACCCGGGCATCGGCGTGCTCGACCGCCTCGACGCGCTGCTCGCCGAGCACCGCCTGCATCCGGCCGCCGTCCTGCTCACCCACGGGCACCTCGACCACACCTTCTCGGTCGCCCCGGTCTGCGGAGCGCGCGGCATCACCGCGTACGTCCACCCGGACGACCGGGAGTTGCTCGCCGACCCGGCCAAGGGCCTCTCCATGGACCTGCGCCAGCTCTTCGGCGGTCGCCTGCCGTACACCGAACCGGAGGACGTCGCCGAGCTGACCGACGGCGCGACCCTGGCCCTGGCCGGTCTGGAGATCACCGTCGACCACGCCCCGGGCCATACCGGCGGGTCGGTGCTGTTCCGGATGCCCGGTGTCGGCTCACCCTGGGAGGCCGAGCAGATCTGCCTCTCCGGTGATGTGCTCTTCGCCGGCTCGATCGGTCGCACCGACCTGCCGGGCGGCAGCATGCCCGCGATGGTGACCAGCCTCCGGGAGAAGATCCTCCCGCTGGCCGACGACACCGTCGTGCTGCCCGGCCACGGCCCCGCCACCACCATCGGTCGCGAGCGCCTGAGCAACCCGTACCTCATCGAGGCGGGTGGCGGCGCGAGCCCCGTCGCACCCACCCGAGGCTGGTAGTCCCGCACCCGCGCGACGCGCGGGAGGTCAAGGAGCACCCAATGAGCAGGCCCACGCCCATCTCCGGCTTCCCGGAGTGGACGCCGTCGCAACGCATGATCGAGCAGTACGTCCTCGACCGGCTCCGCGACACCTTCGAGCTGTACGGCTTCGCCCCGCTGGAGACCCGCGCGGTCGAGCCGTTGGACCAGTTGCTGCGCAAGGGGGAGACCTCCAAGGAGGTCTACGTGATCCGGCGGCTGCACGAGGAGGAGGGCACCGCCCCGGCCGCCGACGACACCCTCGGCCTGCACTTCGACCTGACCGTGCCGTTCGCCCGCTACGTGCTGGAGAACGCCGGCCGGCTCCAGTTCCCGTTCCGCCGCTACCAGATCCAGAAGGTGTGGCGGGGGGAACGGCCGCAGGAGGGGCGCTACCGCGAGTTCCTCCAGGCCGACATCGACATCGTCGACCGGGACACCCTCGCCGCGCACCACGAGGCGGAGATGCCGCTGGTGATCGGGGACGCCCTGCGCGGCCTGCCGATTCCGCCGGTGCGGATCCAGGTGAACAACCGCAAGGTCTGTGAGGGCTTCTACCTGGGCCTCGGCCTGACCGACCCGGAGGCGGCGCTGCGCGCGGTGGACAAGCTCGACAAGATCGGCCCCGACCGGGTGGCGGAACTGCTCGGCGACACCGCGGGGGCGAGCGAGACCCAGGCCCGGGCGTGCCTGGCCCTGGCCCGGATCTCCGCGCCGGACGCGGCGTTCGCCGCGCAGGTGCGCGCCCTCGGGGTGTCCCACCCGCTGCTCGACGAGGGCATCGAGGAGCTGACCCGGGTGGTGGAGACCGCGGCCGCGCACGCGCCCGGTCTCTGCGTGGCCGACCTGCGCATCGCGCGCGGGCTGGACTACTACACCGGCACCGTCTACGAGACCCAGTTGCAGGGCTTCGAGAAGTTCGGCTCGATCTGCTCCGGCGGCCGGTACGACAACCTGGCCAGCTCGGGTGCGAGCCGGTTCCCCGGGGTGGGCATCTCGATCGGGGTGAGTCGCCTGCTCGGCCTGCTCTTCGGGGCGGACCGGCTCACCGTCTCGCGGAGTGTGCCGACGTGTGTGCTGGTGGCGGTGCCGACCGAGGAACGACGGGCGGAGACCGACCGGATCGCCCAGGCGTTGCGCGGGCGCGGCGTCCCGTGCGAGGTGTCGCCGACCGCCGCCAAGTTCGGCAAGCAGATCCGGTACGCCGAGCGACGCGGCATCCCGTACGTCTGGTTCCCGGGCGTCGACGGGGCTCCGGACGAGGTCAAGGACATCCGCTCGGGCGAGCAGGTGACCGCCGACGCGGGGGAGTGGACCCCGCCACGGGCCGACCTCAAACCGCTGGTCAGCTAGCCGGGACGTTACTGGCGCGTACGCGATAGAGTCCCTACGGTGGCGTAGGTTACGCCACCGTAGGGAGAACCCGTGACCGCTAGCACCGCTCTCAGCCAGACCGCCCTGCTCCTCGAGCTCGAGCCCGTCGTCGAGAAGAACCTGAACCGCCACCTGAGCGTGGCGAAGGAGTGGTTCCCGCACGAGTACGTGCCGTGGAGCGAGGGGCGCACCTTCGACGGCCCGCTCGGCGGCGACGCCTGGTCGGAGTCGGACTCGACGATGTCGGAGGTGGCGCGCACGGCGCTGGTCGTCAACCTGCTCACCGAGGACAACCTCCCCTCGTACCACCACCAGATCGCCACGCTGTTCGGCCCGGACGGGGCCTGGGGCACCTGGGTGGGGCGCTGGACCGCAGAGGAGGGACGGCACGGCACCGCGATCCGGGACTACCTGACGGTGACCCGGGCGGTCGACCCGGTGGCCCTGGAACGGGCCCGGATGACGCACATGACGGCCGGCTACTCCAACGCCCACGACAGCGAGGTGCTGCACACGCTGGCGTACGTGTCGTTCCAGGAGCTGGCGACCCGGATCTCGCACCGCAACACCGGACGGGTGACCGGCGACCCGGCGTGCGAGGCGCTGCTGGCCAAGGTCGCCGCCGACGAGAACCTGCACATGGTCTTCTACCGCAACCTGCTCGCCGCGGCGTTCGAGCTGGCCCCGGGGCAGGCGATGCGCGCGGTGGCCGACGTGCTGGCCGACTTCCAGATGCCCGGTGCCGGCATCGACGGCTTCGCCCGCAAGTCGGTGGCGATCGCCCTCGCCGGCATCTACGACCTGCGTCAGCACCGCGACGACGTGGTGGTCCCGGTGCTGCGGCAGTGGGACGTGTTCAACGTCTCCGGGCTCGACGCCGACGGCGAGGCGGCCCGCGACCAGATCGCCGCCCAGCTCGACACGCTGGAGCGCCAGGCGTCCCGGTTCGAGGAGCGGCGCGCGGCCCGCGCCGCCCGTCTCGCCGCCTCGTCCTGACCCGTCGCGCGCCGGTGGGTCAGCCCCTCGGTGGCGGGGCCGCCGGCGCGCCGGGCAGGTCGAACAGGAGGCAGGTGGAGGGTCCGTAGCGCTGCTCCGGCGCCCTCAACCGGCCCCTGCTGCGGTGTGGTCAACGGCGCCCGCGGTGGTGGACCGTCACTCCGCGAGCCTCCAGGCGGGTCGGGACATCGGGGTCGTCGAGGTGCGCCAGGCTGATGTCCAGGTTCCGCAGCGCCAGCAACGACTCCAACGCCCCCGCCCCGGTGCAGTCGCCGGTCAGGACCAGCTCCGACAGGGTCGGGTGGCCGGCCAGCGGGGTCAGGTCCAGCGGCTCCGGGTGGTATCCGTGGCCGTCCAGGTCCAACGACTGCAGGCCCGACAGCGCGTGGATGCCCTCCAGCGACGTCACGTTGTAGTCGTCGGACTCGCCGCCCGTGTCGATGTCCAGGGTCTGCTCGACGAGCATGTAGATATCGTTGCCGCCGTCGAAGTCCAGGTGGGTGATCGCCGTGGCCGCGGTGGACGGCACCGCGACGGCGTGCAGGAGGTCCAGCGACGCCGCCAGGCGCGGCCCCGGGCCCGGATAGCCGTCGTCCGGGCCGTCCGGGCCGGTCGACTCGATGATCGCTCTGAGGTCGGCCTCGGCGATCACCTCGTCGGTCAGGAGGGCGTTCAGGATGCCGAGGTGCAGGCCGCGGTCGGCGAAGACGATGCTCATGATCTCGACCGTATCGCGCCGCGAGGGTGGCTTCCGACGGGGGGCGGGTCGCCGGCCAGGGGACGCGCCGTGCCGTTCCCGGCCGGGAGCCGCCCGGTGCCGGTCCGCACCGGGTGCCCCTGACACAATGCGAGGGGTAAAGCTGGACCGCAGATGAGGAGACGCAAGTCGTGATCCGTACCCATGACGCCGGCGGCCTGCGCGCGGCGGACGCCGGCACCACGGTGACGCTCGCCGGGTGGGTCGCCCGCCGGCGCGACCACGGCGGCGTCATCTTCGTCGACCTGCGCGACGGCTCCGGTGTGGTCCAGGTGGTCCTCCGCGAGGAGGACGCGCACGCGCTGCGCAACGAGTTCTGTGTCAAGGTGACCGGCGAGGTGACCCGCCGCCCCGAGGGCAACGAGAACCCGGAGCTGCCGACCGGCGACGTCGAGGTGACCGCCACCGGCCTGGAGGTGCTCTCCGAGGCGGCGCCGCTGCCGCTGCCGGTGGACGACCAGGTCGAGGCGGGCGACGACGTCCGGCTCCGCTACCGCTACCTGGACCTGCGCCGGGGTGGTCCGGCCAACGCCATGCGGCTGCGTTCCCGGGCCAACCAGCTCGCCCGGAAGGTGCTGCACGAGCGGGACTTCCTGGAGATCGAGACGCCGACGCTGACCCGGTCGACGCCCGAGGGCGCCCGGGACTTCCTGGTGCCGGTCCGGCTCCAGCCGGGCAGCTGGTACGCCCTGCCGCAGTCCCCGCAGCTGTTCAAGCAGCTGCTCATGGTCGGCGGCATGGAGCGGTACTACCAGATCGCCCGCTGCTACCGCGACGAGGATTTCCGCGCCGACCGGCAGCCGGAGTTCACCCAGCTCGACATCGAGATGTCCTTCGTCACCGAGGACGACGTGATCGACCTCGGCGAGGCGATCGTCGCGGAGCTGTGGCGGGACCTCGCCGGCCACGAGATCTCCCGGCCGATCCCCCGGATCACCTGGCACGACGCGATGGCCCGGTACGGCTCCGACAAGCCGGACCTGCGCTACGGCGTCGAGCTGACCGAGCTGACCGACTACCTGCGCGGCACCGCGTTCCGGGTGTTCGCCGGCGCGATCGACGCGGGCGGGTACGTCGGTGCGGTCGTCATGCCGGGCGGGGCCGCGCAGACCCGCAAGGAGCTGGACGGCTGGCAGGACTGGGCCAAGGCGCGCGGCGCGAAGGGCCTGGCGTACGTGGTGCTCGACGCCGAGACCGGCGAGCCGCGCGGCCCGGTGGCGAAGAACCTCTCCGCCGAGCACCTCGCCGGGTTGGCCGACGCGGTCGGCGCGAAGCCCGGTGACGCGGTCTTCTTCGCCGCCGGCACGAACACCCGCGAGGCGCAGGAGCTGCTCGGCGCGGCCCGGGTGGAGATTGCCAAGCGGGCCAAGCTGGTCGACGAGAGCGCCTGGGCGTTCTGCTGGGTGGTCGACGCGCCGATGTTCGAGCCGGTCCTCGACCAGGAAGCCGGCGGGGCGGGCGGCTGGACGGCGGTGCACCACCCGTTCACCTCGCCGAACTCGGAGTGGATGGACCGGTTCGACCAGGCTCCCGACCGGGCCCTGGCGTACGCCTACGACATCGTCTGCAACGGCAACGAGATCGGTGGCGGCTCGATCCGTATCCATCGGGGCGACGTGCAGCGGCGAGTCTTCGACCTGCTCGGCATCACCCCGGAGGAGGCGCAGGACAAGTTCGGCTTCCTGCTGGAGGCGTTCAAGTACGGCCCGCCCCCGCACGGCGGCATCGCGTTCGGCTGGGACCGGGTCTGCATGCTTCTCGCCGGCGCGGACTCGATCCGCGAGGTGATCGCCTTCCCGAAGACCCGGGGCGGCTTCGACCCGCTGACCGGGGCGCCGACCCCGATCACCGTCCAGCAGCGCACCGAGGCGGGCATCGACGCCAAGCCGAAGGCACCGGCCGCCGCGCACACCGGCACCGCCGGCCCGGCCGCCCCGGTGGCCGACCCGACCTGATCCACCGCCCGGACGACGAGAGCCGGGGTGGACGACGTCCATCCCGGCTCTGTCGGATCCGGCGCCGCCTCAGCTCTCGGCGGCGCGCTTCTGGGCCGCGATGACCTTGTTCAGCCGCTCCATCCGGGTGGCCAGGCTCATCATGCCCTCCAGCCTGAACGCCGGGGGGCGGCGGCCGTCGACGTCGGAGAAGCCGTACCGCTGGGCGAGGTCACCGCAGGCGAGGACCTGCCCGGACTCCTCCCGCACCGACGGGTCGGCCAGCAGGTGGGCGATCGCCCGACCGACGTACTCGGCGGAGTGGACCACGGCCGCCGGGCCGCTGCCCAGCGCCGACCAGGCCGCCTCGACCCGCTCGGTGCGGACGAAACCGGGGTGCAGCCCGACCGAGGTGATCTTCGTCTTGCGCAGGTCACCGGCCATCGCCCGGCTGAGCCGGTCGGAGGCGGCCTTGAACATGTCGTACGCCGCCTGCCCGAGGTAGGTGTCCCCGTCGGTGTAGCTGATCGTGACCAGCAGGCCGGCGTCCCGGGGGAGCATCAGCTCCACCGCGTGCCGGCTGGCGGTGAACTGCGCCCGCACCGACGCCGCGTACGCGTCGTACCGCCACATCGGCTGGTGCCAGAACGGGGCGTCGAAGCGGGCCTCGTCGGAGCGCTCGTACCCGCTCCAGGCGTTGTTGACCAGCAGGTCGAGCCGGCCGTCCTGCTCGGTGGCGATCCGCGCGAACAACGCGGCGACCGGTGCGTCGTCGTGGTGGTCGCAGCGCACCGCGATGCCCCGCCCGCCGCGCCGGGTCACCTCGTCGGCGGTGTCGTCGACGGTGCCGGGCAGCCCTTCGGTGCGCCCGTCGGCCCGGGTGCTGCGCCCGGTGACGTAGACCGTCGCCCCGGCGTCGCCGAGGGCCAGGGCGACGCCGCGCCCGACCCCCCGGCTGCCGCCGGTCACCACGGCGACGCTGCCGGCCAGCGCCGGCGGCTCCCACCGGCCGTCGGTGGACGTGTGCTCCGTGTCGTCAGGCACCCTGCTCGCTCCAGTACTCGAGGCTTCGTCGGTAGGCGTCCCGGTCGGAGACGTGCGGCAGGCCGTACCGGCTGCGCAGCTCGTCCAGGGAGGAGGGAGGGCCCCGCCGGAGCACGCGGTCACTCGCTGACATCGGCGAGGACCTCCACGTACCGGCGGGACATCGGGGCCAGGGCGGCCAGCTCCGCCTCGGTCAGGTCGTCCGGGTGGATCACCCGGGGGCGGGTGATCTCCTTGCCGCGCCGGCGGGCGTGTTCGACGCAGATCTCCAGCGCCTCGTCGACGGTCATCGCCTCCTTGCCGTAGGTCACCCAGTACTCCCGGCCGTGGTCGCCCGCGTCCAGCGCGGCGATGGTGGCCCGGGCCAGGGTGTCCTGCGGGACGATGTCCACCAGGTTGCCGGGGTGGGCCGGGAAGAGCTTCGCCCGGCCCCGGCAGATCCAGTCCGACATGAGCTGCACGATCTGCCCGCGCGAGGTCAGCCCGGTCGCCGCGTCACCGATCAGGTTCGTCGGCCGGAAGATCACGTACGGCACGCCGGAGGCCCGCAGCCGTTCCTCCGCGGCGAGCTTGGAGCGGACGTACGCGGTGACCACGTTGGTCGGCCGCAGCGGCAGCGGGGCGGAGGGGGCCAGCGCGTGCACGAAGGAGGTGCTCTGGTGGTAGATCGACGCGTCGGCCCGGCGGGCCAGTTCGATCACCTCGCGGGTGCCGTCCACGTTGGTGCGCTGGTACCGCTCGGGCGACTGCCCCCAGTCGGTCAGCCCGCCGGAGTGGATGACCGCGCCGGTGCGGGCGACCAGGTCGGCGTAGCCGTCGTCGTCGAGGCCGAGCTGCGGGCGGGACAGGTCGACCCGCAGCATCTCCACCCCGGGACCGGCCACGCTGCCCGAGTTGACCAGGCAGAGCACCGGACGACCGGCCAGCTCCCGGACGATCGACTGCCCGACCACTCCGGACGCTCCGGTGAGGACGATCATCTTCTGCCGGCTCATCCGCGCCGGTCCTTCCACTCGTACACCCGGGACAGCACCTGGTAGCCGGCGAAGCTGATCGGCTCCGGCGGGAAGGTCGGTCGGGGCGCGTCGACCAGGGCCAGCGTCGAGTAGTCGGTCGTCTCGCCGAGGACCAGGTCACGCAGGATCCGCCCCCCGGTGTGGGTGGCGGCGATGCCGTTGCCGCAGTAGCCGTACCCGTAGTGCAGGCCGGGCCGGAGCGTGCCGAAGTGCGGCATCATGTCGCGGGTGATGTCGATGACCCCGCCATAGGCGAACTCGAACCGCACGTCCCGCCAGGCCGGGAAGAACCGGGCGAACGACTCGGTCAGCTCCCGGTAGATCGCCGGGTTCTCCTGGTGGGCCCGGTCGAACGGGTTGCGCGGGTAGTAGTAGGCCCGTCCGCCGGCCCACATCAACCGGTTGTCGGCGGTAAACCGACCACAGTGGAGAAACGTCTTCGCCTCGACCAGACCCTCCCGTCCGGGCCAGTGCACCCGGCCGAGCTGCTCCTCGCCGAGCGGCTCGCCGATCAGCACGTAGCTCCACATCGGCAGCACGGTGCGCCGGAACTCCGGGAAGGTGTACTGCGACGCGCTGGTGGCCAGCACCACCTGTGGTGCCCGGACCCGCCCGGCGGCGGTCACCACCGTGTGCGCGGCACCCGGCGTCGCCGCCGGCTCCACCGCTGCACGGCGGTGCGCTCGTGGATGGCCACGCCCGCCGCGCGCAGCGTCCGGGCCAGGCCCCGGGCCAGCTTGAACGGGTTGACCAGCGCCCCGCCGACCCGGACCGCCCCCTTGATCTCGGGGGAGTCGACGTAGGCGCGGGCCTCCGCCGCGTCCATGATCTTGGTGTCACTGCCCAGCTTGAGGGCGAGCCGCCGGTCGTGTTCCAGGCGGGCGAGCTGCCCGTCGTTGAGCGCCACCATCAGGTAGTCGTTCGCCTCGTACTCGGCGTCGACCTTCTCCCGGCGGCAGAACCGGCCGATCTCCAGGACGGACCGACCGACGATCGCGGACGCCTTGCCGGCCGCCTCCGCCCCGTAGACCCGGATCAACTGGTCCAGGTCCTTGCCGAGGGTGGGGGTGACGAAACCGTCGGCGGTGCCGGAGGCCGCGCCCCCGGCGAGCCCCGCGTCGAGCAGGTGGATGGACAGCTCCGGGCGCGCCTTCTTCAGCGAGTACGCGGTCCACATGCCGGTGAATCCGGCACCGACGACGGCGACGTCGCACTCGACGTCGCCGGTCAGGGCGTCCTGTGGTTCGGCGGCCTCGGTGGTCTGCCAGTAGACCTCATGTCGATAGTTCGGCACAGCGCTCCAATCGCTGATCCGTCGCGGCAGCGACGTCTCAGACCGCCTCGAGGAGCAGTCGGGCCAGCCCGAGGTGCCGGCGTTCGAAGTGTCCGACGGTGGCGGAGAGGTACCGCTCGTACTCGGCGCCCTGCTCCTCGCCCACCAGCTCCAGGGCCCGCTCCCGGTTGCGCCGGAGGCCGTCCAGCCACTGCGCGCAGGTCCGCGCGTAGTGGTCGGGGTCGTTGCGGACCGACACCACGTCGAAGATCCGCTCACTGCCCTGGATGACCTCGGACAGCGCCGGGATCTCGGACTCGGTGAAGATCCGCTCGATGATGAAGAGCAGGTCGGCGACGGTCTGCCGGTCCATCCGGACGTTGTTGCCCTTGATGTTGGTCTGGATGGCGATCCGCCCGCCGGGGCGCAGCCAGCCACGGCACCGGGTGAAGAACTCGCGGTACGCGGCGACGCGTGCCGCCCGGGTCAGCCCCTCCCGGGCGAAGTGCTCGAACGCGCCGATCGAGATCACCGCGTCGTACGGCTCGGTCGGGGTGTGGTCCAGCCAGTCCTGGACGTGCACCTCGACCCCGTCCGACGCGCGTGCCCGGACCCACTCGGCCTGCGAGTCGCTGAGCGTCAACCCGACGACCTGCTCCACCCGGTGCGTGCCCACCAGGCGCTCCCTCAACCCGCCCCAGCCGCACCCGACGTCGAGCACCCGGCGCGCTCCGGTCGCCCGCGCCCCCTCGACGAGGTAGTCGAACTTGCGGAGCTGGGCGGCGTCGAGGTCGTCCTCCGGCCCGGACCACATCGCGCAGCTGTAGGCCATCGACCGGCCGAGCCAGAGCGCGTAGAAGTCGTTCGAGAGGTCGTAGTGCTGCTGGATGGCGTCCATGGACGCGCCGTCGTAGCGGCCGTTGTCGGCTCCGGCCGCCGGGGCGTCGGCCAGCGGTGCGTGGACGGACACGACCTACGCCTGGAGCTGGGCCGTGGAGTTGGCCAGGTCCACCAGGTCACCGATGGTCTTCACGTCCGCCGCGCGGGACGGGTCGAACTCGATGCCGAGTTGGTCCTCGATGCCGTAGACGATGTCGGCCACCTGGAGGCTGGACAGTCCGAGGTCGTCGAAGGCGGTCTGGGCGCCGAGCGACATCTCGTCGGCGTTCTTTCCACGCAGTTTCTTCTGCACCATTTCGCAGACCTGTTCAACGGTAATCACTGCGTCACTCCTCGTGCACGTGGTGTGATTGCGCATTCGACAGCGAGAGGTGTCACTGACCGCCGCATCGAGAATGCGTATCGCCAACCCTCGGAAGGTCGGTCCGCTGGATCATGCCACAGTGGATGGTTTCGGGCGACCCTCCATTGCGACCTTGTGTGTGGACGATAGCCCGGGGCATGATGAGCAACTCTGGGGGGACATAGGTTTCGAGGTGCCGCGCGGGGGCCATCCATAATGGACAGACCGTACCGGGTAGTCGATTATCTGATCAGATCGTTGCATCGAGTCGGGGTGCGGCACATTTTCGGCGTCGGCGGCGCCAACATTGAAGATCTGTACGACGCGGCGCACCATTGCGACGGGGTGGTCCGCGCGGTGGTGGCGAAGCACGAGTTCTCCGCCGCCGCCATGGCCGACGGGTACGCCCGCACCACCGGGCGGCTCGCGGTGGCCGTCTCCACCTCCGGCGCGGGGGCGATGAACCTGGTCCCGGGGGTCGCCGAGGCGTACGCCTCCCGGGTGCCGCTGCTGGCCGTGGTGGGGCAGCCGTCCCGCCCGCTGGAGGGTCGGGGGGCCTTCCAGGACACCAGCGGACTGGCCGGCTCGTTCGACGCGTACCGGCTGTTCTCCTCGATCAGCCGGTACTGCGCGCGGGTCGACGACCCGGCGGACCTCGCCCCGGCGTTGGCCGACGCGCTCACCGCCACCCGGGCGCTGCCCGGTGGGCCGGCGGTGCTGCTGCTGCCCAAAGACGTGCAGCAGGCCGTCCTCGTCGACCCGCCGCAGATCGGGGAGCTGCTCGCCGCCCGGCGGGTGCCGGTCGCCGCCGCGGCGGCCCGGGAACGCGCCGCCGACCGGCTGGTGGAGTTGGCCGGCGAACCGGTGCTGGTCATCGCCGGGGACGAGGTGGCCCGCCGGGGCGCCCGCGCCGAGCTGGCCGAGTTCGTCGCCGCGCTGGACGCCCGCGTCGCCGTGGTGCCCGACGGCAAGGACGTCTTCTCCAACCACGATCCCCGCTTCGTCGGCGTCGCCGGGGTGATCGGGCACCCGAGCGTCACCGACGCCCTGCGCCGGGCCCGGCTCTGCGTGCTGGTCGGCACCCGACTGCCGGTGATGGCCCGCGGCGGCCTGGACGCCCTGCTCGCCGGCACCGAGCTGGTCTGCTTCGGGGCCGAGCCGGCCTTCTGTGACCCGGACGCGCTGTACGTGGACGGCGACCTGCGCGTCGAGTTGCGGGCGGTCACCGGGCGGCTGCGCGCCGCCCGTCCCGCCCCACCGCCCCCGGACCGGGCGGACCTGCGCTTCCTCAGCGTCCCGCCGTTCGAGGGGGAGGGCATGCGGCTGCGCGACGCGGTCGAGGCGGTCGGCGCGGCCGTGCCGGACGGCGCGACCGTGGTCGCCGACGCGGGCAACGCCGCCGCGGGCGTCATCCACTACGTGGCCACGCCGCGCGACGGGCGGTTCGTCGTCGCGCTGGGGATGGGTGGCATGGGGCACAGCCTCGGCGCGGGCATCGGGGCCGCCTTCGCCACCGGCCAGCGCAGCTACGTGGTGATCGGCGACGGCGGGTTCCTCATGCACGGCATGGAGATCCACACTGCGGTCGAGCACGACCTGCCGGTGACGTTCGTGGTCGTCAACAACAACGCGCACGGCATGTGCGTCACCCGCGAGCAGCTCTACTACGACGACGCGTACACGTTCAACGAGTTCCGACCGACTGACCTGGCCGCCGGGATCCGGGGCATGTTCCCGACGCTGCCGGTCACCCACGCCCGGACGGCGGACGAACTGCGGCAGGCCCTGGTCGCGCACCGGTCGACCCGGTCGCCGGCCGTGGTCTGCGTCGACGTGAGTCCGCGGGAGATCCCGCCGTTCGTACCGTTCCTCAACCATCTCGACACCGTCAGTCCCCAAGGAGCACCTCATGACCAGCCCGTCGTCGCCGTTGGCTGACATCCCGAACCTGCTGCGCTGCGAGACCACCCCCAGGGAGGCTGCGCTGGCCAAGGCGGCGGAGATGACCCACGCGGTCTACCCGCACGACGCGGTGTACGGGCAGTTCTGCACCGTGCAGGACTACATCGACTGCCCGCCGGAGGACGTCTTCGACTACCTCGCCGACCTGCGCAACCTCGACGAGTGGACGTACAGCACCCGGCACTTCGAGCCGGTTCCCGGTGCCACCGACGGCCTGCACGTCGGCTGGGACACGCTGGCCGACGACACCCGCATCTACGCGAAGGTGGTCGCCAACCGGGAGGCGCTGACCGTCGACTACCACTGCGCCTGGGACCAGGGCGACGAGCTGTGGATGATCTACATCAACCGGATCATTCCCGCCGAGCTGGTGCTCAAGAAGCCGGGCTCGGTGCTGGTCTGGACCAACTGCCGGCACCCGTACTACGACGACAACCCCAATCGGCACCTGGTCGCCGACCCGAACCGGGTCTGGGTGGGGGACATGTGGCCCCTGTTCTACGCCGGGCACCGGGCCGAGCTGGACAACCTCAAGGCGATTCTGGAGTACCGGCACAGCCGGGGCATCCCGGTGACCGGCCACGTGGTGCGTGCGGGAGCGTCGGTATGACCACCCCGGTCAGCCTGGTCGACGTCGACAGCGCCCTGCCGGAGAACCGGGTCGGCACCGAGTTCTACCGGGGCGCGGACGCGGCTCTCGACGACAGCGTGATGTTCAAGTCGCCGAAGTACCGCCGGCACATCGGGCCGGAGGAGACCGCGGCCGACCTGATCGTGAGGGCGGCCCGGCCGGTGCTGGAACGGGCGCGCGAGCGTGGCGACGGGCCGGTGGACCTGCTCCTCACCAACGTGCTCCTGCCCGACCTGCCGTTCACCGGAGCCGGGGCGGAGGTGGCCCACCGGCTCGGCGAGCGCCCGGAGTGGGTGCTCGACGTGTACAACGGCGGCTGCGTCTCCTTCGTCTACATGCTGAAGGTCGCCAAGCAGATCATGCAGTCCGGCGGGGCGCGTACCGCGCTGCTGTGCAACGTGCAGAACAGCGCCGGCCAGGTCTTCACCCAGCCGACCATCCGCACCAGGTCGCACGCGCCGGTCCCCGGCGACGACTGCGGGGTCGGCTACCTGCGGATCGGGGACGAGTCCCCGATCCTCGACGTGGAGGTCCGCCAGTACGTCGAGTACGCCACCGACGTCGGCCTGGCCTTCGACGACGACCGGAAGTACTGGCAGCCGGGACAGAGCGAGATGGACGTCAGCTTCACCGACTCCAAGGTCGCGAAGATCATCGGCCGGGGCAACCAGCTCCTGCCCCAGGTGGTCACCGCGCTCTGCGACCGGATCGGCACCCGTACGCCGGACATCGACGTGCTGATCACCAACCAGCCGGACCGGATGTTCCGCAACTGGCGGGAGGCGTTGCACCTTCGACGAGTACGGCAACCTCTTCGGGGCCGCCGTGCCGATCACGCTGACCGAGGCCGTCCGGGACGGCCGGGTGCGCTCGGGCGACCTGCTGGTCCTGGCCGGTTTCGCGCACGCCGGGGACATGGCCGGCGCCGCCGCCGTCCGCTGGGGGGCCGGCGGCTAGTCGCCGGCCGGCTCCGACGACGAAGCCGGGGTGGGGAAGCGGATTCCTACCCCGGCTTCTGCGTGTCGCGGCAGCGACCTCAGCGGACGGCCACCCGGGCCAGCGGACGCCACGCGTCGGACGCCAGCAGCGTCCGGCACCGGAACCGCTGGATCTTGCCACTGGGTGTCTTGGGCAGCGTGCCCTTCTCCAGGAAGACGCACTCGGCCAGCGGCACCCCGGCCTTGGTCATCGCGATCGCCGCCGCCTCTTCGGCGAAGGCCCGGTAGTCGTTGCTACGGCTGCGCAGCTCCACGAGCAGCACCACCTCGCTCCGGCCGCCCTCGGCCACGTCGACGATCACCGCGCAGCCCTTGCGGACCGACTCCAACCCGTCGATCGTGCTCTCGATCTCCCGCGCGTAGACGTTGCGTCCGCCGACCTGGAGGAGGTCGTCGGAGCGGCCCACCACGTACAGCTCGCCGTCGTGCAGGAAGCCCAGGTCGCCGGTGCGCAGCCGGCCGTCGACGAACCGGGCGGCGGTGCGCTCCGCGTCGGCGAAGTAGCCGCTGGCCAGGCTGGGCGAGGCGACCCGGATCTCGGAGAGGCGTCCCGGCTCGGCGACGTCCACCTCGACTCCGGCGCAGGGCCGGCCGGTGGAGACCACCCGGGTCGCCGCCGGGTCGTCGGCGGCGCACGCCACCACCTCGCCGTCGGCCAGCCGGTTGCCGTCGACGTCGAGGAAGCGCGGTGCCTCGTCGTGCGGGCAGGCGGTCACCGCGAGGGTCGCCTCGGCCAGCCCGTACGCCGGCATCAGCGCCTCCGCCCGCAGCCCCTGCGGCCCGAACGCGGCCACCGTGCGTCGCAGTGCCTCCCACTCCACCCGCTCGGCCCCGACCACGCAGACCCGCAGCCTCAGCGGGGCGGACAGCGCGCCACTGCGCTGCCCCCGCGCGGCCAGGTGCAGCGCGGTGCTGGTGCCCGCGGTCATGGTGGCGCCGTACTCGGCCATGTCCCGGAACCAGGTCCGGGGCGACATCATGAACCGCTCCGGGGTGGACAGCACCAGGCCGAAGTCGTGCGCCCAGGCGTAGAGCAGGCAGCCGAACATGCCCATGTCGTGGGAGAGCGGCAACCAGGAGGCGACCGTCTCCTCGCCGGGCACCCTGCCGGCCATGGCCAGGATCATCTCCAGCTGGCGGCCGATGGCCCGGGTGGTCAGCGTGCACCCCTTGGGCACGCTGGTGCTGCCCGAGGAGTACTGGACGAACGCCAGCCCGTCGGCCTCCGGCGGGCTCTCGTCGATCCGGCCGTCGCTGGCGAGCGACTGCCAGGACCGCACCGCCAGGCGGCGGAGCACCGACTCCGGCAGCAGCGGCACCAGCTTCTCGTCGGCCAGCAGCACCGGCGCGTCCAGGTTGCCGACCAGGGTCTCCAGGTGCCGCGCGTACTCCTGCCGGTCCATGCCCCGGGTGGGCACCGGCAGTGACGCGACGGCCCCGCCGGCCAGCCAGACCCCGAGCAGGCCGCGCACCGCCTCCGGGGGAGTTGTCCAGGACGGCGGCCACCTGCCGGCCCGGGCGCACCCCGGCCCGGCGCAGCGTGGCCGCCGCGCCCCGGCCGTCGGCGACCACCTCCGACCAGGGCGTCGCGGTGAAGCGGTTGCCGGCCCAGGCGTGCAACCGGCCCTGGTTCCCGGCTCCGGTCAGTCGCTCCCACAGCTGCATGGCGTCCCCCTCCGGGCCGGTACGGCGGTCGGTGTCCTCATTCGACGTCGGTGACCGAGACCAGATCGGACGTGGACCGGCGCTCGGACAGCGGCGGGGCCGCCGGTGCGGTCAGCAGTTCCTCCGCGGTGGTCGCCGGAGTCTGGTCCGGCTTGACGTTGCCGACCAGGCTCACCCCGCCCTCGCGCATGGCCAGCCGCTCCGGGTCGATCCGGATCACGTGGGTGGCCAGGCCGACCTTCTCCAGCGACCAGATGAAGATGGCGCTGAGGTCCACCTCCCACCACTTCATGCCGTGCCGGGCCGAGCGGGGAAAGGCGTGGTGGTTGTTGTGCCAGGCCTCGCCGAAGGAGGGGATGGCCAGCCAGGCCACGTTGCGGGAGTGGTCCAGGGTGCCGAACCGGCGGCGGCCGAAGTAGTGCCCGACCGAGTTGACCGCGTAGGTCATGTGGTTGACCAGGAACAGCCGGACCAGACCACCCCAGAGGGCACCGGTCAGCGCGCCGACGAGGGTGCCGGTGAGGGCGAGCCCGATCAGGCCGGGCAGCACGATGCCGGCGAGGACGACCAGGACGAACTTCTCGCTGATCCACCGCAGGGCCCGGTCCCGGACCAGGTCGGGGCAGTAGCGCATCGGCTCCGAGCGCAGGTCGACGTCGAAGAGCCAGCCGAGGTGGGCGTGCCAGAGTCCCCGCAGGATGCCCTTGACGCCGGGCTCCAAGCCAGGTGCGGGCTGTGCGGGTCGCCCTCCCGGTCGGCGACCCGGTGGTGCCGACGGTGGTGCGCGGCCCAGATGATCGGCGGGCCCTGCCCGGCCATCGCCCCGGCCGTGGCCAGGGCGAGGTAGATCGGACGGGTCGTCCGGAACGACCGGTGGGTCAGCAGCCGGTGGTAGCCGGTGGAGATGCCGAAGGCGCAGATCGTGTATATGACCACCAGGGCCACGAGATCCGACCAGCCGAACAGCCTGTTCCAGAGCAGGACCATCGCCACCACGACGCCGATCAGCGGCGCCACGGACGCGGTCAGGATGAACCAGCGGTGTTCTCTGCCGTCCAGGTACCTACCTCTTGATCTATGGGTTCGAGCGGTGCGATCGCGGCGCGTCCCCGTTTCCGGGGCTGGTCGTCGGAGAGGGACGCGTGCCGGGCCGGCCCCGGGACCGCTCGTCGCAACGGACGGGCCCGGGGCGGGGAATGCGGTCGACGGGTCTGACGGAATGGGGATGGGAACCACCGACGGCGCCGTTCGGGTAACGGATCGGTGTACGCACTGTCATCTGGCGGTCCCCGTCCACGGCTCGCGCAGCAAACAAGTACCGCACTTTATCGAAAGTGGATCGCATTGGCCATGGTTTGCGGAGCCGACGATCCACTCTGGATTTACCGTTCAGCGCCTGATCCGTCCGATTCAATATGTGCTGTCAGAAAAGGCCAGCCTCGGTCGCGATTCGCCGGCAATCGGTCCGCATGCGATGCTCCGGTCAGGGCTTAGGAGATTGTGACGCCGGTGTGGGTCAATAGCTGATACGGTCGGCGTGCGTTCAGCGCCGCCGCAGCAAGGAGTCGGTCATGTCCAGTCAGCCAGCCGTCGGATTTCCCTCCGGTCACCTCACGATGCGGCTCGCACACCGGGCGAGCTGCGCGATCTGGGTCGTATCGCGACCACGGCCACCGGCCTGTCCCGCGCCGCCGATCCGGCGCGCGCGGCGGCCCTGATCGACTACGCCGACCGGATCCTCCAGATCATCGAGCACCACCACGAGGGCGAGGACGAGTTCTTCTGGCCGATGCTGCGGGAGCGCGGTGCCGGCGAGGACGTGCTGACCCTGATGACGGGGGAGCACGCCGAGCTGCTCGGTCATCTCAAGGACGTCCGGGGGCGGCTGGTCGCCCTCGACGGCGCCCCGGCCACCGCGTGGGCCGAGTTCGGCGTGGCGGTGCAGCGGCTGCGGGACTCGCTCGCCGCGCACTGCGCCGACGAGGAGCGCGAGCTGACCGACCGGCTGGCCCCGGCCCTGGAGGCGTCCGCCTGGAGCCGGTTCGAGCGGAACATGCTCAGGACCGCGCCGAAGTGGACACTCGGTTTCGTGCCGCCCTGGCTGGACTCGGTCGCCGAGCCGGGCGAACGGGCGGGTGTGCCGGCCCGCCCGGTGGTCAAGCTGCTGGCCGGCTCGCTGCGCCGCCGCCAGCAGCGCGCCTTCGGCGACTGACCCGCGCCCGAGCGGGCCACGCGAGCCGGGTGGGTCGCTCCGGAGACCGTCCGGTCCGACCGGTGCCGGCCGGATCCGACGACCATGCGTGCCGGCCTCACCGCCTGTCGGGGCCGGTGCCGCCCCGGACCGTCCGGGCGTTACCCCCGCCACCCACCGAGCACTGCTGAGGAGCTGTGATGGTGCAAGCCGCCGTGCCCCGACGGGACCAGATGTTGAGCCGGGGGCGGGTCGCGCTCCTGCTCGCCATCACCTGTGGCGCCCAACTGCTCGTCATCTTCGACGAGACGGTGGTCAACCTGGCTCTGCCGTCGATCCGGACCGACCTGGAGTTCTCCACCTCCTCCCTGGCCTGGGTGGTCGACGCGTACATGCTGCTCTTCGGCGGCTTCCTGCTGCTCGGCGGGCGGGGCGCGGACCTCTTCGGCCGGCAGCGGATGTTCCTGGTCGGCCTCGTCGTCTTCGTCGGCGCGTCGCTGGCGGGCGGGCTCGCCCAGTCCGACACGGCGCTGATCATCGCCCGGGGCGTGCAGGGCTTCGGCGCGGCGCTGCTCAGCCCGGCCGCGCTGAGCATCCTGGTCAGCGCCTTCACCAATGCCGAGCAGCGGGGCAAGGCGCTGGGCGTATGGGGTGGCCTCTCCGGCATCGCGGGCACCACCGGCGTGCTTCTCGGCGGGCTGATCACCGACACGATCGGGTGGCGCTGGGTCTTCTTCATCAACGTCCCGGTCGGCGTGGTGCTGCTCGTCCTCACCGTGGCCGGCCTGCGCGGGGGCGCCAGCATCGAGACGGCCGGCGGCCCGCGCCGACTGGACGGCTTCGGTGCGGCGACCATCACCGGTGGTCTGCTCCTGCTCGTCTACACCATGCTGAACACCTCGCACCGCGACTGGAGCGACCTGCGCACCATCGGCGGGCTGGCCGGGGCGGTCGTGCTGATCGCGGTTTTCGTCTGGTGGGAGAAGCGCGCCCCGGAGCCGCTGCTGCGCCTCGGTATCCTGGCCAACCGGCAGATCGCGGTGGCCAACATCCTCACCGTGCTGGCCGCCTCCGCGCTCTACGGCACCTTCTTCTTCCTCAGCCTCTACATGCAGGTGATCAACGGTTGGTCGCCGATCCGGGCCGGCCTGTCCTGGGCCCCGCTCGGCCTCACCATGGCGGTCTTCGCCGGGGCGGCCATGCAGCTCACCCCCCGCCTGGGCACCCGTAACCTGATCATGGCCGGTCTGGCGCTGGTCGGGGTCGGCCAGGTGCTGCTGCTGCGCAGCACGGTCGACGGGTCGTACGTCAGCGAACTCCTCCCCACCCTGATCCTCTCCGGCGCGGGCTTCGGTCTGGCGCTGGTGCCGCTGGTGGTGGCCGCGGTCAGCGGCGTCGCCCGGGAGGAGAGCGGCATCGCCTCCGGCCTGATGAACACCTCGCAGCAGGTGGGTGGCGCGGTCGGCCTGGCCGTCCTGGTCACCGTCGCCAACGAGCGGTTGTCGGGGCGGATCAGCGAGGGCGCGGTACAGGGCTCGGCTCTCCTGGACGGCCTGCACGCCGCGTTCCTGGTGGCCGCGATCCTCACCGCCCTCGCCGTCCTGGTCACCTTCCTGCTCCCGAACAACCGCGCCAAGGTCGACATGGCGGCCATCCACGGCGGTTGAGCCGCCACCGTCAGCAGACAGGAGCACGCACAGATGGGCCACTACCGCAGCAGCCTGCGGGACCTGGAGTTCAACCTCTTCGAGGTCTTCGGCGTCGACCGGTTCCTCGGCCCGGGCGGGTACCCCGACCTGGACGTCGAGACGATCCGTCAGATCCTCGCCGAGGTGGACCGCTCCGCCCGGGAAAAGCTGGCGGAGGCGTTCACCGAGGGGGACCGGCATCCGCCGGTCTTCGACCCGGCGACCCACACGGCGCCGCTGCCGGCGGGCTTCGCGAAGGCGTACCGGGCGTTCCTGGACGCCGGGTTCTGGCGGCTCGGCGACCTGGCCCCGGAGCTGGGCGGCACGCCCGCGCCCCGGATGCTCTGGCGGGTGATCGGTGATCGGTGATCGGTGAGCTGGTGATGGGGGCCAACCCGGCGGTCTGGATCTACGCCTCCGGGCCGCCTCTGGCCAACGTGCTCTGGCACGAGGGGACGCCGGAGCAGAAGCGGTGGGCCCGGATCTTCGTGGACCGCGAGTGGGCCTCCACAATGGCCCTGACCGAGGCGGACGCCGGTTCGGACGTCGGCGCGGGGCGCACCCGGGCGGTCCCGCAGCCGGACGGCTCCTGGCACATCGAGGGGGTCAAGCGGTTCATCACCTCGGGCGAGCACGACCTCACCGAGAACATCGTCCACTACGTGCTGGCCCGACCGGTCGGCGTACCCGGCGTGGGCGGGCCGGGCACCAAGGGGCTCTCCCTCTTCGTCGTCCCCAAGTTCCACTTCGACCCGACCACGGGAGAGGTCGGCGCGCGCAACGGCGTCTACGCGACCGGCGTCGAGGAGAAGATGGGGCTGAAGGTCTCCAACACCTGCGAGCTGACCTTCGGCCAGCACGGCGTGCCGGCCGTCGGCTGGCTGGTGGGGGATCGGCACGACGGCATCCGGCAGATGTTCCGGATCATCGAGTACGCCCGGATGATGGTCGGCACCAAGGCCATCGCCACCCTCGGCACCGGCTACCGTAACGCGGTGGCGTACGCGCGGGACCGGGTGCAGGGCGCCGACCTGACCCGGATGGCCGACAAGACCGCCCCACGGGTACGGATCATCGCCCACCCCGACGTCCGCCGGTCGCTGATGCTGCAGAAGGCGTACGCCGAAGGGCTGCGCGCCCTGCTCGTCTACACCGGACGCTGGCAGGACCGGATGGTCCTCGGACCGGACGCCGAGCTGGCCGCCCGGGTCAACGACCTGCTCCTGCCCCTGGTCAAGGGGTTCGGCTCGGAGCGGGCGTACGAGATCCTCGGTCACGAGTCGTTGCAGATCCTCGGCGGCTCGGGGTACCTGACCGACTACCCGCTGGAGCAGTACGTCCGGGATGCCAAAATCGACACCTTGTACGAGGGCACGACCGCGATCCAGAGCCTCGACCTGGTCTTCCGCAAGATCGCCAAGGACCAGGGCGTCGCGCTGATGGCGGTGGCCGCCGAGATCGGCGAGTTCGTCGGCGCGGAGGTCGAGGACGACCCGCTGGCGGCGGAGCGGACCGCCCTCGGCCGGGCGGTGACCGACGTGCAGGGCGCCCTCGGCGCGATGCTGGAGTGGCTGGGTGCGGCCCAGGGCGGGGAGCCCCGGCAGCTCTACCTGGTGGGCCTGCACAGCCGCCGGGTCCTTTTGGCCCTCGGCGACCTCTTCGTCGGTTGGCTCCTCCTCGTCCAGGCCGAGGTCGCGGCGCGCGCCCTGGCCGGCGGCGGCCACCCCACCGGGGATCGGTCCTTCTACGCCGGCAAGGTGGCGGCGGCCCGGTTCTTCGCCCGCGAGGTGCTGCCCCGGCTCACCGCCGACCGCAAGATCGTCCAGGGGGCCCAGCTCGACCTGATGGACGTCCCCGAGGAGTCGTTCTGATCCACCGGCGGACCCACCGGCCCGTCGTGGCGGGCACCGTGTGGTGGGCCGACCTGGGGATGCTGCGCCGCTGGCACGGCCGGCTGCTCGACGACACCGAGCGGCGGCGGCTCGCCGCGATCGGGCATCCTCGCCACCGTCGGCAGTCCACCCTCGGCGCGGTACTGCTGCGGCTGGCGGTCGCCCATCACCGGGGCGTACCGGCCGACCGGGTGCGGGTGGTGCGGGAGTGCCCGGCCTGCGCCGGGCCGCACGGGCGGCCCCGACTGCCGGAGCACCGGCTCTCGGCCTCGGTCTCCCACTCCGGGCGGCGGGTGGTGGTGGCGGTCGCCGGCCGGGGGGAGATCGGCGTGGACGTGGAACGCCTCGGGGCCGACCACCCGTCCACGGAACTGGCGCAGTGGTGCCGGCGGGAGTCGGTGGTGAAGGCGACCGGCGACGGGCTGCGGGTGCGCATCCGGGACGTCCGGATCACCCCGCCCTCCGATCCGCCCCGGCTGCTCGGGTACCCCGGGCGGCCCGGCCTGCGGGCCCGGCTCTGGGACCTGCGCCCCGGCCCGGGATACCGGGCGGCGGCGACGCTGGTCACCCCGGCATCCCTGCCGTCGCGGGTGCGGATCGTCGAACGGGCGGCCTCCCACCTGCTCACGGGCGGCCCGTCGACCGGTGCGACGCCGGGCGCGGGCGGTGGGGGCGGGCCCGCCCGAGGGGCGGCTACCCCGGGGTGCGGTGGGGTGGGGGAAGGCTCCCCGCGACCGGGCCGCCCCGGGCGTGCCGGCCCGGTGGCCGGTGGCCGGTGGCCGGTCACCACGCCGTACGGTCGTCCGGACGCAGGGAGGACGGGAGGCGGACCGGTGACCCTGCTGGTGGTGGGCGCGAGCGGTCATCTCGGTGGCGAACTGTGCCGGCGGGCGGCGGCGACGGGCGAGCGGGTGGTCGGCACGTACCACGCCCGCGAGCCGGCCCTCCCCGGTGTGCAGCCGCGTCGGCTGGACGTCCGCGACCGCGAGGCGGTCCGCGCGCTGGTTTCCGAGGTACGCCCCGACGCGGTCGTCGGCACCAGCTACCGGTACGACGACTGGGCGGTCACCGCCGACGGGGCGGCCCACGTCGCGGTCGCGGCCGCCGCGGTGGGGGCCCGGCTGGTGCACGTCTCCAGCGACTCCGTGCACGGCGGGCGCTACGAGCCGTACGGCGACGACGAGCCGCCCAGCCCGATCTTCGCGTACGGGGCGGCGAAGGCGGCGGCCGAGACGACGTTCGGGCGGTCCACCCCACCGCCGCGCTGATCCGGACCTCGCTGATCGTCGGGGACGAGCGGAGCAGCCAGATCCGCCTCTGCCTGGACGCGCTCGCCGGCCGGGCGGCCCTCTTCACCGACGAGGTCCGCTGTCCGGTACACGTCGATGACCTGGCCGACGCGGTGCTCGCGGTCGTCGCGTCCGACCACGCCGGCCCGCTGAACGTGGCCGGAGCCGAAGCGGTCAGCCGAGTCGACCTGGGCCTGCTGGTCGCCCGGCGGTACGGGCTCGATCCGACCGGCCTGACGACCACGACCAGTGTCGAGGCGGGTCTGCGCCGTCCGAGGGTGGTACGCCTCGACAGCTCCCGAGCGGCCCGCCTGCTCACGACCCGCCTGCGTGGCGTACGCGAGTTCCTCGCTCCCTGACCACCTGCCGTCGCCCCGGACGGTCGCGACCCGTACCGATAACGCACAGAACTTGTGCACAGCATCTCTGCATAATTATCGTGCAAGTGTGCCGAACGAGCAGAGCGGGCAGATCCGATCGGTCAGGCTGGACCACCGGCAGATCCGCGTCCTCGCGCACCCGCTCCGGATGCGGCTGCTGGGTGCGCTGCGTGCCGACGGTCCGGCGACGGCCACCTCGCTCGCCGAGGCCCTCGGCACCAACACCGGGGCCACCAGTTACCACCTGCGGCAGCTCGCCGAGGTCGGGCTGGTGGCCGAGGAGCCGGACCGGGGCACCGCCCGGCAGCGCTGGTGGCGCGCGGCGCACGACACGAGCAGTTGGGAGCCGAGCGACTACGACGACGACCCGGACGCCCGGGCCGCCGTGGAGTGGATGCAGGTCGAACACGTGCGGTGGGTGACCGAGCAGGCCGAACGGTGGCTCGCCGAGCGGGCGACGTACTCGCCGCAGTGGCGCGACGCCGCCGGCATGAGCGACGCCTTCCTGGTCATCGGTCCGCAGCGGTTGCAGGAACTCAACCAGGAGATCTCGCGGCTCGTCCTCAGCTATCGCGAGGCATCGCCGCCCGACGAGGCCGACGCGAAGCCGATCCACTTCGTCCACGCCGCCTTCCCCGCCCAGGAGCGCGCCCGGTGAACGCCCTCACCGTCCGGCAGGTCCGCCACCGCTACCTGCTCCTGCACGGGCTCCGGTGGCTCCCGGTCGGCCTGCTCATCCCGGTCTTCGTCCTGCTCATGCAGGAGCGTGGCCTCACCCTCGCCCAGATCGGGGTGGCCACCGCCGCCCAGGGGCTCGTCGTGCTGGTGCTGGAACTCCCGACCGGCGGTCTCGCCGACGCTCTCGGTCGGCGACCGGTGCTCCTCACCGCCGCCGCGGTCAACCTCGCCTCGCTGGCGCTCTTCGTCGTTGCCGACGCGTTCGCCCTCTTCGTCGTGGTCTGGTTGCTCCAGGGCCTGTACCGGGCGCTGGACAGTGGCCCGCTGGACTCCTGGTACGTCGACGCCAGCCTCGCCGCCGACCCCGACGTGGCGTACGAGAAGGGGCTCGGCCAGGGCGGCACCGTCCTCGGCGTGTCGATCAGCGCCGGTGCGCTGATCAGCGGCGGGCTGGTCACGCTCGGCCCGGTCGGCCCGGTGAGCGCGCTGACGATGCCGGTGCTGGTGGCCGTCGTCCTGCAGGTGGTCGTGCTGGTGGCGTTCGCGGTGCTCCTGGTCGAGCCGCGTCCGGCCCGCAGCCGGGGCGCGCTGCGGTCCTCGATCGCCGCCGCGCCGGGCATGGTCGGTCAGGCGTTCGGGCTGCTGCGCCGCTCGCGGGTGCTGCTCGCGCTGGTCGCGGTGGAACTCTTCTGGGGCTTCGGCATGGTCACCTTCGAGACCCTGCTCCCGGTACGCCTCGCCGAGGTGACCGGTGACGCGGACCGGGCGGCGGCGCTGCTGGGCCCGGCCGGCTCCGTCGCCTGGCTCGCCTCGGCGGCCGGTGCCGCGCTGACCCCGCTGTTGACGCGTTGGTGGGGAGCCGCGCCCAGCGCCGCGCTGCTGCGGATCGTGCAGGGGCTCACCGTGGCCGGCATGGGGCTGCTCGCCGGACCGGTCGGCGTGCTCCTCGCCTACCTGGCCTGCTACAGCGTGCACGGAGCGTCGAACCCGCTGCACATGGGGCTGCTGCACCGCCAGGTCGACGGTCCGTACCGGACCAGTGTGATCTCGCTGAACTCGATGGTGGCCATGCCGGCCGGTGCGCTCGGGGGCGTCGTCCTCACCGCCCTCGCCGACGCCACCAGCGTGCGCACCGCGATGCTGGTCGGTGCCGTGGTGCTGGCCGTCGCTGCCCCGCTCTACCTGCCCGCGTGGCGGGCCGGCCGCCGTGCCACGCCCGCCACGGCACCCGTCTCCACCACCAGCGGCTGACGCCGTCCCGCGTCGTCGCGGACCGCGCCGGGTGCGCCAGGTGGATGCAGGGGACCCCTCCTCGACAAAAGGCGGTAACAGGGGACCCCTGCTACCACCTCAACCGCCTGCCACCTCAACCGCCTGCCACCTCAACCGCCTACCACCTCAGCCGCACCGCCTCGGCGGGATCAGCCGACGCCCAGGGACGTCCGCTCGAGGGTTCCGGTGAAGCCGAGCCGGCGGTACAACCGGGTCGCGCCGACGTTGTGGGTGTAGACGCCGAGCGCCACGTGGTCGTACCGGGCGAAGAGGGCACGGGTCATGCCGGCGGTCAGCGCCGCGCCGAGGCCCCGTCCCCGTTCGGCCGGCGCGACGGTCAGGCCGGCGAGGAAACCGATCCCGCCCCGGCTGCGGTCCGCGCCGGCAGCGACCAGCCGGTCGCCGGCGCGGATGCCGTACCAGTCGACCACCCGGGGGTCGCCGGGGCGTGAGGTGCTGGTGGGGAAGGCCTCGTCGACCAACGCGGTGAGCGCCGGCAGGTCCGACGCGGTGAGGCGTACCACCCGGGGGTCGCCGGGCTGATGCGGGGGCGCGGCGGTGGCCCAGAGGAAGTCCCAGTCGTGGTGCCGGGCGATCGGCAGCGGCCCGGCCAGGTCGGCGGAGCCCAGCCGGGGCAGGTGCAGCCACTGTCCGGAGCGGACGACCCCCTGGGCCAGGAGCGCCGCGAACAGTTCCACCGCCGGACCGGGAGCGCCGAACGCCCCGCCGACCGGACCCCCTTCGGCGGAAGCAGCCACGCCGTGGTGCCGTCGAGCAGCCACGCCTGCGGCTCGTCGTCCCGGCCGAGCACGTGCCGGGCGTACGGGTGGTGACCGTGGGCCGCCAGTACCGCTGCCCGCCCGTGTGCCGCCCGCGCTGTCCGATCACGCGGCCAGCCTAGTCGGGGCGTGGATGCCGTCCATGCTGGAGATTGGCGGCCGGACCGATCGGGTACATCACGGCCGACGTACCCGACCCCTACCGGAGGACCGACATGCTCGCCATCGCCGCGGCCATCGTTTTCGGTTTCGCCCTGCTGATCGACCTGCTGAACACCAACTTCGGCGCGCCCGACCTGTTCAACTGGAACACCCTGGTCCTGATCGGCCTGCTCCTGCTCTCGCTCCACCTGGCCGGGGTCGGCCGGGGCCCGCGCGGTGGGGGCGGCGGGGGCGGCGGGGGTGGTAGCCGGTGGTACCGGGGCCGCCGACCGGGGCGTGGCTGACCGCTCTCGATCATCACCGGCCCGTCCCGTGCCGCGCTTCCGGCGGCACGGGGCCGGGCCGGTACTGTTCTCGTGATGGAGTCCGACGCCCTGTTCACTCTCGGTGATCCCGCCGCAGCGCCGAGCGCGCCCGCGGGTTTCGGCGGCGCGCCCGCCGGGTCCGGGGTCGACGGCTTCGACACCGTCGGCGCCGACGCCCCGTTGCCGGTACGGATGCGCCCGGCGAACCTCGACGAGCTGGTCGGTCAGGAGCACCTGCTCGCCCCCGGCTCGCCGCTGCGGCAGCTGGTCGGCGGCGCGACCCCGATGTCGGTGATCCTCTGGGGACCGCCCGGCTGCGGCAAGACCACGATCGCCCACCTGGTCGCCCGGGCCACCGATCGCCGCTTCGTCGCCATGTCGGCGCTCACCGCCGGGGTGAAGGACGTCCGTGCGGTCATCGAGACGGCCCGCCGGCAACGCCGCTCCGGCGGTCCGCCCACCGTGCTCTTCATCGACGAGGTGCACCGGTTCAGCAAGACCCAGCAGGACTCGCTGCTCGCCGCGGTCGAGGACCGGACGGTCACCCTGCTCGCGGCGACCACGGAGAACCCGTACTTCTCGGTCATCTCACCGCTGCTCTCCCGGTGCGTGCTGCTGACCCTGCAACCGCTCACCGAGGACGCGGTGCGGAGCCTGCTGCGCCGCGCGGTCACCGACGAGCGAGGGCTGGGTGGCGTGCCCACCCTCGCCCCCGAGGCCGAGGACCACCTGGTCCGCCTCGCCGCGGGTGACGTCCGCAAGGCGCTCACCGCGTTGGAGGCGGCCGCCGCCTCCGCGACGGCGCTCGGGACCGACCGGATCGACCTGGCCACGGCCGAGCAGGCGGTGGACGTGGCCGCGGTCCGGTACGACCGCGCCGGTGACGCCCACTACGACGTGACCAGCGCCTTCATCAAGAGCATGCGCGGCTCCGACGTCGACGCGGCACTGCACTGGCTGGCCCGGATGCTGGTCGCCGGGGAGGATGCCCGGTTCATCGCCCGTCGGCTGGTCATCTTCGCCAGCGAGGACGTCGGCATGGCCGACCCGCTGGCGCTGACCGTGGCCACCGCCACCGCGCACGCCGTGGAGTACGTCGGGCTTCCCGAGGCCCAGCTCAACCTCGCCCAGGCGGTGATCCACCTGGCCAGCGCCCCGAAGTCCAACTCGGCGACCACCGCGATCGGGGCGGCGATCCGGGACGTCCGGGCCGGCCGGGGCGGGCCGGTGCCCCGCTCGCTGCGCGACGGCCACTATGCCGGTGCCCGAGGGCTGGGGCACGGCACCGGCTACCGCTATCCGCATGACGACCAGCGGGGCGTGGTCACCCAGCAGTACGTCCCGGACGACCTCGTCGGCACCGACTACTACCGGCCCACCGAGCACGGCGCGGAGCGTGCGGTGGCCGCCCGGCTGCCCCTGCTGCGCCGCATCGTCAGAGGCCGGACCACCCCGACCGCCGACGTGCCGGTGGGGGCCGGACGGAGCACGACGGACGCGACCGGCGTCCCGGCGGATGAGGGCGGCGCGGACGCCGCCAGGAAGGGTCACCAGTGAGACCTCGTGGTGCGGAGCGGCCGGAGGAGGGTCCCGACGAGCGTCGGGACCCCAAGGCCAGGGGACGCCGCTGGGGGCGCAACCGGGAGGGGGAGCCGGAGGAGCCGGTCGCCGGTGAGGAGTTCGGCTGGATCGACGACCTGCGCACCGCCAAGCGGCAGCGCACCGAAATCGGCCCGGAGACCGGTGTCCGGGAGGCGTCCGACCCGGCGCCCGCCGGCCCCCGGCCACCCGTCGCTTCGCCCCCGCCCGCCGGCCCCCGGCCACCCGTCGCGCCGGCCCCGCCTGCGGGTTCCGTGCCTGGACCCGGCGCCCCGCCCCGCACGGGTGGTCCGACGGCCGTCCCACCATCCACCGTCCCACCTGCCGCTCCCGTCCGTCGGCCGGGCCGTCCGGACGGTCCGTGGCCGGGTTCCGCCGGCCCCGCGCCGCGTCCTGGCCCCGAGGTCGCACCGCCGGTCCGTCCCGGCTCGGAGGCCCAACCACCGGTCCGCCCCGGGCACGGGCTCCCGCCGGCGGTGGACCGCACGCGCCGTCCGGCGGGTGCGCCCGAACCGGCTCCGCGGGCGGTGCCCGGTGGGCCGCGTCCCGCCGGACGGGTGTCCGTCGAAGGCGCGGTCGGCGGGACGCGGCCCCCCGCCCCGGACGAGCGCCCGGTGGCCCGGCGGCGGGTACCCGAGCAGGACGTCCCGGCAGTGCCGGCGTCGGGTAACGCCCCGCCGGTCCCGTTGTCGGGTAACGCCCCGCCGGTTCCGGCGTCGGCCGCGTCCGGTCCGGTGGCTCCCGGTCCGGTGGCTCCCGCACCGGGTGACCGACCGGAACCACCGTCCGCCCTCGGCCGGCGACGTGGCGCCGCCGACCACGACGAAGAGCGTGCGGGGGGACGTCGCAGCCACGCCACGCCGGACGACGACCGGCCGGTCGGGCGTCGTCGGGCCGCCGATCCGACCGAGCCCGGCCGGCCGGCGACCGGTTCGGCCCGTCCTCCGGTACCCGGCCCGGCCGGGCCGGCTCCGGACCCGCGAACCACTCCACCGGCCCGGGGTACCGCCCGTCCCGGCCCGGTCGCCCCGCCACCCCGTCCCGGGCCCGAGCCGGCCGCCCCGGCGCGCGGCGCGGCCCGCCCGGGACCGGCGGCACCGGTCCCGGGTCAGGTTCCGCCCGTCCCGGGTCAGGTTCCGCCCGTGCCGGGTCCGGTCCGGCCGTCCGGACCGGCTGGCGGGTCCGGTCCTGGCGTCGTGCCGCCGCATGGAGCGGGTGTCGTGCCGCCGCATGGAGCGGGTGTCGTGCCGCCGTCCGCACCGGGCACCGCCGCCCGGCCGGCACCGGGCGCCCCTGTTCCCGGACCACGGGTGACGCCGGGCGAACCGCCCGTCGGCCCGGCGCGGGGTGCGGCCCGGCCGCCGGCTGCGGTCGAGCCGGCCCCACGGGGGACAGCCGGCCCTGCGGCCCCGGTCGACGCGGGTCCGCGCGGAACGGCCCGTCCTCCGGCCCCGATCGAGCCGGGTGCCCGGGGCGCGGCCCGTCCCGGGTCCGGTCCGGGTGCTCCTGCCGTCCCCGGACCCCCCGTCGACCCGTCCGGTCCGCCGTCCGTCGATCCGTCCTCCGGTCCGGTCCGTCCGCCGGCCGGTCCGGCCCACGTCCCAGCGGCGCCGCCGTCCGGTCCGGTGCGTGCCACGGCCACGCCGCCGTCCGGTCCGCCGGCCGTGGCCCGTGCCGCCGTGGCGCCGCCGGTGTCGCCGGACGCCCCACCGCCGCTGCGCAGCGCCGCCGGGGACGCACCGTCCGACGACGACGGTCCCCGTACCGGCGGGCCGCTCCGCGTGGCCCGCTCCGAACTGCGGCGGCAGATGCGGGAGCGCCGTCGGCTCCGACTCGGAGTGCTGGTCGCGGTGAGCGTGCTCCTGCTCGGCGCGGTGCCGGCCTTCTTCGCCATCCGGACGCTGAGCCGCGACCCGGTCTTCGGTTCCCTGGACGAGTTGGCGGTGCCGACCTGGGCCGCCCAGGACCCGGTCGACAACGTCAGCGGGAGCCGCTGGTGCATCCAGGACTGTCGGTTGCGGGAACGAAGTGCCTCCTCGGAGCGCGCCCCGGAGGAGACCGCGCCGGAGTACGAGCGGGCGCTGGCCGCCGCCGGCTGGCAGCGGTGGCGGATCGACCGCTGCCCGGAGCAGCCCGCCCCCGGGGCGTACACCTGCTGGCGGCGGGACGAGTTGACCCTCGACCTGTGGGTCCGTCCACCGACGTGTGTGCCGCCGCCGGCCGACGGCCGACCGGCGGTCCCGCCGTCGCCGCTGCCGTCTCCCGCCGCAGCCGGGGAGTGCACCGGCTCGTTGGTGTCGTTGAAGGTCCGCAATGCCATCGACGACGACCGGACCCGGCCACAGCCGAGCACGGACCCGTCGCTCACCGGCGAGGATCCCTTCCCCACCTTCACCGACGACCCGCTCGACGATCTGACACCGGCACCGTCACCGTCCTGAGCCGGCGTCCATCACTGACGGTAGGGTCTGGGGCTGGCGGACCGGGCGTCGTCACCGACCAGGTCGGTGACGACGTGCCGGAATGGGTACGAGGGTCGCACGTCCCGCCGACGACGGGTCGGCGGGACACTGCTTGAGGAGGACACGCGTGGAGCTTGGAGAGGTCGCGGCGCTGGTGGCGGCGATCGCGTTCGCGATGCTGGTGCTGATCCTGACGCTGCCCATCCTGCGACTGCGGCACACCGTGGACGCCACCACCCGCATGATCAACGACCTCAACGAGCAGACCAGGCCGCTGCTCGGCAACGTCAACACGACGGTGGAGAACGTCAACACCGCCCTTACCCAGGTGCAGACCTCGCTCGACGGGGTGAACCTCCAGCTCGCCAAGGTCGACACCATGACCAGCCACGCCCAGAACGTCACCGCCAACGTGGCGAACCTGGCCACCGTGGTCTCCGCGGCCGCCGCCAACCCGCTGGTCAAGGTCGCCGCCTTCGGGTACGGCGTGCGCAAGGCCGCCTCCGCCCGCCGGCACGCCGAGACCGAGCGCGAGGTGCGCGACACCATCAAGCAGCAGCGCCGCGCCGCCAAGCGCGGCGACCGCTGAGCGGGTAGCGGGAGGAAGAGGGCATGAGGCGTCTGTTCTGGCTCGGTATCGGGCTCGCCGCCGGCGTGATGGTGGTCCGCAAGGCCACCCGCACCGCGCACGCGTACACCCCGCAGGGCATCGCCGGCTCGCTGGCGGAATCGGCTGGCGGACTGATGGAGTCGCTGCGTAGCTTCGTGGAGGACGTCCGGATCGGGATGGCCGAACGCGAGCAGGAGATCCACGAGGCGTTCGCCCGGGGCGAGGCGTTCGACGACCAGTTCGCCGAGCTGCGGGAGGACCCGCGCATCGGCGACCGAGAGATCTTTCCGGAGGAACCCCAGCGATGAAGACGGCGGAGATCAAGCGGCGGTATCTCGCCCACTTCGAGGCGAACGGCCATGCCGTGGTGCCGTCCGCTCCGCTGCCCGCCATCAGCGACCCGAACCTGCTGTTCGTCAACGCCGGCATGGTGCAGTTCGTCCCGTACTTCCTGGGTCAGCAGACCCCGCCGTACCCGCGGGCGACCAGTGTCCAGAAGTGCATCCGCACCCCAGACATCGACGAGGTCGGCAAGACCAGCCGACACGGCACGTTCTTCCAGATGAACGGCAACTTCTCCTTCGGTGCCTACTTCAAGGAGGGGGCGATCCCGCTCGCCTGGGAGTTGTCCACGAAGCCGGCGGCGGAGGGTGGCTTCGGGCTCGACCCGGAGCGGATCTGGGCGACGGTCTACCTGGACGACGACGAGGCATATGACATCTGGCGGTCGGTGGGCGTGCCGACCGAGCGGATCGTGCGTCGGGGCAAGGCCGACAACTTCTGGTCGATGGGCATCCCCGGCCCGGCCGGGCCGTGCTCCGAGCTGTACTACGACCGCGGCCCCGCCTACGGGCGCGACGGCGGCCCGGAGGTCGACGAGGACCGCTACCTGGAGTACTGGAACCTCGTTTTCATGCAGTACGAGATCGCGGACGTGACCAGCAAGGAGCACTTCCGCATCGTCGGTGACCTGCCGAAGAAGAACATCGACACCGGCATGGGCCTGGAGCGGATGGCCTCCATCCTCCAGGGCGTCGACAACCTCTACGAGATCGACGAGGTCCGGCCGATCCTCGACCGTGCCTCCGTGCTGTCCGGCAAGCGGTACGGCGCGAGTTCCGGCCACGTGGCCGCCGAGTCGCACCCGGACGACGTCCGGCTGCGCGTGGTCGCCGACCACGTCCGTACCGCGCTGATGCTCATCGGCGACGGGGTGACCCCGAGCAACGAGGGGCGCGGCTACGTGCTGCGCCGGATCATGCGCCGGGCGATCCGGGCGATGCGGCTGCTGGGCTACCAGGACCGGGCGTTGCCCGAGCTGCTGCCGGTGGCCCGGGACTGCATGTCCCCGTCGTACCCGGAACTGGCCACCGAGTTCGACCGGATCTCGCAGTACGCGTACGCGGAGGAGGACGCCTTCCTCTCCACCCTGCGGGCCGGCACCACGATCCTGGACACCGCGATCAGCGAGACGAAGCAGGCCGGGAAGCCGGCACTCTCCGGCGACAAGGCGTTCCAACTGCACGACACGTACGGCTTCCCGATCGACCTGACCCTGGAGATCGCCGCCGAGCAGGGGCTGACCGTCGACGCGGAGGGCTTCCGCCGGCTGATGGCCGACCAGCGCTCCCGCGCCAAGGCCGACGCGAAGGCCCGCAAGACCGGGCACACCGACCTGTCCGCGTACCGGTCGGTGCTGGACAGCGGCGGCCCGGTGACCTTCACCGGGTACACCGAGACCAGGCGCGAGGCGAGAGTCCGGGCGCTGCTCTCCGGCGGTGCCCCGGTCGCGGCGGCGGTCGAGGGGGACACCGTCGAGCTGGTGCTCGACGCGACCCCGTTCTACGCCGAGGGCGGTGGACAGCAGCCCGACCAGGGCCTGGTCACCGTCGGTGGCGGCGAGGTCGAGATCTTCGACGTCCAGCAGCCGGTGCCCGGCCTGGTGGTGCACCGGGCGCGGGTGCGTCGGGGCGAGGTGCGGGCCGGGGAGACGGGCTTCGCTGAGATCGACGTGACCCGGCGGCGGGCGATCTCCCGCTCGCACACCGCCACCCACCTGGTGCACCAGACCATGCGCAACTTCCTCGGCGAGTCGGCCACCCAGGCGGGTTCGCTGAACGCACCGGGCCGGCTGCGGTTCGACTTCAACACCCCGACCGGGGTCGCGCCGAGCGTGCTGCACGACGTGGAGCAGCAGGTCAACGAGGTGCTCCTGGCCGACCTGGAGGTGCACGCCTTCGTCACCTCGCTGGAGGAGGCCCGCCGGCTCGGCGCGATGGCGCTCTTCGGCGAGAAGTACGGCGACGAGGTGCGGGTCGTCGAGGTCGGCGACTACGCCCGTGAGCTGTGCGGCGGCACCCACGTCGACCGCTCCGGGCAGCTCGGGCTGGTGAAGATCCTCTCCGAGTCGTCGATCGGGTCCGGGGTGCGCCGGGTCGAGGCGCTGGTCGGGATGGACGCGTTCCGCTTCCTGGCCAAGGAGCACCTGCTCGTCGCGCGACTGGCGGAGCTGTACCGGGTGCCCAGCGAGCAGGTTGCCGACCGGGTCGAGCAGACCGTCACCCAGCTCCGCGACGCCGAGAAGGAGCTGGAGAAGCTCCGCGCCCAGCTGGTGCTCGGCGGTGCGGCGGCGCTCGCCGCGCAGGCGAAGGACGTGCGCGGAGTCGCGTACGTCGGCACCGAGGCGCCGGAGGGCGCGGCCGGCAACGACGTGCGGACCCTCGCCCAGGAGATCCGGGGCCGGATCGATGCGGCGCGGCCGGCGGTGGTCGCGGTGGCGGCCCGTGCGGGCGGCAAGGCGTCCCTGGTGGTGGCGGTGAACGGCGCGGCGCGCAGCCGCGGACTGGCCGCGAACGACCTGGTCAAGGCGGCCTTCTCCGGCCGGGGCGGGGGCAGCCCCGACCTGGCGCAGGGCGGTGGCCTGCCGGCGGCCGAGGCGCCGAATCTGCTGCTGACGGTGGAAAAGGCGATCAGCGAGGCGTGACGTCCCCGTCGATGGGGTACCAGGGCGGGCCGGACGGTCCGCCCTGGTGTGTTCCTGCGGTACGGAATCGGCCCGGCGCGGGCCGGTGGAGGAGTGAGCCCGAGTGAGGGAATTCGTCCGGGGCGTCCGTCTCGGGGTGGACGTCGGACAGGTCCGGGTCGGCGTGTCGATCTGCGACCCGGACGGCATCCTGGCCACCCCGCTGGTCACCCTCGCCCGTGACCTGACCAGCGAGGACGACCGGGTGCCCACCGACGTTGCCGAGCTGCTCCGGCTCGTGGCCGAGCACGGGGCGGTCGAGGTGGTGGTCGGTCTCCCGGTGAACCTGGCCGGACGGCACGGCCCGGCCGCCGTACACGCCACGTCGTACGCGACCCGTTTGGCTGATGTAATAGCGCCTGTTCCGGTGACGCTGACGGACGAGAGGATGTCGACCGTGGTGGCTTCTCGTAGGCTGGCCGAGCGGGGCGTCCGGGGTAAACGGCAACGCGCGGTGGTCGACCAGGCCGCCGCGGTGGAGATTCTGCAGAGCTGGCTAGACGCGCAGCGGAGGCGGACGTAATGATCGACGACCTGGACCTCGGTTTCGACGAACGCGACCGGGGTGAGAAGGGCAAGCACCGGCGCAGCGCGATGCGCAAGCGCAAGGGCAAGGGCAAGTCCGGCGGCGGCGGCCGTACGGTGCTCGCCCTGATGCTGGCCCTCGTGCTGCTCGGCGCGATCGGCGGTGGCGCCTTCTACGGGTTCGACCGGGTGCAGAGCTACTTCGTCACCCCCGACTACGACGGCACCGGCACGGGTGAGGTGACCATCGAGGTCAAGCAGGGCGCGTTGATCGCGGACATCGCCAACGTGCTGTACGAGGCGGGCGTGATCAAGAGCGCCCAGGCGTTCATCGACGCCGCCGAGGAGAACGCGCGCAGCAAGAACATCCAGCCCGGCACCTACAAGGTGCGCAAGGAGATGAGCGGCGAGAGCGCGCTCGGCATGCTCCTCGACCTGAAGAACAAGATCGTCAAGGGGATCACCATCCCCGAGGGGCGCAGCGCCAAACAGACGTTCAAGCTCCTGTCGGAGCAGACCAAGATCCCGGTGGAGGACTTCGAGGCGGCGGCGAAGGACCCGGAGGCGCTCGGCGTCCCGGACTGGTGGTTCAAGCGCACCGACGGCAAGCCGGTCAAGAAGTCGGTCGAGGGTTTCCTCTACCCGGACACCTACGAGATCCCGCCGAAGGCGACCGCCCAGGTCATCCTCAAGGAGATGGTGTCGAACTTCCTCACCGTCACCGGCAAGATGAACTTCGCCGAGCGGGTGGAGAAGGAACGCGGCGGCATCAGCCCGTACGAGGCGCTGATCGTCGCGTCGCTCGCCCAGGCCGAGGCCGGCAACAAGGACGACCTCGGCAAGGTCGCCCGGGTGGCCTACAACCGCGCCTACGGTGAGTTCCCCTGCAACTGCCTGGAGATGGACGTCACGGTCAACTACTACCTGGAGTCGACCGGTCAGCGAACCAAGTCCTCCAAGGAGATGACCGCCGCCGACATGGACAACCCGAAGAACCCGTACAACCGCAAGCTGCGGGGCATGATTCCGACCCCGATCAACAACCCGGGCAAGGACGCGATGGAAGGGGCGATGGACCCGCCGGCGGGGAAGTGGCTGTACTTCGTGGCCATCGACAAGGAGGGGCACTCCGCCTTCGCCGAGACCTACGAGGAGCAGCTGAAGAACGAGGCCAAGGCGCGAGAGGCCGGCATCATCTGATGACGCACGGCCGTCGAGCGGCGGTGGTCGGTACGCCGATCGCGCACTCCCTCTCCCCGGCGATCCACAACGCCGGCTACGCGGCGGCCGGGCTGACCGGCTGGTCGTACACCCGGATCGAGTGTGACGCCGCCGGGCTGCCCGGCCTGGTCGCCGGGCTCGGCCCCGAGTGGGCCGGGCTGTCGGTGACCATGCCGGGCAAGGAGGCGGCGCTCACCGTGGCCGCCGAGGTGTCGCCGGTCGCCGCCGCCGTCGGGGCCGCGAACACGCTGGTCCACCGTCCCGACGGCTCCTGGTACGCGGACAACACCGACGTCGTCGGCATGGTGGAGGTGCTCACCGCCGCCGGGGTGGCTCCGGGTGCCACGGTCACCGTGCTCGGTGCCGGGGGCACCGCCCGGGCGGCCGTCGCGGCGGCGGCGCGGCTGGCCGCGAAGTCGGTGACCGTGCTGGCCCGCCGTCCGGAGGCGGTGGCGGAGCTACGGCCGGTGGCCGGGGCGCTCGGCGTGCCGATGGTTGCTGCCCCGTGGGCCGAGGCCGCCGCGCACCTCGACGTCGACGTGGTGGTCTCCACCCTGCCGAAGGGGGCGGCCGACCCGTTCGCCGAGGTGGCCGCCTGGCGGCCCGGGACGGTCTGCTTCGACGCCATCTACGACCCGTGGCCGACCCCGCTCGCCGCGTCCGCCCGGGCGGCCGGCGCTCGGGTGGTCTCCGGCCTGGACCTGCTGCTCGCCCAGGCCGTCGGCCAGTTCGAGCACTTCACCGGCGTCACCGCCCCGGTCGAGGCGATGCGCGCGGCGCTGCCGCCGCCCCGCTGACCCCGCCCCGGGCTCGGTGCGAGCCCGGGGGCGGGCGTCAGCTTTCCCGACCGGTGCGTCAGGCTCCTGCGGCCGACTTGAGGTCGGCGGCCCGGTCGGTGCTCTCCCAGGTCAGCTCGGGCAGTTCCCGGCCGAAGTGGCCGTAGGCTGCGGTCTGCCGGTAGATCGGGCGGAGCAGGTTCAGGTCCCGGATGATCGCCGCGGGACGCAGGTCGAACACCTCGTTGACGGCCTGCTCGATCCGCTCGACCGGCACGTTCTCCGTGCCGAACGTCTCGATGAACAGGCTGACCGGGTGGGCCTTGCCGATCGCGTAGGCGACCTGCGTCTCACAGCGTTCGGCCAGTCCGGCGGCGACGACGTTCTTCGCCACCCACCGCATCGCATAGGCGGCGGACCGGTCGACCTTTGAGGGGTCCTTACCGGAGAACGCCCCACCACCGTGCCGGGCGTACCCACCGTAGGTGTCCACGATGATCTTCCGACCCGTCAGGCCGGCGTCGCCCATCGGTCCACCGATCTCGAACCGACCCGTCGGGTTCACCAACAACCGGTACCCGCCGGAATCGAGTCCCAACGATTCCAGCTCGGGGTCCACGACGTGTTCCCGCACGTCGGGGGCGAGGAGTCCGTCGAGCGAGATGTCCGCCGCGTGCTGCGAGGACACGACCACCGTGTTCAGGCGGACCGGACGCAGACCCTCGTACTCGATGGTCACCTGCGTCTTACCATCCGGACGCAGATACGGAATCGTGCCGTCCTTCCGCACCGCCGACAACCGCCGCGCCAGGCGGTGCGCCAAAGCGATCGGCAACGGCATCAGCTCCGGCGTCTCCGAACACGCGAACCCGAACATCATGCCCTGATCCCCGGCACCCTGCGCATCCAACGCCGACTCCGACGACCCCGTCCGCAACTCGAACGCGTTGTCCACACCCTGCGCGATGTCCGGCGACTGCGCCCCGATCGACACACTCACCCCACACGACGCCCCGTCGAACCCCTTACGCGACGAGTCGTACCCGATCCCCAGGATCGTCTCCCGCACGATCGACGGGATATCCGCATACGCCTTCGTGGTCACCTCACCCGCGACGTGCACCTGCCCCGTCGTGATCAACGTCTCCACCGCGACCCGCGAACGCGGATCCTGACTCAACAACGCATCCAGAATCCCATCACTGATCTGATCAGCGATCTTGTCCGGGTGGCCCTCCGTGACCGACTCGGACGTGAACAGGCGACGTGCCACAGTGTTCCTCTCGGGTTCGACTCAGACGCTTACCGGAACGGGGGCGGGACGTGGGGTCGCGCCCCGGACCAGATCCAACAGGGCCACCGGGTCGGCCGGCGGGCGCCAGCCCCGCCAGGCCACGTACCCGTCCGGCCGTAGCAGGACGAACGGTTGCCGGTACCGGTGGGCGACCACCGCGTCGCGGTAGTCGTGGACGGCGAACGGCACCCCGGCGGCGGCGAACGCGGCCCGCAACGCGGGCACGCCCGGCGATCGACGAGTGGTAGCGGTGGCCGATGGGGCCGTCCGTGGCCGCCGGCCGTCGTTCCTCGTGGTAGCTGTCGAGCAGCACCGCCCCGGCCCAGCGCCGCAGGGTGGCGGCGAGCTTCCAGCCGAGGTTGACCGCGTCGCTGACGCCGTCGTGCCCGCCCGCGCCGGGGCGGTCGCCGCCGCAGCGGAACACCCGGCCGGTGCCCGGGGCTGGGTGACCGGCGCCGGCCGGGCGCGGGACGGGGCGCAGCGGCGCGGTGGCACCGTCGCAGGCGACCAGCCAGCCGGCGGTCACCACGGTCACCGCGCCGTCGCGGGATTCGACGAGCCGGGCCTCCACCCGGTCGTCGTACGGCCGGACCGCGTCGACCCGGCAGGACAGGTCGTGCCATCGACCCTCCGGTCCGGTGACGGTGGCGTCGACGCCGTACCGGGCCAGTTCCGCCTCCAGGGTCAGCCCGACCGGGCCGGTGCCCACCACCAGCACGTCCGTCCGGTGTCGTCTGCTCGTCATGTCACGTCCGTTCCCCGGGCCCGTCGCCCGGCCCCGGTGTCGTTCGGGCCCGACGCTAGGCCAGCGGGTACGAGCGCTCCTCCAGGCTGACTCGAACCGTGCTTTCGACCGGCGGGACCGCAGAGGGCCGGACCCGTCGCGTCGCCTCTCGTGACTCCGGTGGTCCGCAGGGCGGGACGCGGTGGCCGGTGCGGGGCGACGGGTGCGGGGCGTGCCAGACTGGTCCGGTGTTGCGCTGGTTGACTGCAGGTGAATCGCACGGTCCCGCCCTGGTCGCGCTCCTGGAGGGCGTCCCCGCCGGGGTGGAGGTCACCACCGGGGACATCTCCGCCGAGCTGGCCCGCCGTCGACTCGGCTACGGCCGGGGCGCGCGGATGGCGTTCGAGCAGGACGAGATCGAGATCATCGGGGGGCTCCGGCACGGCGTGACCATCGGCAGCCCGGTGGCCATCCGGGTCGGCAACTCGGAGTGGCCCAAGTGGCGCACCGTGATGGCCGCCGACCCGGTCGACGCCGAGGAACTGGCCGGGCAGGCACGCAACGCGCCGCTGACCCGCCCCCGTCCCGGTCACGCCGACCTGGCCGGCATGCAGAAGTACGGGCACACCGACGCCCGGCCGATCCTGGAACGCGCCAGCGCCCGGGAGACCGCCGCCCGGGTCGCCGTCGGTACCGTCGCCAAGGCCCTGGTGAAGCAGACCCTGGGCGTCGAGATCGTCTCGCACGTGGTGGAGCTGGGCCCGGTCGCGGCCGCGCCGGGGCTGCGTCCCCGGCCGGAGGACGCCGCGCGGATCGACGCCGACCCGCTGCGCTGCCTCGACCCGGAGGCGAGCGCCCGGATGGTCGCCGAGGTCGACGCCGCGAAGAAGGCCGCCGACACGCTCGGGGGCGTGGTCGAGGTGCTGGCGTACGGGGTGCCACCGGGTCTCGGCAGCCACGTGCAGTGGGACCGCAAGCTCGACGCCCGGCTGGCCACCGCGCTGATGTCGATCCAGGCGATCAAGGGCGTCGAGATCGGCGACGGGTGGCAGCAGGCGCGCTCCCGGGGCTCCGAGGCGCACGACGAGATGGTGCCGACCGCGACCGGGGTGCGCCGGGTGACCGACCGGGCCGGTGGCCTGGAGGGCGGCATCACCACCGGTGAGCCGCTGCGGGTGCGGGCCGCGATGAAGCCGATCTCCTCGCTGAACCGGGCCCTCGCCACGGTGGACGTGACCACCGGCGAGCCGGCCACCGCGATCAACCAGCGGTCGGACGTCTGTGCCGTACCGGCCGCGGCGGTGGTCGCCGAGGCCATGGTGGCCCTGGTGCTCGCCGAGGCCACCCTGGAGAAGTTCGGCGGCGACTCGGTGGCCGAGATCCGCCGCAACCTCGCCGGTTACCTCGACGCCCTGGTGATCAGATGACGGTGAACCGGCCGGTCTGCGTGCTGGTGGGGGCCCCGGGCGCGGGTAAGACCACCGTCGGGCGGGCACTCGCCGGCGCGCTGGGGGTGGAGTTCCGCGACACGGACGAGGACATCGAGCGGATGGCCGGCAAGCCGATCCCGGAGATCTTCGTCGACGAGGGAGAGGCGCACTTCCGTGCCCTCGAGCGGGCGGCGGTGGCGGCGGCGCTGGCGTCCTGCCCCGGCGTGCTCGCCCTCGGCGGTGGTGCGGTCCTGGCCGAGGAGAACCGCGCCGAACTGGTCGGGCACACCGTGGTGTATCTCAGCGTCGAGCTGACCGACGCGATCAAGCGGGTCGACCTGGGCGTCGGCCGGCCGCTGCTGGCGCTCAACCCGAGGGCGACGCTGCGGTACCTGCTGGACCAGCGCCGCCCGTTCTACCAGGAGGTGGCGACCGCCACGGTGGTCACCGACGGGCGTGACCCTGCCGACATCGTCACCGAGGTGCTGACGCTGCTCGACCGCTGACGACCGCCCACCCCTACGGGTGGGTGCCGGCCGGCTCGCCCGGCACCGCCGTCGCCGGGCGGGGCCGGCGGGCGGGTCGCGCCTCCGGTCGCCAGGTGGCCAGCAGCGCCAGCGCCAGCAGGATCTCGGCCAGGTCGCCGCCGTAGTACATGACCGTCGCACCGGCCCGCAGCTGGGCGGCGGAGGCCGGGACGTCGACCAGCAGCCCGGCGTAGAGGAGTTGGGCGAGGGCGGCGTGCCCGGCGACCGCGAACCCGACCACGACCAGGCGCACCGGCACCCGGGGACGGTGGGGGCCCGGGTCCGGGCCGGCGATCGACCAGGCGAAGAGGTATCCGCTGAGCAGGAAGTGCAACTGGAGCAGGTGGTGCACCGCCGGTTGGTCGAGGCTCGCCCGGTAGAGCGGGGTCAGGTAGAGCACCCAGAGTCCACCGACGGTGAGCAGCAGACCGGTGGCCGGGTGGGCGAGTAGCCGGGGGAGTGGGTGGCCCAGCCAGCGGATCGCGGCCCGCCCGACGGACCGGTCGACGACGCGCAGGGCCAGCGTCCCGGGGGCCCCGAGCACCAGCCCCAGTGGCGCGAGCATGCCGAGCAGCAGGTGCTGCCACATGTGCCCGACGAGGTCGTGCGCGGGCACGGCCAGGCCGACGCCGAGCAGCAGCGTCCCGGTCCCGAACGCCGTGGTCCGCCAGGTGCTCCAGGCCCGGCCGGCGCGGTGTTGCCGGACCACTCCGGCCAGGTAGACCCCGACCAGCAGCAGCGGTACGACCAGCGTCGGGTCCACGCCGGGCGGTGCGGTGTGTCCGTCGGCATGGGCCAGGACGTTCACGGCAGGTCGCCCCGCGACCCGTCGCCACCGCGCTGGAGCAGCCAGCCGCCGGCGACCAGGACCGCGCCGAGCGCGAGGAAGCCGAGGTCCCACCAGAGCCGGTGCGCGCCCTCCCGGACGTGGTGGATGCCGAGCAGGTGGTGGTCGACGACCCCCTCCACCAGGTTGAACAGTCCCCAGCCGACCAGCGCCCAGCCCCAGAGGGTGGGGGAGCGCCACAGCCGGCTCCGGGAGCGGGTCACCCGGGCGTGCAGCAGGGCCAGACCGGCCAGCACCGCCACCCAGGTCACCACGTGGAAGATCCCGTCCCAGAGGGTGTTCATCCGCAGGCCGGGGACGGTGTCCACCGGGTACTCCCGGATGCCGGCGTTGTCGCTGCCGGTGGCGCTGAGCATGTGGTGCCACTGGAGCACCTGGTGCAGCAGGATGCCGTCGAAGAACCCGCCCAGTCCGACCCCGAGCAGGATGGCGGGAAGCCGGATGTCGGCGTCCTCGATCGTGCGGGTTGCCATGCGGGACCTCCACCGTCGTCGATTCGGACCGGCTCGGGCCCTGCCCGGTCCCTCTCGGGTTAAACGCCGTTGTCCGGTATGCGGTCACCAGGTGGACGGTCGGGCCGGATCGGACCGCCGCTCGGCTAGGCTCCGCAGCGATGGACGAGATGACCCGGATCCCGGTCGGCGGCGAGCGCCCGTACGACGTACTCGTGGGACGCGGCCTGTGGGAGGCGCTGCCCGGCCTGCTTCCCGGCGTGACCCGCGCGGCGGTGCTGTACGCCCGGCCGCTGCGACAGTTGGCCGACGCGCTCGGCGACCGGCTGCGGGCGGCCGGCGTGGAGCCCCTGCCGATGGAGGTGCCGGACGCCGAGGCCGGCAAGCAGATCGACGTGGCCGCCCACTGCTGGGACCGGCTGGGAGCGGCGAACGTCACCCGCAACGACGCGGTGGTCGGGGTGGGCGGCGGCGCGGTGACCGACCTGGCCGGGTTCGTCGCCGCGAGTTGGCTGCGCGGGGTGCGCTGGGTGCCGGTGGCGACCTCGTTGCTCGGGATGGTCGACGCGGCGGTGGGCGGTAAGACCGGGATCAACACCGCTGCCGGCAAGAACCTGGTCGGCGCGTTCCACCCGCCGGCCGGCGTTCTCTGTGACCTGACCGTGCTGGACACGCTCCCCGCCGTCGACCTGACCGCCGGGCTCGCCGAGGTGGTCAAGTGCGGTTTCATCGCCGACCCGGTGATCCTGGACCTGATCCTGCGGGATCCGGCCGCGGCGACCGACCCGGCCGGCGCGGTGACCCGTGAGCTGATCGAGCGGGCGATCCGGGTCAAGGCCGACGTGGTCTCCGGTGACCTGCGCGAGTCGGGCGTCCGGGAGGTGCTCAACTACGGCCACACCCTGGCCCATGCCATCGAGAAGGTGGAGGGCTACCGCTGGCGGCACGGGCACGCCGTCTCGGTCGGGCTGGTCTACGCCGGCACGCTCGGTCGGCTGGCCGGTCGGCTGGACGCGGCGACCGCCGAGCGGCACCGCACGGTCGTGACGGCCCTTGGCCTGCCGACGCGCTACCCGGCGGCGGCGTGGCCGGACCTGCTCGCCACGATGCGGGTGGACAAGAAGGCGCGCGGATCCCGGCTGCGGTTCGTGGTGCTCGACGGACTGGCCCGCCCGGCGATCCTCGAGGATCCGGACGACGAGCTGCTGCACGCGGCCTTCCGCGAGGGGGTGGCGGCGTGAGGGTGTACGTGCTGAACGGGGTGAACCTGGGTCGGCTGGGTACCCGGCAGGTCGACGTCTACGGCGCGACCGGCTACGCCGACCTGGTGGCGCTCTGCGAACGCACCGGCGCCGACCTCGGGCTGGAGGTGACGGTGCGGCAGACCGACGCCGAGCACGAGCTGATCGGTTGGCTGCACGACGCCGCCGACGAGGGTGCCGCGGTGGTGCTCAACCCGGCGGCCTGGTCGCACTACTCGATCGCGGTGCGGGATGCCTGCGCGATGCTGCGCGGGCCGCTGGTCGAGGTGCACATCTCCAACATCCACGCCCGGGAGGAGTTCCGGCACCACTCGGTGGTCTCGGCGGTGGCGACCGGGGTGATCTGCGGCCTGGGCCTGGACGGTTACCGCCTGGCGCTGCACCACCTGGCCACGCTTTCCGGCTGAACGCCATCGCCGAACGGTCACGCTGAGTGTCTGCGAGGCCGTCGTCACGGTGGGTTGTCGTTCGCCTCGGGTCCGACCTGGCCCTGCCGTCCTTTGCTCTGCACCCACGGACGCACCGCGCTGAGCTGGGATCTTGTCCGCGTGCGCGAGGAAGCCGATGGCTGGGCCCCTCACTCCGCGTGGTTGTCGCGTGCCGGGGTGCAGAGCCAGCGTCGACCCGGTGACATCGACGGGGCGTTGTCGACGCCGGAGAGTGACCGGCCGCGAGGGGAGCGGACCGCGTCGACGGATCGGCCCGGACGGCGACGGGCGCTCTCCGGCGCAGCTAGTAGACTTGCCAGGTCCGTCCGCCAATTGATGATCAAGGCAGGAAATGGCCACCACCAACGACCTCAAGAACGGCCTGGTACTCAACCTCGACGGGGGGCTCTGGGCTGTCGTGGAGTTCCAGCACGTCAAGCCCGGCAAGGGCGGGGCCTTCGTCCGCACCACGCTGAAGAACGTGCTCTCCGGCAAGGTCGTCGACAAGACCTTCAACGCGGGCACCAAGGTCGAGACCGCGACCGTCGACAAGCGCACCATGCAGTACCTCTACGCCGACGGCGAGGACTACGTCTTCATGGACCTGGAGACGTTCGACCAGATCACCGTCCCCGGTGCGACCGTGGGCGACGCGGCGAACTACCTCCTCCCCGAGGCGGAGGCGATCGTGGCCACCCACGAGGGTGTGCCGCTCTACGTCGAGCTGGCGACCAGCGTCGTGCTCGAGGTCACCTACACCGAGCCGGGCCTGCAGGGCGACCGCTCCACCGGCGGCAACAAGCCGGCCACCGTCGAGACCGGCGCGACCGTGCAGGTGCCGCTCTTCATCACCACCGGCGAGAAGATCAAGGTGGACACCCGAGACGGCCGTTACCTCGGCCGCGCCTGATGGCCGAGGCTCCCAAGCAGCAGATGCCCGCGCGCCGGAAGGCGCGTAAGCGGGCACTGGACGTGCTCTACGAGGCCGACCTGCGTGGCCGGCCGCCGGTGGAGGTGCTCGCCGGCTACATCGAGCGGATCGAGAAGCCCCGCCCGGAGCACCTCGGCTACGCCGTCAGCCTGGTCGAGGGGGTGGCGGCGCACCTCGACCGGATCGACGAGCTGATCGCCAGCTACGCCGAGGGGTGGACGCTGGAGCGGATGCCGGTGATCGATCGCAACCTCGCCCGGATCGCCGTCTGCGAGCTGCTCTACCACGACGACATCGACGACGCGGTGGCCATCAGCGAGGCCGTCGAGCTGGCCCGACAGATGTCGACCGACGACTCGCCGCGCTTCCTCAACGGCATCCTCGGCCGGATCGCCGACTACGCCAGCCGCTGAACCGCGCGGCAGCCCGTCCGCGCCGCGCCGTTTCGCCGGGGCGTCGCGCACACCGTACGTGCCCGAGGGGCCCGCGCCGACCGGCGCGGGCCCCTCGGGCACGATGCGGTTGTCAGGACGCGAAGAACGCCCGGGGGTCGGCGACCAGCACACCGTGCTCGTTGAGCCGCTCGATCAGCCCGGAGGGCGAGGCATCGTAGACGATGGCCAGGGCCCGCAGGTCGTCGGCGCGGATCGAGAGCACGCGGCCGTTGTAGTCACCGCGCTGCTGCTGGATGGCGCGGGCGTACCGGGCCACGTACGCCAGCTCCTCCGACGCCTCGTCGTAGAGCCGCTCCAGGTCCAGCACGATCTTGCTGGTCGGCTCGTGCCGGACGCCGCTGCCGTCGGGCAGCAGCTCGGAGACGGGTACGCGGTAGAAGTCGGCCAGCTCCGCCAGGCGGGACACGGTGACGGCCCGGTCACCACGCTCGTACGACCCGACCACGACGGCCTTCCACCGGCCGTTGGACTTCTCCTCCACGCCCTGCAGGGACAGGCCCTGCTGCTGGCGGATGGAGCGCAGGCGGGCGCCCAGCGACTTGGCGTATTCAGAGGGCATTCGGACACTCCCAGTGCTGCTCGGGGTTCTCCCAGCTATCGCTACGGAGCGTGACGGTACGGGGATTGCGACACGTGGTCAAGTGCTCGTGACCCACCTGTTCGCAACGCGGGGGCGATCCATCCATATTTCGGGACTGATCTGCCAATCAGCAGCCGCCCGACCGGGGCAGCGGTGACCACTGGTAACGTGGCCTGAAGCCCCCGCCGGGGCCGTTCGCGGCCGGTGTCGGGGGAGTCAGACGTCCTTTAACGACCCGTCCCGTGAGGCGGGGAAGGAGGTCCGCCGTGGCCTACCCGTCGGCTGCCCGATCCCCGGTGCCGAGGCAACCCTCGGTAAAGGTGATCCTCGCCAGCGCTGACGTGCAGCGCGTGGTCGACCGCATCGCCCACCAGATCCTGGAGAAGACCCAGGGCGCCGCCGACACCGTCCTGCTCGGCATCCCGACCCGGGGAGCGCCGTTGGCCCGCCGGCTCGCCGCCCGGATCAGCGCCTTCGAGGACGTCGCTGTACCGGTCGGTGTGCTCGACATCACCCTCTACCGCGACGACCTGCGCCGGCACGCCGTCCGGGCGGTCGGCCCGACCGAGGTGCCGCCCGGCGGCATCGACGGCAAGCGGGTCGTCCTCGTCGACGACGTGCTCTTCTCCGGCCGCACCGTCCGGGCCGCCCTGGACGCGCTCAACGACGTCGGCCGCCCCGCCTCCGTGCAACTCGCCGTCCTGGTCGACCGGGGACACCGGGAACTGCCCATCCGGGCCGACTACGTCGGCAAGAACATCCCGACCGCGCTCGCCGAGAGCGTGCGGGTCACCCTCGCCGAGGTGGACGGCACCGACGAGGTCAAGCTCTACGGGGGTACCCCCTCATGATCCGGCACCTGCTCTCCGGCGCGGACCTGGACGCGTCCACCGCCACCCTGGTCCTGGACACCGCCGCCCAGATGGCCACCGTGGCCGGTCGGGAGGTCAAGAAACTGCCGGCCCTGCGTGGCCGGACCGTGGTCAACCTCTTCTACGAGGACTCCACCCGGACCCGGATCTCCTTCGAGGCCGCGGCGAAGCGGCTCAGCGCCGATGTGATCAACTTCTCGGCGAAGGGGTCCAGCGTCGCCAAGGGCGAGAGCCTGAAGGACACCGCCCTCACCCTCCAGGCGATGGGGGCGGACGCGGTGGTGGTCCGCCACCCGGCCTCCGGTGCCCCGCACCGGCTGGCGAACTGGGTCGACGGCAGTGTGGTCAACGCCGGGGACGGCACCCACGAGCACCCCACCCAGGCGCTGCTGGACGCGTACACGATGCGCTCCCGGCTGGGTCGGATCGCCGGCCTGCACGTCGCCGTGGTCGGGGACGTGCTGCACAGCCGGGTGGCCCGCTCCAACGTCCTGCTGCTGTCCACCCTCGGCGCGAAGGTGACCCTGGTCGGGCCGCCGACCCTCATCCCGGTGGACATCGCGGCGGCCCTCGCACCCGGTACCGACGTCTCGTACGACCTCGACGCCGTGCTGCCCGGGGCGGACGTGGTGATGATGCTGCGGGTGCAGCGGGAGCGGATGACCGACTCCTACTTCCCCTCGGCCCGCGAGTACGCCCGCCGCTACGGCCTCGACGGCCCCCGCATGCGCCGCCTGCCGGAGCACGCGATCGTCATGCACCCCGGCCCGATGAACCGGGGCATGGAGATCACGCCCGAGGTGGCCGACTCACCCCGCTCCACCATCGTCGAACAGGTCACCAACGGGGTCTCCGTCCGGATGGCCGTCCTCTACCTGCTGCTCGGGGGGAACAACCAGTGACCACGTACCTGATCAAGGGGGTCAGCGTCGTCGGCGGCGCCCCCACCGACCTGCTGGTGCGCGACGGCGTCGTGGCCGAGACCGGCCGGGGCCTGTCCGCGCCGGGCGCCACCGTGCTCGACGCGGACGGCCTCGTCGCTCTTCCCGGGCTGGTCGACCTGCACACCCACCTGCGCGAGCCGGGCCGGGAGGACGCCGAGACGGTCGAGACCGGCTCCCGTGCGGCGGCCCTCGGCGGCTACACCGCGGTCTGTGCGATGGCGAACACCTCCCCGGTCGCCGACACCGCCGGCGTGGTCGAGCAGGTCTGGCGACTCGGCCGGGAGGCCGGGCTGGTCGACGTCCAGCCGATCGGCGCGGTCACCGTCGGCCTGGCCGGCGAGCGCCTGGCGGAGCTGGGCGCGATGGCCGACTCGGCGGCCCGGGTGCGGATCTTCTCCGACGACGGGCACTGCGTCGCGGATCCGAAGCTGATGCGCCGGGCGCTGGAGTACGTCAAGGCGTTCGACGGGATCATCGCCCAGCACGCCGAGGAGCCCCGGCTCACCGAGGGCGCCCAGATGCACGAGGGCGAGGTCTCCACCCGGCTCGGGCTGACCGGCTGGCCGGCGGTCGCCGAGGAGGCGATCATCGCCCGGGACGTGCTGCTCACCGAGCACGTCGGCGGTCGGCTGCACGTCTGCCACGTCTCGACGGCCGGCAGCGTCGAGGTGCTGCGCCAGGCCAAGGCGCGCGGAGTCCGGGTCACCGCCGAGGTCACCCCGCACCACCTGCTGCTCACCGACGCCCGCGCCGAGACGTACGACCCGGTCTACAAGGTCAACCCGCCGCTGCGCACCGCCACCGACATCGCCGCCCTGCGGGCGGCCCTGGTCGAGGGCGTGATCGACATCGTTGCCACCGACCACGCCCCGCACGCGGTGGAGGACAAGGAGTGCGAGTGGGCGTACGCCCGGCCGGGCATGCTCGGACTGGAGACGGCGCTGTCGATCGTGCTCGACGTGCTCGGCCCGGAGTGGCACCTGATCGCCGAGCGGATGTCCCGGACCCCGGCGCGCATCGCCGGCCTGGACGGCCACGGTCTCGACCCGGCCGCGGGCGTGCCGGCGAACCTCACCCTGGTCGACCCGGCCGCCCGACGCGTGATCGAGCCGGCGGACCTGGCCAGCCGTAGTCGCAACACCCCGTACGCCCGCATGACGCTGCCCGGTCGCATCGTGGCGACCTTCCTGCGCGGCGAGCCGACGGTCCTGGACGGAAAGGCTGTCAAATAATGTCCCAACACAGGCCCGCGATCCTGGTCCTCGAGGACGGGCGCACGTTCCACGGCGAGGCGTACGGTAGCGTCGGCGAGACCTTCGGCGAGGCGGTCTTCACCACCGGCATGACCGGCTACCAGGAGACCCTGACCGACCCCTCCTACCACCGGCAGGTGGTGGTGCAGACCGCCCCGCACATCGGCAACACCGGGGTCAACGGCGACGACGACGAGTCGGGCCGGATCTGGGTCGCCGGGTACGTGGTCCGCGACCCGGCCCGGACCGCCTCGAACTGGCGGTCCACCGGCGGGCTGGAGGAGCGCCTGGAAGCCGAGGGCGTGGTCGGTATCAGCGGGGTGGACACCCGGGCGCTCACCCGGCACCTGCGCGAGCGCGGCGCGATGCGGGTCGGCGTCTCCAGTGTCTCCGACGACCCCCGCGCCCTGCTGGCCCGGGTCCGCCAGACGCCGCCGATGGTCGGCGCGGACCTCTCCGCCGAGGTGACCACCGCCGAGCCGTACGTGGTCCCGGCCCAGGGCGAGCACCGGTTCACCGTCGCCGCGCTCGATCTGGGCATCAAGCGCAACGTGCCGCGTCGGCTCGCCGCGCGGGGCGTCACCACCCACGTGCTGCCGGCCTCCTCGACCATCGAGGAGGTGCTGGCCACCGGCGCGGACGCGGTCTTCCTCTCGCCCGGCCCCGGCGACCCGGCCACCGCCGACGTCCCGGTGGCCCTGGCCCGCGAGGTGCTGCGCCGCCGGGTGCCCCTGTTCGGCATCTGCTTCGGCAGTCAGCTGCTCGGCCGGGCGCTCGGGTTCGGCACCTACAAACTCGGGTACGGCCACCGGGGCATCAACCAGCCGGTGCTGGACCGCGCCACCGGCAAGGTCGAGGTGACCAGCCACAACCACGGCTTCGCGGTGCAGTTCCCCGGAGCCGAGCCGGGGGCCGTGGTCCCGGACCGGATCGTCGACACCGAGTTCGGTGGTGTCGAGGTCAGTCACGTCTGCCTCAACGACAACGTAGTCGAGGGCCTGCGGGCGAAGGACGTGCCCGCGTTCACCGTCCAGTACCACCCGGAGGCGGCGGCCGGTCCGCACGACGCGGACTACCTCTTCGACCGCTTCGCGGAACTGATCGAGGGCCGCGGCTCCGACCGGAAGCACAGTGGAGGCGGGAAGAATGCCTAAGCGGACCGACCTCAAGCACATCCTGGTGATCGGCTCCGGGCCGATCGTCATCGGCCAGGCCTGCGAGTTCGACTACTCCGGCACCCAGGCCTGCCGGGTGCTGCGCGGCGAGGGGATCCGGGTCAGCCTGGTCAACTCCAACCCGGCGACCATCATGACCGACCCGGAGTTCGCCGACGCCACCTACGTCGAGCCGATCACGCCGGAGTTCGTGGAGCTGGTCATCGCCAAGGAGCGCCCGGACGCCCTGCTGCCCACCCTGGGCGGGCAGACCGCGCTGAACACCGCGGTGGCCCTGCACGAGGCGGGTGTCCTCGACAAGTACGGCGTCGAGCTGATCGGCGCGAACATCGAGGCGATCCGGCGCGGTGAGGACCGGCAGTTGTTCAAGGACATCGTCGCCAAGGCCGGGGTTCGCCTCGGCTTCGCCGACCCGTCCGCGTTGGTGCCCCGCTCGCGGGTCTGCCACTCCATGGACGAGGTCCGGGACACGGCCGCCGAGCTGGGCCTGCCGGTGGTGATCCGGCCGTCGTTCACCATGGGCGGCCTCGGCTCCGGTATGGCGCACACCGGCGAGGACCTGGAGCGCATCGCCGGGGCCGGGCTGGCCGCCAGCCCGGTGCACGAGGTGCTCATCGAGGAGAGCGTGCTCGGCTGGAAGGAGTACGAACTCGAACTCATGCGGGACCGGCACGACAACGTGGTGGTGGTCTGCTCGATCGAGAACGTCGACCCGATGGGCGTGCACACCGGCGACAGCGTCACCGTCGCCCCGGCGATGACCCTGACCGACCGGGAGTACCAGCGCCTGCGTGACCTCGGCATCGCGGTGCTGCGTGAGGTCGGCGTGGACACCGGCGGCTGCAACATCCAGTTCGCGGTGAACCCGGCCGACGGGCGGATCGTCGTCATCGAGATGAACCCCCGGGTGTCCCGGTCGTCCGCGCTCGCCTCCAAGGCGACCGGTTTCCCGATCGCGAAGATCGCCGCGAAGCTCGCCATCGGCTACACCCTGGACGAGATCCCCAACGACATCACGCGCAAGACCCCGGCGGCGTTCGAGCCGGCCCTCGACTACGTCGTGGTGAAGATCCCCCGGTTCGCCTTCGAGAAGTTCCCCGGCGCGGACCGGGAGCTGACCACCACGATGAAGTCGGTCGGCGAGGCGATGAGCCTCGGCCGGAACTTCACCGAGGCGCTGAACAAGGCGATGCGCTCGATGGAGACGAAGGAAGCCGGGTTCTGGACCCTGCCCGACCCGGCCGACGCGACGAAGGAGAACACCCTCGCCGCGTTGCGGATGCCGCACGACGGGCGGCTCTACACCGTCGAACGGGCGCTGCGCCTCGGCGCGTCGATCGCCGAGGTCACGACGGCCTCCGGCGGCATCGACCCGTGGTTCCTGGACCAGATCTGCGCCCTGGTCGAGCTGCGCGCCGAGATCGTCGCCGCTCCGGTGCTCGAGGGGGACCTGCTGCGCCGGGCCAAGCGGGCCGGGCTCTCCGACCGGCAGCTCGCCGCACTCCGGCCCGAACTGGCCGCCGAGGACGGCGTACGCACCCTGCGGCACCGCCTCGACGTCCGGCCGGTCTACAAGACCGTGGACACCTGCGCGGCCGAGTTCGCCGCGACCACGCCGTACCACTACTCCTCCTACGACTCCGAGACCGAGGTGGTCGGCTCGGACCGGCCGAAGGTGCTGATCCTGGGCTCCGGGCCGAACCGGATCGGCCAGGGCATCGAGTTCGACTACTCCTGCGTGCACGCGGTGATGGCGCTGCGGGCGGCCGGCTACGAGACGGTCATGGTCAACTGCAACCCGGAGACCGTCTCCACCGACTACGACACCGCCGACCGGCTCTACTTCGAGCCGCTCACCTTCGAGGACGTGCTGGAGGTCTGGCACGCCGAGGACACCTCCGGGAGAGCGGCCGGCGGGCCGGGTGTGGTCGGCATGGTCGTCCAGTTGGGCGGGCAGACGCCGCTGGGGCTGGCGCAGCGGCTCAAGAACGCCGGGGTACCGGTGGTCGGCACCTCCCCGGAGTCCATCCACCTCGCCGAGGAGCGGGGCGCGTTCGGCGCGGTGCTGGCCCGGGCCGGTCTGCGCGCGCCCGCGCACGGCACCGCCACCTCGTACGAGGAGGCGAAGGCGATCGCCGACGAGATCGGCTACCCGGTGCTGGTCCGGCCCTCGTACGTGCTCGGCGGCCGGGGCATGGAGATCGTCTACGACGACCCGACGCTGCGCGACTACATCGGCCGGGCCACCGACATCTCCCCGGACCACCCGGTCCTGGTGGACCACTTCCTCGACGACGCGATCGAGATCGACGTGGACGCGCTCTGCGACGCCGACGGCGAGGTCTACCTCGGCGGCGTGATGGAGCACATCGAGGAGGCCGGCATCCACTCCGGCGACTCGTCCTGCGCGCTGCCGCCGATCACCCTGGCCGGTTCGCACCTGACGCAGGTCCGCCGGTACACCGAGGCGATCGCCCGGGGTGTCGGGGTGCGGGGCCTGCTCAACGTGCAGTACGCCCTCAAGGACGACGTGCTCTACGTCCTGGAGGCGAACCCGCGCGCCTCGCGGACCGTGCCGTTCGTCTCCAAGGCCACGGCGGTGCCGCTGGCCAAGGCGGCGGCCCGCATCGCGCTCGGGGCGACCATCGCGGAACTGCGCGCCGAGGGCCTGCTGCCGGCCTCCGGTGACGGGGGCACGCTGCCGCCGGACGCCCCGATCGCGGTGAAGGAGGCGGTGCTGCCGTTCAAGCGGTTCCGCACCCCCACCGGGAAGGGCGTGGACTCGCTGCTCGGCCCGGAGATGAAGTCCACCGGCGAGGTGATGGGCATCGACACCTCGTTCGGGCACGCCTTCGCCAAGAGCCAGTCCGCCGCGTACGGCTCGCTGCCCACCTCCGGCCGGATCTTCGTCTCGGTGGCGAACCGGGACAAGCGCGGGATGATCTTCCCGGTGAAGCGCCTGGCCGACCTGGGCTTCGAGATCCTGGCGACCACCGGCACGGCCGAGGTGCTGCGCCGGTACGGCATCGCGTGCGAGCAGATCCGTAAGCACTACGAGGCCGGTGCCGGGGAGGACGCGGTGTCGCTGATCCTGGGCGGCGAGGTGGCGTTGGTGATCAACACGCCGCAGGGCTCCGGGGCGAGCGCCCGTTCCGACGGGTACGAGATCCGCAGCGCGGCGGTCACCGCCGACATCCCCTGCATCACCACCGTCCCCGGCGCGGCCGCGGCCGTGATGGGCATCGAGGCGCGGATCCGGGGCGACATGACCGTCCGTCCCCTCCAGGAACTCCACGCCGCCCTGCGGGCCGCGGAATGACCGCCGACCGGCGGGAGGCGACCGCGTGATGTTCGAGCGGGTGGTGCGGCCGGGGCTGTTCCGGATCGGGGGCGGCGACGCCGAGACGGCGCACGAGTGGACGTTGCGGCGGCTCACCGCACTGGCCGGGCGGCCGGCCCTGCTCGCCGGGGTGCGGTCGCGGTACGCGGTGTCCGCGCCGCGCACCGTCTTCGGCGTCCGGTTCCCGAACCCGGTCGGGCTGGCCGCCGGCATGGACAAGAACGGGGTGGCGCTGCCGGCCTGGCCGGCGCTGGGCTTCGGGTTCGTCGAGGTCGGCACGGTGACCGCCCGCCCACAGCCGGGCAACCCCCGGCCCCGGTTGTTCCGGTTGCATGACAGCGAGGCGGTGGTCAACCGGATGGGCTTCAACAACGCCGGGGCCGGGGCGCTCGCCGCCCGCCTGGCCGCGCTGCCCCGCCCGCTCGGCGTACCGCTGGGCATCTCGCTCGGCAAGTCCAAGGTGACCCCGCTGGCGGAGGCGGTGGAGGACTACCTCGCCTCCTACCGGGCGCTGCGGGACCACGGCGACTACTTCGCGGTCAACGTCTCCTCGCCGAACACCCCGGGCCTGCGGGCCCTCCAGGACCGGGAGCACCTCGACGCGCTGCTCGCCGCCCTGGTGGGGGAGAAGCCCGTGCTGGTGAAGATCGCCCCGGACCTGACCGAGCCGGCCGTCGCCGAACTGCTGGAGGTGTGCCTGGACCGGGGCGCGGCCGGGGTGATCGCCACCAACACCACGCTGGCCCGCGACGGGCTGGCCCCGGGCGACCGTGCCCGGGGGGCGGAGACCGGTGGGCTCTCCGGCCGTCCGCTCGCCGCCCGGGCGCGCGAGGTGGTCGCCTTCGTGCACCGGGAGACCGGCGGCCGGCTGCCGGTGGTCGGGGTTGGCGGCATCGTCGATCCGGACGACGCGGCCCGGATGGTCGACGCGGGGGCGAGCCTGGTGCAGCTCTACACGGGCTTCATCTACCGCGGCCCGGCCCTGGTGCGCGCCGCCGTCCGGGCCGTCGCCCGGGCGGACCGCGGCGCGGCCCGGACGGTCTAGCCGCGTGCCGACCACCTTGCCGGGCGGGTGGTCCGGGGCCCGGCACGGTGGACCGACAGGACGACGGGTGCCGGTGGATCCACCGGCGGGGGCACGAGGCGAGAAGCCGGAGAGGCGGACAGGGCCGTGACGCCCGAGGAGATCCTGGCGGGGGACCGGGAACACGTGTGGCACCCGTACGCGCCGCTGCCGCCGGCCGTGCCGCCGTACGTGGTCCGGAGCGCGCGGGGGGTGCGGCTGTGCCTGGCCGACGGGCGGGAGCTGGTCGACGGGATGTCGTCCTGGTGGGCGGCCATCCACGGCTACCGGCACCCGGTGCTCGACGCGGCGGTGGTCGACCAGCTCGGCCGGATGAGCCACGTGATGTTCGGCGGGCTGACCCACGAGCCGGCCGTCCGGCTGGCGGGCACCCTGGTCGAACTGGCCCCACCCGGCCTGGAACGGGTCTTCCTCTGCGACTCCGGATCGGTCGCCGTCGAGGTCGCGGTCAAGATGTGCCTGCAGTACCAGCGGGCCACCGGCCGACCGCAACGACACCGGCTCGGCACCTGGCGGGGCGGCTACCACGGGGACACCTTCCACCCGATGAGCGTCTGCGACCCGGAGGGGGGTATGCACCATCTCTGGGCCGACGTGCTGCCCCGTCAGGTCTTCGCCCCGGCCCCGCCGGGCGGCTTCGACGGCCCGGTCGACCCGGCGTACGAGGCGGCGCTGGTCGACGCGGTCGAGCGGCACGCGCACGAGCTGGCGGCGGTGATCGTCGAGCCGGTGGTGCAGGGGGCCGGCGGGATGCGTTTCCACCACCCGCACTACCTGCGGGTGCTGCGCGAGGTGACCCGCGCCCACGGGATCCTGCTCGTCTTCGACGAGATCGCCACCGGCTTCGGCCGGACCGGGACGATGTTCGCCGCCGAGCACGCCGGGATCGCCCCGGATGTGCTCTGCGTGGGCAAGGCGCTCACCGGTGGCTACCTGAGCCTGGCCGCCGCGCTCTGCACCGCCGAGATCGCCCGGGGCATCTCCGCCGACGGGGTGCTGGCGCACGGCCCGACGTTCATGGGCAACCCGCTCGCCTGTGCCGTCGCGAACGCCTCCATCGGGCTGCTGCGGGCCGGAGACTGGGCCACCGAGGTGTCCAGGGTGGAACGGGCGTTACGGACCGGTCTGGCACCGTTGCGGGGCGCGGTCGGGGTGCGGGACGTCCGGGTGCTCGGCGCGATCGGCGTGGTGCAGCTCGACCACGAGGTGGACCTGCCGGCGGCGACCGCGGCCGCGGTCGCGGAGGGGGTCTGGCTGCGGCCGTTCCGCGACCTGGTCTACACCATGCCGCCCTACCTGACCGACGACGCGGACCTGGTCCGGATAACCGCGGGTATCGCCGCCGCGGTGGCGGCGGGCTGACGCCACCGTCCGCAGTGGACACCGGAGGCCCGACGGCCCGGTGGGTGGCCGCAGGGCGGGACACGAGAGGGAGAGAGCAGATGGAGAGTTTCGGAGCCCGGCTGCACCGGGCGATGCGGGAACGCGGGCCGCTCTGTGTGGGAATCGACCCGCACCCGGGCCTGCTGGCCCGCTGGGGCCTGCCGGACGACGTCTCGGGCCTTGACCGGTTCACCCGGACCGTCACGGAAGCCCTCGGTGACCGGGTTGCGGTGGTCAAGCCCCAGTCGGCCTTCTTCGAGCGGTACGGCTCCCGGGGCGTGGCCGTGCTTGAGTCAACTATCCGACAGTTGCGGGAAGCCGGCGCGCTCGTTCTTCTCGACGTCAAGCGTGGCGACATCGGGTCGACCGTCGCCGCGTACGCCGACGCGTACCTCAATCCATCCAGTCCGCTGTATGTCGATGCGATGACGGCGAGCCCCTACCTGGGAGTAGGTTCGCTGGCCCCGATGTTCGACACGGCGGCCCGGCACGGCGGCGGCGTCTTCGTGCTGGCGCTGACCTCCAACCCGGAGGGCAGTGCGGTGCAGCGCGCGCGGGGCGCTGACGGGCGAACCGTCGCGCAGGCTGTCGTCGATGAGATTTCCCAGCTCAACGCCGGTGCGGAGCCGCTCGGCAGCATCGGTCTGGTGGTCGGGGCGACGGTCGGCGACACCGGTCACGACCTCTCCCGGGTGGGCGGACCGCTGCTCGCTCCGGGGCTCGGCGCGCAGGGCGGCACGGCGGCGGATCTGCGTACCGTCTTCGGTTCCGCACTCTCTGCGGTGCTTCCGTCGTACTCCCGTCAGGTGCTCTCCGCCGGTCCCGATCCGGACGCTCTGCGGGCGGCGACCGAACAGGTTCTGACCGACTGTCGACGGGTCCTGGACGCGGCGAAACTGACTGACGGGTCGGTCACCACGGGGTGACGAGCGCGCGTCCACGTTGCCGAAAGCTCCGCTGACCGCTAGTTTTCCCGGCGCTGGGAACCACGGACCCCTTTGGTTTCCAGCGACACCACGTTTCACAGAAGCGGCGGTGCGTCCCGCCCGCCGCGATAGGGACCTGAGGAGAACTGGTGCCGCTCCCGTCACTTACCCCTGAGCAGCGCGCGGCCGCGCTGGAGAAGGCCGCGGAGATCCGCAAGGCCCGTGCTGAGCTGAAGGAGCAGCTCAAGCAGGGCAAGACCACCCTCGCCTCCGTCCTCGAGCGGGCCGAGTCCGACGACGTCGTGGGCAAGCTGAAGGTCTCGGCCGTCCTCCAGGCCATGCCGGGCATCGGCAAGATCCGGGCGAACCAGATCATGGAGAAGCTCAAGATCGCCGACAGCCGCCGGCTGCGTGGCCTCGGTGACCAGCAGCGCAAGGCTCTGCTTGGAGAGTTCGCCGGGAACTGACCCGTGATTCGGGTACAAACAAGCGGTGAGCACGGCTGACGAGACGCGCCCGGCGGCTCGGCTCACTGTCCTGGCCGGCCCCTCCGGGGCCGGTCGGGCCAGTGTGGTCGAGGCGGTCCGGGCGCGTTTCCCGGCGACGTGGACGCCCGTACCGGCCACCACCCGGCCGCGTCGCGGGCACGAACTGCACGGGGTGGACCGGATCTTCCTGGACCCGGCCGGATTCGAGCGCCTGGTCGCCGAGGGGCGACTGCTCGAGTGGAGCCGGGTCGGACCGTACCGGCGGGGGACACCGCGCCGCCCGGTACGGGCCCGGCTCCTCGCCGGGCGTCCGGTCCTCCTCCCGATCGACCCGGACGGCGCGTTGCGCGTCCGCGAGGTCGAACCGGACGCCCGACTGGTCCTGCTGGCCCCGCCCGGCTTCCGTCCCGACGCGCGGACCGCAGCCACGTTCGAGCTGACCCTCCGGCACGACCTGCTCGAACGGGTCGTGGCCGAGCTGGTAGGATTGCTCGGTTCGTCCTTTCCGGCACCGGTCCAGCCGCGACCGCGCGGTTGACCGCCCGCCGCGCCGCGGCCGGTCCACTCAGACGCAGAGGTTCAAATTCGTGGGATCCATCGCCAACCCCGAGGGCATCACCAACCCGCCGATCGACGAGCTGCTGGAGAAGACCTCCTCGAAGTACGCGCTGGTGATCTTCGCCGCCAAGCGCGCCCGCCAGGTCAACGCCTACTACAGCCAGCTCGGTGAGGGCCTGCTGGAGTACGTCGGCCCGCTCGTGGAGACCACCCCGCAGGAGAAGCCCCTCTCGATCGCGATGCGCGAGATCAACGCCGGTCTGCTCACCGCCGAGCCGACCGACCAGCCGTAACCCACCCCGCCGATGTCCGCCGGGATCGTCCTCGGGGTCGGCGGCGGCATCGCCGCCTACAAGGCATGTGAGCTGCTGAGGCTCTTCACCGAGTCGGGCCACCGGGTCCGGGTCGTGCCGACCGCGTCGGCGCTCCGCTTCGTCGGAGCGCCGACCTGGGCGGCGCTCTCGGGTCAACCGGTGGCCGACGACGTCTGGACCGACGTGCACGAGGTGCCGCACGTCCGGCTCGGTCAGCGGGCCGACCTGGTCGTGGTCGCACCGACCACCGCCGACCTGCTGGCCAAGGCGGCCCACGGGCTCGCCGACGACCTCCTCACCAACACCCTGCTGACCGCCCGCTGCCCGGTGGTGCTCGCCCCGGCGATGCACACCGAGATGTGGGAGCACCCGGCCACCGTGGCGAACGTGGCCACCCTGCGGGCCCGGGGCGTCCTGGTGATCGAGCCGGCGGTCGGCCGGCTGACCGGCGCGGACAGCGGCAAGGGCCGTCTCCCCGACCCGGCGGAGATCTTCGCGGTGGCGCGGCGCGCGCTGCGCCGGGGCCCCGACGCCCCCGCCGACCTGACCGGACGCCGGGTGGTGGTGACCGCCGGCGGCACCCGGGAACCGCTCGACCCGGTGCGCTTCCTCGGCAACCGGTCCTCCGGCAAACAGGGGTACGCCTTCGCGCGCGCCGCGGTCGGCCGGGGTGCCCGGGTGACCCTGATCGCCGCCAACGTCTCGCTGCCCGATCCCGCCGGGGTGGACCTGGTCCGCGTCGGCACCACCGAGGAGCTGCGCACGGCCACCCTGGCGGCGGCAGAGACGGCCGACGTGGTGGTGATGGCGGCGGCTCCGGCCGATTTCCGTCCGGCGACCTACGCGCCTGGCAAAATCAAGAAGTCGGAGGACGGCGGCGCGCCCACCATCGAGCTGGTGACGAACCCGGACATCGCCGCGGAGCTGGGTGGGCGCCGCCGGCCGGGACAGGTGCTGGTGGTGTTCGCCGCCGAGACCGGTGACGCGGAGGCCAACGGGCGGGCGAAGCTCGCCCGCAAGCGGGCGGACCTCATCGTGATCAACGAGGTCGGCGCGGACAAGGTCTTCGGTGCCGAGACGAACGCGGCGACCGTCGTCGGCGCGGACGGTTCGACCCGGGTCATTCCGGAACGGACGAAGGAAGACCTGGCCGACGACGTCTGGGACCTCGTGGTGCCCCGTCTCACCACCCCTGCGTGACCCGGGAGAGCACCCACACGGCCGGGCGGTAGTGATTACACTGCCGCGGAACGACCCTTCACATCTTAGGAGTACCGTGACACGCCGCCTGTTCACGTCCGAGTCGGTCACGGAGGGCCACCCGGACAAGATCGCTGATCAGATCAGTGATGGGATTCTGGACGCGTTGTTGAGTCAGGATCCGCGTTCGCGGGTCGCGGTGGAGACGTTGATCACGACGGGGCAGGTGCACGTCGCGGGTGAGGTGACCACGAAGGCGTATGCGGATATCCCGTCGATCGTGCGGGAGACGATCCTGGGGATCGGGTACGACTCGTCGCGTAAGGGGTTCGACGGGGCGTCGTGTGGGGTGAGTGTGTCGATCGGGGCGCAGTCGCCGGACATCGCGCAGGGTGTGGACAACGCGTTCGAGTTGCGGACGGGGTCGTCGGAGTCGGCGTTGGATGCGCAGGGTGCCGGGGATCAGGGCATGATGTTCGGGTTCGCGTGTTCGGAGACGCCGGAGCTGATGCCGTTGCCGATCGCTTTGGCGCACCGCCTGGCGCGGCGGTTGTCGGCGGTGCGGAAGGACGGCACGATTCCGTATCTGCGTCCGGATGGTAAGACGCAGGTGACCATCGAGTACGAGGGTCTGCGTCCGGTCCGCCTGAACACGGTGGTGGTCTCCTCGCAGCACGCGGCGGACATCAGTCTGGAGTCGTTGTTGACGCCGGACGTGCGGGAGCATGTGATCGCCCCGGAGGTCGAGGGTCTCGGTCTGGACACCGACGGGTACCGGTTGTTGGTGAACCCGACGGGTCGGTTCGAGATCGGTGGACCGATGGGCGACGCCGGCCTGACGGGTCGGAAGATCATCGTGGACACCTACGGTGGGTACGCCCGGCACGGTGGTGGGGCGTTCTCCGGTAAGGACCCCTCGAAGGTCGACCGGTCCGCCGCCTATGCGATGCGGTGGGTGGCGAAGAACGTCGTCGCCGCCGGTCTCGCGGAGCGCTGTGAGACGCAGGTCGCGTACGCGATCGGCAAGGCCCACCCGGTGAGCCTGTTCATCGAGACGTTCGGGACGGAGAACGTGCCGGTCGAGCGGATCGAGCAGGCCGTCAACGAGGTGTTCGACCTGCGTCCCGCGGCGATCATCCGGGACCTGAACCTGCTCCGCCCGATCTACCGGCAGACCGCAGCCTACGGCCACTTCGGCCGGGAACTGCCCGAGCTGACCTGGGAGAGCACCGACCGGGCCGCCGACCTCAAGTCGGCCGCAGGAGCCTGACCCCCAGCAGGCACACCGACCGGCGACCCGCTGACGGGTCGCCGGTCGCTCGTGTCTGCGTGGACGTGCCCCTGGCCCACCTGGACCGGCCCTTCGACTACCTGGTCCCCGCCGAACTGGCCGCGTCGGCGGTGCCCGGTACCCGGGTCAAGGTGCGCTTCGCCGGGCAACTCGTCGACGGCTGGCTGCTGGAACGGACCGAGCGGTCCGGGCACGCCGGCCGGCTGGCGTACCTGGAGAAGGTCGTCTCGCCCGAACCGGTGCTGGCCCCCGAGATCGCCAACCTGGCCCGGGCGGTCGCCGACCGGTACGCCGGCAGCCTCGCCGACGTGCTCCGCCTCGCCGTACCGCCCCGGCACGCCCGGGTCGAGAAGGAGGCCCGGCCCGACGAACCCGTCGCCGTCGCGGCCGACACGGCCCGCGCCGGGAGCGCCCCGGTCGACGAGGTGGCGGCCGGTACGACCCCGACGGAGCCGGACCCGGCGAACGGTTGGGGGGCGTACCCGGCCGGGCCGGGCCTGCTGCGGGCGCTCACCGACGGTCGCGCCCCCCGGGCGGTCTGGTCGGCGCTGCCGGGAGAGGACTGGCCGGCCCGCATCGCCGAGGCCGCGGCGGCCACGGTACGCGGCGGACGCGGCGTGGTCGCGGTGGTCGCCGACGCCCGCGACCTGGACCGGCTCGACGCGGCGCTGACCGGGGTGCTCGGCCCGGACCGGCACGTCCGGCTCTCCGCCGCCCTCGGTCCGGCCCGCCGCTACCGGGCCTTCCTCGCCGCCCGCCGGGGCCGGGTACCGGTGGTCATCGGCACCCGCGCGGCGATGTTCGCCCCGGTGGAGCGGCTCGGTCTGGTGGCGATCTGGGACGACGGCGACGACCTGCACGCCGAGCCCCGGGCGCCGTACCCGCACGCCCGCGAGGTGCTGCTCACCCGCGCCCAGCTCGGCGGGGCCGCCGCCCTGGTCGGTGGATACACCCGGACCGCCGAGGCGCAACTGCTGGTGGAGACCGGCTGGGCGCGGGAGGTGGTCGCGGACCGGGCCACCCTCCGGGCGCGTACCCCGGGCGTCGCGCCGACCGGCGACGACCCGCAGCTGGCCCGCGACCCGGCCGCCGCGACCGCCCGGCTGCCCAGCCTGGCCTGGACCACCGCGCGGGACGCGTTGCGGGCCGACACCCCGGTGTTGGTCCAGGTGCCCCGGCGTGGCTACCTGCCGGCGGTCTCCTGCGCCGACTGCCGGGCCCCGGCGCGGTGCCCACACTGCGCCGGGCCGCTCGCGCTGCCGTCGGCCCGGGGGATGCCGGCCTGCCGCTGGTGCGGCCGGGTCAGCGCCGCGTACGCCTGCCCGGAGTGCGGCGGCCGGCGGCTGCGGGCCGCGGTGGTCGGCGCCCGACGGACCGCCGAGGAACTGGGCCGCGCCTTCCCCGGGGTGCCGGTACGCACCTCCGGGCGCGAGGAGGTACTCGCCCGGGTGCCCGGCGATGCGTCAGTGGTGGTGGCGACCCCCGGTGCCGAGCCGGTCGCCGAGGGCGGCTTCGGTGCGGTGCTGCTGCTGGACTCCTGGGCCCTGCTCACCCGGGCCGACCTGCGGGCCGGGGAGGAGGCGCTGCGGCGGTGGCTCCGCGCGGCGGCGCTGGCCCGGCCGGCGACGGACGGCGGACGGGTGGTGGTGGTCGCCGACGGCGGGCTCGCCCCGGTGCAGGCCCTGCTGCGCTGGGACCCGGTCTGGTTCGCCGCGCGGGAGTTGGCCGAGCGGCGGGACCTGGGATTCCCCCCGGCGGTACGGATGGCCAGCGTGACCGGTACCGCGCCGGCCGTGGCCGAGCTGCTCGCCGAGGCCCACCTCCCCGACCAGGCCGAGGTGCTCGGCCCGGTCCCGGCCGCCGACGACCGGGAACGGATGCTGGTCCGGGTGCCCCGGTCGCGGGCGGCCGCGCTCGCGGAGGCGCTGCACGCCGCGGCCGGGGTCCGCGCCGCCCGCAAGGCCGCCGACCCGGTGCGGGTGCAGGTCGATCCGCTGGAGCTGTTCTGACCTCCGCCGGTACGGGGGTGTTCGCCGGGAAAGTCCTGACGGGCCCGTGGTAGCATCGCCCCTCACTGCCCGTGCCGGCGCGGCGCGACGACGGCCGGAGCGCGTCGAGGCGACGCCGAATCGATGATGTCAACCAGCCGGTGATCAGAGGTGGATCAGTCGTGACCGTCCGTCAATCGATCGTCTTCAACGGTGATCTCGGCAGCGGCAAGAGCACCGTCTCCGTCGAGATCGCCGAGCGGCTCGGCATGCGGCGGGTCAGCGTCGGGGACCTCTACCGGCAGATGGCCCAGGAGCGGCAGATGACCGCGCTCCAGCTCAACCTGCACGCCGAGCTGGACCAGGCCGTCGACGGCTACGTCGACCAGCTCCAGCGGGACATCGCCGCCTCCGGCGAGCCGCTGGTGATGGACTCCCGGCTGGCCTGGCACTTCTTCACCGACGCGCTCAAGGTGCACATGATCACCGAACCGGGGGAGGCGGCCCGACGTGTGCTGCTGCGCCCCTCCGGTCCGGCCGAGAGCTACGCCTCGCTGGAGGAGGCGAAGGCCAGGCTCAAGGAGCGCAGCGACAGCGAACGGAACCGCTTCCTGGTCCGCTACGGCGTGGACAAGGCCCGGCTGCGCAACTACGACCTGGTCTGCGACACCACCCGGGCTGCTCCGACCGAGGTGATCGCGCACATCATCGACGCGTACGAGGGACGCCTCGCCACCGACGTGCTCCGCGACGCCCCGCCGCTGCTGATGCTGGACCCGGCCCGGGTCTACCCCACGGAGGACGTGCACAACCTGCGCGGGCTCTGGGAGAGCGACCTCGTCGAGGCGGTCGGTGCCGCCGGTGACCAGGCGCTGGAGCCGCTGAGCATCGGGTACTCCGGGGAGTACTTCTTCGTCGTCGACGGTCATCGCCGGCTCAGCGCCGCGCTCCAGAACGGCTTCACCCTGGTGCCCGGCCGGCTGGTGGCCGAGGCCGACGAGCCGGTCGTCGGCGGCCTCACCGCGGCCGAGTACTTCACCCGGCAGGTCCGGGCCGGCACGGTGCACGACTGGGAGGCGGCCCACAAGATCGAGCTTGCGCTGCCGGAGCACGTCCTGCGGGCCCCCGACGCGGTGCTGGCCGGCGACGCGGTCGCGGGGCACTGACGGGGGCCGTTCGCGGCGCGTCACGGTATCGCCGCCGAGGGTGATCGGGGCATGATGGATCTCCCGTACGCCCGTCGATGGAGGTTCGCCGTGGACGCTGCCGGTGCGATGGCTCATCTGTTCTCCCCGCAGGGACGTGTCGACCCCTATCCGGCGTACGAACGGCTGCGCGCCCACGGGCCGGTCGTCGAGATCGCCCCGGGCCTGTACGTGGCCACCGGGTACACCGCCATCGACGAGGTGCTCCGCGATCCCCGCTACGAGGTGACCCACGAGGAGTTGACGCAGCACCCGGTGGCCGCCGGGACGGCGCGACCCTCGACCTGATGGACGAATTCGCCTATCCGCTGCCGATCGGGGTGATCTGCGCCCTGCTCGGCGTACCGGAGGCTGACCGGGAGGCCTTCCGGGGGTGGACCGTCGACTTCGCCGCCGTTCTGGAGCCGGAGATCTCGGAGGCGGAGCTGGCCGTCGCCGACCGGGGCGCGGTGGCGCTGCGCGACTACTTCCGAGACCTGGTCGAGGCCCGTCGCCGGGCCCCCGCCGACGACCTGACCACCGCGCTGGTCCAGGCGCACGACGCCGAGGCCGGGCGGCTCACCGGCGACGAACTCCTGGCCAACCTGGTTATCCTCCTGGCCGCCGGCTTCGAGACCACCACCAACCTGCTTGGCAACGGGCTGGTGGTGCTGCTGCGACACCCCCGGCACGCCGCCGCCCTGCGTGACGACCCCGCCTTCGCCGGGGAGTACGTGGAGGAACTGCTGCGCATCGACTCCCCGGTGCAGGTCACCAGCCGGAAGGCCACCGTCCCGGTCACCCCGGGCGGGGTGCCGGTGCCGGCCGGTGGCCGGGTGCTGCTGCTCCTCGGCGCGGGCAACCGCGATCCGGAGCGGTTCGCCGAGCCGGGCCGCTTCGACCCGACCCGGCCGCACAACCAGCCCCTCTCCTTCGGCGGGGGACCGCACTACTGCCTGGGGGCGGCGCTGGCCCGACTGGAGGCGCAGGTCGCCTTCCCGCTGCTGCTGCGCGAGCTGCCCGGTCTGGCCCTGGCCGGCGAGCCCCGGCACCGGACCCGACTGACCCTGCGCGGCTACGCCACGCTGCCGATGACCGTGAACGCCGATCGGCATCGCCGGGTGGTGGTGCCCGTGCCGGCCGGGGAACGCGGTACGCCGACCGGAGCCGGCTCGGGCACTCCGTAGACTGGTACGGCACGAGTTCCGTCCCGTCGACGAAGGAGCCACCCCGCGTGACCGTCCAGCCCATCCGTCTGTTCGGGGATCCGGTGCTGCGCACGCCGGCCGATCCGGTGGTCGACTTCGACGTCGAGCTGCGCAAGCTCGTCGCCGACCTGACCGACACGATGCGGGAGAAGGGCGGGGCCGGTCTCGCCGCCCCGCAGCTCGGGGTGGGCCTGCGCGTGTTCACCTTCGACGTCGACGACGTGCTCGGGCACCTGGTCAACCCGGTGCTGGAGTTCCCGGATTCCGAGGAGCAGGACGGCCCCGAGGGCTGCCTCTCCATCCCCGGGCTCTACTTCGACACCAAGCGCCGGCAGAACGTGATCGCCAAGGGGTTCAACGCCTACGGCGACCCGATGCAGATCGTCGGCACCGGCCTGATGGCGCGCTGTGTGCAGCACGAGACCGACCACCTCGACGGCGTCCTCTTCATCGACCGGCTGGACGCCGCCGGGCGCAAGGAGGCGATGAAGGCGATCCGCCAGGCCGAGTGGTACGACGCCGCCGCGCCGCCGGTGGTCAAGGTGAACCCGCACGGGGCCGCCAGCCCGTTCGGTCTGGGGCGGTGACCGTGCGCCTGGTCTTCGCCGGCACGCCGGCCGTCGCCGTCCCCGCCCTGGAGGCGGTCGCCGCCTCCGGGCACGAGCTGGTCGCCGTGGTCACCCGCCCGGACGCCCCGGCCGGACGCGGACGCGGGCTGTCCCGCTCCCCGGTCGGCGCGTGGGCCGACGCGCACGGCGTCGAGGTGCTCACCCCGGCCCGCCCGCGCGAACCGGAGTTCCTCGACCGGCTCCGCGCACTCGCCCCGGACTGCGTCCCGGTGGTCGCCTACGGGGCGCTGGTGCCGCCGGCCGCGCTGGAGATCCCCCGGCACGGCTGGATCAACCTGCACTTCTCGCTGCTGCCCGCCTGGCGGGGCGCGGCCCCCGTGCAGCACGCGGTGCTGCACGGCGACGAGCTGACCGGCGCGAGCGTCTTCCAACTGGAGGAGGGGCTGGACACCGGCCCGGTCTACGGCACCCTCACCGACCGGATCGGGCCGCAGGACACCTCCGGCGACCTGCTGGAGCGGCTCGCCGTGTCGGGCGCGGGCCTGCTGGTGGCGGTGCTCGACGCGATCGCCGACGGCACCGCCCGTGCGGTTGCGCAGCCGGCCGACGGCGTGTCCCTGGCCCCGAAGCTGACCGTCGAGGACGCCCAGGTCCGCTGGGCCGAGCCGGCGTTCGCGGTGGACCGGCGGATCCGGGCCTGCACCCCGGCCCCCGGCGCGTGGACGACCTTCCGGGGCGACCGGGTCAAACTCGGCCCGGTGCGGCCGGTGCCCGACGCTCCGGAGCTGAAGCCCGGCGAACTACTCGTGGAACGCAAGCGGGTGCTGGCCGGCACGGCCACCACCCCGGTGTCGCTCGGCGAGGTACGCGCCGCCGGCAAGAAGCCGATGCCGGCCACCGACTGGGCGCGGGGCGTCCGGGTCGACACCGGCGAGCAGTTCGCGTGACCGGGCCGGAGGAACGGGCCGAGTACCCACGGCCGCGCCGGTCGGGTCCGGGCGTCGAGCCCGGGCGCGGCGACCGCCGACGTGATCCACGGGACGGCCGGGGCGGGGCCGACCGGCGCGGTGGCGGGCGGACCGGCCGCCACGACGTCGTGGACCGGCCACGTCACGCCGCGTACGAGGCGGTGGCGGCGGTGCACCGCGACGACGCGTACGCCAACCTGGTGTTGCCGGCCATCCTGCGGGACGCGGGGCTGTACGGCCGGGACGCGGCCTTCGCCACCGAGCTGACCTACGGCACCCTGCGCGCGCTGGGCACCCTGGACGCCATCCTCACCGACGCCGCCGGCCGGGACGTGGACCGTATCGACCCGCCGGTGCGCGACGCGCTGCGGCTCGGCGCGTACCAGCTCCTGCACACCCGGGTGCCGGCCCACGCGGCGGTCTCCGCCACGGTGGACCTGGTCCGGGCGGTCGGTCCGGGCGCGACCGGGTTCGCCAACGCGGTGTTGCGCGAGGTCGCCGGCCGGGACGCCGACACCTGGATCGACCGGATCGCCCCGTCGATGGCGGACGACCCGGTCGGGCACCTGGCGCTGGCCCACAGTCACCCGCAGTGGATCGTCCGGGCCTTCTCCGAGGCGCTCGGCGGTGACCTGGGTGAGACGACCCGGCTGCTGATCGAGGACAACCAACCCCCGCCGGTGCACCTGTGCGCCCGGCCGGGGCGGGCCGACCCGCCGGAGCTGGCCGACGAGGTCGGGGGCGCGCCGGGAGCCTTCTCGCCGTACGCGGTGTACCTCTCCGGCGGCGCGCCGGGTGACCTGCCGGCGTTGGCGCAGGGCCGGGCGCACGTGCAGGACGAGGGCTCACAGCTCGTGGCGGCGGCGCTGACCGCCGCCCCGTTGGACGGGCCGGACGGCCGCTGGCTGGATCTCTGCGCCGGTCCGGGCGGCAAGACCGGCCTGCTGGGCGCGCTCGCGGCGCAGCGCGACGCGCGGGTGACCGCGGTCGAGGTGGCCGAGCACCGGGCCCGTCTGGTCGAACAGGCCACCCGCGGACTGCCGGTGAGCGTGCTGCACACCGACGGCCGGACGGTCGGCTCCGACTCGAAGCTGCCCGAGGAGCACTTCGACCGGGTGCTGGTGGACGCCCCCTGCACCGGCCTCGGATCGCTGCGCCGCCGGCCGGAGTCGCGCTGGCGCCGTCAGCCTTCGGACCTGCCGCCGCTGACCCGGCTCCAGCGGGAGCTGCTCACCGCCGGCCTGCGCGCGACGCGTCCCGGCGGGCTGGTCGCCTACGTCACCTGCTCGCCGCACGTGGTGGAGACGCACGTGACGGTCACCGAGGCGGCCCGGCGCTGCGGGGCACCGGTGGACTTCGTCGACGCCCGCGCGCTCCTGCCGGCGGGCATGCCGGGCCTGGGGGCCGGGCCGACGGTGCAGCTCTGGCCGCACCGGCACGGCACGGACGCGATGTTCCTCGCGGTGCTGCGGCGCGGCTGACCCGGTCCTCGGTCGGGGTGGGGCCGACGGTCCCACCCCGGCTTCCGGGAACGCCCCCGGCGGACCGGCGCCGGGTCGGGTGTGTCGGTCCGTGTGCCGGAACGGCTGTGCCGGCCCGACGCTCCGGATCGCGGGGAGCGTCGGGCCGGCGGTGCCCGGTCAGGCGTAGCGGATCGGCAGGGCCTTGGTGCCGCCGCCCTTGACCGAGCGCTTCAGGCTGCGGTCACTGAGCCAGAGGAAGCACTGGACCCCGCGGTTGCCGTCCTTCCACTCCTCCTGGGAGGGGTGGTAGTAGATGGTCCCGGTCCGGTACTTGAGGTTGCTGTCGTCGGGCACCTTCGCGTACGTGGCGACCATCGCCTGGCACCGCCGGTGGACGCGCGTGCTGCCCTTGACCAGTTCGGCGTGGTCGTCGACGGTGTCCGGGTAGACGCCGACGAACTCGGCGTCGTGCCGGGTCGTGCAGGCCACCTCGGCCATGTCGTCGACCTTGTCGTTGGCCAGCTTGACGTTGAAGCAGCGGTGGGCGAGCGGGGAGTCGGCGGCCAGCGCGCCCTTGAGGCTGCCCGTCCGGGGCTTCACGACCGGTCCGTCGAGGCGGTTGACCTCGGCGACGTCGCAGCGGAACCACCGCGCGCCGCCCTTCCAGCCGTACTCGGACGGCAAGATGGTGTGCAGGGCGATCCGGCCCGAGCGCCAGTCCGCGCCGAGCGTCCGGTTCGCCGCCTTCTCGCACTCGCCGTACGCGGCCAGCCGGGCCGGTGATCCGGCCGGTGGGGGCGTGGCGCGGTCGCTGTGCTCGGCGGGCAGCGCGCCCACGTGCACCGTCTCCGTCTCGTGGGACTGGTCGCAGGGCACCGGGCCGTACGAGCTGAGGTAGCCGACCTCCGTCTCGTCCGGGTGGCAGGTCTCGGGTGCCGGCTGGAAGATCTTCGGCGCGGCGAGGCCCGCCCAGTCGTCGACGAGGTTGCCGTCGGTGCCCTCCGGCACGCCGCAGCCGGCCAGCGCCAGCGCCGCCACCCCACCCAGAGCGCACGCCCTCAACCACCGTCGCATGACCCGTCCTCCCCGTACCGTCCGTCGACGCCGCCCCGGCGTTCGGGGCGGGCCACGGCGCAGGAGCATACGGCACCCGTACCAGCCGCGCGGGGACCGACCGTCCCCGTGGGACGGTCGGTGACGCCGGCCCGGGAACGAGGTGACGAGCGGTCACCACGTGGGGCGGGACGGTGCGGGATGACCGGGCGGCTCAGCCGAACTGGACGGGGAGGGCCTTCTGGTTCGTCTGGTCGCCAGCGGTGGCCTTCTCGGCCGTTCCGCAGCCGGCCAGGGCGAGTGCCACCACCCCGCCCAGGGCGCACGCCCTCCACCACCGCCGCATCGATCCGTCCTTCCGGCCCTCCGCCCGTGTCCCGGTGCCGGGCGGGCCACGGCGCGGCAGCCTACGGCACCGTTCTCGGCCGCGCCTACCGACCGTCCCGTCGGATGGCGGGTGGTTGCCGGCCGGTCCCGCGAGGTGGTCGGTGGTGGCGCGGTGCCAGGGAGTGTCGGGTGCGTTCGTACACTGGCCGGGTGACCGTACCGCCCCCGATCGTCGCGCCCAGCATCCTCGCCGCTGATTTCGCCCGCCTCGCCGACGAGGTGCGCGCCGTGGAAGACGCCGCGGACTGGCTGCACGTGGACGTGATGGACAACCACTTCGTGCCCAACCTGACCATCGGGCTGCCCGTGGTGCAGAGCCTGCGGGCGGTGACCGCGCTGCCGTTCGACGTGCACCTCATGATCACCGATCCACGGCGCTGGGCCCCCGGGTACGCCGACGCCGGGGCGTACAACGTCACCTTCCACGCCGAGGCCTGCGACAACCCGGTCGAGCTGGCGCGGGACCTGCGCTCGGCCGGGGCGAAGGCCGGCCTGGCCATCGACCGGGACACCCCGATCGAGCCGTACCTGGAGATCCTGCCCAGCTTCGACACCCTGCTGATCATGACGATCAAGGCCGGGTTCGGCGGTCAGCGGTTCATCCCGCAGCTGCTCGACAAGGTCCGCACCGCCCGCCGGCACGTCGCCGCCGGTCACCTGGAACTGCGCATCGAGGTGGACGGGGGGATCGCCGCGGACACCATCGCGCAGGCCGCCGAGGCGGGCGCGGACGCGTTCGTCGCCGGCACCGCCGTCTACGGCGCCGACGACCCGGCCGAGGCGGTACGTCGCCTGCGTGCCCTGGCGGGACGCGCGGCAGCCGGGGTCTGACCCGTGGAGCCCGCCGGTGAGCGCCCCGACGTCATCCTCGTCGTCGACGACGACGAGGACATCGCCCGGTTCGTCGAGTTCAACCTCCGGCTGCACGGCTTCGAGGTGATCCACGCCGCCGACGGGCAGGAGGCGCTCGAGGTGATCGAGCGGGCCCGTCCCGACCTGGCCGTGGTGGACCTGATGATGCCCCGCATCGACGGCCTGGAGCTGACCCGACGCCTGCGCGCCGACCCGATGACCTCCGCCCTGCCGGTGATCATGCTGACCGCCAAGGGGATGACCGTCGACAAGGTGCACGGCCTCAGCGCCGGGGCCGACGACTACCTGGTCAAGCCCTTCGACACCGCCGAGCTGGTGGCCCGGGTCAGCTCCACCCTGCGCCGCAACAAGGAGTTCCGCGAGGTCTCCCCGCTGACCGGGCTGCCGGGCAACAGCCGGATCCGCCGGGAGATCAGCGACCGGGTGCGCAGCGGCACCGACTACGCCGTCGGCTACATCGACATCGACCGGTTCAAGAGCGTCAACGACCGGTACGGTTTCGTCCGCGGTGACGACTTCATCTCGGCGCTGGCCCGCAGCCTGCACCGGGCGGTGGTGTCGCTCGGACTCCCGCCGGCCTTCCTCGGCCACGTCGGCGGCGACGACTTCGTGATCGTCTGCACCCCCGAGCAGGTACGCCCGCTCACCTCCCGCGCGGTGGTCGACTTCGAGACCTCCGCCGACAAGTTGTACGACCCCGTCGACGCCGAACGCGGCTACGTCGAACTGAAGGACCGGCGCGGCAACATCCGTAGGGCCGCCCTGGTCACCCTCTCCATCGGGGTCTCCCTCTCCGACAGCCGGAAGCGCTTCACCGACCCCCTCGAGGCGATCGCGGTCGCCTCAGAGATGAAGACGGTGGCCAAGAGCCAGCCGGGTTCGTACGTGGCGGTGGACCGGCGGCGGGGCCTCCCCGACCGCCCCACGGGAAACCCCCCGAAGCTGTGAGGTAGCTCGCCGGGGTGGCGGACACCCCCGGTCGACGTGTAAGACTTCCCACGTACCCACCACGCGCTGGCGGGACTCGGTGTAATTCCGAACCGGCGGTGATCCACGGCCCGAGCCGTGGTCAGCCCGCGACCCGGTCGGCCTCGGCCGCCCGGTGGACCTGGTGAGATTCCGGGGCCGACGGTTGGGGGCGGGCAATCCCGCGCCCAGACAGTCCGGATGGGAGACAGCGCGCGGGACGGACAGGCCCCGGTGCCGGCCATCGCTGTCGGCTGCCCTCCGGGCCTGCCGGGTCGGCTCCGCCGTTCCCGGCTCCGCCGCCGCATGCCCGCCTCCCACCCCGCCCGCGTGTCGATCCGCGCGAGAGAGCAGGGGCAGGCGATGGCCAGCGTCTCCACCGACGAGGCGATGCGACGCGCGATCACGTTGGCCGCCCGGGGCCTGGGCACCACCAGCCCCAATCCGGTGGTCGGGTGCGTGTTGCTCGACCCGGACGGCGAGATCGTCGGGGAGGGCTTCCACGCCTACGCCGGGGGGCCGCACGCCGAGATCGTCGCGCTGGCGCAGGCCGGCGACCGGGCGAAGGGCGGCACCGCCGTGGTGACCCTGGAACCCTGCGACCACACCGGCCGCACCGGCCCCTGCACCCACGCGCTGATCCGGGCCGGGGTGGCCCGGGTGGTCGTCGCCGTGCCCGACCCCAACCCGGTCGCCTCCGGCGGCGCGAGCACGTTGCGCGCCGCCGGTGTCTCCGTCGAGCTGGGGGTACGCGCCGACGAGGCCGAGGCCGGCAACATCGCCTGGCTCACCTCGACGCGCCGGGGCCGGCCGTACGTGATCTGGAAGTACGCCGCCACGCTCGACGGCCGCTCGGCCGCCGAGGACGGCACCAGCATGTGGATCACCTCCGAGGCGGCCCGGATGGACGTGCACGCGCTGCGCGGCACCGTGGACGCGATCGTCGTCGGGGTCGGCACCGTACTGGCCGACGACCCCCGGCTGACCGTGCGCAACCTGCGCGACGGCACCCTCGCCATCCGGCAGCCGCTGCGGGTGGTGGTGGACAGCGCGGGGCGTACCCCCCTCGACGCCCGGGTCCGCGACGCCGCCGCCGACACCTGGATCGCCACCGCCGCCGAGGTCGGCGCGGGCCCGGACGGCCGGGTCGACCTGCCGGCGCTGCTCACCACGCTGCACCGGCGCGGGGTCCGGGCGGTCCTGCTGGAGGGGGGACCCCGCCTCGCCGGTGGGTTCCTCGCCGCCGGCCTGGTCGACCGGGTCGTCGGCTACCTCGCGCCCCGGCTGCTCGGCGCGGGGCCGACCGCGGTCCGCGACGCCGGCGTGCACACCATCGACGAGGCGATCGACCTGGAGATCGTCGACAGCACGCAGGTCGGAGCCGACCTGCGGATCACCGCGCTGCCCCGGAAGAGGGAGGGCTGACATGTTCACCGGCATCGTCGAGGAGCTGGGCGAGGTCGTCGGGGTGACCGAGACCGGGGACGACTCGGCGCTGGTCGCCGTCCGTGGCCCGCTGGTCGTCTCCGACGCCCGGCACGGCGACTCCATCGCGGTCAACGGCGTCTGCCTGACCGTGGTCGAGGTCGACGGGGACGTCTTCACCGCCGACGTGATGGGGGAGACCCTACGTCGCTCCGCGCTGGGCGCGCTGCGCCCCGGGGACCGGGTCAACCTGGAGCGGGCCGCCGCGCTCGGCAGCCGGCTCGGCGGACACCTGGTGCAGGGGCACGTCGACGGGGTCGGCGAGCTGCTCGACCGGGAACCGGCCGAGAAGTGGGAGACGGTCCGGTTCCACCTCCCCGCCGGCCTGGCCCGGTACGTGGTCGAGAAGGGCTCGATCACCATCGACGGGGTGTCGCTGACCGTCGCGTCCGTCGGCGACGACTGGTTCGCCGTCGGGCTGATCCCGACCACCCTCGCGTTGACCACCCTCGGGGTACGGCGCCCCGGCGACCCGGTCAACCTCGAGGTGGACGTGCTCGCCAAGTACGTCGAGCGGCTGCTCGGCGACCGGCTCACCGGCGGAGCCCGCTGATGGGGCCGCTGGCGTGGCTGCTCACCGCCCAGGTCGAGGTGGCCGGCTCACCGGTGCTGGTCCGGGAGATCGTCGGCAACGTCTTCGGGCTGGCCTCGGCGCTTCTGGGGCTGCGCCGACTGGTCTGGGCCTGGCCGGTCGGCATGGTCGGCAACGCCCTGCTGCTGACCGTCTTCCTCGGCGGGGTCTTCACCACCCCGCAGGCGCACGACCTCTACGGGCAGGCCGGCCGGCAGGTCTTCTTCTTCGCGGTGAGCTGCTACGGCTGGTGGCGGTGGTCGCGTACCCGCCGGCTCGGCGGCGCGCCGGACGGCGCGGCGGTCGTCCCCCGCTGGGCCACCGGCCGGGAGCGGCTGCGGATGCTGGCGGTGGCCGTGCTCGGCACCGCCGTGGCGTACCCGGTGCTCGCCGCGCTCGGTTCCTGGGGGCCGCTGCCGGACGCCTGGATCCTGGTCGGCAGCCTGCTCGCCACCTACGGCATGGCCCGTGGCTGGGTGGAGTTCTGGCTGGTCTGGATCGCGGTGGACGCGGTGGGTGTGCCCCTGCTGCTGCGCGGCGGCTTCTACCCCTCCGCCGCGATGTACCTGTTCTACGGGCTCTTCTGCGCCTGGGGCTTCGCCAGCTGGTGGCGCACCTCGGCGAGGACCGCGCGGGCGCCTCACGATCCCGTTCCGCACAGCTACCTGGAGGCTGCGGTATGACCACGTTCGGAACCATCGAGCAGGCGGTGGCGGATGTCGCCGCCGGCCGGCCGGTCGTCGTGGTGGACGACGCCGACCGGGAGAACGAGGGCGACCTGATCTTCGCGGCCGAGAAGGCCACCCCGGAACTGATCGCGTTCATGGTCCGCCACACCTCCGGCTACATCTGCGTGCCGCTGACCGAGGGCGAGTGCGACCGGCTGGACCTGCCGCCGATGCACCACACCAACCAGGACCGGCGCGGCACCGCCTACACGGTCACCGTGGACGCCCGGGAGGGGGTCAGCACCGGGATCTCCGCGGCCGACCGCGCACACACCATCCGGCTGCTCGCCGACGCCGCGACCAGCCCGGCCGACCTGGCCCGCCCCGGGCACGTGGTGCCGCTGCGCGCGCGGGAGGGCGGGGTGCTGCGCCGACCCGGGCACACCGAGGCGGCCGTCGACTTGACCCGACTGGCCGGGCTGCGCCCGGCCGGGGTCCTCTGCGAGCTGGTCAACGACGACGGCACCATGATGCGTCTGCCGGACCTGGAGAAGTTCTGCGCGGAGCACTCCCTCACCCTGATCACCATCGCCGACCTGATCGCCCACCGGCGGCGGACGGAGAAGCAGGTGGAGCGGGTCGCCGAGGCCCGGATGCCCACCACGCACGGAGTCTTCCGGGCGCTGGGCTACCGCAGCGAGCACGACGGCGCGGAGCACGTCGCCCTGGTCATGGGCGAGATCGGCGACGGCCGGGACGTGCTGGTGCGGGTGCACTCGGAGTGCCTGACCGGGGACGTCCTCGGCTCGTTGCGCTGCGACTGCGGTCCGCAGCTCGACGCGGCCCTGGCCCGGGTCGCGCAGGAGGGGCGGGGCGTGGTGCTCTACGTCCGGGGCCACGAGGGGCGCGGCATCGGCCTGCTGCACAAGCTCCGGGCGTACCAGCTCCAGGACCTCGGGCGGGACACCGTCGACGCCAACCTCGACCTGGGGCTGCCGGCCGACGCCCGCGACTACGGCACCGGCGCGCAGGTCCTCTACGACCTCGGGGTCCGCTCGATGCGGCTGCTGACCAACAACCCGGCCAAGCGGGCCGGGCTGGAGGGCTACGGCCTGACCATCTCCGGCCGGGAGGGACTGCCCATCCGTCCGCACCCGGAGAACGTGCGTTACCTGCGGACCAAGCGGGACCGGATGGGACACCTCCTCGACGAACTGGACGAGGTCACCGAGACGCCGCTGCGCCGGGTGGCCACGGCCGACGAGATCGGAGTCTGAGATGGCGGGATTCGGCGAACCCGGGGCGAGCGCGGTGGACGCGACCGGCCTGACCGTGGGCGTGGTCGCGGCCCGCTGGCACGGCGACCTCACCGACCACATGTGCGACCGGGCGGTGGCGGCCGCCGAGGCGTGCGGGGCCCGGGCCGTGGTCGCCCGGGTCGCCGGCTCGGTCGAACTGCCGGTGGTGGCGCAGGCGCTGGCCCGCCGCTGCGACGTGGTGGTCGCCCTCGGCGTGGTGGTGCGCGGCGCGACCGCCCACTTCGACTACGTCTGCCGGTCGGTCACCGACGGGCTGACCCGGGTCGCCCTGGACGAGGGGAAGCCGGTCGCCCACGGGGTGCTCACCGTCGACACCGTCGAGCAGGCCCGGGACCGGGCCGGGCTGCCCGGCTCGGCGGAGGACAAGGGCTGGTCGGCCACGGTCGCCGCCCTGGACGCGGCGCTGGCCATCCGGGGGCTGGACGCCGCCAACGGTCACCGGCTCGGGTTCGGCCGCTGACGGCTCGGGGCCGGCGGCTGACCCCGCCCGGCTGACGGCGGTACGGGTTCCGGCGTGGCCGACCCGACCCGCCCGGGACCCGGGCCACCGGGTCGCCCGGCGCGGCTGGAAGAATCGGCTCCCGTGAAGACGTTCGAGGAGTTGTTCGCCGAGCTGCAGGCCAAGGCCGCCGCTGGCACCCCGGGGTCGGGCACGGTCGCCGCGCTCGAGCGGGGTGTCCACTTCATCGGCAAGAAGGTCGTCGAGGAGGCGGCCGAGTCGTGGATGGCCGCCGAGCACGAGGGGCCGGAGCGAACCGCCGAGGAGATCTCCCAGCTGCTCTACCAGGTCCAGGTGCTGATGCTCGCCAGTGGTCTCGACCTCGAGGACGTCTACCGACATCTGTGAGTGCCTCACCCGACCGGTTGCGTCACGATCGAGATAAAGGAGCACTCCGTCATGCTGCGTGTCGCCGTACCCAACAAGGGCACCCTGGCCGAGCCGGCTGCCCAGATGCTGCGCGAGGCGGGCTACCGCCAGCGTACCGACGCCAAGGACCTGGTCTGCCGGGACGAGGGCAACGACGTCGAATTCTTCTACCTGCGTCCGAAGGACATCGCCACCTACGTCGGTTCCGGTGACCTCGACCTCGGCATCACCGGCCGGGACTTGCTGATCGACTCCGGCGCGCCAGCCGAGGAGGTGGTCGACCTGAACTTCGGCCGGGCCACCTTCCGGTTCGCCGCCCGCCCCGACGACATCGACTCGGTGCAGAAGCTGGGCGGGCACCGCGTCGCCACCGCCTACCCGGGCCTGGTCGAGCGGTACCTCGCCGACCTGGGTGTGCAGGCCGAGGTGATCCGCCTCGACGGGGCGGTGGAGAACGCCGTCCGGCTGGGGGTCGCCGACGTGGTCGCCGACGTCGTCTCCACCGGGGCCACCCTGCGCCAGGCCGGGCTGGTGGTCTTCGGAGAGCCGCTGCTGCGCTCGGCGGCGGTGCTGGTCCGCCGCACCGGGGCTCCCGGCTGCGCCCAGGCCGACCAGCTGCTGCACCGGCTGCACGGGGTCCTGGTCGCCCGCCGGTACGTGATGCTCGCCTACGACGTGCCGGCGAACCTGCTGGAGCGGGCCAGTGCGCTCACCCCGGGCATCGAGTCGCCGACCATCTCCCCGCTGCACCGGGAGGGCTGGGTCGCCGTGCAGGCCATGGTGGCCCGCGACGAGGTGCACCGGATCATGGACGAGCTGTACGAGGTGGGCGCGCGGGCCATCCTGGTCACCAACATCCACGCCTGCCGGTTGTGAGACCGCTGCCGCCGACGGTCGCCCTCGCCCTGGTGGCGCTGGGCGGGGTGGCCTCGGCGGCCCAGGGCGTGATCAACGCCGAGTTCGGGGAGCGGGCCGGTGACCCGGTGCTCGGCGCGGTCGTCAACAACGTCGGCGGCAGCGCGCTCGTCCTGCTCGCCCTGCTGACCTGGCCGTCGATCCGGACCGGGCTGCGTGGCCTGCGCGCCGCCCGGCTCCCCTGGTGGTCGTACCTGGGCGGGTTGGGGGGCGCGACGATCGTCGTGGTCGCCACGTACGTCGTACCGGTGCTCGGGTTGGCGGCCTTCACCATCGCCCAGGTCGCCGGGGGCAGCCTCGGTGGGCTCGCCGCGGACCGGGCCGGTCTCGCCCCGGTGGGGCGGCTGTCGTTGACCGGCCCCCGGGTGGCCGGCGCGCTGCTCGGCCTGGCGGCGGTCACCCTGGCCCAGCTCGGCCGTCCGGTGGGGGAGCTGGCCGTCGGTCCGGTCCTGCTCGCCGTGGCCGGTGGCCTGGGGGTGGCTCTCCAGTCCGCGCTCAACGGCCGGGTCGCCGCCGCCGTCGGTACCGGCGCCAGCACCGCGGTCAACTTCGCGGTGAGCACGGCGGGGGTGTTCACCGCCGCGGCGGTCGCCGGCAGCCTCCTCCGACCCCCGGCGAGCTGGCCCGCCGATTGGTATCTCTGGACCGGCGGGCTGCTCGGGGTGACCATCGTGGTCGCCCTGCTGGTCGGGGTGCGGTCGGTCGGCGTGCTGCGCACCGGTCTGGTGCTGGTCGGCGGGCAGCTCGGCGGTTCCCTGCTGCTCGACGCGCTGCTGCCCGGCGGCGCGGGGCTGCGGCTGCCGGTGCTGGCCGGCGCGGTGCTCACCCTGCTCGCCGCCGTGCTGGCCGGCCGGGGTGGGCGAGTGCGCGGGACGCGGCCGACGGTGGGTGCGGAGCCCGGGACCGGTGCCGTGGCCGCCGGGGACCGTCCCCCGGCGACGGACCGGGGACACTGATCGCCCGACGCGGTGCACGGCTGTGCGGGTGGCGCCGCGGTCGGATGGCAGACTGGTGGGGTGAGCGATCCCGACCTGGTACGCCTGCGTCCCCGCCGGATCCGGGTGGTCTGCTGGTCCTCGGCCGTCGCCCTGGTGGTGGTCTTCAGCCTGGTGGCCACCTCGCTGCGCGGCCCGACCGGGTTCGGCTACGGAACCTTCCAGCGGGGTGACCAGCTGGCCATGGTCGGCCTGGGTGTTCTCTTCGCGCTCGGTGCCCTGCTCTTCACCCGGCCACGGGTCGAGGCCGACGCGCACGGCGTCCGGGTGCGCAACATCATCGGCTCGTACGAGCTGCCCTGGGACGTCGTCCGCAACGTCCGGTTCGATCGCGGGGCGCCCTGGGCGAGCCTGGAGCTGTACGACGACGACCTGCTGCCGATGGTGGCCCTCCAGGCGGCGGACAAGGAGCTGGCGGTGGACGGGGTGCGCGCCCTGCGGCGGCTGCACCGGGCCCGCCAGGCCACCCTGGCCCAGGGCTGAGCCCCGGTCGGCGGGGCGATTTGGGCGGTACCCCGACGGGGGTGTAGTGTGACTCTGTCGACCAGGCTGCCGTGTGCAAATGTGAGCAGCCCTGAAGTGGAGCGCCTGCTCCCACCCGAGTCGCCCGCGACGGCGGCCGGGTCCGGTCACCGGTTCCGGGTGCATCCCGGTGCCGGATGCGCGATCATGTGATCGTGCCGACCGGTCGAGCGGGCCCTGGCATGCGCCGGGGCCTTCTGCTTTCCGAGTCGGTTCCCACCCGGGAACCGCGGGGTCGGCCACGTAGGAGAACCGACTCGAGGAGGCCCCATCAGCGTCGAACCACGCGTGAACGAGCAGATCCGGGCACGTGAGGTCCGACTGGTCGGCCCTGAGGGTGAGCAGGTGGGCATCGTCCCGCTGGAGCGCGCCCTGCAGCTGGCCGCGGACGTCGACCTGGACCTGGTCGAGGTTGCGCCCATGGCGCGCCCGCCGGTGTGCAAGCTCATGGACTTCGGCAAGTTCAAGTACGAGAGCGCACTCAAGGCGCGCGAAGCGCGGCGTAACCAGCAGCAGACCGTCATCAAGGAGATGAAGCTCCGGCCCAAGATCGATCCGCACGACTACGAGACCAAGAAGGGTCACGTGGTGCGGTTCCTCAAGGCCGGCGACAAGGTCAAGGTGACGATCATGTTCCGTGGTCGCGAGCAGAGCCGCCCGGAGCTGGGTTACCGGCTCCTGCGCCGGCTCGAGTCGGAGATCTCGGAACTGGGGTACGTCGAGGCCGCTCCGAAGCAGGACGGTCGAAACATGATCATGGTTCTCGCTCCGCACCGTGCCACCAAGGCCGCCGCCACGGCAGCCCGGACCGGCGCACCGCGGGAGCGGGAGGCCGGTGCCGCCGAGGCACCACCGGCCGAAGCGGCCGAGCCCGCCGGCACGACCGGCGAGTAACAGGGGAGAGACGTTTCACATGCCGAAGATGAAGAGCCACACGGGTATGGGCAAGCGGGTCAAGGTGACCGGCAAGGGCAAGGTCGTTGCCCAGCAGGCCGGGCTGCGCCACAACCTGGAGAAGAAGCCCTCCACCCAGACCCGGCGGCTGACCGGCACGGTCGAGCTGGCCAAGGCTGACGTCAAGCGAATCAAGAAGCTGCTCGGCCGCTGACGCGCGCCACTTGACCACTAGTAAGGAGTAGTTGAATGGCACGCGTCAAGCGGGCTGTGAACGCCCAGAAGAAGCGTCGTACCCTGCTGGAGACCGCGAGCGGTTACCGCGGCCAGCGCTCCCGCCTGTACCGCAAGGCCAAGGAGCAGGTGCTGCACTCGATGCAGTACGCCTACCGGGACCGTCGTGACCGCAAGGGCGACTTCCGGCAGCTCTGGATCCAGCGGATCAACGCCGGTGCCCGTGCCAACGGGATGACCTACAACCGGCTGATCCAGGGGCTCCGGCTGGCCGGCGTCGAGGTCGACCGCAAGATCCTGGCCGACCTGGCCGTCAACGACGCGACGGCGTTCGCCGCCATCGTCGAGGTCGCCCGCGCCGCCGTGGCGGCCGAGGGCACCGGTGGCGCGGCGGCTCAGGCCGCCTGACCCACCGCATCCGGTCATCGAGGCGTCTCCCATGCCGTCACCTGCGCACGGGAGGCGCCTCGACGCCGTCCCGGGCCCGTTCACCCCACGCACCCCCCGGGTGGCCGCCGCCCGTCGGCTGCACCGCCGCCGTGACCGAGACGCCACCGGACGCTTCCTCGCCGAGGGGCCGCAGGCCGTCCGGGAGGCCCTGACCCGGCCCGGCCTGGTGGTCGAACTCTTCGGCACCCCGGCCGCCCTCGACCGCCACCGCGACCTCGCGGCCCGTGCCGCCACGGCCGACGTACCGGTCTCCGAGGTCACCGACGAGGCGCTCGCCGCCCTCGCCGAGACCGTCGCCCCGCAGGGGCTGGTCGCGGTCTGCCGCCACCTGGACGTCCCCCTCGACCGGGCGCTCGCCACGGCTCCCCGGCTGGTCGCGGTGCTCGCCGGCATCCGGGATCCCGGGAACGCCGGCACCGTGCTGCGCACCGCCGACGCCGCCGGGGCGCAGGCGGTGGTCTTCGCCGGGGACACCGTCGACCCGTACAACGGCAAGTGCGTGCGGGCCTCCGCCGGGAGCCTCTTCCACGTCGACGTGGTCCGCGCCACCGACCCCGGCGAGGTGGTCGGCGCGCTCCGCGCCGCCGGACTCACCGTCCTGGCCACCACCGGGTACGGCGACAGCGACCTCGACGACCTTGCCGACGCCGGCCGGCTCGCCGCCCCCACCGCATGGCTCTTCGGCTCCGAGGCGCACGGCCTGCCCGGGGAGCTGACCGACGCCGCCGACGCCCGGGTCCGGGTGCCGCTGCACGGCCGCGCGGAGAGCCTGAACCTGGCTGCGGCGGCTGCCGTCTGCCTGTACGCTTCAGCGAAAGCACAGCGATCCCCCGTGCGGGGATCCTCCGCGAAGGAGAGCGTCCGCCCGTGAACGCGCCTCGGCGTTCGTTTAGCCAGCCCGCCGGTGTCGGCGGGCGGCGGGCCTGACTGCTCCGCGCGTCCCTCCCACCGGCGGGCTGCGGCACAGCCGCGCGTCCGTAGACTCGCCTGGCCGTCCCGGGAGGGCGGCGCCGCCGTGAGGGAGTGCCCGTACGCCATGACCTATCGCAACGATCCGTACGACCCGAAGCAGGTCGCCCTGCTCGACCCGGCCGCCCTGGCCGCCGCCGTGGCCGACGCCGAGAAGGCGTTCGCCGACGCCGCCGACCCGGACGCGCTGACCGCGCTGCGCCCCGCGCACCTCGGTGACCGGTCCCCGGTCTCGCTGGCCCGCCGGGAGATCGGCGCCCTGCCACCGGCCGCGAAGTCCGACGCCGGCAAGCGGGTCAACGAGGCCCGCCGGGGCATCGAGACGGCCTACGCCGCCCGGCTGGAGATCCTGGAGCGGGAGCGGGCCGCGCGGGTGCTCGTCGAGGAGCGGGTGGACGTCACCCTTCCCTACGACCGGCGGCCCCGGGGCGCGCGTCATCCGATCAGCACCCTGATGGAGCAGATCAGCGACCTCTTCGTCGGGATGGGCTACGAGGTGGCCGAGGGCCCCGAGGTCGAGCTGGAGTGGACCAACTTCGACGCGCTCAACATCGGCCCGGACCACCCCGCCCGGGGACTCATGGACACCTTCCACGTCGCCGGCACCGACGCTCCCGGCCAGGGGCAGGTGCTGCGGACGCACACCTCGCCGGTGCAGGCCCGGTCCATGCTCACCCGCACGCCCCCGATCTACGTGGTGGTGCCCGGCCGGGTGTACCGCACCGACGAACTCGACGCCACCCACTCGCCGGTCTTCCACCAGGTCGAAGGGCTCGTGGTCGACCGGGGCATCACCATGGCCCACCTGCGCGGCACCCTCGACCACTTCGCCCGGGCGATGTTCGGCGAGGGCGCGAGGACCCGCTTCCGGCCGCACTACTTCCCGTTCACCGAGCCGTCCGCCGAGTTCGACGTCTGGTTCCCGGAGCACCGGGACGGGCCGCGCTGGGTCGAGTGGGGCGGCTGCGGCATGGTCAACCCGCGGGTGCTGCGGGCCTGCGGCATCGACCCGGAGGTCTACTCCGGGTTCGCGTTCGGCATGGGCATCGACCGGACGGTCATGTTCCGGCACGGGGTCAGCGATCTGCGGGACATGGCCGAGGGCGACGTGCGGTTCACCCGCGCGTTCGGCACCGGGGCGTAGCGGGAATGCGGGAACGAGACACGGAGACGGTGGTCTAGAGGCATGCGAGTTTCAGTCAGTTGGCTGCGGGAGTACGTCGACCTGCCCGCCGACCTCGACCCGGCCGACCTGGAGCGGGCCCTGGTCGACCTCGGCATCGAGGTCGAGTCCCTGGTGGACCTGCGGGCCACGGTCACCGGGTCGCTGGTCGTCGGTGAGGTCCGTGAGATCGAGGAGCTCACCGGCTTCAAGAAGCCGATCCGGTTCTGTCTGGTCGACGTCGGCGACGCCAACGGCACCGGCGAGTTGCAGGAGATCGTCTGCGGGGCGCGCAACTTCGCCCCGGGCGACCGGGTGGTGGTGATCCTCCCCGGTGGCGTGCTCCCCGGTGGGTTCGCCATCGGCGCCCGGAAGACGTACGGGCGCAACTCCCACGGCATGATCTGCTCGGCGCGGGAACTGGGCCTCGGCGACGACCACTCGGGCATCATCGTGCTGGACGCCGACAACCCGGCCAAGCCCGGCGACGACGCGCGCCCGGCGGTCGGGCTCGACGACGTGGTCGTCGAGCTGGAGATCACCCCTGACCGGGGCTACCAGATGTCGGTCCGGGGCGTCGCCCGCGAGCTGTCGCACGCCTTCGGGGTGCCGTTCCGCGATCCGGGGCTGGTGCCCGCGCCCGGCGGGACGTCACGTCCGGCGTACCCGGTGGAGGTGCGTGACCCGGTGGGCTGCGACCGGTTCGTCGCCCGGATGGTCCGGGGCGTCGACCCGACCGCCCGGACCCCGGAGTGGATGGGCCGCCGGCTCGCCGTCGCCGGCATCCGCAGCATCTCGCTGCCGGTCGACATCACCAACTACGTGATGCTCGAGCTGGGCCAGCCGATGCACGCCTTCGACGCCGACCGGCTCGTCGGCCCACTGGTGGTACGCCGGGCCGAGCCGGGGGAGAAGCTCACCACGCTGGACGGGGCGACCCGCAGCCTGGCCGGGGAGGACATGGTCATCTGCGACGAGACCGGTCCGATCTCCCTCGCCGCGGTGATGGGCGGCGAGACCAGCGAGGTGGTCGCCGGCACCACCACCGTGCTCTTCGAGGCCGCGCACTGGGACGCGGTGATGGTCGGGCGCACCGCCCGCCGGCACAAGCTGTTCAGCGAGGCGGCGAAGCGGTGGGAACGCGGCGTCGACCCGGCGCTGCCGCTGGTCGCCATCGAGCGGGCGGTGCGGCTGCTCACCGAACACGGTGGCGGCACCGCCGACGCGGAGATCCTCGACATCGACCACGTCCGGCCGTCCACCCCGGTGAGCCTGCCGGCCGACCTGCCGACCCGGCGGGTCGGTGTGGACTACCCGCCGGCCCGGGTGGTCGCCCTGCTGGAGCAGGTCGGCTGCACCGTGACCCAGGGCGTCGACCGGCTCGGGGAGGACCCGGGCACGGTCGGGGTGGCCGCCGGTGGCGCAGCCGTGCTCAGCGTCGTCCCGCCGACCTGGCGACCGGACCTGACCGACCCGGCGGACCTGGTCGAGGAGGTGGTCCGCCTCGACGGGTACGACCGCGTCCCGTCGGTCCTGCCGCCCGCTCCGCCCGGTCGAGGGCTCACCCCCGCGCAGCGGCGGCACCGGGCGGTCGCCCGGGCCCTGGCCGAGCAGGGGTACGTCGAGGTGCTCGCGCACCCGTTCGTCGCCCCCGACCTCGCCGACCAGCTCGGCCTGCCCGCCGACGACCCGCGTCGGGTCGCGGTGCGGCTGGCCAACCCGCTGTCGGAGGAGGAGCCGCTGCTGCGCACCACGCTGCTCGGCCCGCTGCTGGGCATCCTGAAGCGCAACATCGGCCGGGGTCACCGGGACCTGGCCCTCTACGAGACCGGGCTGGTCTTCCACCCGCGTCCGGAAGCCGGCCCGTCGCCGGTGATGGGCGTGGACCAGCGTCCCTCCGACACCGAGTTCGCCGCCGCTGACGCGACCCTGCCGGCACAGCCCCGGCATGTGGCCGTCGTGCTGGCCGGGGACGTCGAACCGGCCGGCTGGTGGGGGGCCGGGCGACCGGCGAGCTGGGCGGACGCCGTCGAGGCCGGCCGGACGGTGCTCGCCGCCGCCGGGATCGACGCGCACCGGGTCGGCGTGCGCGCCGCCGGGTACGCCCCCTGGCACCCGGGGCGCTGCGCGCAGCTGCTGGTCGACGACACCGTCGTCGGGTACGCCGGTGAGCTGCACCCGTCGGTGCTGGCCACGCTGGAACTGCCCCGGCGGACCGCCGCGATGGAGCTGAACCTGGACGCGGTGCCGGCGGCCGGGATCGTCCCGGCGCCGACCGTTTCCGGATTCCCGCCCGCGCTGATCGACGTGGCGCTGGTGGTGGACGACGCCGTCCCCGCCGACGAGGTGCGCCGAGCCCTCGTCGAGGGGGCCGGCGAGCTGCTGGAGTCGGTCCGGCTGTTCGACGTGTACGCCTCGGCACAGCTCGGTGCGGGGCGCAAGTCGCTGGCGTACAAGCTCACCTTCCGCGCCCCCGACCGCACCCTGACCGTCGAGGAGGCGGTGGCCGCCCGTGACGCGGCGGTCGCCACGGCAGCCTCCCGCTTCGGCGCGACCCTGCGCGGCGCCTGAGGTGGTAGCAGGGGTCCCTTGTTACCGCTTTCTGTGGAGCAGGGGGCCCCTGCAGACACCCGAGCCGGCCCGTTGCTGCGGTGCTCATCCGGCGGCGGGGTCGAGCTTCCCCGCCTTCTGCAGGCCTGGCAGATCCCGGACGGTGATCCGTCGGTAGTCCGTCTCTACAAGGCCGTCACCACGGAGCTCGCGGAGCGCCTTGTGGACCGATGTCTCGGCGGCACCGCAGATGGTGGCCAGTTCCGGCTGGGTGAGCCGGACGTCGATCACCACGCCGTCCCGTTGCTGCCGACCGTGAGTGCGGCACATCTCCGCGATGACTCGGGCCACCCGCTCCTTGACCCCGTAGCCCGTGAAGTCGATCCGGCGGCGGTTTGACCAGCGAAGGCGGTCCGAGACCATCGCCGCCAGTTCCAATGCGGCGTCGGGATGGTTCCGCAGGAACAGTTTGAAGCGGTCGGGCCGGATGACGCTGTAACGGGTCGGTCGGCAGGTGGTGATGGTCGCCGAGCGGGGCTCGCCGTTCAGCGCGGACATCTCGCCAACCAGGTCTCCGCCAATCCGTAGGGCGAGGAGCGCGGTACGCCCGTCGGGCAGGTTCGCGGTCACCTTGGTGAGCCCCTCCTCCAGCAGGACCAGGTGTGACTCCCGGAACCCCTCGTGGATGACGATCTGCCCGGCGTCGACCTGTCGGCGTACGCCGAGATCGAACAGCGCGGTCCGGGCCGATGGAGTAAGAGGTCGCGCGGAATGGTGGGTTGATCGGCGCGCCTGAACGGATGCAGACACAGAACTGGTGATCATGAAGTTGCTGACGCTCCGTGATCACGGGAGGTTCTGTGCCTGCCATCCCAGCATGGCTGATCGAGCCGTTGTGGGTCCAGTTCGCCGCGCTGCTCCCCGATCGGCCGACCTACCAACCGACACATCCGCTGGGCTGTCACCGCAAGCGGATCGATGACCGCATCGTGTTCGACAAGCTGGTCCAGGTGTTGCGGTTCGGCTGCGCCTACGAGGCGATCGCCGATGCCACCTGTTCGGCCACCACGATCCGCGGCCGCCGTGACGAGTGGATAGAGCTTGGGGTGTTCGCCCAGCTCAAACAGATCGCCCTGGACGCCTACGACCGGCTCGTCGGCCTGGTCCTCGACGACATCGCCGTGGACGGCTGCATCACCAAGGCTCCCGGCGGCGGCGAGGCCGCCGGACGCTCACCGGTCGACCGGGGCAAGCAGGGCATGAAACGCTCGTTGATGGTCGACGGCTACGGCATCCCCCTCGGCCGGGTCCTGGCCGGCGCGAACCGACACGACTCACCCCTGCTCGGCCCCACCCTCGACCACCTCGACGACCTCGGCCCACTACCCCAGGCCATCACGGTGCACCTCGACGCCGGATACGACTCCCAGGTCACCCGCGCCCTGCTGGCCGAGCGCGGCCTGACCGGTGAGATCGCCCACAAGGGCGACAAGGCGCCCATCCAGGCGAGCCAACGGTGGCACGTCGAACGGACGAACAGCTGGCACAACGCGTTCAACCGGCTGCAACGCTGCTACGAACGAACAGAGAAGGTCATCGACGCCTTCTTCGACCTCGCCGACGCGATCATCACCGTCCGCAGCCTCATCCGGCGTGCATGGACCCTCTACCGGTGGAACAACCGACCCGCCCGCCGCCGATGATCAACAACCATTCCGCGCGACCTCTAAGGCGTTGCAGGAATGTGCCGTACGGCCAGTCGCCCTTGTCCCCATGTCGCGGCATCGGCACGTGCGCTCTCCTCCCAAATCTGGTCGTGACCAAGCGTAACCACGCTGGTGCGCCTCGTGATGAACGTACAAGGTGGAGTGACTCCGTGAGTGCCGCCAGGGCCACCAGGAGGATCAGGGCCGCCGGGGAGATCCCGGCATCGAGCAGTGCCTCGACGAGGTGTGCGGTCATGAGTCGAGCAGACCCCGGACCGCTGCGGAAAACCCCCTCATGGAACGGGTTGACGGCGGGGCGACAAACCGTACTAGTACGGGGTCTCGCCGCTGTGCTGGCGATCTCATGTCCGGGTGACGCGCCACCCGGTGCGTCAGCGATGGAGGACATGGGAGATGAACCATCCCGAACGACGGCTGCTGATCGCCGTCGACATGGAGCGTTACAGCCGTCGGGGAAACCGGCACCAGTACGAGGCGCAGCAAGCGTTCCAGCAGGTGCTGCACGAGGCGGCCAACGCCGTCGGACTGGACCGGGTCCAGTGGAAGACCCAGCAGGCCGGTGACGGGGAACTGGCGATCCTGCCTCCGGACGTCCGTGAGCCGTTGCTGCTCGGACGTTTCGTGCCGGAGCTGAACCGGATACTGCGGGCCTACAACAGCAGCCGGATCCCAGAGGCGCGGATCCGGCTGCGCGTCTCCATCCACCAGGGGCTGGTGCACCTCGACGGGGCGAACGGCTTTCCCGGCCACGCGGTCATCGAGGTGTGCCGGCTCTGTGAGGCGAAGCCGCTGAAGCAGGCGCTTGCGCAGTTTCCGAACGCCGGGGTCGGATTGATCGTCTCCTCGGACATCTACCGGGATGTCGTCACCGAGTATCCGGAGGAGCTGCGGCCGGACCGGTTCCGGCGGGTCGAGGTGCGCCACCCGGACAAGGAGTTCCGGGAGTCGGCGTGGATCTGTGTGGTGGACGAGGACCTGCGTCCGTCGCGTACCGGACTCGTCGAAGGGGGCGAGGACCGCCCGGACGGAGGATCTCCGGCGCGCCGGCGTGGGCCACGCAACCCGCGTAACCCGTCGGGTCCCGGCAATGGTGCGATCCACACCGGGGACGTGCGAGTGGACGGTGCCAACGCGATCGGTCACGGCACGACCGCGATCGGATCCGTCGGGGCGACGCCCATTTCGGGGGGAGCCGGCCTTGAGTGAGGACGGGTATCCCATCGAGGATGAGGAGTGGGTCTCCGCTGAGGGGGCCGGCTTCGACGCGACTACCGGGCGACCATGGCCGTCAGACGACGGCGCTGCGGCGGGCCAGGCGCCGGAGGCCGAGCATGCCCCGGACCCGACCGAGACGCCGGCCGACGACGAGGCCCTGATCGAGGAGGAGGTCGAGGCACCCGATCCGCGCGTCGTCATCTCCGGCATCGAGGACCTGTTCGGTCGGCTCGGCGCCGTCCGCACCGGGAACGTGCGGGTCCGGGGTGCCAACGCCACCGGACACAGGGCGGTCGCGATCAACACCCTCACTGTACGGACCGGTGCCGATGGCAGTGAGCGGGTGTGGTGTGAGGAACTGACCGCCACGCAGGTACGCCAGATGGGGGACGGGTACGCGCCGACGGCCACCGACGAACTGCTCGACCAGGCGATCAATCGGGACCCGTTGGTGCGGCTGGCCGGAGCGGACGGAAGCGGGCGCCACTCCACCGCGTGTCTGGCTCTGGCTCGACGGTACGGCCCGGACCGCGTCGCCGTCCTCACGGCGGCCGACCTGGCTGACCTGGCCGGGGTCGACGGGCTGTTCACGAGCGGTGTCGGTTACGTCGTCCCGGACCCGGGGCCGCCGGGTGTCGACGGCCTGGTCCTCGCCGGCCTCGCCACCCGCGCTGCGAACCGTCGCTGCACCGTCATCCTGCTGACCGCAGGCGGGACCGAGTACGGGTTGTCGGTGCCGACCGTCGTCCACAGGGCGCCCGCCCCGGTGGATGTGTTCGCGGCACAGCTGTGGCGGCACCTGCGCGGCGACTGCCTCGGCGCTTGCGCTGGGGAGTGCCAGGGTGACTGCGTGCAGTCCTACCTGGACGACGAGTGCCTCTCCCAGCCTGCCCTGAAGGCATACCTGGCCGGAACGCCACGACCCTGGGAGGTGGTGCAGGTGGTCGCGGCGATCGCGGAACGTACCCCGTCCGGCAACCGACTCGCCCGGGCGCTCGACCAGTTGCTGCCGCAGCAGGTGCGCCAACGGGCCCGGGAAATCCTGGCCCCGTCGGCGGACACGTATCCCGGTGGCGCAGATCACCTACGGGCATTCCGGCTCTCGTGCGCGGTGCTGGCCGGACAGACCGTGACGGAGATTCACGACGCGGCGCACCGGCTGCTCCGCCCGTACCTTGACGAGCCGGTATCCGGCCCCGACGCCGGACTCCGGGGACCGGATCTGGATGCGTTGCTGGGTGGCGTGCTGTCCCAGGCAGTCGTGATCGAACCCGACGACGTGGCGTCGAGCCGTCGTCGGTTGCGTTTCCGTCCCACGGAGGAAGAACTTCGGCGGAACCTGCTCGACGTGGCCTGGTCCGAGTGGGCGCCAGAGCGGTTACTCGGCTGGTTCGGCGCCCTCGCCCGCTCCACCGACTCGGCGATACGGCAGGCTGGGGCAGCGGCGATCGGCTGGGCTGCCGGCCGGGATGTCGACGCGGCGCTGGCACTGGTGGATGATCTCGCCCGGGCCCAGCGGGCCAGGGTGCGCCAGGCGGCCGGCATCGCCCTCGTCGCCATGGCCATGCAGCGTCCCTTGCGGCACCGGGTACGGACCCAGTTGTCCCGCTGGGCGAGCGGAAGGGCCTACCAGCGTGACACGGTCGCCCGGGCGTACGCGTTGGGACTCGCCCGACTGTGGCCGGACGTGGCATTGGCCCAGCTCCGGCTGGCCGCGCAGTTCCGGTCGCAGCGCTGGCACAACTCGGTGGGTCGGGCCCTCGTCGACATTCACGAGAGCGGCCAGAGCGCCCTGATGTTGCACGAGCTGGCCCGGTGGGCGGTCAGCGGCGAGCCGGAACTGTGTCTGCACGCGGCGCGGACGTTCCGGCTACTCGCCGAACGGTGGTCGCCGGCTCCCGACGACCACTGGCCCGAACTGCTCGACCTGCTGCGTGCGAACGCCGTCCCATTGTTCGACCTGGTGGTGCTCCTGCGCACCGCTTTGTGCCTGCCTGCGACGGCCTACCGGTCCTGGCGGATCGTCGGCTACTGGATCAACCAAGCCGACGGTCGTCTCGGAGTCGCGGACGCATGCCTGGAGTTGCTACGGGCCGTCATCACGACACCCCAACTCCGGCGTCGCCTCCGCCACCAGGTACGTCATGTGTGGCGCCCGATCATGCCCCAGAACCGCCTGCTCCCCGCTGTCGCCCAACTCGCTGTCGAGGACCTGACATGACCGTCTTCTCGTCCGATCGATCCGTCACGTCGCTCTGTGCGCGGTTCAGCCGCTGGTGGCGGGACTCCACCCACACGACCGCGCCGGAGGTGCTCATCACTGCGCCGGCCCCGCCGCCGCTCGCAAACCTGGTGCTACGCCGGGAGGCGCCGGAACCGTTGCGCGTGCCGGCCATGGGGGACGCCTTTGACTTCCACGTGCACCCCGCCTACACCTGGACGGGGAAGGGCGGGTCTTTCAGTGAGTTTCGCGAGCGGATCGACGGTTACCTCGGCTGGGCCGGCCACCTCGTCCGGGACCAGTCGGCCGACCTCGCCCGGCGACGCGAACCGCACCGGTCGCACCAGCTGGAACAGGACTTGAACGCCCACTTCGCCGGCAAGTCCTGGCCCCGCACGGGTGAGGGCCCGCGGTTCACCGTCCAGGTACGCGTACTGCCCGATCAGCGGATCCGCGAGCGCCTGCGGCCGTACTGGGAGGAGCGGATCAGTCTTGAGTGTGCACACGAGCTGGCCACTCTGCGTACCCGGCAGGCGGAGGAGCTGACCAGTCGATGGCGCGAAGTGCTCTGCAACCTGCACGACGATCCGGTCACCCGACATGCGGCACGCCTGACAGAGAAGCAGTTCGCCCAGGTCTTCGGCGAGTACGCCGAAGAGCGCCGACGGGTGCCCATGGAGCTGGCCGATCTGCTTCGGGATGCTCTGAAGGGGCACCATGACCTGGGGCTCGGCCCGTCGGAGTACACCGAGGCATGGGATGCGGCGATCCGCGCCCACCAGCGTCAGTACGGGCTGGCCGTGGAGCCGACCTGACCGTTGCCGTGTTGGGTGTGCCGGTGCTGTCCGCGCCGAAGTCGATACGGCTGTACCGCACACCCAATCCATCGTCATGCAGTGCTCCGTAGGAATTTGCGGTTCGGATCTCGCTCCTGCTAGCCTGACTGCATAGTCATGCGGAGGTGGGTATGGGTATCCGAATCGCGGTCGCGGGGGCGAGCGGCTACGCCGGGGGCGAGCTGCTGCGCCTGATCGCGGGGCACCCGGAGTTCGACCTCGTCGCCGCCACCGCGCACAGCCAGGCGGGCCAGCCGGTCGCCGCCGTACATCCGCAGTTGGCCGGGCTGGACCTGACCTTCGCCGTCACCGACCCGGCGGCCCTGGCCGACGCGGACCTGGTCTTCCTGGCCCTGCCGCACGGCGAGTCGGCGGCGCTCGCCGCCACGCTTCCCCCGACGGTGCGGGTGGTCGACCTCGGGGCCGACCACCGACTGGCCGACGCCGCCGCCTGGCAGCGGTACTACGAGGGCCCGCACGCCGGGACCTGGACCTACGGCCTGCCCGAGCTGGCCGGCCAGCGCGCGGCGATCGCCGCCGCCGACCGGGTCGCCGCCACCGGCTGCTACGCGGTGGCCACCACCCTCGCGCTCGCGCCGCTGGTCGCCGCCGGGGCGGTCTCGCCCGCCGACGTGGTCGTGGTCGCCGCCTCCGGCACCTCCGGCGCCGGCCGGACGGCCAAGTCGCACCTGCTGGGCAGCGAGGTGATGGGCGACCTCTCGCCCTACAAGGTCGGCGCGCACCAGCACGTGCCCGAGATCAAGCAGGCCAGCGGCGCGACCGGGCTGAGCTTCACCCCGGTCCTCGCGCCGATGCCGCGCGGCATCCTCGCCACGGTCACCGCCGTACCGGCCACTGCCGACGTGGACCCGCGCGCGGTGCTCGCCGAGGCGTACGCGGACGAGCCCTTCGTGCATCTGCTGCCCGAGGGGCGCTGGCCGCACACCGCCGCCACGCTCGGCTCCAACTCCTGTCACCTCCAGGCCACCCGGGACGCCGACAGCGGTCGGGTGATCGTGGTCAGCGCGATCGACAACCTCGGCAAGGGCGCGGCCAGCCAGGCGGTGCAGTGCGCCAACCTGATGCTCGGCCTGCCCGAGACCACCGGCCTCTCCGTCTGGGGGATCGCCCCGTGAGCGTGAGGAGTGCAGCGCAGCGGAGCCCCGCAGTCGCGAACGAAAGGAGAGCCCCGTGAGCGTGAGGAGTGCAGCGCAGCGGAGCCCCGCAGTCGCGAACGAAAGGAGGACACGGTGACCGTCACCGCGCCCCGGGGGTTCCGGGCGTCCGGCGTCGCCGCCGGGCTCAAGACCAGCGGCGCCTCCGACATCGCCCTCGTCGTCAACGACGGTCCCGACGCCACCGTGGCCGGGGTGTTCACCGCAAACCGGGTCAAGGCCGCCCCCGTGCTCTGGACCCAGCAGGTCGTCCGGGGCGGCGTGGTCCGCGCGGTGGTGCTCAACTCGGGCGGCGCGAACGCGTGCACCGGCCCGGCCGGCTTCCAGGACACCCACGCCACCGCCGAGCACACCGCCGCCGCGCTCACCTCGGCCAGCCCTCGCCTGCGGCTCGGCGCGGGCGACGTGGCGATCTGCTCCACCGGGCTGATCGGCGAGCGGCTGCCGATGCCGAAGCTGCTCACCGGCGTGCGGGCGGCGATCCGGGGACTCTCCCGGGACGGTGGGGACGACGCCGCCGAGGCGATCATGACCACCGACACCCGACCGAAGACCACCCTCGTCCGGGGCACCGGCTGGACCGTCGGCGGGATGGCCAAGGGCGCGGGCATGCTCGCCCCGGCCATGGCGACCATGCTCTGCGTGCTCACCACCGACGCGGTCGCCGGCCCCGCCGCGCTCGACGCCGCGCTGCGCGCCGCCTGCCGGGTCACCTTCGACCGGATCGACTCGGACGGCTGCATGTCCACCAACGACACCGTGCTTCTGCTGGCCAGCGGCGCTTCCGGTATCGAGCCGACCGAAGCGGAGCTGACCGCCGCGGTCACCGCCGCCTGCCACGACCTGGCCCAGCAGCTCCTCGCCGACGCCGAGGGCGCCACCAAGCAGATCGCCATCGAGGTGGTCGGCGCGGCCGACGCCGACGACGCGGTCGAGGTGGGTCGCGCGGTCGCGCGGAACAACCTGGTCAAGACCGCGCTCTTCGGCAACGACCCGAACTGGGGACGGATCCTCGCCGCCGTCGGCACCACCGCCGCCGCCTTCGAGCCGGACGGCGTCGACGTCGCCGTCAACGGCGTCTGGGTGTGCCGGGGCGGGGCCGCCGCCGAGGACCGCTCGAAGGTCGACCTGACCGGTCGGGACGTCACCATCCGGATCGACCTGCACGCCGGCGGCGACCAGGCCACCGTCTGGACCAACGACCTGTCCCACGCGTACGTGCACGAGAACTCGGCCTACTCCTCATGACCCTGACCAGCGATCTCACCCGCGCCCAGGCCAAGGCCGCCACGCTGATCGAGGCGCTGCCCTGGCTGGCCCGCTTCGCCGGGGCCACCGTGGTCGTCAAGTACGGCGGCAACGCGATGATCGACCCGGCACTCCAGCGGGCCTTCGCCACCGACATGGTGTTCCTCCGCCACGCCGGCCTGAAGCCGGTGGTGGTGCACGGCGGGGGGCCGCAGATCTCCGCGATGCTCGACCGGCTCGGCATCACCAGCGAGTTCCGGGGCGGCCTGCGGGTCACCACCGGCGAGGCGATGGAGGTCGTCCGGATGGTCCTGGTCGGCCAGGTCGGCCGGGAACTCGTCGGCCTGATCAACGCCCACGGCCCGTTCGCGGTCGGCCTCTCCGGCGAGGACGCCCGGCTCTTCACCGCCGTGCGCCGGCCCGCCTACGTTGACGGGAAGCCGGTCGACATCGGCCTGGTCGGGGACGTCGGGTCGGTCGACGTCTCCGCGGTGACCGACCTGGTCGCCGCCGGCCGGATCCCGGTGATCTCGACCGTCGCGCCGGACGCCGACGGGGTGCTGCACAACCTCAACGCCGACACCGCCGCCGCCGCGCTCGCCGTCGCCCTGCGGGCCCGCAAGCTCGTCGTCCTCACCGACGTGCCCGGTCTCTACACGGACTGGCCGGACACCACCAGCCTGGTCAGCGAGATCACCGTCGACGACCTGGCGGAGCTGCTGCCCCGGCTGGAGTCCGGCATGGTCCCGAAGATGGAGGCGTGCCTGCGGGCGGTGCGCGGCGGCGTCCCCGCCGCGCACGTGGTGGACGGCCGCGTCGCCCACTCCACACTGCTCGAGGTGTTCACCTCGGAAGGGTTCGGAACGATGGTGATCCCGTCATGAGCACGCTGGTCGAACGCTGGTCCCAGGCGATGATGGACAACTACGGCACCCCGTCGCTCGGGCTGGTCGCCGGGCGCGGCGCCGTCGTGGTCGACGAGGCGGGCCGGGAGTACGTCGACCTGGTCGGCGGGATCGCGGTCAACGCGCTCGGCCACGCCCACCCGGCGGTGGTGGCCGCCGTGTCGAAGCAGATCGCCACCCTGGGCCACGTCTCCAACCTGTTCGTCGCCGAACCACCGGTCGCCCTGGCCGAGCTGCTGCTCGCCCTCGCCGGCCGGCCGGGCCGGGTCTTCTTCGCCAACTCCGGCGCGGAGGCCAACGAGGCGGCGTTCAAGCTCTCCCGGCTCACCGGGCGCACCCACGTGGTCGCCACCGAGGGCGGCTTCCACGGCCGCACCATGGGTGCGTTGGCGCTCACCGGTCAGCCGGCCAAGGCCGACCCGTTCCGCCCGCTGCCCGGCGACGTCACCCACGCCCCGTACGGCGACGCGGCAGCGCTCGCCGCGGCGGTCACCGACGCCACGGCCATGGTGATCCTCGAACCGGTCCAGGGGGAGAACGGCGTCGTCGTACCGCCCGCCGGCTACCTCGCCGAGGCCCGGCGGGTCACCGCCCGGCACGGCGCGCTGCTGGTGCTCGACGAGGTGCAGACCGGCGTCGGCCGGACCGGCCACTGGTTCGCGCACCAGGCCGAGGGGATCGAGCCCGACCTGGTCACCCTGGCCAAGGGGCTCGGCGGCGGGCTGCCGATCGGGGCCTGCCTGGCCTTCGGCCGGGCCGCCGACCTGCTCGGTCCCGGCTCGCACGGCACCACCTTCGGCGGCAACCCGGTCAGCTGCGCCGCGGCGCTCGCGGTGGTCTCCACCATCGCCAGCGAGGGGCTGCTCGACCATGTGAAGCGGGTCGGTGAGCGGCTCCGCCGGGGGGTCGAGGCGCTCGGCCACCCGCTGGTCACCGGGGTACGCGGCGCGGGCCTGCTGCTCGGCGTGGTGCTCGCCGCGCCGGTGTCGAAGCCGGTCACCGAGGCGCTGCGGGCCGCCGGGTTCCTGGTCAACCCGGTGCAACCGGACGTCGTCCGGCTGGCCCCGCCGCTCGTCCTCACCGCCGAGCAGGTCGACGCCTTCCTCGCCGCCCTGCCCGCAGCCCTCGACGCGGCGGCGGTCCCGGCCGCCGCGTCGAGCCCCGCCACCGTCCCGACGACCACCCCGGAGACACTTCCATGACCCGGCACCTGTTGCGGGACGACGACCTGACCCCCGCCGAGCAGGCGGCCGTACTGGACCTGGCGGCCCGGATGAAGGCCGACCGGTTCGGCTACCGGCCCCTGGCCGGTCCCCGCTCGGTGGCGGTGCTCTTCGACAAGCAGAGCCTGCGCACCCGGTTCTCCTTCGACGTCGGCATCGCCGAGCTGGGCGGTCACCCGCTGGTGGTGGACACGCAGGTCACCCACTTCGGCCGGGGCGAGACCCTTGCCGACGCGGGCCGGGTGCTCTCCCGGTACGTGGCGGCGATCGTGCTGCGCACCCACGGCGACGACCGGATCGCCGAGGTCGCCGAGGCGGCCACCGTGCCGGTGGTCAACGCGCTCACCGACGGCTTCCACCCCTGCCAGCTCCTCGCCGACCTGCTCACCGTCCGGGAGCGGTGCGGCGGCACCGCCGGACGGACCCTGGCGTACGTGGGGGACGCGGCGAACAACCTCGCCCACTCGTACCTGCTGGCCGGGGCGACGGCCGGGATGCACGTCCGGGTCGCCGGGCCGGACGGGTTCGCTCCGGACCCGGCCGTGCTGAGCCGGGCGGCCGAGATCGCCGCCGGCACCGGCGGCTCGGTACGGGCGCTGACCGACCCGGTCGCCGCAGTGGCCGACGCCGACGTGGTCGCCACCGACACCTGGACCTCGATGGGGCAGGAGGCGGACGGGCTGGACCGGATCACCCCGTTCCTGCCGTACCAGGTCGGCAAGGAACTCCTCGGGCACGCCGCGCCGGACGCGATCGTGCTGCACTGCCTGCCGGCGCACCGGGGCGAGGAGATCACCGACGAGGTGCTCGACGGCCCGCAGAGCGCGGTCTTCGACCAGGCGGAGAATCGCCTGCACGCCCAGAAGGCGCTGCTGACGTTTCTCCTGGAGGCACCCCCGTCATGACCGCCCCGTCGACCCGTACCGCCCGGCACGCCCGCATCGTCGAGCTGATCCGCGACACCGCCGTCCACTCGCAGACCGAGCTGGCCGACCGGCTGGCCGCCGACGGCGTCCAGGTCACCCAGGCCACCCTGTCGCGGGACCTGAAGGAACTGGGCGCGGTGACCGTGCGCGGCGGCGACGGCCGAGGCGTCTACCTGATCCCCGAGGACGGCCACCGGCCGCTGCGTGACGCGGAGACCGCGCCGACCCGGCTGGTCCGGCTGCTGCGCGAACTGCTCAACGGCGTGGACGCCAGCGGCAACATCGCCGTCCTGCGCACCCCTCCGGGTGCGGCGCACTACCTGGCCAGCGCGCTCGACCGAGCGGGCCTGCCCGAGGTCGTCGGCACCATCGCCGGCGACGACACCATCCTCGTCGTGGCCCGCGAGGGCACCGGCGGGGCCGCGCTGGGCGAGAAGCTCAGTGCCTGGTCCCGCCGGGAAGAGAACGTTGAAGGGAGCACCACATCATGACCGAGCGGGTCGTCCTGGCGTACTCCGGAGGGCTGGACACCTCCGTCGCCATTCCCTACCTGGCCGAGCAGACCGGCGCCGAGGTGATCGCGGTCGCGGTCGACGTCGGGCAGGGCGGCGAGGACCTCGACGCCATCCGGCAGCGCGCGCTGGACTGCGGCGCGGTGGAGTCCGAGGTGGTCGACGCGCGCGACGAGTTCGCCGCCGAGTACTGCCTGCCCGCGATGCGGGCCAACGCCCTCTACATGGACCGCTACCCGCTGGTGTCCGCGCTCAGCCGGCCGCTGATCGTCAAGCACCTGGTCGCGGCGGCCCGCACGCACGGCGGCACCATCGTCTCGCACGGCTGCACCGGCAAGGGCAACGACCAGGTCCGCTTCGAGGTCGGCCTGGCCGCGCTCGCCCCGGACCTGAAGATCATCGCCCCGGCCCGGGACTTCGCCTGGACCCGGGACAAGGCGATCGCCTTCGCCGAGGAGAAGGGACTGCCGATCGACGTGTCGGCGAAGTCGCCGTACTCGATCGACCAGAACCTCTGGGGCCGGGCGGTGGAGACCGGCTTCCTGGAGGACATCTGGAACGGTCCGATCGAGGACCTCTACTCGTACACGTCCGACCCGGCGGAGCCGCGCGACGCCGACGAGGTGGTCATCACCTTCGACGCCGGTGTGCCCGTGGCGATCGACGGGGAGACCGTCACCCCGTACCAGGCGATCGGTGAGCTGAACCGGCGGGCCGGTGCGCAGGGGGTCGGCCGGCTGGACATGGTCGAGGACCGGCTCGTCGGCATCAAGAGCCGCGAGGTGTACGAGGCCCCGGGCGCGATCGCCCTGATCACCGCCCACCAGGAACTGGAGGCGGTCACCGTCGAGCGGGACCTGGCCCGGTTCAAGCGCGGCGTCGACCAGCGCTGGGGCGAGCTGGTCTACGACGGCCTCTGGTTCTCCCCGCTCAAGCGGGCGCTGGACGCCTTCATCGACGACGCCCAGCAGCAGGTCTCCGGCGAGGTGCGGCTGACCCTGCACGGCGGGCGGGCCACCGTCACCGGCCGGCGTTCCGAGGCCAGCCTCTACGACTTCGGCCTGGCCACCTACGACACCGGGGACACCTTCGACCAGTCCCTGGCCAAGGGCTTCGTGCAGCTGTGGGGCCTGCCGAGCAAGATGGCCGCGGCCCGGGACGCCCGGCTGGGCGGCTGACGGCGGTGACCACCACAATGGGCGGGGTGGACGACAAGAGTCTGACCGAGAACAGTGCCGCGACCAACCGGACGAGCCTCTGGGGTGGCCGGTTCGCCGGTGGCCCGTCGGAGGCCCTGGCCCGACTGTCGGTGAGCGTGCAGTTCGACTGGCGCCTGGCCCCGTACGACATCGCCGGCTCCCGGGCGCACGCCCGGGTCCTGGCCGGCGCCGGCCTGCTCGACCCGGACGAACTGGGCCGGATCCTCGCCGCCCTCGACGACCTGGAGGCGGCCTGCGCCTCCGGGGCGTTCCGCCCCACCGTCGACGACGAGGACGTGCACACCGCCCTGGAGCGGGGTCTGCTGGAACGCCTGGGCACCCTGGGCGGCAAGCTGCGCGCCGGCCGGTCCCGCAACGACCAGGTCGCCACCGACCTGCGGCTCTACCTGCGCGACCACGCCCGGGGGGTGGCCGCCCGGCTGGTCGAGCTGGCCGAGGCCCTGGTGGAGCAGGCCGGACGGCACGTCGACACCGCCGCGCCGGGGATGACCCACCTCCAGCACGCCCAGCCGGTCACCTTCGGCCACTGGCTGCTGGCGCACGTGCACCCGCTGCTGAGGGACCTGGAGCGGCTGCGCGACTGGGACCACCGCACCGCGGTGAGCCCGCTCGGCGCGGGTGCGCTCGCCGGTTCCGGCCTGCCGCTGGACCCGGTGGCCGTCTCCAAGGAGCTGGGTTTCCGCACCTCGTTCGCGAACTCGATGGACGCGGTCGCCGACCGGGACTTCGTCGCCGAGTTCCTCTTCGTCACCGCGATGATCGGGGTGCACCTGTCCCGCCTCGGCGAGGAGGTGGTGCTCTGGACGTCGCACGAGTTCGGCTGGGTCGAGCTGGACGACGCCTTCGCCACCGGGTCGTCGATCATGCCGCAGAAGAAGAACGCGGACGTCGCCGAGCTGGCCCGGGGCAAGTCCGGTCGTCTGGTCGGCGGGCTGATGAGCGTGCTGACCATGCTCAAGGGCCTGCCGATGACCTACGACCGGGACATGCAGGAGGACAAGGAGCCGGCCTTCGACGCGGTCGACACCCTGGAGCTGCTGCTGCCCGCCCTCGCCGGGATGATTTCCACCATGACGGTGCGGGTGGACCGGCTGGTCGCCGCCGCGCCGGTCGGTTTCTCGCTGGCCACCGAGGTCGCCGACTGGCTGGTCCGGCGCAACGTGCCGTTCCGCGAGGCACACGAGATCACCGGCCGGCTCGTGGCGCTCTGCGTGGCCCGGGACTGCGCCCTCGACGAGGTCTCCGACGCCGACCTGGCGGCGGTCAGCGGGCACCTCGACCCGTCGGTGCGGGACGTGCTCTCGGTCCGCTCGGCGCTGGCGGCCCGGACCACGCCCGGCTCGACCGGGCCCGGCCCGGTCGCCGACCAGCTCGCCGCCGCCGCCGACCAACTGGCCGGCTGGCGGGAGTGGGCCGCCGAGACGGTCGTCCCCCGCTGAGCGTGGCCGTCGCGGCGTGCGGGGACACCCGTACGCCGCGACGTCGGTCAGGACGCGGTCGGCCGCTCGCGTTTCGGCAGCTTGGCCACGATCGTGTCGTACGAGGCGTCGACCGCTTCGCGTAGCTCGTCGTCGGCGATCGCGCCGTCGAGGCGCAGCGTGTTCCAGCCGGACCGGCCGATGTAGGCGGAGGGCCGGGCGTCCTCCGGGTACCGGTGCAGCCACTCGTCGGCGACGTCACGGTCCGGACCGCACTTGACCCCGACGGTCGCCGCGTCCGGGCTCCCGAGGAAGGCGAAGATCCGGCTGCCGACCTTGACCACCGTGTCGTCCTCCCAGGGGTGGTCCTCCCAGGCGCCCGGTTTTCCCAGGCAGTACGCCAGCATCTCGTCGCGGGTCACCGCGTCGCTCCCTCCCGGCCCGTCCCCGCCTCACGTGTGTGCGAGGGGACACCGGCATGCCTACCACGCCGGGGTGACATCCGGCGGTCAGCCGGCGGAGGTCCCGGTCCGGCCGGCGACCCGCTCGAAGCGTTGCCGGGCCGCCTGGGCGCTGCCGAGGCCGAGGCCGAAGGCGATCTCCTGCCAGGTCATCCCCCGGCTGCGGGCCAGCGAGAGCAGTCCGGCCTCCAGGGTGTCGACGTCGGCGCGGACGCGCGGCACGAGGGTCAGCGCGGCCATCAGGTCGGCGTGGTCGACCGGTTCCTCGCCGGGTGCCGCCTCGGCCGCGCCGACGGCCAGCGCGAGCACCAGGCTGACCGCCTCGTAGGGCTCGGGCACGTAGGCGTGGGCATGTCGCCGTCGCCGCTCGTCGGTGTCGGCGTGCCGCTCGGTGATCCGGAAGAGTGCGGTGTGGTCGCGGCGGGCGCGCTCGGCACCGGGGTGCGGGGGACGGAACGGGGACGGCTTGTCGGTCATGCCGCCATACCAGCATGGCAATACGATGTTGTCAACGAAATGTTCATCGCTATAACCCTTGACTTATATAATCAATGGCTGAAAGGCTTCCCCGAGTCATCCCGACGAGAGGACGTGCCAGTGATCAAAGTCGCCGTGACCAGTATTTTCGTCGACGACCAGGAGAAGGCGCTGCGGTTCTACACCGACCTGCTGGGCTTCGCGGTCCGCCACGACGTCCCCCTGGGCGGCGGGGCGCGCTGGCTGACCGTGGTCGCCCCCGACCAGCCCGACGGGGTCGAGTTGCTGCTGGAACCGAACGGCAACCCGATCGCGAAGACCTACCAGGAGGGGCTGCGGGAGGCCGGGCTACCCGTGCTCATCATGCGCACCGACGACATCCAGCGGGAACACGACCGGCTCGCCGCTCTCGGCGTGCGGTTCACCATGCCCCCGACGCCGACCGGCCCGGTGGTCTCGGCGATCTTCGACGACACCTGCGGCAACCTGGTCAGCCTCCAGCAGCCGGCCGGCTGACCACCCGGTACCGTCGTCGGGCGCGCGTCAGGGAGGTGGAGGTGTCGTGCACGCTTTCGACGTCCTGGGCGACCCGGTCCGCCGGCGGATCCTGGAGTTGCTCGCCGACGGCGAGCGCCCGGCGGGCGAGGTCGGTGCGGTCGTCCAGGCGGAGTTCGGCATCTCCCAGCCGGCGGTCTCCCAGCATCTGCGGGTGCTGCGGGAGAACGGCTTCGCCACCGTCCGCGCCCAGGGGACCCGGCGGCTCTACGCGGTCGATCCGACCCCGCTGGCCGAGGTCGACCGGTGGCTGGCGCGTTACCGAGGGTTCTGGGAGCAACGGCTGGACGCCCTCGGTACCGAGTTGGCCCGGGGCCGGCGGGAGCGCAGGTCGGCCCCGCCCGCCCCGGACGGCGGCGCCGGCGGCCCGGCAGGCACCGGCGACGCGCGCTCCTGACCGACGTCACCGCGCTCGTCGCGGCGCCACGTCCGTCTCGGGTCCGAGCGCGTAGTGGTTGCCGTGCCCGTTTTGCGCTCCCGGCCCCCACCGGGTTTCCTGGTGGCGTGGACTACTCCTGGTTGACCGCACCTGCCGCCCAGATACCGGCGGTCGCCCGGTCGCTCCTCGGGTGGGAGGTCTCCGCCAACGGGGTCACGATCCGGCTGAGCGAGGTCGAGGCGTACGCCGGCACGGGGGAGGACCCCGCCTCCCATGCCCACCGAGGGCCGACTCCGCGTACCGGCATCATGTTCGGGCCCGCCGGCATGGCCTACGCCTACTTCGTGTTCGGTGCGCACTGGTGCTTCAACATCGTCTGTGGCGCCGAGGGCGAGGCGGCGGCGGTCCTGCTGCGCGCCGGTGAGGTCGTCGACGGGGCGGAACTCGCCCGCAAGCGGCGCGGTGAGGTGCCGGACCGCGATCTGGCGCGCGGCCCGGCCCGGCTGGGCGTGGCGCTCGGCATCGGTGCCGAGGCGAACGGCACCTCCGTGGTCGACGGAACCGGCCCGCTCCTGCTGACGCCGCCGACCCGTCCGGTCGACCCTTCGTCGGTCTCGGCGGGGCCGCGCGTCGGCGTGGCCGCCGCCCACGACGTGCCGTGGCGCTTCTGGATCACGGGCGACCCGACGGTCAGCGCCTACCGCCGCCACGTGCCCCGACGCCGCGGGTGAACGCCCGCCAGCGGCTCAGCCGGCGTGGGCGTCCGGGTGGGCGACCAGCACCGGGCACTGCGCGTGTTGTACCAGGGCCTGGCTGACCGAGCCGAGCAGCAGTCCGGCGAAGCCACCCCGGCCCCGGCTCCCGACCACCACCAGCGCGGCGTCCGCGCTGGCCTCGACGAGCGCCTGCGCGGGCTTGGCCGCCGACAGGGCACGTGTGGAGACGGCCAGCTCGGGATGCCGGCGGCGCACCGCCTCGGCCGTCTCCGTCAGCAGACGGTCAGCCGTTCCCACGTCACCGGCGGAGTCGTCCGCCGACGGCGCGTCGGGCGGGACGACGTGCGCCAACAGCAGGGGCACGCCCCGACGGGCGGCCTCCTCGGCGGCGTGCCCGACGGCCAGCTCGGCCAGCTCGGAGCCGTCCACCCCGACCAGCACCGGACCGGCGGCCGGGACCGGCCGGTCGGTGGGCCGGACCACCAGCACCGGGCACTGCGCGTGCCCGGCGACCTGGGTGCTGACCGAGCCGAGCAGCAGCCCGGCGAAGCCGCCGAGACCTCGGCTGCCGACCACCACCAGCTCGGCACGGCGGGACTCCTCGACCAGCGTGGCCCCCGGACCGCCAGCCACCTGGCGTGCCTCGACGGTCAGGCCCGGCCAGCGTCCGCGCAGGTCGGCCGCGGTCTCGTCGAGCATCTTCCGGGCTTCCTCGCTCGGCTCCGGCAGCCCCACGTCGTACGGGTTGATCGGCACGCCGTAGCCGAGCGGGTGCAGATAGCCGTGCACCAGGTGCAACGGGCGGAACCGCTGCGCCGCGGCCTGCGCGGCGTGCGCCGCCGCGACCAGGCTCGCCGGTGATCCGTCCACCCCCACCACGACAGGTCGGTTCATCGGTCCTCCCGTTCCCGGTCCGTCACGTCGTCCTGGACGTACCCTGCCCTATCCGACACCCGGGTCGCCGACACGCCACGCGGAGGCCCGCCGGGAACCGGTCGGGTGTCGCCCGCGCCGTCCCGACCGGTGCCCGACGGACCGCCGTGGCCGGTACGACTCACCGTGCGTCGTGGTGCCGGACGATGGCCACCGGGCACCGGGTGTGGTGCAGCACCGCGTGGCTGACCGAGCCGAGCAGCAGGCCGGCCAGTCCGCCCCGGCCACGCGCCCCGACCACCACCAGCTGGGCCGTCTGCGACTCCTCCACCAGCGCCCGCGCCGGGGCGCCCCGGACCAGCCGCCGCCGGATCGGCACCTCCGGGTACCGCTCCGCCCACCCGGCGACCGCCTCGACCAGCACCCGCTCCTCGTCGTCGGCCAGCGCGTCCAGGTCGTACGCCAACGGCAGCATGTCACCGGGGCCCAGCGGGGTCGGGTGCAGCCAGGCGTGCACCGCCACCAGCTCCGTCCCGCGTCGCGCGGCCTCCTCCACGGCGAAGGCGACCGCCAGGTCCGACAGGTCGGAACCGTCGACGCCCACCACCACCGGACCGTCCGCCCGGGGCTCGCCCCGGACCACCAGCACCGGGCAGGCGGCGTGCGAGCTGACCTGCACGGCCGACGAGCCGAGCAACAGGCCGGCGAACCCGCCGAGCCCCCGGCTGCCGAGCACCACCAGCACGGCGTCCCGGGCCTCGGCCAGCAGCACCGCCGTCGGCGCGCCGTCGACCACCACCCCGGTCACCGGCACCTCCGGATCGACCTTGCCGGCCTCGGCGACCGCCTCGGTGACGATGCGTTCCGCCTGGTGCCGCAGCCCGCCCTCCGACGGCGCGTCCGGTGCCGGCCCCAGCGGTACGCCCAGCAGCGGCCAGACGAACGCGTGCACCACCCGCAGCGGACGGTTCCGGATCGCCGCCTCCCGGGCCGCCAGCCGTACCGCGTGCAGTGCCGAGGGTGAACCGTCGACTCCCACCACCACCGGGGCACCTGACCTGTTGCTCATGCTGTCCTCCTTCGTCCGGTCCCAGTCTGGCTGTTCGGGCAGGTCAGCGGGGAGAGGCCGACGTCCCGGCCCGGGGGCCGTTGGTCCCGCCGCCGCCGACGGCCTCGGCGGGCCGGCGGAGCAGGCGCAGGAGTACGCCGGGCAGCGCGCTCACCGCGACGCAGGCGAACAGGTCGACCGGGCCGAGCGGCGCGGTGCCGAGCAGCTCCCGCAGCGGCGGCAGCAACACCCCGGCGACCTGGAGCAGCGCCGACAGGAGCACGGCGACGAGCAGTCCCGGGTTGCCGTGTCCCCGGCCCTCGGGACGTGGCGCCCGCACCGCCAGGGCGACGCCGAGCTGGGCCAGCCCGAGGACCACGAAGACCACCGACTGCCAGGGCCGGTCCAGCGCGGCGGCGGCCACCCCGGCGGCCAGCGCCACGGCGGCGATCAGCGCGCCGGTGAGCAGGATGGCCCGGCCGAGGCCACCGCCGAGCACCGACTCCTGCGGAGAGCGCGGCGCGCGACGCAGGGTGCCCGGCCCGGCCGGCTCCGCTCCCAGCGCCACCCCGGGCAGTCCGTGGGTGAGCAGGTTGATCCAGAGGATCTGCGCCGGCAGCAGCGGCACGGGCAGCCCGAACAGCGGCCCGAGCAGCATCACCGCGACCTCGGCCACCCCGCCGGAGAGCGCGTACCGCAGGAACCGGCGGATGTTGTCGTAGATCCGGCGGCCCTCGCCGATCGCGGCGGCGACGGTGGTCAGGTTGTCGTCGACCAGCACCAGGTCGGAGGCCTGCCGGGCGACCTCGGTACCGCCGCCCATGGCTATTCCGATGTCGGCCCGGCGCAGCGCCGGCGCGTCGTTGACGCCGTCCCCGGTCATGGCGACCACGTGGCCGGCGGCCTGGAGGCCGGCGATGATGTCGAGCTTCTGGTCGGGCTGCGTACGGGCGAAGACCCGCGCCGCCGGGTGGACGTCGGTCAGGTCGTCGTCGTCCCCCCGCACCAGCGGGTCCCCGTCGCGCCAGAGCCCGAGCTGCCCGCCGATCGCCGCCGCCGTCGCCGGGTGGTCGCCGGTGATCAGCAGCAACCGCACCCCGGCCGCGTCGAAGCGGTCCGCGATGTCGGCCGCCCCGGCGCGCAGCGGGTCGCCGACGGCGACCAGACCGGCGGGCCGCAGACCGGCCGGGTCGGCCGGATCGGGCAGCTCGGTGACCAGCGCGGTCGCCACCGCCAGCACCCGCAGCCCGGCGCTGGCCAGCTGGTGCGCGGCATCGGTCAGCTCGGCCAGCTCGTCGTCGGTGGCGTCGACCACCGGACGGGTCAGGACGTTCTCCGGCGCACCCTTGCACACCACCAGGTACCGGCCCTCGCAGGTCCGGTGCACCGTGGTCATCCGCCGGTTCGCCTGGTCGAAGGGGTGCTCGGCCACGCGGGGCCAGGCCGTCCGGGTGGTCAGCGGGTCCAGTCCGCAGCGGGCCGCGAACGCCACCAGCGCCGCCTCCAGCGGGTCGCCCACCGCACCCCACTCGGGCCGGTCCGGCTCCGGCGGGAGCAGGGCGGCGTCGTTGCAGAGCAGCCCGGCGCGGGCCAGCCGGCGCAGCTCGTCCGGCACGCCCACCCGCGCACCGTCGCGCCGCACCTCGCCGTGCGGCGCGTACCCGGTGCCGCTGACCGCGTAGCCCGCGCCGTCCGGGGTGACCGCCTGCTGCACGGACATCCGTCCCTCGGTGAGCGTGCCGGTCTTGTCGGACGCGATCACGGTGACCGAGCCGAGGGTCTCCACCGCGTGCAGCCGTCGCGGGAGCGCCCGGGCACCGGCCATCCGTCGGGCACCCAGGGCCAGGGCCAGGGTCACCACCGCCGGCAGGGATTCGGGCACCGCCGCGACCACCAGGCTCACCGCCGTGATCGCCATCTCCACCACCGGCTGCCCACCGAGGACGCCGACACCGAAGACCAGTGCGGAGAGGGACACCGCGGCGAGACCGAGGACCCGGCCCAGCGCGACCAGCCGGCGTTGCAGCGGCGTCGCCGCCGGCCGGGTAGCCGCCACCAGGGCGGTGACCCGGCCCAGGGCGCTCGCCGCGCCGGTGCGTACGACGGTGCCGGTGCCCCGCCCGGTGGTGACCACCGTGCCGGCCGCCACCTCCTCGCCGACGTCCCGCACGACCGGTACCGACTCGCCGGTCAGCGCCGACTCGTCCAGGTGCAGCCGGCTGCTCTCCCCGAGCAGCAGGTCCGCCGGGACGACATCGCCGGCCTCGACCCGGACCAGGTCGCCCCGGACCAGGTCGACGGCGGGGACGACCAGGTCGACACCGTCGCGGACCACCCGGGCGGTGGGGGCGGCCAACTGGTCCAGGGCGGCGATGGCCTTGTCCGCGCGGACCTCCTGGACCACGTCGATCACGGTGTTGACCAGCACCACCAGCACGATCACCACGGTGTCCGGCAGGTCGCCGAGCAGGGCGGTGACCACCGCCGCGGCCAGCAGCAGCGCCACCAGGGGGTCGACGAGCTGACGGGCGACCCGGGTGACCAGGTGCCGGCGGACCGGCGCGGCCACCGAGTTCGGTCCCTCGACGCGGAGCCGTTCGGCGGCCTCCGCCGCGCCGAGGCCCACCGGACCCGACGGCGGACGTTCCGCCACCGTCCGGTTCCCTGCCGTCACCTGGCCCACCCTCGACCTCCACCCGTTCCCGTGGCGCGTCCGATCGACCGCGCCGTCCCGCCCCAGCATCCGTCCGGCCACCGGCCGTCCGGCAGGGGCGTTGCGCCCGTCCGACCCGGGACCTCCGGCCCGCGCGGGCGCCCCCGCCCGGTCGGGCGGGGGTCAGGCCCCGGCCGGGCCGCGACGGCGAACCGGGCGCGGCCCGCTGCGGCATCCGCGCCCCGGCTCGCCGCCGGCCGCCCGCTCCCGGGCGGCGACGACCGTGGTCAGGGCTGGAGCACCAGCCGGGCGGCGACCCGACCGGCGAGCACGTCCTCGATCGCGTCGTTGATCTCGTCGAGCTTGCGGGTCTCCAGGACCACCCGGGTCCGTCCGGCGGCGTGCAGCCGGAACACCTCGGCCAGGTCGGCGCGGGTGCCGACGATCGAGCCGATCACCGTGATCCCCTTCAGCACCGTCTCGAAGACCGGCAGGGTGATGTCGTTCTCCTTCGGCAGCGACACCAGCACCAGCCGACCGCCGCGGCGCAGGCAGCGGCGCGCCTGCTCGATCACGGTGGGGCTGGCGGCCAGGACGATCGCCACGTCCACCCCGCCGAGCGCGGTGATCGCGGCGACCGGGTCGGTGCCGGCCGCGTCGACGGTGTGCGTCGCGCCGAGCGAGGTGGCCAGCGCCAGCTTGTCGTCGGTGACGTCGACCGCCACCGTCTCGCCGCCGAACAGTTGGGCGTACTGCTGGGCGAGGTGCCCCAGGCCACCGATGCCGAAGATCGCGACCCGGTCGCCCGGTCGCACCCCGGCCACCTTGACCGCCTTGTACGTGGTGACCCCCGCACAGGTCAGCGGGGCCGCCTCGACCGGGTCGACCCCGTCGGGCACGCGCACCGCGTACCGGGCCGACGCCACCGCGTACTCGGCGTGTGCGCCGTCGATGGCGTACCCGGTGTTGCGCTGCGCCTCGCACAGCGTCTCCCAGCCGGTGACGCAGTACTCGCAGCTCCCACAGGCCCAGCCGAGCCAGGGCAGGGCCACCCGGTCGCCGACGGCGTGCTCGGTGACCCCCTCGCCGACCCGCTCCACGAGGCCGACGCCCTCGTGGCCGGGGACGAACGGCGGGTTCGGCTTGACCGGCCAGTCACCCCGGGCGGCGTGGATGTCGGTGTGGCAGAGACCGCTCGCCTCGATCCGGACCAGGATCTCTCCGGGGCCCGGCTCCGGCACCGGCAGCTCACGCAGCTCCAGCGGACGGTCGAACGCGGTGACGACAGTGGCGCGCATCGTGGGGCCTCCCTCTTCTCGCTTCCGTCCCCAGCCTGGGCGCTAGCACCGCCGACGGTCAGGGGCGCAGGACCGCCGGGTTCGGGACCTCCGACCCGCCCCGGTCGGGACGATCGGCACGGACGCCACCCCCTGTCACCAGCCCGTGTCCACCCGGCACGGCCGACGGGGCCACCGCCCCGGGTACCGCGCGATACCGCCGCCCGGCACGGCTACCCTCGCGGCGTGAACTGGCTGGACATGATCGGGTGGACCGGATCGGCGCTGCTGGTCTGGTCCCTGCTCCAGGCGCGCATCCTGCGGCTGCGCGCGCTCAACCTCGTCGGCTGCCTGGTCCTGATCTGGTACAACGCCGCGCTGTCGGTCTGGCCCATGGTCGGGCTCAACGTGGTGCTCGCCGTGATCAACGTCTGGTACCTGCGGAAACTGCTCGCCACCCGGCACGACGAGCAGACGTACCAGGTGGTGCAGGTCGGCGTCCGGGACGAGTTCCTCGCCCACACGCTGCGGGTGCACGCCCGGGACATCGCCCGGTTCAACCCGGACTTCCGCTGGGACGACCAACGTGCCCGAGGCGAGGCCTTCCTGGTGCTCCGCTCCGACGAGGTGGTCGGGGTGGTGCTCTCCCACGCGGAGGCAAACGACGTCGCCCAGATCGACCTGGACTACGTCACCCAGCGCTTCCGCGACCTGACCCCGGGAGAGTTCGTCTTCCGCCGCAGCACCCTGTTCACCGACCGGGGGTACCAGCGGGTGGTGAGCCCGCCGGGCATGGTCGCCCCGTACTATCACCGGCTCGGCTTCCGCCCGGAGGGCGACTCGTACGTGCTCGACCTGCCGGCCGGGAACGACGCCGGGCGATGATTCGCCACCCCGGCCACGGGGCAAAGACACGCGTACGTTGGCCGGGACCACCGGTCCGCGGCGCCGCTGAGCCGGCGCGGGCTGCGTGAGGAGATTCACGGCGTGCAGAGCTACTGGAGCCAACTGGCCCTGGTCGGAGTCCTGGTCGTGCTGAACGCGGTCTTCTCCGGCAGCGAGATGGCCCTGGTCTCGTTGCGGGAGAGCCAGGTGCAACGCCTGGAGCGCGGCAGCCGCTCCGGCCGGGTGCTGGCGAAGCTCGCCCGCGACCCGAACCGGTTCCTGGCCACCATCCAGATCGGCATCACCCTGGCCGGGTTCCTCGCCTCCGCGGCGGCGGCCGTCTCGCTGGCCCGGCCACTCGTACCGCTGCTCGGCTTCCTCGGCGGGGCCGCCGAGACGGCGGCGATCGTGCTGGTCACCCTGGCGTTGACCTTCGTCACCCTGGTCTTCGGCGAACTCGCCCCGAAACGGGTCGCGATGCAGCGGTCGGAACGGTGGGCGCTGCTCGTCGCCCGCCCGCTGGACGTGATCGCCAGCTTCTCCCGCCCGGCCGTCTGGGCGCTCGGCGCCACCAGCGACCTGGTCGTGCGCCTCCTCGGCGTCGACCCGAAGCCGCAACGCGACGAGATCAGCCCGGACGAGCTGCGGGACATCGTCGCCGGCAACCACGGTTTCACCAAGGAGCAGCAGACCATCATCGCCGGCGCGGTGGAGATCGCCGACCGACGGCTGCGCGCGGTTCTCGTCCCCCGGTTGCAGGTCTTCTGCCTGGACAGCGGCACCACCGCGGACGCTGCCCGGCTGGTGCTCGCCGCCTCCGGGCACTCCCGGGCACCGGTGGTCCGGCACGGCGGCCTGGACGACGCGGTCGGCGTGATCCACCTGCGCGACCTGGTGGGGGTACCGGCCGACCGGCCGGTCGACGAGTGCGTCCGCCCGCCGATGCTGCTGCCGGACTCGCTGCCGGTGGTCGACGCGTTGCGCCAGTTCAAGGCGGAACGCCAGCACATCGCGCTGGTGGTGGACGAGCGGGGCGCGGTCGAGGGGATCGTCACGCTGGAGGACATCCTGGAGGAGATCGTCGGCGAGATCTACGACGAGACCGACCGGGACGTGCGCGCGGTGCACCCCGAACCGGACGGCACGCTCCTACTGCCCGGCACCTTCCCCGTGCACGACCTGGCCGACGTGGGCGTCGAACTGCCCGGCCGACCCGACGGGGACTACACCACCGTCGCCGGGCTGGTGCTGGCCTGCCTGGGGCACATCCCCACCGAGGCCGGGGAACACGTGAGCATCGACGGTTGGCGGCTGGAGGTCGCCGACGTCGACCACCACGCCATCTCCCGGGTGCGGGTACGCCCCGGCGAGCGGCCGGTCCGGCCCGCCGACGCCGAGCCGGCCCTGGATCCCGCCCAGCGCTGACCCGCGTCTCTCAACCGGCCAGCCCCGCGGGCAGCGGTGCGGCGTGCATGACGTCCAGCCGGGAGACCGCCCGGGTGAGTACCACGTAGAGACGGCGGGCGCCCCTCGGCTCGGCGGCCACGATCGCCGCCGGCTCGACCACGATCACGTGGTCGTACTCCAGTCCCTTGACCTGCCCGGCGGCGAGCAGCGTCAGACGTCCGTCGGTCGGCTCCGGCCCGGTGGGTTCGAGGCCCGCCGCCTGCAGGGCCGCCGCCAGGACCGGCACCGCCGTCTCGACCGCGATCACCGCCAGCGAACCGGGGCGGTCCAGCGCCCCGCGCACCAGAGCGGGAAGCGCGGCGACCGGGTCGACGACCGGATGGATCCGCAGTTCGCCGGAGCCCCGCACCGGCACCGTGGGCGGGACGTCCACCCCGAGCGTGGCCAGCAGCCGGTTGGCCAGCGTCACCACCGGCCCGGGCACCCGGAACCCGGCGGTCAGCGGCAGCACCGCCGCATCGGGCTTGCCCAGGTGGGCCACCTGCTCCCGCCAGCTGGACGCCGCCCACGGGGTGGTGCCCTGGGCCAGGTCGCCGAGGATGGTGAGCGAGGCGTGCACGGCCCGCCGGGCCACCGCGCGGCACTGCATGGGGGAGAGGTCCTGCGCCTCGTCGACCACCACGTGTCCGTAGCCGGTCGGCCGGTCGAGCAGGCCGGCCGCCTCGTCGATGAGCACCAGGTCCGCCTCGGTCCAGGGTGCCGTCCGGGGGGTACGCGGTCGGGGCCACCGGATCGCCGCCCGCTCGGCGGGGGCGAGCAGGTCCCCGGCGACCCGGTCCAGCAGCTCCGGATCCCCGAGCACCTCGGCGACCAGCTCCTCCGGACGGACCGCGGGCCAGACCCGGTCGAGCAGGGCGGCGACCGGGCGGCTTCGACTGATCCGGCGCACCCACGCCGGGCCGGGTGTGTCCCGCGTCTCGGCGTGCCGCTGTACCTGCTGCACCACCCGGGCCCGCAACCGCTCCCGCCCGGTCGCGTACGGCGGCTGCTCGGCGCGTACCTCGACGACCAGCCGCCGTAACGCCTCGACGGAGACCCGCCACCGGTAGCTGCCGTCCGGCACCATCAGCGGCTCCTCCGGGAGCCGGATCCGCTCGGCCAGGGCCCGGCGCAGCACCTCGGCCATCCGCGCGTTCTGCTTGACCATCGCCGCGTCCGCCGCGTCGTGGCCCCGTACCGGCACCCGGGCCAGCAGTTCCGCCAGGGTCGTCTGGGTCACGTCGGCCTCGCCGAGCGCCGGCAGCACCTCGCGGACGTGCCGCAGGAACGCCGGATTCGGGCCGAGCACCAGCACCCCGCTTCGGCGCAGCCGCGCCGCGTGCGTGTAGAGCAGGTAGGCGGCTCGGTGCAGCCCGACCGCCGTCTTGCCGGTACCGGGCGCGCCCTGGACGCAGATCGACCGGGCCAGGTCGGCGCGGACCAGGCGGTCCTGGTCCGGCTGGATGGTCGCCACGATGTCCCGCATCGGGCCCACCCGGGGACGTTCGATCTCCTCGGCGACCAGCCGGCCCGGTCCTGCCCCGGTCGCGCCGACGAGAAGGTCCTCGTCCTCGAAGCCGGTCAGTTCGGCGGGGCGGCCGGGACGGACGGCCCAACCGAAGCGCCGTCGGCGTCGCACCCCCTCGGGGTGGTCGGCGCTGGCCTGGTAGAAGCGCCGGGAGACCGGGGCCCGCCAGTCCAGCACCAGCGGTGACCCGTCGACGTCCGCCACGTGTCGCCGTCCCACGTAGTAGCGCGCGCCGGGGTGCTCGTCGTCCTTGTCGAGGAAGTCGAGCCGGCCGAAGTACGGCGGCACGTGCGGTTGGCCGGCGAGGTCCCGGGCGTGGCCCCGCAGCATCCGGCCCAGTGTCTCGGCGGTGTATCCGTCCCCGGCGACGGTTGCCCCGGTGTCGACCCGCAGCCGCGCGGTGTCCAGTGCCCGGTTCCGCGCCGCGTGCACACGGGCCAGGTACGTCAGCTCCGGTGCCAGGTCGCGGGTCGGTTCGGCCCCGGTCGTCGGGTCGGACGGGAGCGTCATGACGGCACCTTCCGGGATCAGAAACTTTACCCGGTAAATTTACTTCCTCAGTCAAGTCCGGGTGGGACTGTTAGCGTGATCCGATGACCGCTCCCACCGGGCTGCGCGAACGCAAACGTGAACGGACCCGCCAGGCGATCTCGACGGCGGCCGTCACGCTCTTCATCGCCCGGGGCTTCGACGCGGTCTCCGTGGCCGAGGTGGCGGCGGCGGCCGAGGTCTCCAAGCCCACCCTGTTCAAGTACTTCGGCAGCAAGGAGGACCTGGTCCTGCACCGCATCGCCGACCACGCGGGGGAGGGCGCGCGGGTGCTGCGGAACCGGGCCGACGGGGAGGGGCCGCTGGACGCGCTGCACCGGCACTTCCGCGACGGGCTGGCCCGGCGTGACCCGGTGACCGGGCTCAACGACCACCCGGAGGTGCTGGCGTACCACGAGATGGTCTTCACCACCCCGGCACTGCTCGCCCGGCTGGCCCAGTACGCCGAAGGGGACGAGGAGGCACTCGCGGTGGCCTGGGGCGGGCCCGATCGGTTCACCGCCCGCCTGGCGGCGGCCCAGGTGGTCGCGACCCACCGCGTGCTGGCCCGCCACAACTGGCGACGCCTGGTCGACGGCGTAACGGCCGACCAGGCGTACCCGGACGCGCTGGCCGAGGCCGACCGGGCGTTCCGCCTGCTCCGCGCGGCCTTCGAACCCGGCCCGCCGGGGGCTACCTGACCGACCGTCGGCGCCCGCGCCTCCTCAGGCCGCGGCGAGGTTCTGCAACCGGACCTGCCCCCGGGCGACCAGGCGTCCGGTGTCGTCGGTGACCTCCACCTGCCAGAGCTGCTGGCTGCGTCCCCGGTGCAACGGGGTGCCCACCGCGGTCAGCTCACCCTCGCGCACCGCGCGCAGGAAGTCCGTCTGGTTGGACACCCCGACCACCCGGCCCCGGTCACCCCACCAGAGCGAACCGCCGACGCTCGCCGCCGTCTCCACCGCCGCGCAGTACACCCCGCCGTGCTGGATGCCGTACGGCTGGTGCAACTCCGGCCGGACCCGCCAGCGGATCACCACCCGGTCGGCGCTCATCTCGTCGAACGTCAGCCCGAGCAGGGCGACGAGCCCACCGTTCAGGTCCGGCTGCTCCACAATTTCCTCCTCGGTCGATGCGACGAGCAGCCTAGCCGGGCCGGTCCCCGAGGAAACCCGCTACGTGGCGACCCCCGGCGATGGGGGACAATCGGTGACCGTGACCGATAGCAGCCTCCCGTCGCCCAACCGGGAAAACCTGACCGACGACCTGCGGTGGCGGGGCATCATCCAGGACTCCACCGACCCCGACGAGCTGCGCGCTCTGCTCGACGGCGGGGGCGCCACCTACTACGTCGGTTTCGACCCGACCGCGCCGAGCCTGCACGTCGGCCACCTGATGCAGGTCGTCACCGCACGCCGGCTGCAACTCGCCGGGCACCGGCCGCTGCTGCTGGTCGGCGGTGCGACCGGGCAGATCGGTGACCCGAAGGAGAGCGCCGAGCGGACGCTCAACCCGCCCGAGGTGGTGAGCGGCTGGGTCCAGCGCATCCGCGACCAGCTCGCGCCCTTCGTCTCCTACACCGGGGCCAACGCGGCCCAACTGGTCAACAACCTGGACTGGACCGGCCGGATGTCGGTGGTCGACTTCTTCCGGGACGTGGGCAAGCACTTCCCGGTCAACCGGATGCTCGCCCGCGAGGTGGTCAAGGCCCGCCTGGAGAGCGGGATCAGCTTCACCGAGTTCAGCTACCAGCTCCTCCAGGCCAACGACTTCTACGAGCTGCATCGCCGTCACGGCTGCCAGTTGCAGTTCGGCGGCTCCGACCAGTGGGGGAACATCACCGCCGGGGTCGACTACGTCCGACGGCGCGGTGCCGGTCCGGTGCAGGCTTTCACCACACCGTTGGTGACCAAGGCCGACGGGACGAAGTTCGGCAAGACCGAGGGTGGTGCGGTCTGGCTCGACCCCGCCATGACCAGCCCGTACGCCTTCTACCAGTTCTGGGTCAACGTCGACGACAAGGATGTCGACCGGTACCTGCGCTACTTCAGCTTCCGCTCCCGCGAGGAGATCGAGGCGCTGGAGAAGGCCACGGCCGAGCGTCCGGCGGCACGTGAGGCCCAGCGTGCGCTGGCCGAGGAACTGACCACGATGGTGCACGGCGAGAGTGAGACCGCCCAGGCGGTCGCCGCGAGCCGGGCGCTCTTCGGCCGGGGGTCCCTGACGGAGCTGGCCGAGCCGACCCTGCGCGCCGCGCTCACCGAGGCCGGGCTGGTCCAGCTCGCCGAGCTGCCGGACGTCGCCGGCCTGTTCCGCGAGTCCGGGCTGGTCACGAGCATGAAGGAAGCCCGGAGGGTCATCGCCGAGGGGGGCGCGTACGTCAACAACGACCGCGTCACCGAGACCGACGCGGTGGTCGACCCGGACTCCCTGTTGCACGGCCGGTTTCTCGTCCTGCGCCGGGGCAAGCGCTCGTTCGCCGGGGTTGAGCTGCACAGATAGCCGTACGGCAATGATGTGACGTGGGACGCGTCCAGCGGATTTGACGATCAAACCGCTGGACGCGTAACTTTCTCTCTGCCAGCGCGGAACGGACGAAACAGGGCAAAGCCCGAAGAGTCCGGTTCGCGAATGGTGTCGGAGTCGGAGGGGCTGCCCCTTCCGGGGCCGGGATCCGGGTGGTGCTCCACCGGTCGACCTGGGGGTCGATTTGGCGGGGCGGAACCGGCCGGGTAAAGTTGGCGACCGGCAGGGCACCGGGCGAGCGAGCGGGAGACCGCAGCGGCCGGCCTGTCAAAACCCACGGTACGGATGGCGGAGACGCCAGCTGGATTTGTGGTGCCTCAAAACGGATAAAAGCACGACAAAGCGCCACAGAGCGGTTTGACACGGCGGAAACGGTGAGGTAACGTAGTAGAAGTGCCCGCCGCGAGAGCGGCGGGAGTGGGAACGGATTGCCCCGGATGGCGCCTGGTGAGGGTTCCGGATGGTGTGTGGTTGTTCTTTGAGAACTCAACAGGGTGCTTGATAAGCCAGTGCCAATTATGATTTATACCCCGGACTGGCTGGGCATGCTTCGGTGTGTCTGGTTGGTTGGGATTCCTTTGGCAACACTTTTGTTGCCGGGACGATTGTTCAACAAGTTTTTGTTGGAGAGTTTGATCCTGGCTCAGGACGAACGCTGGCGGCGTGCTTAACACATGCAAGTCGAGCGGAAAGGCCCTTCGGGGTACTCGAGCGGCGAACGGGTGAGTAACACGTGAGCAACCTGCCCTAGGCTTTGGGATAACCCCGGGAAACCGGGGCTAATACCGAATAGGACCGTCGATCGCATGATCGTTGGTGGAAAGTTTTTCGGCCTGGGATGGGCTCGCGGCCTATCAGCTTGTTGGTGGGGTGATGGCCTACCAAGGCGACGACGGGTAGCCGGCCTGAGAGGGCGACCGGCCACACTGGGACTGAGACACGGCCCAGACTCCTACGGGAGGCAGCAGTGGGGAATATTGCACAATGGGCGGAAGCCTGATGCAGCGACGCCGCGTGAGGGATGACGGCCTTCGGGTTGTAAACCTCTTTCAGCAGGGACGAAGCGTAAGTGACGGTACCTGCAGAAGAAGCGCCGGCCAACTACGTGCCAGCAGCCGCGGTAAGACGTAGGGCGCGAGCGTTGTCCGGATTTATTGGGCGTAAAGAGCTCGTAGGCGGCTTGTCGCGTCGACTGTGAAAACCCGCAGCTCAACTGCGGGCCTGCAGTCGATACGGGCAGGCTAGAGTTCGGTAGGGGAGACTGGAATTCCTGGTGTAGCGGTGAAATGCGCAGATATCAGGAGGAACACCGGTGGCGAAGGCGGGTCTCTGGGCCGATACTGACGCTGAGGAGCGAAAGCGTGGGGAGCGAACAGGATTAGATACCCTGGTAGTCCACGCTGTAAACGTTGGGCGCTAGGTGTGGGGAGCCTCTCCGGTTCTCTGTGCCGCAGCTAACGCATTAAGCGCCCCGCCTGGGGAGTACGGCCGCAAGGCTAAAACTCAAAGGAATTGACGGGGGCCCGCACAAGCGGCGGAGCATGCGGATTAATTCGATGCAACGCGAAGAACCTTACCTGGGTTTGACATGGCCGCAAAACCGGCAGAGATGTCGGGTCCTTCGGGGGCGGTCACAGGTGGTGCATGGCTGTCGTCAGCTCGTGTCGTGAGATGTTGGGTTAAGTCCCGCAACGAGCGCAACCCTCGTTCGATGTTGCCAGCGCGTTATGGCGGGGACTCATCGAAGACTGCCGGGGTCAACTCGGAGGAAGGTGGGGATGACGTCAAGTCATCATGCCCCTTATGTCCAGGGCTTCACGCATGCTACAATGGCCGGTACAATGGGCTGCGATACCGTGAGGTGGAGCGAATCCCAAAAAGCCGGTCTCAGTTCGGATCGGGGTCTGCAACTCGACCCCGTGAAGTCGGAGTCGCTAGTAATCGCAGATCAGCAACGCTGCGGTGAATACGTTCCCGGGCCTTGTACACACCGCCCGTCACGTCACGAAAGTCGGCAACACCCGAAGCCGGTGGCCCAACCCTTGTGGAGGGAGCCGTCGAAGGTGGGGCTGGCGATTGGGACGAAGTCGTAACAAGGTAGCCGTACCGGAAGGTGCGGCTGGATCACCTCCTTTCTAAGGAGCACCTTCCACCGAAGGGTGGTAAGGAGCCCGCGACCTGCGAATGTCGGGTCGGGGTGCTCGATGGCGGAGACACTGGTGAGTTTTTCCCTGGCAACGGCCGGAATCTTCTAGTACGCATCTCTTCGGGGGTGGTGGAACGGGGGTTGTGGTGCGGCTGGGGAGGGGCGGATGGCACCCTGTTGGGTCCTGAAGGAACAACCCGTGGTGGTTGGTTCTTCTAGGTGATTACTGCCAGGCATGACCTGGTCTCGCAAACCGGATCCGTGTGGGTTTAGGTGTGGGATGTGGTGGGTTGTGGGTTGGTCGTTGGTTGAGAATTGCACAGTGGACGCGAGCATCTTTGTGGTCAAGTTGTCAAGGGCGAACGGTGGATGCCTTGGCACCAGGAGCCGATGAAGGACGTGGGAGGCCGCGATAGGCCTGGGGGAGCTGTCAACCAAGCTGTGATCCCAGGGTGTCCGAATGGGGAAACCTGGCATCAGTCATGTGATGTCACCTGCACCTGAACACATAGGGTGTATGGGGGGAACGCGGGGAAGTGAAACATCTCAGTACCCGTAGGAAGAGAAAACAAATAGTGATTCCGTGAGTAGTGGCGAGCGAAAGCGGATTGAGGCTAAACCGGCTGCGTGTGATACCTGTCAGGGGTTGCGTGGTCGGGGTTGTGGGACCCTGCTGAACATGCTGACACGTGTTCGAGGAGTTATAAAGTCAGTGGCTAGCCGAACAGTCTGGAAAGGCTGACCGTAGGCGGTGAGAGTCCGGTAGGTGAAAGTTGCTGACCTTCTGTGGGTGTTCCCGAGTAGCGGCGGACTCCTGAAATCTGCCGTGAATCTGCCAGGACCACCTGGTAAGCCTAAATACTTCCTGGTGACCGATAGCGGACAAGTACCGTGAGGGAATGGTGAAAAGTACCCCGGGAGGGGAGTGAAATAGTACCTGAAACCGTTCGCCTACAATCCGTCGGAGCCTTGCGGGGTGACGGCGTGCCTTTTGAAGAATGAGCCTGCGAGTTAGTGGCATGTGGCGAGGTTAACCCGTGTGGGGGAGCCGTAGCGAAAGCGAGTCTGAATAGGGCGTTTTTAGTCGCATGCTCTAGACCCGAAGCGGAGTGATCTAGCCATGGGCAGGCTGAAGCGCGGGTAAGACCGCGTGGAGGGCCGAACCCACCAACGTTGAAAAGTTGGGGGATGACCTGTGGTTAGGGGTGAAAGGCCAATCAAACTCCGTGATAGCTGGTTCTCCCCGAAATGCATTTAGGTGCAGCGTCGCGTGTTTCTTGCCGGAGGTAGAGCACTGGATGGTCTAGGGGGCCCACAAGCTTACCGAAATCAGCCAAACTCCGAATGCCGGTAAGTGAGAGCGCGGCAGTGAGACTGCGGGGGATAAGCTTCGTAGTCGAGAGGGAAACAGCCCAGATCACCAGCTAAGGCCCCTAAGCGTGTGCTAAGTGGAAAAGGATGTGGGGTCGCATAGACAACCAGGAGGTTGGCTTAGAAGCAGCCACCCTTTAAAGAGTGCGTAATAGCTCACTGGTCAAGTGGTTCCGCGCCGACAATGTAGCGGGGCTCAAGCACACCGCCGAAGCTGTGGCATTCACATTTTTACTTCGCCAGGCCTTGATGTCTGGTGCAGGTGTGTGGATGGGTAGGGGAGCGTCGTGCCGGGGGTGAAGCATCCGAGTGATCGAGGTGTGGACGCGGCACGAGTGAGAATGCAGGCATGAGTAGCGAAAGAAGGGTGAGAAACCCTTCCGCCGGATGACCAAGGGTTCCAGGGCCAGGCTAATCCGCCCTGGGTGAGTCGGGACCTAAGGCGAGGCCGAGAGGCGTAGTCGATGGACAACGGGTTGATATTCCCGTACCCGCGAAAGAGCGTCCCTGATGAACCTCGTTGTGCTAACCACCCGAGCCTGGTGAGGTCTTCGGACTGATCTGGGGGAGCGTGGGAACCTGGCGGGTAGTAGTCAAGCGATGGGGTGACGCAGGAAGGTAGCTGAGCCCGGCCGGTGGTTGTGCCGGGGTAAGCGTGTAGGCCGCACCATAGGCAAATCCGTGGTGCATGGGGCTGAGACGTGATGCCGAGCCGATTCAGGTGAAGTCAGTGATCCTATGCTGCCGAGAAAAGCCTCTAGCGAGTTCTTAGCGGCCCGTACCCCAAACCGACACAGGTGGTCAGGTAGAGAATACCGAGGCGATCGGGCGAACTGTGGTTAAGGAACTCGGCAAATTGCCCCCGTAACTTAGGGAGAAGGGGGGCCGGAGACGTGAAGCCCCGCGCGGGTGGAGCGTTGTATGGCCGCAGAGAGCAGGGGGAAGCGACTGTTTACTAAAAACACAGGTCCATGCGAAGAAGTAATTCGATGTATATGGACTGACGCCTGCCCGGTGCTGGAACGTTAAGGGGACCTGTTAGCTCTTCGGGGCGAAGCGGAGAACTTAAGCGCCAGTAAACGGCGGTGGTAACTATAACCATCCTAAGGTAGCGAAATTCCTTGTCGGGTAAGTTCCGACCTGCACGAATGGCGTAACGACTTCCCCACTGTCTCAACCACAGGCCCGGCGAAATTGCAGTACGAGTAAAGATGCTCGTTACGCGCGGCAGGACGGAAAGACCCCGGGACCTTTACTATAGCTTGACATTGGTATCCGAATTAGCTTGTGTAGGATAGGTGGGAGCCGGTGAAGTCCGTACGCCAGTACGGGTGGAGGCAATCTTGAAATACCACTCTGGTTGATTTGGGTATCTAACTTCGGACCGTTATCCGGTTCAGGGACAGTGTCTGGTGGGTAGTTTAACTGGGGCGGTTGCCTCCTAAAAGGTAACGGAGGCGCCCAAAGGTTCCCTCAGCCTGGTTGGCAATCAGGTGTTGAGTGCAAGTACACAAGGGAGCTTGACTGTGAGACTGACAGGTCGAGCAGGGACGAAAGTCGGGACTAGTGATCCGGCACTTGCGAGTGGAAGCGGTGTCGCTCAACGGATAAAAGGTACCCCGGGGATAACAGGCTGATCTTCCCCAAGAGTCCATATCGACGGGATGGTTTGGCACCTCGATGTCGGCTCGTCGCATCCTGGGGCTGTAGCAGGTCCCAAGGGTTGGGCTGTTCGCCCATTAAAGCGGTACGCGAGCTGGGTTTAGAACGTCGTGAGACAGTTCGGTCCCTATCCGCCGTGCGCGTAGGATACTTGAGAAGGGCTGTCCCTAGTACGAGAGGACCGGGACGGACGAACCTCTGGTGTGCCAGTTGTCCCGCCAGGGGCACGGCTGGTTAGCTACGTTCGGAAGGGATAACCGCTGAAAGCATCTAAGCGGGAAGCTCGCTTCAAGATGAGGTATCCCACCATCTTCGGATGGGTAAGGCCCCCAGCTAGACGACTGGGTTGATAGGCCGGAAATGTAAGCCCGGTAACGGGTTCAGTTGACCGGTACTAATAGGCCGAGGACTTGACTACATACTTTTTGCTTCGCGTCCACTGTGTGATTCACGGCTAACGAACGACCTGGACCGGTTGTTTGATATGTCGATAGTGTTACGGCGGTCATGGCGGAGGGGAAACGCCCGGTTACATTCCGAACCCGGAAGCTAAGCCCTCCAGCGCCGATGGTACTGCACTCGGGAGGGTGTGGGAGAGTAGGACACCGCCGGACTTCTTTTCAGTCGAGGGCCGCCCCAATGGGGTCGGCCCTCGACTGCGTAGCGCCGTTTGTGGCGCACTGAGGAAGGATGTACCAGTGAGTTCAGGACCGGAGGGCGGAGACCGTCCCCGTCGGTACGAGGACCGTGCCGACCGTCGAGGCGGCCGTGAGGGGTCGCCGCGCCGGGACGACCGTCCGCCGTACCGCGGCGACCGTGATCCGCGATCCGCCGGACAGCGCGGCGGACATGGCGCGGACCGGGGCGGTCGTGAGGCGGGTTCCCGCGACAACGATCGCCGGACCGGCGACTTCCGTCCGGGGCCGCGCGATGGCGGTTCCCGGGAGGGCGGCGGCTTCCGCCGCGACGGTGACGGTCGTCCGGGTGGTTACCGGCGTGACGACGACCGACGTCCGGGCGGATTCCGTGGCGATGACCGTCGGACCGGCGGTTTCCGTCGGGACGACCGCGAGGACCGGGGTGGCAGCGGATTCCGGCGCGAGGGCGGAGACGCCCGCCGCGACGACCGTGGGCCTCGGGACGGCGGGTTCCGTCGGGACGACCGGGCTCCCCGTGAGGGCGGTTTCCGGGGTGGCGACCGTCGCGAGGGTGGATTCCGTCGCGACGATCGTGGTGACGGTGGCTTCCGCCGGGACGATCGTGGTGACGGTGGCTTCCGTCCCGGTGGCCCGCGCGGAGCTGGTTCGTTCCGGGGAGGCGACCGCGAGGGCGGGTTCCGCCGCGACGACCGGGGGGCTCGCGACAGCGGACCTCGGCGGGACGACCGTAGCCAGCGTGAGGGCGGTTTCCGTCGGGACGACCGTGGTGAGGGTGGCTTCCGGCCCGGCGGTGCCCGTGAGGGCGGTTTCCGTCGGGATGACCGTGGTGAGGGTGGTTCCCGGCCTGGCGGTGCCCGTGAGGGTGGTTTCCGTCGTGAGGGCGGGGAGTTCCGTCGGGACGACCGGGCTCCCCGTGAGGGTGGTTTCCGGGGTGGCGACCGCCGTGAGGGCGGGTTCCGGAGCGGACCGTCCCGGGACTCCGGGTTCCGTGGTGGTGAGCACCGGGGGCACGACGCGCGCCGGGACGACCGTGGCCCGCGTGAGGGCGGTCTCCGTCGCGATGACCGTGGTGAGGGTGGCTTCCGGCCTGGCGGTGCCCGTGAGGGTGGTTTCCGTCGTGAGGGCGGGGAGTTCCGTCGGGACGACCGGGCTCCCCGTGAGGGTGGTTTCCGTCGTGAGGGCGGGGAGTTCCGTCGGGACGACCGGGCTCCCCGTGAGGGTGGTTTCCGGGCTGGCGACCGTCGCGAGGGCGGCTTCCGCCGCGACGACCGCGGTGAGGGCGGTGGCTACCGCTCGGGTCCGCGCGAGGGCTCGGCCCGCGAGGGCGATCGCCGGGACGGTGGGTTCCGCGGTGGTGACCGGCGGGACGCCGGCTTCCGGGGCGACCGTCGCGAGGGCGGCTTCCGGGGTGGCGACCAGGGCGGTCGCGGCACCCGGGAGGGCTTCCGGGACGGCGACCGCAGCCAGGACCGGCCGCGTTCGCACCGGGAGGACGACCGGGGAGGCTACGGCGACCGTCCGCGGCGCGACGACGGTGGTCGGTTCGGCGACCGTCGTCGCGAGGGTGACCGCTTCGGCGGCCCCCGTCGGGAGGATCGGGACAGCCGGCCGGCGGGTCGGGACGACCGTCGCGAGGAACGGCGGGACACGGCCGACACCGGTCGCGTCGAGGCGCCGTCCCTGCCGGACGAGATCGTGGCGAGCGACCTCGACACGGCGGTCCGGGCGGAGCTGCTCTCGCTGGCCAAGCCGGTGGCGGAGACCGTCGCCCGGCACCTCGTGGCGACCGGTCAGCTGATCGACGAGGACCCGGCTGAGGCGCTCGCGCACGCGCTGGCGGCCCGCCGGCTGGCCGCTCGGATCTCCGCCGTACGGGAGGCGGTCGGGCTGGCCGCGTACCACGCCGGGGAGTGGCAGACCGCCATCGCCGAGCTGCGGACGTACCACCGGATGACCGGGGCGCAGAGTCACCTGGCGGTGCTGGCCGACTGCGAGCGGGCGCTGGGGCGTCCGGAGCGGGCCATCGACCTGTTCCGGGGTGCCGACCGGGCCGCACTCGACCCGGCCACGGCGGTCGAGCTGCTCATCGTGGCCGCCGGTGCCCGGGGGGACCTCGGGCAGAAGGACGCCGCGGTGGCCATGCTGCAGGTGCCGGAGCTGACCGGTGACCAGGTCCAGCCGTGGACCGCGCGACTGCGGTACGCCTACGCCGACGCGCTGCTGGCGGCGGCCCGGCGCGAGGAGGCCCGGGAGTGGTTCGCCCGGGCCGCCGAGGCCGACCCCGACGCGGAGACCGACGCCGCGGAGCGCCTGCTGGAGCTGGACGGCGTGGTACTCGAAGGCGACGAGGACGAGGTCGACGAGGACGCCGGCGCGGAGTCGTCGGAGACGGCCCGGGCGGAGGGTGACATCACCGCCGGCGGCAACGTCGAGCCGGCCGGGGACGTCGAGGCCCGCACGGACACCGGGGCGAGCGCTTCCACCGAGGACGACGAGCCCGGCCGGGACGACGAGTCCGTCGACGGCGCCGGGGACGTCACGGCGGCGGACGCCGCTGGAGCCGAAGTGGTCGGCCCGGATTCGGACGAGGCCGACGCAGCTCCGGGGACGGACCGACGGTGAGCGGCGGGGAGCGGCTGGTCGACGGGTACCGTCTCGTGGTCTTCGACCTCGACGGCGTGATCTACCTGATCGACCGGCCGATCCCCGGCGCGGTGGAGGCGGTCGGTCGGCTGCGCGCCGACGGCCACCTCGTCGCGTACGCCACCAACAACGCCTCCCGCCGCTCCTCCGAGGTCGCCGAGCTGCTCACCGGCATGGGTGTGCCGGCCCGGCCGGAGGAGGTGCTGACCTCGGCCGCAGCTGCCGCCGAGGTGCTCCGGGACCGCCTTCCCGCCGACTCGGCGGTGCTGGTGGTCGGGGCCGACGCGTTACGGGCGGAGATCCGTGCCGCAGGTCTGCGGCCGGTCGACCGGGCTGAAGAGGAGCCGGTCGCCGTGGTGCAGGGGTATGGTCCGCAGGTCGGCTGGGCCCACCTGGCCGAGGCGGCGGTCGCCGTCCGCTCCGGTGCACTCTGGGTGGCCACCAACACCGACCGTACGCTGCCCAGCCCCCGGGGTCCGTTGCCGGGCAACGGCGCGCTGGTCGCGGCGCTGCGTACGGCCCTCGGCCGGGATCCCGACCTGGTGGTCGGCAAGCCGGAGCCGGCGCTGTTCGCCACCGCCGCCCGACGGGCCGACGGTGCGGGCTGCCTGGTGGTGGGTGACCGGCTGGACACCGACATCGAGGGCGCGGTTCGGGCCGGGTTGCCGAGCCTGCTGGTGTTGACCGGGGTCAGCGGGGTGGCCGACCTGCTCGCCGCGCCTCCGCAGGCACGACCGACGTACGTCTCGATGGACCTGGCGGGACTCTTCGATCCGGACGCCGTGGTGCGCGTACCCGGGGAGACGACGGCTGGCGGGTGGTCGGTCGCGGTCCGCGACGACGTGCTCGAGGTGAGCGGGTCGGGTCGGCCGCTGGACGCCCTAGCCACGCTCTGCGCGGTGGCCTGGTCCACGCCGGCGGGGCGTCGTCCGGTCCGGGCGGCCTCGCCCGGGGCGGAGCGGGCCCTGCGGACCCTCGGTCTGTCCGACTGAGCCGGGGCGGCCAGCCCGGCCGGCGGGCACCCGCCGGCCGCGTGACCGACGTGCTCGGCCACCCGACCGCGCAGGCGGTCGGCGGTCGCTCCCGGCCGGCCGGTCAGAGCAGCTTGCGGAGCTTCATCAGGTCGAACGGGTTGGCCTTGATCGACACGCGGCGGGACGCCACCGCGCGGGCCACGTCGAGTTCGCCACGGACCAGGGCGAGCAGGTCGTCGCCGGTGGTGACCAGGGCGATCCTGGCCGTCGGGTCGTCGCCGTCGGCGAGGTCGACCAGCCGGCCACCGGCCAGCCGGCCGTGGAAGGCCGTGTCGAGGTCGGTGACCCGGCAGGCGAGGGTGCGGTCCAGGTCGATGCGCTCGCGGACCTTGTCCGCGTTCGCGTCCAGCCGGGCGGCCAGGTCCCGCAACGCCTGCCGGCACTCGTCAACGCTGGCCACCATCGCCCCCTCGCCTCGCGCCACGTCCGCTCCGGGCACGGTACCGCACGGAGGCCGCCCGCCGGCCCGGTAGCGTGACACCAGCACATCCCGACCCCACGGAAGGACTCAGGTATGCAGGACGCGTGGCGCGCCTACCTCGAGCTGGCCATGGGCCTCACGGAGGCGCCCCGGAAGAAGGCACAGGACGCGGTCCGGCGGCTCGTCGGCTCCGGTGGGGCGACGGCCGCCCAGTTGCAGGCCCTGGCCGAGGAGCTGGTGGCGACCAGCGCGGCCAACCGGGAGTCACTGACCAAGCTGGTCCGGTTCGAGGTGGACCGGACGCTGGGTGCGGTGGGCCTGGCCACCGCCGACGAGGTCGCGGAGCTGACCCGACGGGTGCACGAGCTGGAGCGGCAGCTACGCGAGGCGCGAGCGGGGTCCGCTCCGGCCGGGGTGGGGGAGCCGTCGACCGCCGCCGTGGTGGCGAAGAAGACGGTCGCGAAGAAGACCGTGGCGAAGAAGACCGTGGCGAAGAAGACGGTCGCCCGGAAGGCTCCGGCGACGGTCAGCCGGACCGCCGGCGCGGACGAGACGCGGCTCGAGGTGCGTACCCCCGCGAAGAAGGCCGTGGTCAAGAAGACCGTGGCGAAGAAGGCGGTGGCGAAGAAGGCGGTGACCCGCGGCGGGACCGCTCCCGCCCCGGTCGAGCCGGGGTCGGGTGCGGCCGGATGACCGGGCGACCGCGCCGCCGGGGCCGGTCGTGAGCGCCCCGTTCCGTCCCGGCCCGCCGCCGGGTACTCCCCGTCCAGGACCGCCGGCTGGTGGGCCCCGTCCGGCACCGCCCGCTGGTGGGCCCCGTCCGGCACCGCCGGCCGCAATCCGTCCCGGGCCGCCGGACCAGGAGACCCACCCGGTCGACGGCGACGACGCCGTCCGGCACCCGGCGGTCGACGCCGCCGTGCGGGCGATCGCCAACGCGGCTGCCCTCGCCCCGGCCGACCAGATTCCCCACTACGAGGCCGCGTACCAGACGCTGCGGGAAACCCTCGCCACCATCGACCAGACCTGACCGACCGGAGAACCACCCCATGGCACGTCGTAACCGGCTGGACGCCGAACTCGTCCGCCGCGGTCTGGCCCGGTCCCGGGAGCAGGCCGCAGCCCTCGTCGAGGCGGGTCGGGTCCAGCTGCGAGGGGTGGTCGCCCGTAAGGCCGCCGCGATGGTCGACCCCGCCGACGCGCTGCGGGTCACCGGCGCGGACCCTGTTTCCGAGTACGTCTCCCGGGGCGGACACAAGCTGGCCGGTGCGCTGGCCGCCTTCACCGGCCTGCCGGTCGCCGGGCGGCGCTGCCTCGACGCGGGCGCGTCGACGGGCGGCTTCACCGACGTGCTGCTGCGCGCCGGCGCGGCTGAGGTGGTCGCGGTCGACGTCGGGTACGGGCAGCTCGCCTGGTCGCTGCGCAACGACGACCGGGTCCGGGTCTTCGAACGGACCAACGTGCGGGCCCTGACCGCGGAGGGGATCGGCGGGCCGGTCGACCTGACCGTGGCGGACCTGTCCTTCATCTCGCTGCGGCTGGTGCTGCCGGCCCTGGCCGGCTGCACCCGGCCCGACGGGGACCTGGCGCTGATGGTGAAGCCACAGTTCGAGGTGGGCCGGGAGCGGGTCGGCTCCGGTGGTGTGGTGCGCGATCCGCTGTTGCGGGCCGAGGCGGTGCTCGACGTGGCCGCCGCCGCCGCGAGTCTCGGCCTCGGCCTGGCCGGTGTGGCGGCGAGCCCGTTGCCGGGGCCCAGCGGCAACGTCGAATTCTTCGTATGGTTACGCCGGGACGCCCCGCCGGCTGACGCCGGGCGGGTCCGGTCGGTGGTCCTGGCCGGTCCGCGGTCGCCCGGGGAACTCGCCCCGGTGGACGCGGGAGGTGGCCCGGCCGATGCCCCGGTCGTGGCCGAGGGGTCGGCGCAGTGAGCGCGGGGTGGGCCCGCGCGGTCGTGGTCGGGGACGGAAGGCCGGGATCGGTGGGCACGAGGAGTGCGGTGGTCGGACAGGAGGCGCGGCGTGGTGGGCGCGGCTGACCCGGCGGGCCGGACGGCTCTGCTGGTGACGCACACCGGCCGGCGGCGCAGCACCGAACACGCGCGGGCGGTGGCGGCCGACCTCATCGCCGCCGGGTTCGAGGTGCGGGTGGTCGCCGAGGAGGCGGAGGACCTGGACCTGCCCGGCGTGGTTCCGGTGGACGGGCCGACGGCGGTCGAGGGGGCCGAGATCGTCTTCGCGCTGGGCGGGGACGGGACGTTCCTGCGGGCCGCGGAACTGGCCCGCCCGGCGAAGGTGCCGCTGCTCGGCATCAACCTCGGCAAGGTCGGCTTCCTGGCCGAGGCGGAGATCGACGACCTGGACCTGGCCGTCCGGGACGTGGTCGAGCGGAACTACACGGTGGACGAGCGGCTCACCCTCGACGTGACCGCCGAGTTCGAGGGCGGCCCGACCATCGAGTCGTGGGCGCTCAACGAGATCAGCGTCGAGAAGGGAGAGCGGGCCCAGATGCTCGAACTCCTGGTCGACGTGGACGGCCGGCCGCTGTCCCGGTACGGCTGCGACGGGGTGGTCTGCGCGACCCCCACCGGCTCCACCGCCTACGCGTTCTCCGGCGGCGGTCCGGTCGTCTGGCCCGAGGTGGAGGCGCTGCTGCTGGTGCCGATCAGCGCGCACGCCCTGTTCAGCCGGCCACTGGTCACCGCGCCCACCTCGATCTTCTCGATCACGGTGGACCCGTTCACCACCCTCGCCGTGCTCTGTTGCGACGGGCGCCGCGTGTACGACCTGCCGCCGGGGGCGCGGGTCACCGTCCGGCGGGGTTCACTGCCGGTACGCGTCGTGCGGCTGCGGACGCGGTCCTTCACCGACCGGCTGGTGGCGAAGTTCCGGTTGCCGGTGCACGGCTGGCGGGGCGGCCGCAGGTGAGCGCGCTCGTCCCGGCCGGGCACCGGCCCTGACCGATCCGCCGGTCCGGCCGGGCCGCGCCGCGTCGGCTGGTCAACTGTCGGGGCCCGCGTCTACTGTCGGTGGCTGTGCTGGAAGAGCTGCGCATCACCGGACTGGGTGTCATCGAGGACACCACGCTGCCGTTGACCGGCGGCATGAACGTCATCACGGGCGAGACGGGTGCCGGCAAGACCATGGTCGTCACCGGCCTGGGGCTGCTCTTCGGCGGCCGGGCCGACGCCGGTCGGGTGCGCGCCCAGCCGGGCCGGGCGGTGGTCGAGGGGCGGCTGCGGCTGACCGGGCGGGTCGCCGCGTCGGTGCACGCCCGCGTCGTCGACGCCGGTGGCGAGCCGGACGAGGACGGCTCGGTGCTGCTGAGCCGTACGGTCACCGTGGAGGGACGCTCCCGGGCGCACCTGGGGGGCCGGAGCATGCCGGTGTCCATGCTCGGCGAGGTCGGCGAGCAGGTGGTGGCCGTGCACGGCCAGTCCGACCAGCTCCGGCTGCTGCGGCCGGCCGAGCAGCGGGCCGCGCTGGACCGGTTCGCCGGCCCGGAGCACGAGAAACGTCTCGACGAGCTGCGGGAGGCGTACACCCGGTGGCGGCGGGTGGTCGACGACCTGGCCGACCGGCGGCGCAACGCCCGGGAACGCCACCGGGAGGCGGACCTGCTCCGGCTCGGGCTGGACGAGATCACTCGGGTCGACCCGCAGCCGGGTGAGGACGACGAGCTGAAGGCGGAGGCACAGCGGCTGGAGCACGCCGAGGGGCTGCGTACCGCCGCACAGACCGCCTACCAGTGCGTGGCCGGCGGCGCGGAGCCGACCGACGAGGTGGCCGACGCCACCGCGCTGCTGGGGGTGGCCCGGCGCGCCCTGGAGGCGCAGGCCGGAACGGATCCGGCGCTGGCCGACCTGGCGGCCCGGATCGAGGAGGCCGCGACCCTGGTCGGGGACGTCTCGTCGGAGCTGTCCGGTTACCTCGCGGCGCTGGACGCCGACCCGGCCCGGTTGCAGACCATCTACGAGCGCCGCGCCGCGCTGCGTACGCTGACCCGCAAGTACGCCGACGACGTCGACGGGGTGGTGGCCTGGGCGGAGCGCGCCCGGGCCCGCCTGGCCGACCTGGACACCTCCGACGACGTCCTCGACGAGCTGGACCGGGAGCGGCAACGGCTGGCCGCCGAGGTGGCCGAGCTGGCCGTCCGGCTGTCGGCGTCCCGGCGGGAGGCGGCGTCCCGGTTCGCCGGGGAGGTCACCGCCGAGCTGGCCGGGTTGGCCATGCCGCACGCGCGGATCGAGGTGGCGGTGCTGCCCCGGACCCCGGGGCGCAGCGAACCGACGCTGGAGGTCGACGGCGCGGAGGTCGGCATCGGGCCGGACGGCGCCGACGAGGTCGAGCTGCGCCTGCTGGCCCACCCGGGCGCGCCGGCGTTGCCGTTGCAGCGGGGCGCCTCCGGGGGTGAGCTGTCCCGGGTGATGCTCGCCATCGAGGTGGTCTTCGCCGGTTCCGGTGGTCCGCCCACGCTGGTCTTCGACGAGGTGGACGCCGGGGTGGGCGGGCAGGCGGCGGTGGAGATCGGCCGCCGGCTGGCCCGGCTGGCCCGTAGCCATCAGGTGCTGGTGGTCACCCACCTGCCCCAGGTGGCGGCGTTCGCCGACCGGCACCTGGTGGTGGCGAAGGACACCGGGGGAGCGGTGACCACCAGCGGCGTGCGGATGGTGGAGGACACCGAGCGGGCCCGGGAGCTGGCCCGGATGCTCGCGGGTTTGCCGGACTCCGACCTGGGTATCGCCCACGCGGAGGAGTTGCTCGCGGTGGCGGCCCGGGAACGACGGCCGTGACCGACGGCTCTGTGAGCGCAGCCACACCGGGCTGCGCTCACCTGTGCTTCCCTGGGTAGGCGGCCCTGCTCAGGCATGTCGCGACGGAAAACCCTGCCTCCCATGCCAGGATGGTCACGATGCGTCTACCCACCTTGCGCCGCAACCGGAGCACGGAACCGGGCTCCCTCGTCGGTACCGCACGCCTGGACCGCCGGACGAAGCGACTGGTCGGCCGGTTGCGACCGGGTGAGATCGCGGTGATCGACCACGTCGACGTGGACCGGGTGGCGGCCGACTCGCTGGTCGCCGTCGGTGTCGCCGCCGTGCTCAACGCGAAGCCGTCGATCTCCGGTCGCTACCCGAACCTGGGGCCGGAGGTGCTGGTGTCGGCCGGGATCCCGCTCCTCGACGATCTGGGCGAGGGGGTTTTCCAGCGGATCCGGGAGGGCGACGTCGTCCGGATCGAGGGGAACACCGTCTTCGTCGGCGACGAGCCGGTGGCGCACGGCACCCTCCAGGACGCCGAGACGGTGGCGAAGGCGATGGCCGACGCGCGGGAGGGTCTGTCGGTCCAGCTGGAGGCGTTCGCCGCGAACACCATGGACTACCTCAAGCAGGAACGCGACCTGCTGCTCGACGGGGTGGGCGTGCCGGAGATCCAGACCCCGATGCGGGGTCGGCACTGCCTGATCGTGGTCCGTGGCTACGACTACAAGGACGACCTGGACGTGCTGCGCCCGTACATCCGGGAGTTCAAGCCGGTGCTGATCGGCGTGGACGGCGGCGCGGACGCGCTGGTCGAGGCGGGCTACACCCCTGACATGATCATCGGGGACATGGACTCGGTCACCGACGACGTGCTGCGCTGCGGCGCCGAGGTGATCGTCCACGCGTACCCGGACGGGCGGGCACCGGGGCTGGCGCGGGTCACCGGGCTCGGGGTGTCGGCGCAGACCTTCCCCGCCGCCGCCACCAGCGAGGACCTGGCCATGCTGCTGGCCGACGAGAAGGGCGCCTCGCTGCTGGTCGCTGTCGGCACCCACGCCACCCTGGTGGAGTTCCTCGACAAGGGGCGCGGTGGCATGGCCTCGACCTTCCTGACCCGGTTGAAGGTGGGCGGGAAGCTGGTCGACGCCAAGGGGGTCAGCCGGCTCTACCGGCAGAGCATCTCCGGGTCGTCCCTGCTGCTGCTGGTCCTCTCCGCGGTCGCGGCGATGGCCTCGGCGGTGGCCGTCTCCACCGTCGGCAAGGCCTACCTGGGCGTGGCCTCGGAGTGGTGGGACAATTTCGTGTTCCAACTCGGCCAGCTCTTCTAGCTCCCCGACCGATCAAGAGGCTGCAAGCGTGATCAACTTCCGCTACCACGTGGTGTCCCTGACCGCGGTCTTCCTGGCGTTGGCGATCGGCCTGGTGGTCGGCACGGCCGCCCTGAACGGTCCGGTGGCCGACTCGCTCAAGGAGCGGGTCAGCTCGCTCAGCAAGGACAACCAGCAGATGCGTCAGGCGGTCAACAACCTGCAACGCGAGCTGGAGATGGAGGAGGACTTCGCGGCCGAGATGGCCCAGGCGTTCCTGCCGGGCACCCTGACCGGTAAGCGGGTGCTGGTGCTCAGCCTTCCCACCGGCCGCGACCACACCGAGGGCGTGGTGAAGATGCTCCAGACCGCCGGGGCCACGGTCACCGCGCGGATGGACGTGCAGGACAAGTTCGTCAGCCCGGACAACAACAACAACCTGCTGGAGCTGACGGCCACCGCCGCCGGCCCCACCGGCGCGCCGACCGCCAACCTGCCCGGCAACGGGCACGGCGTGGAGACCTCCAGCGCGCTGCTGGCCAACGTCCTGCTGGACCGCACGCCCGCGGTGACCGACGCCGACCGGAAGGCGGTGCTCGCCTCGTACGCCAACGCCGGGTACGTCACCTCCGCCGAGCCGGTCACCGGCCCGGCTGAGGCGGTCGTGCTGGTCAGCGGCCAGCCGTACGTGGACAAGGACGCCGACCGCAAGGACGAGTCGGTGGTGAAGATCGCCGAGCAGTTCGACCGGACCGGCACGCTCGTGGTGGCAGGCAACGGCTCGGCCGGCGGCAACGTGGTGGCCGTCGTCCGGGGCGACCCGGTGCTGTCGCAGTCCATCTCCACCGTCGACAACGGCAACACCCCGCAGGGGCAGCTGGTCTCCGTGATGGCCCTGGTGCAGCAGATCAACGAGAAGAAGGCGGGGCACTACGGTGTCGGCGACAGTGCCACGTCACTGGTGCCTAGACTGCCCCAGTGAGCGAACGCAGCGCCCCGATGCCCGTATCCTCCCGTCCCGCGTACCGGCTGAGGTGGTCGGCATGAGCGCGTGGAGCCGCACAGCCCGGCTGCTGGCCGCCGGGGCCGGCGCGCTCGCCGCCCGCCACCTGCTGGGCCAGGTCCGCAACTCGCCGGCCGGTCCGGCGCTGGAGCGCACCAACTTCCGGGGCCACACGGTCACCCTGGCCGCCGGGCCGGCGCTCGCCGCGGGCGCGGCCACCGCCGGTGCGCTCGGCGCGGCCAGCCCCGCCTCCGGCGCCGCCGCACTGGTCGCCGGACTCGGTGCCGGCGCGGTCGGGCTCTACGACGACGTGGTGGGTGCCCGCCCCGAGCAGAAGGCGGCGAAGGGCTTCTCCGGTCACCTCACCGCGCTGCGCGAGGGCATGGTCACCGCCGGCCTGGTGAAGGTCGTCGGGGTCGGCGCGGCCGGTCTCGCCGCCGCCGCCCTGCTCGCCGCCGACCCCCAGGTCGCCGCGCACCGCCGCCGGCAGCGGCTGGGCACCCTGGGCCAGACCACCGACGTGCTGCTCGGCGCGGGCGTGGTGGCCGGTACGGCGAACCTGCTCAACCTGCTCGACCTGCGGCCCGGCCGGGCGCTGAAGTCCGGCATCCTGCTCGGCACGCCGCTGGTGCGGGGTCCGCACGGCGGGCTGGCCGCCGGGGCGGTCGGTGCCGCCGCCGGGCTGATCCGCGACGACCTCGACGAGCAGGTGATGCTCGGCGACAGCGGGGCCAACGCGCTCGGCGCGCTGCTCGGCGTCGCCCTGGCCGCCCGGACCGGACCGGTCGGGCGGGCCGGGATCCTCGCCGTGCTCGCCGGGCTCACCGCGGCCAGCGAGAAGGTCAGCTTCACCGCGGTCATCCAGAAGACCCCCGGGCTGCGCGAGCTGGACGCGCTGGGCCGACGCCCCGCCTGACGTGAGCGCACCGGCACCCCTCGCCGGCGCGGGCCGGGTCGCCGGGGCGGCCGCGCTCATCGCCGTCCTCACCGTGGCCGCCCGGCTCGCCGGCTTCGCCCGGACCGCCGTCATCACCTGGGTCATGGACAGGAGCGACCTGGGCGACATGTACGTGATCGCCAACACCGTGCCGAACATCGTCTTCGAGATCGTCGCCGGTGGCGCGCTGGCCAGCCTGGTCGTCCCGCTGCTGGCCGGGGCGGTGGCGGCCGGCGACCGCACGGCGGTGGCCGCCACCACCGGGGCGCTGCTGACCTGGACGGTGACCCTGCTGGTGCCGCTGGCGGTGCTGGTGGCACTCCTCGCCGACCCGATCATCGGAGCGATCAGCGAGAGCCGGTCGCCGGAGGAACTCGCGGCCGGAGCCCGGATGCTGCGCGTCTTCGCGCCGCAGCTGCCGCTCTACGGCGTCGGCATCGTGCTGACCGGGGTGCTCCAGGCGCACCGGCGGTTCGCCTGGCCGGTGCTCGCGCCGCTGCTCTCCAGCCTCACCGTGATCGTGGTCTACCTCGCCTTCGGCGGCACCGAGGGGCGGGGTGCCACGGTGGCCGGGGCGAGCCGGGGCGGTGAGCTGATCCTGTCGGCCGGCACCACCCTCGGGGTGGTGGTGCTGTCCCTGTCGTTGCTGGTCCCGCTGCGCCGGCTGCGGCTACGGCCCCGGTTCGGGTACGCGTTCACCGCCGACGCGCGGGCCCGGGTCGGCGGGCTGGCCGTGGCCGGGGCGGTCACCGTCACCGCGCAGCAGGTCGCCCTGCTGGTGATCCTCAACCGGGTCACCGGCGGCCCCACCGGTTCCCCGCAGGTGTTCAACCTGGCGCAGACCATGTACCTGTTGCCCTGGGCGGTGCTGGCGGTGCCGCTCGCGGTGGCCGCGTACCCGACCCTGGCGGCGGCGTCGGCGGCGGGGGACGAGGACGGCTACCGGCGGACCCTCGCCCCGACCGTCCGGGGGGTGCTGCTGTTCAGCTGCCTCGGCGCGGCGGCGCTGGTCGGCACCGCCCGGCCGGTGGCCGCCTTCTTCTACCCGGCCGACCCGGGCGGCACCGCCGCCGCCATCGCCGGGTTCGCGCCGGGGCTGCTCGGGTACGGCCTGTTCGCGGTGCTCTCCCGGGCCCTCTACGCGCGCGGCGACACCCGACCCGCCACCCTGGCGATCACCCTCGGCTGGCTCGCCGTGCCGGTGGTCGCGCTGCCGCTGGCGGCGGTGCTGCCGGTCGGCGACCGGGTGCTGGCCGTCGCGCTGGCCAACAGCGCCGGGATGCTGCTGCTGGGCATCCTGCTGCTGGCCGCGGTGCGCCGGGCGGCGGGACCGGCCGCGCTGGCCGGCAGCCTGCGCGCCGGCGTCGCCGGGGTGCTCGCGGCGACCGCCGCCACCCTGGCCGGGGCACAGGTGGCGGGAGCGCTGGCCGGGACGGGTGCCGGTACCCCGACGACATCCGGGGCGGTGCTGGAGGGCATGCTGTCCGGAGCCGTGGTGGGCGTGGTGTTCCTCGCCGTGGCGTACCCGGCCGACCGGCGGGACGTAGGTCCGCTCCTGGCGGGAGTGGTCCGTCGGCTGCCCGTCGCCGGCCGCGTCCGCCGTCGGCAGGCGGAGCCCGATGACGGAAGGGTGGATCGGTGAGTGCCAGGAGTGGGGCCGCGTGGCAGGGCACGGTGGCCCTGCTGCTCGCGTCGAGCACCGGCGGGGTGGGGCAGCACGTCAAATCGGTGACCCGTGGGCTGGCCGCGCAGGGCGTGTCCGTGCTGGTCTGCGGGCCGGCCGCCACCGGCGAGCAGTTCGACTTCGTCGGCGCGGGCGCGCGGTTCACGCCGGTGGAGATCCCGGCGGGTCCCACCCCGGCCGACGCCCGCGCGGTGCTCGCGCTGCGCCGGGCCCTGGCTGCCGAGCCGGTCGACGTGGTGCACGCGCACGGGCTGCGCGCCGGTCTTGTCGCCGTCCTCGCCCGACCGGCCGCCCCACTGGTGGTCACCTGGCACAACGCCGTACTCGCCGGAGGGTTGCAGGGCCGGCTCTCCGGCGTGGCCGAACGGCTGGTCGCCCGTCGGGCCCGGGTCGCCCTGGGCGCGTCGAGCGACCTGGTCGACCGGGCCACCGCGCTCGGCGCCGCCGACGCCCGCCTCGCCCCGGTGGCCGCACCGGCCCTGCCCGCGCCGCGACGGCGGCGCGCCGCCGTACGGGCCGAGTTCGCCGTCGCCCCCGGTCAGCCGCTGATCCTCTCGGTCGGGCGGCTGCACCCGCAGAAGCGCTACGACGTGCTGATCGACGCCGCCGCCCGGTGGCGGGACCGTACGCCACCGCCGGTGGTCGTCGTCGCCGGCAGCGGCCCGGCCTACCTGCCGCTGGCCGCGCGCGTCTCCGCCGCCCGCGCCCCGGTGACCCTGCTCGGGCACCGCACCGACGTGGCGGACCTGCTCGCCGCGGCCGACCTCGCCGTGGTGACCAGCGACTGGGAGGCCCGGCAGCTGTTCGCGCAGGAGGCGTTGCGGGCCGGCGTACCGCTGGTGGCGACCGGCGTGGGCGGGCTGCCGGAGCTGGTCGGCGACGCCGCGGTGCTGGTCCCGCCCGGCGACGTCGACGCGGTCGACCGGGCGGTCCGTGAGCTGCTCGACGACGAGTCCCGCCGGACCGACCTGGCCCGCCGGGGCACGGCCCGGGCGGCGACCTGGCCGACCGAGGCGGACACCGTCGCCGCCCTGGCCGACCTCTACGCCGACCTGACCGCTGACGCCGCCGGCCCGGCCACCCCCGATGCCGGGGCCACGACGGAGCGTGGCTGATGCTGCGGCGGGTCGCACCGCTCCTGCTCACCCTGCTCGTCGCGGTGCTCGGGGTGACCGCGCTGGCCGCCGAACCGGACCGCGCGGCACGCCGGCCCACGGCGGACTTCGTCGTCATCGCCGGGGTGCCCGGCCTGCGCTGGGACGACGTGGACCCGGAGACCACCCCGACGTTGTGGCGGATGGCCGAGAACGGCTCGATCGGTTCGCTGTCGGTCCGCTCGGCCCGCCGGCCGACCTGCCCGGTCGACGGCTGGCTCACCCTCGGCGCGGGTAACTTCGCCGCCTGGAACACCAACCGGCCCGCCGGCACCTGCCCGGCGGTGGACGTGAAGGTGGAACAGCCCGACGGATTCGGGGCCAACCTGCCCCAGCAGGAGAGCGTGGTCCTACACAACCAGGAGCGGCTGCCCTGGGGGGCCGTACCCGGCGCGCTGGCCGAGTCGGTGCGCTGCGCCGTCGCCGTCGGCCCCGGTGCCGCGGTGGCCGCCGCCCGCCCGTTCGGCCGGGTCGACCGGTACGAGCCCACCCTGCCCGCCGACCCCGCCCCCCTGCTGGGCTCCTGCGTGCTGAGCATCGTCGACCTGGGCACGGTCAGCGGCGAGCACCAGGCCGCCCGGGACGCCGCCGCCCGCCGCGCCGACGCGACCCTGGCCAAGGTGCTGGCCGCCCGCCCGCCGGGCTCCCTGGTGCTGGTGGCCGGGGTCTCGGACACCGCCGCGCCGGCCCGGCTGCACGTGGCGGTCGCCGACGGGCCGGGCTGGGAGCGGGGCTGGCTCACCTCGGCCAGCACCGGCCGCGACGGCTACCTGCAACTGGCCGACCTGGCCCCCACCGCGCTGACCGTGCTCGGCCGTCCACTGCCGGAACGCAACTTCACCGGCCGGGCCGCCACCCCCGTCGACGGCCGCCCGGCGGATCTGCGGGCCGCCATCGACGCACCAACCGACGCCGACCGGGAGGCCGGCGCCCAGCAGCGCGTCGCCCGGTGGTTCTTCGTGCTGCTCGCCGGCTTCCAGGTGCTGCTCGCCGTCGCGGTCCTCCCGCTGTTGCGCCGGGCCCGCCGGCACGCCGGTCCGGTGGGGCCGACCCCGGTGCCCCGGTCCGTGGTGGCGACCGTCGAGGTGCTGCTGGTCGCCGCCGCGCTGGCCATCCCGTCGGCCCTGGTCGCCGACCTGGTGCCCTGGTGGCGGGGGGGCCACGCCGGCTGGTACTTCGCCGTGGTGACCGCGTTGCTGCTCGCCGGGGCGACCGCGCTGGTCCGCTTCGCGCCCGGACACGACCGCACCCTCGGCCCGTTGGGCGCGGTGGCCGGGCTGACCACCCTCGTCGTCGGCGTGGACGTGCTCACCGGGGCCCGCCTGCAACTCAACGGGGTGGTGGGCTACTCGGCCCTGGAGGGCGGCCGGTACGCCGGCCTCGGCACGGTGGGGCTCGGCGCGTTCCTCGCGGGTGTGCTGCTGACCGCCGGCTGGCTGGCCCAGCGGGTGGGCCGGCGTTGGCGGCCGACCGTGGTGGTGGCCGTGGGCACGGCGGCCGTGGTGGTCGTCGGCAGTCCGTACCTCGGCGCGGACTCGGTCGGGGCGATCGCGCTGACCGCCGGGGTGACCGTCGCCGCCGTGATCTGCACCGGCGGGTGGCTGACCCTGAGCCGGCTGGTCTGGGCGAGCATGGCCGGCCTGGCGGTGACCATCGGGCTGGGCGTACTGGACCTGCGCCGGCCCCCGACCGACCGGGGCAGTCTGGGCCGGTTCCTCGCCGCCCTGGGGGAGGGGCGGGCCGGGCTGACCGTGCACCGGTCCAGCACCGCCAACTTCGACACCCTGGTCGGCAGCCCGTTGACCGTCCTCGCGGTGGTCGGTGCGGTGCTGGTGTGGTTCGCCCTCTTCCAGCCCTGGGGTGGGCTCCTGCGCCTGTTCGGCATCTACCCGGCGATGCGGGCGGCGATGGCCGGCACCGCCGTGGCCGCGGTGATCGGCGGGTTGCTCGGCGGTTCGGCGCTGGACGTGGCCGGCGCGGCCGGGGCGCTGGTGGTGCCGATGGCGGCGCTGGCCGCGCTGCGGGTGCTCGACCACGCGACCGACCGTACGCAGCCGCCGGGAAACCGGCCCCAGGACTTCGTCGGCGGTGCCCCGGTCGGGGCGGAGGCCACCGGGCCGGGCGACGCGGCGCGGACGGGGCCGGAGGAGCCCGCCGGGGACGCGGGCGACCGGGCACCCCGGACGTCGACCGAGGTCGCGACCGCGTAGCCGCCGGTGGGCCCGGCGGGTGCGCCCCGGGGCGCACCCAGGGGAGGTGTTACCGTGGAATCCCGTGGATCGCGTGATCACTTGGCTGATCGGCACGACGGTCTGCACGACCGCAACGGACGACACGGGAGCAGGCCTTGGCCCCATCAGCACGGACGACCAGGCACATCTTCGTCACCGGGGGCGTCGCCTCCTCGCTGGGTAAGGGGCTCACCGCCTCCAGCCTCGGCAACCTGCTCACCGCCCGCGGACTGCGGGTGGTGATGCAGAAGCTCGACCCGTACCTCAACGTCGACCCCGGGACGATGAACCCCTTCCAGCACGGCGAGGTGTTCGTCACCGAGGACGGCGCGGAGACCGACCTGGACGTCGGTCACTACGAGCGCTTCCTCGACCAGGACCTCTCCGGCAAGGCGAACGTCACCACCGGCCAGATCTACTCGGACGTGATCGCCAAGGAGCGGCGGGGCGAGTACCTCGGCGACACCGTCCAGGTGATCCCGCACATCACCAACGAGATCAAGTCGCGCATCCTGGCGATGGCCGACCCGGACGCCGACGGCAACGTCCCGGACGTGGTGATCACCGAGGTCGGGGGTACGGTCGGCGACATCGAGTCGCTGCCGTTCCTGGAGGCGATCCGGCAGGTGCGGCATGATCTCGGCCGGGACAACTGCTTCTACCTGCACGTCTCGCTGGTGCCGTACCTGGCCCCGTCGGGGGAGCTGAAGACCAAGCCGACCCAACACTCGGTGGCACAGCTGCGCAACATCGGTATCCAGCCGGACGCCCTGGTCTGCCGCTCCGACCGGGACATCCCGGACAAGCTCAAGCACAAGCTGTCGCTCTACTGCGACGTCGACCGGGAGGCGGTCACCGCCGCCCCGGACGCGCCGAGCATCTACGACATCCCGAAGGTGCTGCACCGGGAGGGCCTCGACGCGTACGTGGTGCGCCGGCTCGGGCTCTCCTTCCGGGACGTGGACTGGACGAGCTGGGACGACCTGCTGGACCGGGTGCACCACCCGGTCCACACCGTCACCGTCGCGGTGGTCGGCAAGTACGTCGACCTGCCCGACGCGTACCTGTCGGTCAGCGAGGCCATCCGGGCGGCCGGGTTCCACCACCGGGCCCGGGTGCAGCTGCGCTGGGTGCCGAGCGACGACTGCGTCACCCCGGCCGGCGCGGCGGCGGCCCTGGCCGGCGTGGACGGCATCGTCATCCCCGGCGGGTTCGGCGTGCGCGGCATCGAGGGCAAGATCGGCACCGCCCGGTACGCGCGGGAGAACGGCGTCCCGCTGCTCGGCCTCTGCCTCGGCCTGCAGTGCATGGCGATCGAGGTGGCCCGGCACCTCGGCGAGCTGGACGGCGCGAACTCGCTGGAGTTCGACGAGGAGGCCACCCACCCGGTGATCGCCACCATGACCGACCAGGAGGACATCGTCGCCGGCAAGGGTGACCTGGGCGGCACGATGCGGCTCGGGGCGTACCCGGCGACCCTCGCCGAGGGCTCCATCGTCGCCGAGGCGTACGGCACCACCGAGGTCAGCGAGCGGCACCGGCACCGGTACGAGGTGAACAACGCCTACCGGGACGCGTTGACCAAGGCCGGCCTGCACATCTCCGGCACCTCGCCGGACGGCCGGCTGGTCGAGTTCGTCGAGCTGGACCGCGCGTTGCACCCGTTCTTCGTGGCCACCCAGGCGCACCCGGAGCTGAAGAGCCGGCCCACCCGGCCACACCCGCTCTTCGCCGCGTTCGTCCGTGCCGCGGTCACCTACTCCGAGGCCGACCAGCTGCCGGTGGAGTTGGACGGCGGCGCGCCCCACCGGCCGGCCGCCGTGGCGGAGGAGTCGTCCCGGGACGACGCCGCGACGACCGCCGCCGCGTCGTGAACGGGCGGCAGTACGAGCTGAGGGGCCGGACCGAGCGGTACACCGGCCGGGTGTTCCAGGTGGTCACCGACGAGGTGACCATGCCGGGCGGCGGCACCGCCGCCCGCGACGTGGTCCGGCACGTCGGCGCGGTCGCCGTGGTGGCGCTGGACGACGCCGGCCGGGTGGTGCTGGTCCGTCAGTACCGGCACCCGGTCGGAAGCTACCTGTGGGAGCTGCCGGCGGGGCTGAGGGACGTCGATGGTGAGGACCTCGCCGCGGCGGCGCTGCGCGAGCTGGCCGAGGAGGCCGACCTGACCGCCGGCCGGGTCGACCTGCTGGTCGACCTGCACAGCTCACCCGGCTTCTCCACCGAGCGGGTCCGGATCTTCCTCGCCCGGGACCTCGTCGAGGTGCCGGCCGGTCAACGGCACGAGCGGCACGACGAGGAGGCGGACATGCAGGTCGTCCGCGTCGACCTGGACGAGGCGGTGGCCCGGACGCTGGCCGGGGAGATCACCAACGCCTCCTGCGTGGCGGGGCTGCTCGCCGCCGCCCGGGCCCGGGACGCCGGCTGGGCCCCGTTGCGCCCGGCGGACTCCCCACTGCCCGGCTAGTCACGGGCGCGGGGGACACCCACCCACAGACGGCAGGGGCCGTGCGGCACGCCGCACGGCCCCTCGCTGGTGGACAGGATCAGTCGCGCAGCGGCCGGCCCTGGGCGTCGACGCCACCGTTCATCAGGATCAGGATGCCGTCGACGAAGCCCCAGAGGCTGCCGATGCCGCAGGTCACCAGGGTCACGACGAGCTGGAGGACACCGGTCTTGGTGTCGCCGATGTAGAACCGGCCGACACCGAAGCCACCGAGCACGATCTGGAGGACACCGGCGACGACCTTGCTCTTGTCGGAGACGCCGCCGGGGTACTGGTAAGGAGGAGGGTAGGTCATGAGGCGACACCCTAGTGATCGACATTCCTGCTGTCCGCAGCGCGGTGGTGCCGATCGGACGATAATGGGCGAACACTGTCCCAACGGCCGAGGCCGGCTCACGTTGTCGGTCAGGGTACGACTGACACATCGTCAGGAGAGACGCGTACGGGGTGTCACTCTGTTGGCTTTCCGTCCGGGTCGACGGCCCTAGACTGCGGCCGGCAGGAGCGGTGGGCTGCGTCGGCAACGGAGCCGGCGCGCACCGAGCGGTTCGGGGCGGTGCGGCCCCGAGGAGAGGTGTCGTCGTGAAGGTCGGAATCCCACGCGAGGTCAAGAACCACGAGTACCGCGTGGCGATCACGCCGGCGGGTGTGAACGAGTTCACCCGCAGCGGTCACCAGGTCTTGATCGAGTCCGGCGCCGGTGCCGGCTCCCGCATCGGCGACGAGGAGTTCGCCGCCGCCGGGGCGAAGATCCTCTCCACCGCCGACGAGGTGTGGGACAGCGCCGACCTCGTGCTCAAGGTGAAGGAGCCGATCGCCGAGGAGTACCACCGCATGCGCGAGGGACAGGTGCTCTTCACCTACCTGCACCTGGCCGCCTCGAAGGAGTGCACCGACGCGCTGATCGACCGGAAGGTCACCGGCATCGCGTACGAGACGGTCGAGCTGCCGGACCGGTCGCTGCCGCTGCTCGCCCCGATGTCCGAGGTCGCCGGCCGGCTCGCTCCCCAGGTGGGGGCGTACCACCTCCAGCGGCAGGGCGGTGGGCGCGGCATCCTGATGGGCGGCGTCTCCGGCGTGTACGCGGCCAAGACCGTGGTGATCGGCGCGGGCGTCTCCGGCATGAACGCCGCCGCCATCGCGCTCGGCCTCCAGGCCGAGGTGCTGCTGCTGGACAAGAACGTCGGGCGGCTGCGCCAGGCCGACGCCATCTACCGGGGCCATCTCCAGACGGTCGCCTCGAACGCGTACGAGATCGAGCGGGCCGTGCTCGACGCGGACCTGGTCATCGGCGCGGTTCTCGTGCCGGGGGCGAAGGCCCCGACGCTGATCTCCAACGAGATGGTCTCCCGGATGAAGCCGGGCAGCGTGCTGGTGGACATCTCCATCGACCAGGGTGGCTGCTTCGAGGACTCCCGGCCGACCACGCACGCCGACCCGACCTACCGGGTGCACGACTCGATCTTCTACTGCGTGGCGAACATGCCCGGCGCGGTCCCGCACACCAGCACGTACGCGCTGACCAACGTGACCCTGCCGTACGCCCTGGAACTGGCCAACCACGGCTGGCGGGAGGCGCTGCGCCGCGATCCCGCCCTCGCGCTCGGCCTGAACACGCACGACGGGCAGGTCACCTACGGCCCGGTCGCCGAGGCGCACGGCATGGCCGCCCTGCCGCTGGCGGAGGTCCTCGGCTGAACGGCGGGCCACGGGACGGCACGGCGGCGGTCGTGGACGCCGGGGGCCCGGCGCCGGCGCTGCGGCGGGCCGTGCGGGGCTACCTCGACCACCTGACCGTCGAGCGGGGGCTGTCGGCGAACACCCTCGCGTCGTACCGGCGGGATCTGGAGCGTTACCTGGCCACGCTGGCCGTCGCCGGGGTGACCGACCTCGCCGCGGTGGGGCCGGCCCAGGTCGAGGCGCACCTGGCGGCGTTGCGGGTGGGCGGGGACGGGCACCCGCCGCTGGCCGTCTCCTCGGCCGCCCGCGCGGCGAGCGCGGTGCGCGGCCTGCACCGCTTCGCGCTGCGCGAGGGGTTGGTCGGCGCGGACGCCAGCCGGGACGTCCGGCCGCCCACCCCGCCACGCCGGCTGCCCCGGGCGCTGCCCGTCGACGACGTGGTCCGGCTGCTGGAGACGGCCGGGTCGGTGCGGGCGTCCGGTGCGGGCGCGCCCCTGGCGCTGCGGGACCGGGCGCTGCTGGAGTTCCTGTACGGCACCGGCGCGCGGATCTCGGAGGCGGTCGGCGCGGCCGTCGACGACCTGGACCCGGCGGAGGGGACCGCCCTGCTGCGCGGCAAGGGCGGCCGGTCCCGGCTCGTGCCGATCGGCGGGTACGCCACCGAGGCGCTCCGCGCCTACCTGGTCCGGGCCCGCCCCGGTCTGGTCGCCGCCGGCCGGGGCACCCCGGCGGTCTTCCTGAACGCCCGGGGCGGCACGCTCTCCCGACAGGGTGCGTGGACCATCCTGCGGCGTACCGCCGAGCGGGCCGGGCTGCCGGTGGACGGACCGAACGCGGTCTCCCCGCACACCCTGCGCCACTCCTACGCCACCCACCTGCTCGACGGCGGGGCGGACGTCCGGGTGGTGCAGGAACTGCTCGGCCACGCCTCGGTGACCACCACCCAGGTCTACACGCTGGTCACGGTGGAACGGCTGCGCGAGGTCTACGCCACCGCCCACCCCCGGGCGCGCGGCTGAACCGGGTCCGCCGGTGACGTTCCCGGCGGTGCCGCCAGCCGGGTGGGCGCACCGGCACCGGAGGTGGGTGCTGTGTCGACCGTCACCCCGAGCCACCCCGGGCCGGTGGCGACCGCCGGGCTGCCCGACACGCCGACCCGGTACCGACCGGCCTGCTCGAACGTGGCGTACAGTCGGCATCGGCGCGGACCTCCTGGGACGACAACCGGGGTGCGCAGCGGCGCCGCAGAAGGACGTCGGACGGCTCCGACGCCGGGTGGTCGTCGGGAGGGGGCAACAGGACATGGCTGGCAACGGCGACCGTGCCGAGACGTGGACGACAGAGCTCCGTGAGCAGCAGGCCACACTCGGCGCGGACCTCGGCCCGGCGGACCCGGCCGCGTACACCATGCGCAAACCCATCCCCGAGCCGATGCCCACCGACCGGCACGGGCCGGCGCGGATCATCGCGATGGCCAACCAGAAGGGTGGCGTCGGGAAGACCACCACCACCATCAACCTCGGCGCGGCCCTGGCCGAGTACGGCCGCAAGGTGCTGCTGGTCGACTTCGACCCGCAGGGCGCGCTCTCGGTCGGCCTCGGCGTCAACCCGCACAACCTCGACCTGTCGGTCTACAACCTGCTCATGCAGGACGACGTCACCGCCGAGGACGTCCTGATCAAGACGGACGTCGCGGGGCTGCACCTGCTGCCGGCCAACATCGACCTCTCCGCCGCCGAGATCCAGCTCGTCAACGAGGTCGCCCGGGAGATGGCGCTCGCGCGGGTGCTGCGCAGCATCCGCAAGGAGTACGACTACATCCTCATCGACTGTCAGCCCTCGCTCGGTCTGCTCGCCATCAACGCGCTGACCGTCGCGCACGGCGTGCTGATCCCCCTGGAGTGCGAGTTCTTCAGCCTCCGAGGTGTGGCGCTGCTGCTGGACACCATCGACAAGGTGCGTGAGCGGCTCAACTTCGACCTCGAACTCGAGGGCATCCTCGCCACCATGTACGACAGTCGCACCACCCACTGCCGGCAGGTGCTCCAGCGGGTGGTCGAGGCGTTCGGCGACAAGGTCTACCAGACCGTCATCACCAAGACGGTCAAGTTCCCCGAGTCGACGGTGGCCGGAGCGCCCATCACCACCCTCGACCCGGCCTCGTCCGGCGCGCGCAACTACCGGCAGCTCGCCCGTGAGGTGATCGCCGCGCAGGCGGAGCGATAGCGCCGGCGTCCGGGGCGTGGACTACGGTCGTCCGGTGACCGCACCACCGCTCGACCCCGTGCCGGCCGACCCGGTGGCACCCACCGAACCCACGCCCGGCGCCGGGCCAGCGGGCCCGGAGGAGAGCAGCGGCTTCACCGTGCGGCTGGCCAACTTCACCGGCCCCTTCGACCTGCTGCTGCAACTGATCGGCAAGCACAAGCTCGACGTGACCGAGGTGGCCCTGCACCAGGTCACCGACGAGTTCATCGCGTACATCCGGGCGATGGGCGACGAGTGGGACCTCGACGAGGCCAGCGAGTTCCTACTGATCGCGGCCACCCTGCTCGACCTGAAGGCCGCCCGGTTGCTGCCCGCCGCCGAGGTCGAGAACGAGGAGGACCTGGCCCTGCTGGAGGCGCGGGACCTGCTCTTCGCCCGGCTGCTGCAGTACAAGGCGTTCAAGGAGGCGGCGGCGCACATCGCCGCGCTGGAGGCCGAGGGCGGGCGACGCTATCCCCGCGCCGTCAGCCTGGAACCCCGGTACGCCCAGGCCCTGCCGGACCTGGTGCTCGGGATCGGCCCGGAGCGGCTGCTGAGGATCGCGGTGCGGGCGATGACCCCGAAGCCCGTCCCGGTGGTCTCCATCGACCACGTGCACATGGTCCGGGTCAGCGTCCGGGAACACGCCCAGATCCTGGCCGCGCGGCTGCGGCGCGCGGGCACCGCCGCCTTCTCCCTGCTCTGCGCCGACTGTGCGGCCACCCTGGAGGTGGTGGCCCGGTTCCTGGCCCTGCTGGAGCTGTACCGGGAAGGACTGGTCGCCTTCACCCAGGAGCAGGCGCTCGGCGAGCTGACCGTACGCTGGACCGGCCCGGCCGAGGGCGACACCGACCTCCAGATCGACGAGTACGCCGGCGTGCCGTCGGGGTCCGAGGCCGCCGCACCGGAGGTACCCACCGGCTCAGCCGACACGACGGCCGGGCATGACGCTGCCGGAGGCGACTCGGGTCGGGTGGCCGCTCCGACCGGGACGGACGTGGCCGGGGGTGCTTCGGCCGCGGGCACCGGTGACCTGCCGGGTGGGCACGTGGCCGGCACCGGGACGACGACGGAGGAGTGACCGGGATGAGCAACGAGGAGCGCAGCGAATCCCTCGCCGACCAGGCCGCCGCGTGGATCCCGCCGTGGGAACGCCGCCCCAGCCCGGGCCCGGCTCCCGTCTCGGACCGTGACGACGTCGACGACACCGCCGCCCCGCCGGAGCCAGCCACCCCACCGGCCCCGGCGGTGTCACCCACCCCGGCCGCTCCGCCGGCCCCGGCTGCTCCGGCCGAGCCGGTGGCTGCGGATCGTGGTGGGAAAGGTCCCCTGGAGGGGCCGGTCGCCACCACGATCCCGCCCAGGGGCGGACGGCGGGCAGCCGGGACGGTGCGGGAGAGCCCGGCGACGGCGACCGCGATGGAGGAGGGGGAACTCCGCGCGGCGCTGGAGGCGATCCTGCTGGTCGTCGACGAGCCGGTCAGCGAACTGACCCTCGCCCAGGTGCTGGAGCAACCCGCCGAGCGGATCGGGGCCGCCCTCGACCGGATCGCGGCCGGCTACACCGAGGCCGGGTACGGCTTCGAGCTGCGCCGCGCGGCCGGAGGCTGGCGGCTCTACACCCGACCGGAGTACGCCCCGTACGTGGAGCGGTTCATCCTCGACGGGCAGACCGTCCGGCTCACCCAGGCCGCGTTGGAGACCCTCGCGGTGGTCGCCTACAAGCAGCCGGTCACCCGTTCCCGGATCTCCGCCATCCGGGGTGTCAACTGTGACGGGGTGATCCGTACCCTGGTCTCCCGCGGCCTGGTCGAGGAGTGCGGCACCGAGCCGGAGAGCGGAGCGTTCCTCTACCGGACCACCATCCTGTTCCTCGAGAAGCTCGGGCTGAACAGCGTCGCCGACCTGCCGCCGCTGGCCCCGTTCCTCCCCGACGACGTAGAAGAGTTTGCCGATGCCACGCGATGACCGCGCCCCCCGTCCCGACGCGCCCGTCTACGAGGGGCCCGAACGCCTCCAGAAGGTGCTAGCCGCCGCCGGTGTGGGCTCCCGCCGGGCCTGCGAGGACCTGATCTTCCGGCGCCGGGTGACCGTCAACGGCCGGGTGGCCCAGCTCGGTGACCGGGCCGACCCGACCCAGGACGTCATCATGGTCGACGGCGAGCGCCTCCAGGTCGACACCCGCCTGGTCTACCTGGCGATGAACAAGCCGCGCGGAGTGGTCTCCACCATGGCCGACGAGAAGGGGCGCACCGCGCTCGCCGACTTCCTCGGCAACCGGGTCGAGCAGCGCGTCTACCACGTCGGGCGGCTCGACGCGGACAGTGAGGGCCTGCTGCTGCTCACCAACGACGGCACCCTCGCGCACAAGCTCATGCACCCGTCGTACGGGGTGCAGAAGACCTACCTCTGCCAGGTCGCCGGACCGATCCCGCGCAACCTGGGCAAGAAGCTGATGGCCGGGGTCGAACTGGAGGACGGCCCGGCGCAGGTCGACTCCTTCAAGGTGGTGGACACCCTGGGCAAGACCGCCCAGGTGGAGGTGAGCCTGCACGAGGGCCGCAAACACATCGTCCGGCGGTTGCTGGCCGAGGTCGGACACCCGGTGAGCCGGCTGGTGCGTACCTCGATCGGGCCGATCCGGCTGGGTGACCTGCGCGCCGGGCGGACCCGCCGACTCACCAACGCCGAGGTCGCCGCCCTGTTCCGCGCGGTGGGTGACTGAGCCGGCGGTTCGGGAAAGCGGCCCCGGTAGGCTCCCAGGCGGCCCGCGGGTCGCCCGGGAGGCGCACCCGCGCCCGGCGGCGGTGCCGGCGGGGGCGGATCGGACCGCCAGGCATGATGGACCACGATGGGTAACCGCTCGCCGAACGTCGGGAGAACGACGGTCGGTGGGGTACGGGCTGAGGAGGACACGCGGTGGCGGAGAACGTACGGACCGGGCGATGTGTGGTCGCTGTCGACGGGCCATCCGGTTCGGGCAAGTCCACCGTCTCCCGGCGCCTGGCCGCCGGGATCGACGCCCGCTACCTGGACACCGGTGCGATGTACCGGGCGGTGACCTGGGCGGTGCTCCGCAGCGGCGTCGACCCGGCCGACGCCGAGGCGGTGGCGAAGGTCGCCGGTGAGATCGACCTGCGCATCGGCACCGACCCCCAGGGGTACGGGGTGACCGTCGACGGGGTGGCGGTCGACGCCGACATCCGGGGGCCCGAGGTGACCGGCGCGGTCAGCGCGGTGGCCGCCGTACCGGCGGTCCGGAAGCTGCTGGTGGCCCGTCAGCGGGAGATGATCACCCACGCCGGCCGGATCGTCGTCGAGGGGCGTGACATCGGCCCGGTGGTCGCCCCCGACGCGGAGCTGAAGGTCTACCTGACCGCCTCCGAGGTGGCCCGGGCCCAGCGGCGCAGCGCGGAGGACGCCGCCGACGTGGCCGCCACCGCCGCCGACCTGGCCCGCCGGGACCGGTTGGACTCGACCCGCAAGACCGACCCGTTGCAGCAGTCGGCGGACGCGGTCGTGCTGGACACCACCGAACTGGGCATCGACGAGGTCGTGGCCCGGCTGCGGGAACTACTCACCGAGCGGGGCGTGGCATGACCGACGACGACGGCTGGGTCGAGCTGCGCGAACCCGACCTCGACGAGGAACAGACCGGACCGGTGCCCGTGGTGGCCGTGGTCGGCCGCCCCAACGTGGGCAAGTCGACGCTGGTCAACCGGATCATCGGCCGGCGGCAGGCGGTCGTCGAGGACGTCCCCGGAGTCACCCGGGACCGCGTCCCGTACGACGCCCAGTGGGCCGGCCGGCAGTTCACCGTGGTGGACACCGGCGGCTGGGAGCCGGACGCGAAGGACCGGGCGGCGGCCATCGCCGCCCAGGCCGAGACGGCGGTCGCCACCGCTGACGTGGTCCTCTTCGTGGTGGACGCGGTGGTCGGCTCCACCGACGTGGACGAGGCGGCGGTCCGGATGCTGCGGCGCAGCGCCAAGCCGGTGATCCTGGTGGCGAACAAGGCCGACAACGCGGCCGTCGAGGTGGAGGCGACCTCGCTCTGGTCGCTCGGACTCGGTGAGCCGTTCGCGGTGTCGGCGCTGCACGGTCGTGGCTCCGGCGAACTCCTCGACGCCATCATGGAGGCGCTGCCCGAGGCCCCGAAGATCGTGGAGGACCGGCCGCGGGGCCCGCGCCGGGTGGCCCTGGTCGGTCGCCCCAACGTCGGCAAGTCCAGCCTGCTCAACCGCTTCTCCGGCGAGGAGCGGGCAGTGGTCGACTCGGTCGCCGGCACCACCGTCGACCCGGTGGACAGTTTGGTGCGCATCGGCGGGGAGACCTGGCACCTGGTGGACACCGCCGGGCTGCGCAAGCGGGTCGGCAAGGCCAGCGGCACCGAGTACTACGCCAGCCTGCGCACCGCCTCGGCGATCGAGGCGGCCGAGGTGGCGGTGGTGCTGCTGGACGCCAGCGAGCCGATCAGCGAGCAGGACCAGCGGATCCTCTCGATGGTCACCGAGACCGGCCGGGCGCTGGTGATCGCCTTCAACAAGTGGGACCTGGTCGACGGCGACCGCCGGTACTACCTGGACAAGGAGATCGAGCGGGAGCTGCGCCGGATCCCGTGGGCGATCCGGCTCAACCTCTCCGCGATGACCGGCCGGGCGGTGGACAAGCTCGCCCCGGCGTTGCGGAAGGCCCTGGCGAGCTGGGAGACCCGGGTCCCCACCGCGCAGCTCAACTCGTGGCTCACCGCGTTGGTCCAGGCCACCCCGCACCCGGTGCGGGGCGGACGGGCACCGAAGATCCTCTTCGCCACCCAGGCCGGCACCTGCCCGCCGCGCTTCGTGCTCTTCACCACCGCGCCGCTGGACGCCGGCTACCAGCGCTTCGTCGAGCGGAAGCTCCGCGAGGAGTTCGGCTTCGAGGGCAGCCCGGTGGAGATCTCGGTACGCCCGCGCAAGAAGCTGGGCCCGGGCGGCCGGGGCAAGGCGCACGGCTGACCCTCGTGGCAACACCGAACGCCGGGCCGGGACCTCCCGACCCGGCGTTCGCGCTCCCGCCACCACCCACCCTCCCGGGAAGCTCGGGGGGGTGTCCCTATGGGTTTCGTCAAGCGGTGACAGGCCTTGGCTGGTAGGGATTCTTGTCGCGGAGCATGGCGAACAGGACGTCGCAGCGGCGGCGGGCGAGGCAGATGAGGGCGGCGTTGTGGCGTTTGCCTTCGGCGCGTTTGCGGTCGTAGTAGGCGGGGCTGACGGGGTCGGCCAGGGCGGCGAACGCGGAGAGGAAGAACGCGCGTTTGAGGTTCTTGTTGCCGCCTCGGGGTGGGTGTTCGCCGCGGATGCTGCTGCCGGATCGCCGGGTCACCGGCGCGAGCCCGGCGTAGGCGGCGAGGTGGCCTGGGGTAGCGGAGCTGCTGCCGTCGCCGACTTCGAGCAGGATCCGGGCTGCGGTCCTGACTCCGATGCCGGGCATCGAGGTCAGGACCCCGGCGAGAGGGTGCGCATCAAGGATCCTTTCGACCTCGCTGGCGACTTGGTCGCGTTGCCGCAGGATCTCGCGGAGGCTGTCGGCGAGGCGGGGCAGGATCGTCTCCGCCGCTGTGGTGCCGGGGACGGTGACGGTCTGCTCGTCCAGGGCGGTCATGATCTGCTCGACGAGCCGCTCACCCATGCGGGGCGCGTGGACGGCGGCGATCGAGAGCAGTTTGCGGCGGCCAGCCTTGCGCAGTCCGACGGGCCCACCGCAGCGGGACAACAGTTCCAGGACGGCCTTGTGCTGCACTTTCGGGCCGAGGACTCGTTCCAGCGCGGGGTGGATCTGCGTCAGCAGGCCCCGGATCCGGTTCGACACCCGGGTCGCCTCACCGGCCAGATCGTCGTCGAAGCCGACGAGGACTTCCAGCTCGGCCAGAGTCTCATCGCCGACGTCGACCCGCCGCAACGTGTGCGGCAGTGTGCGGGCTGCGTCGGCGATGACGTAGGCGTCCCGGGCGTCGGTCTTCGCGCTGCCGGGGTGCAGGTCAGCGATCCGCCGCATCGCCAGGCCGGGCAGGTAGGCCACCTGATGCCCGCACGCCCGAGCGACCGCGACCGGCAGAGCGCCGATCGAGGCGGGCTGGTCGACCACGACCAGGACCTGACCGTGGCGGGCGAGTTTGTCGAACAGTTGCCGCAGCCGGTCTTCGGTGTTCGGCAACGGCGCGTCGTGTAGCCGCCTGCCGTCCGGGGCCATCCCGACCGCGTGATGGTCACCTTTGCCGACGTCCAAGCCGAGGAAGACGCCGTATCCGTCGTGCACCACACCCGCCTCCACGCATCGTCCCGTGGCCCCGGCCGCTGGTCAGGCGTCGGACTGCCGGCAGCCACGTTACGAAGAGACCTACCCAACAGAACAGGTGGCCGTGTCCCTATCAGCGGTCCGCCGACGCCACCCGACCCGGCGACAACACCCCCCGGATCATGCGTACGACAGGGGCAGGAAGTCATACCGGGCCGGGCGACCGAGGAGTCCCCGGCTGGGGACGATCAAAAAGGTAACGGGGCTGACAACTGCTGGCGTTTCGGTCGTTAGAGGTGCTCACTAGTCGGCTACAGTCGGCAACGTGAACTTGAAGGAGTGGGCAGCGGCAACCGGCATCTCGTACGCGACGGCACGTCGGCGTTACGAGTCCGGGACGCTGCCCGTTCCCGCCTGCCGCCTCGGTCGTCTGATCATGGTCGGGGAACCGGTCACCGGCGCGACTGATGCCGCCGGGTAAACCGTGGTGTACGCCCGGGTGTCGTCGGCTGATCAGAAGCCCGACCTGGACCGGCAGGTCGCGCGGGTGACCGTGTGGGCCACCGGCCAGTAGTTCGGCGTGGACCGCGTGGTGACCGAAGTCGGCTCGGCGCTCAACGGGCACCGCGAGAAGTTCCTCGCCCTGCTCCGCGACCCTGCCGTGACGACGATCGTGGTGGAGCACCGGGACCGGTTCGCCCGCTTCGGGGCCGAGTACGTTGAGGCAGCCCTCGCGGCGCAGGGCCGCCGCCTACTGGTCGTTGACCCGGCCGAGGTTGATGACGACCTGGTCCGCGACGTCACCGAGATCTTGACCTCGCTGTGCGCCCGGCTCTACGGCCGTCGCGCTGCCGCGAACCGCGCCCGCCGCGCGGTCGAGGCAGCCACCGCGAGCGATCTGGCGTGAAGACGATCCAGGCGTACCGGTTCGCCCTCGACCTGACACCCGGCCAGGAACGCGATGTTCTCGCGCACGCCGGCGCGGCCCGGGTCGCACACAACTGGGCGCTCGCGAAGGTCAAGGCCGTCATGGACCAGCGGACCGCCGAGCGTTCCTACGGCGTGCCGGACGACCTGTTGACGCCATCGCTGTCCTGGTCCCTGGCGGGGCTTCGTAAGGCGTGGAACCAGGCGAAGGTCGACGTTGCGCCGTGGTGGGGCGAGGTGTCCAAAGAGGCGTTCAACACCGGCCTGGACGCTCTCGCCCGCGGGCTGAAGAACTGGGCGGACTTCCGCCCAGGCAAACGTGCCGGTCGGCCGGTCGGGTTCCCCCGGTTTACGTCCCGACGCCGCACCACCCCGTCGGTGCGGTTCACCACCGGAGCGATCCGGGTCGAACCCGACCGGATGCACGTGGTCCTGCCGCGGCTGGGCCGGTTGAAGTTGCACGAGTCGGCCCGCAAGCTGGCCCGCCGTCTGGACAACGACACCGCCCGGATCATGTCTGCCACGGTGCGACGCGACGGCGGACGCTGGCATGTGTCGTTCACCGTCGAGGTCGAGCGGACCGAACGCGCCCCCGACCGGCCCGAGTCGGTGGTCGGTGTCGATGTCGGGATCAAGCACCTCGCCGTGCTGTCCACCGGCGAGCTGGTCGACAACCCACGTCACCTGGTGACCGCGCAGCAGCGGATGCGCGCACTCGGCCGGGCGCTGTCGCGTAAGACCGGCCCGGACCGGCGTACCGGACGGCGGGCGTCGAAGCGGTGGGAACGGGCGGCGGCCCGGCTCGGCCGCGCGCACGGCCGGGTGGTGAACCTGCGCCGTGACGGGCTGCACAAGCTCACCACCCGGCTCGCCCGCGAGCACGGCACCGTGGTGGTGGAAGACCTCAACGTGACCGGGATGCTCGCCAACCGAAAGCTGGCCCGGCACATCGCCGACGCCGGATTCGCGGAGATCCGCCGCCAACTGGCGTACAAGACCGGATGGAACGGCGGTCGGCTGCTGCTGGCCGACCGATGGTACCCGTCCTCCAAGACCTGCTCGGGCTGCGGCACGGTGAAAGCCAAGCTGGCCCTTTCCGAGCGTGAGTTCACCTGCGAGGCATGCGGCCTGGTCATCGACCGCGGCCGCAACGCCGCCCTGAACCTGGCCGCCCTCGCGGCCGAGTTCGACACCGCCGGGAGTGGCCCGGTGGCAGCACGTGGAGCCGACCAGAAGACCCGCGTACGTGGGCAGGTGGCCGTGAAGCGTGAACCCGGCACCACGCCACTGGGTCAGACCGGGACCGTCCCGCCGCAAGGCAGGACTATCGATCGTGTGCTCACTAAGCGCACTGAAAGGTAACGGTTGTGCGAGGTCCGTCGAGGTGAGGTGGGAGGGGCCAGTGCGTACGTGCGGAAGATCCTGCGCTAAGCTGTACCGGCTGCCGCAGGGGAGATCCGACGGTGGCATCGGGACGTGGCGCAGCTTGGTAGCGCACTTGACTGGGGGTCAAGGGGTCGTCGGTTCGAATCCGGCCGTCCCGACAGAGTTTGAGCAGGTCAGGGCCTTGATTCACCTACGTGGATCAGGGCTCTCTCGCTGTTTCGTCTCACAATTAATCACGTACGCCCGTACTGTTGAAATCCGCAGTCCTGGCGTCACCCGAACAGGCCTGTCTCGAGGTGGTCGGCGGCCACCTTGAGGTGGCTGCTGTCGGGGTGGACGTAGACCCGCTTCGCCAGCGCGCCGCCGTCCGAGTGGCCGGCCCAGGCGGCGAGCACGACGTCGGGTACGCCGACCCCGGCGAGGTACGTCAGGCAGGCGTGCCGGGCGTCGTACGGCCGGACCTTGCGCATCCCGAGCTTGGCCATCAGTTCGTACACCCGGCGGCGCAGCCAGTCGGTGCGCTGCGGTCGGCCGAGTTCGTCGACCAGGACGTAGCCGCTGGCAATGTAGGCGTCGCCGGCCTGGAGGCGCTCCTTCTTCTGCCTGGTGCGAAAGGCCTTCAGCGCCTTCATCACCGTGGCCGGCATCGGCAGGCCGCGTCTGCCCGCTGCCGACTTGGCCTCCTTCTCCTCGATCTCGCCGTCGACGAGCGTTCGCGTGTTGTCGCCGGCCGCGATCGTGCCGGCCTCGAAGTCGATGTCGGACCATCGCAGCCCGCACACCTCTGCGGGTCGTAGGCCCATCAGCGACAGAAGGCAGGCGGCGTACAGGCGTTCGTCCGTGATGCCGGTTAGGAAGGTCTTCACCTCTTCCTGCGTCCAGGGCTTGCGGGCGGCCTGTGCTTCGAGGGCGGCCTTGGCTGCGTTCCGGGGGATGGTCACGAACGCCGCGGCGTTGCGCACCACGAGCTGGCGGCGTACCGCGACGTTGAGGGCAGTGCGAAGCCGACCCAGAGTGAGGCGCACTGACCGGACCCCCAGGCCGCTGCCGGGCTTGCCGCCGCGTCTGCGTCCCTCGGTCAGCATCCAGTCGATCAGGGCTTCGATGTCCTCCTCAATGATTTCCTGGATCGCCCTCTCCCCGAGACGGGCGCGGACCGGCAGGAGCGCGTCGCGGTAGTTGGCAGCGGTCGCCTTCTCCACATCGCGAGTGGCCGACTTGAGCCACTCGTCGAGGAACTGGTTGACGGTGACTTTGCCGGGGCGTACGTACGTGCCGCGGTCGGTCTCGTGCTTGATCCGGGCGTACTCCGCTCGGGCTTCTTTCCTGGTGTCGAAGGTGTACGTCCGCTGATCCCGGCGTCCGTCCGGTTTGCGTCCGACGTCGAGGACAAACCGATAGCGGATCTTGCCGCTGCGGAGCGTGATCTTTTTGATGGGATCGGAAGCGCTCACCTGAGCCTGCACCTTTCTAAGAGGGATGTGCGCGGGTCTCGAGCGTGGCACGGGTGCCAGAGCCAGGATCCGACTGTGTTCGCGGTACCGGATAACGGTACCATTAAGCGGTACCAAAAGCTGACGGGATGGCGCATGGCAACCGTTGATCTGAGATGTGGGACCCTCGACTGGTCATGTGGCCGTTGATCTGTACGCCGAGGAGTTGACGTATGCCGCGACGGCATCCTGTCGCTGACAACCTGCCGCCGTTGCCTGTGCGGGAGAAGCGCGATCAGCAGGTTAAGATCAGGCTAACCAGGTCTGAAGTGGAGAGGCTTGTGGCGCTCAGGCCTGACCTCGTGGCATCAGGGATCGTTGCGTTGCTCGTCGATGAGGTGTTGGCCGGGCGGTACCGCCCGGATTGGGCTGTGCCCCAAGAGCCACAACAGGCCGACTGATCAGGCGCGTCCTCATCTCGCTAGAGATGAGTGTCGAGTGGAAGATCGATTCTGTCAGTGCAGTGGCGCGGATCTGCCGCAGTGGGGAAAGGCGCAGTAGCCATTGGCTCCCTGAAGGTAGGGGTGTTGCTGGCTGGTGTTCGTCGGGCCTCGTGCGGTGGAGCGATGTTTGGTGTTTGAATCCGGTCCGGTGGCCGGACCAGGTTCGTCCGGTTGCCGGACTAGCTCTAGTGCTGTGGTCGAACCAGCTAGCATCTGTGGGGGGATTCGAAGGCGGTACGCGGTCCTTGCTCTTTTGCGGCGGGCATCATCGACCTTCGGCCTGAATCCAATGCCACGTAGCCTAATTTGATCATGTTGTTGTGCTGGTCGTTTGTGCCCGGACGGGCTTCCGGCGGGTGTGGTGCGGCGGGCGGGTCAGCGTGTCCGGGCTGTGGTGTTGACGCCGGCTGGCTGGGCGGGTCTGGCCGGGTGTTTCTGGTAGTCCTTTCTGGCTGGTGGCGGCGGGCGGGTCCGCCGGTGGTGGGGGTTTGAGGCCCCAGAACCGGATGGTCGCTGGGCCGTCGTGGCGGATGCTGGCCGGTTCGTGGTGTTTCTTGACGCGGTAGCTGTTGTGGCGGGCTCGTTTGACCGCCCGGGGGCAGCTGCGGTGCCGGCGGGGCGGTAGCGGCTTGCGGCCCAGCTCGGCGAGTGCGTGGGGCAGGTGGTCAGTCCAGTCTCCAGGGGGGAATGCCCGCCGTCCCGGTGGCGGTACGGCGGGCGATTCGCAGCGCGCGGGTGAAGCTGATCCGGTCGGGGTCGAGGTCGGCGGCTTCGGCCGCGCGGGTGATCAACGCGGCGAGGGCGTGGTGGACGATCAGCCAGGCCCAGATTTCCTGGTAGGCCAGCTCCGGCAGCCTTGAGCGCAGCAGACGGCCCGGGCCGCGTAGGTGCGTCTTGAGCTGGTCGTTGCTGGTCTCTTCTTCCCAGCGCAGGTGGTAGGCCTCGGCCAGCTCGTCCGCGTGGGCCTCGGCCGGGTCGAGGACGGTGGTCAGCAGCACGATCAGCTCGCCGGTGCCGTTGCCGTCGCGGTCGGGCACGTCGTACTCGACCACTCGTACCAGATACGCCAGCTCAGGGGCCAGATCCTGCCCAGCGCGGGCAGCGGCGACGACGCGGTCCCGGCGGGCGCCGCGGATCTTCGGGTTGATCACCACGGACACATACGTGCCGTCGGCCAGCACCCGCACGACCGGCAGCCGCAGCCCGGTCGGCGCCCGCCACAGCAACGCCGCCCCGGTGCCCGCCGCAGCAGACCAGGCGTCGAAGGAGTAGAACCCCCGGTCGGCGGTCAGCAGCTCATCGCGGCGCAGCCGCGGGTACAGCCGCATCGCCAATGTCTGCTCCCCGGTGCCATAGCCGGACACCTCCCCGGCCAGGAACGCGTGCGTGCCGCACTCGGCCAACGCCACCACCCGCGCCTTCGGATACGCCGACCGGTTGCCCCCCGAGCCGGCGTAGCCAAACTCGGCGGCGTTACCCGGCGTGTCCGGCAGGTCCACATCGAAGCCGTCAATAGCAAGGACTCGCCACCGCCGCAGCCACGCCCCCCGCGTATCAGTCGTGCCCACCGGCTGCACCACCGACTCGAAGATCTCCTCCATGACCGGCGCGCCCAGCCGCTGCCGCGCCTGGCTGATCCCCGACGCGGTCGGCACCGACCAAGCGGCGTCCCAGCAGCCGAACCGGGTCAACGCCCCGGTGACCTTCGTGGCGACCTCTTCGTAGTCATCCTCACCGAACAGGCACAACGCCATCGTCAGATAGGCCACCACATGCGGCGGAAGCTTCCCATCCGACCGCCTGGCCCCAACCCCAAACCGGGCCACCGCCGCGTCCACCGCATCCCGCGGCACCGCGGACACCAGCACCCCAACGACACCTGATCCGCCGTCACCGCCACCGTCTCGGACATGACCGGCAAGCACACCAGCACCCGACCTGCCGGTCACGCCACCACGCCGACCATCCACAAAGACCCAGCACAACAACATGATCAAATTAGGCTACGTGGCATTGGCTCCAGACCGAGGCGTATGCCCGAGCGGCGTTGTCGAACGGCTGGCTGTCAGCCGAAGACGTTGATCAGCGAGTGGAGTTCCCGCATGGGTCGCCAGTCCTGTCTGACACGCAGTCCGGTTCCGCAACTCTTCTTGGTCCTGGATGAGATGGTCATTAGGCGGACCTGCGGTAGCACGGGGTCTGTCAAGTTAACGGCTGATCTTGGTTTGTTGAGGTGGTCAGTCGTTGGCCGGGGTGAGCCGACCCTCGAAGGCGATCTGGAAGGCGTTCAGCGGCGCCTTCCAGCGCATGGTCCACCGCCGGCGTCCGGTGCCGGTCGGGTCGAGGCTCATCAACGCCATGTAGACGCACTTGAGCGCGGCTTGCTCGTTGGGGAAGTGTCCTCGGGCGCGGACGGCCTTGCGGATGCGGGCGTTCACGCTCTCGATCGCGTTCGTGGAGCAGATGACCTTGCGGATCTCCACGTCGAAGGCGAGGAACGGCACGAACTCGGCCCAGGCGTTCTCCCACAGCTTCACGATCGCCGGATACTTGCGGCCCCAGGTCTCGGCGAACTCGAGGAACCTTTCGGTCGCAGCGTCCTCGGTCGCCGCGGTGTAGACCGGCTTGAGCGCTTTCGCGATCTTGTCCCAGTCCTGGCGAGCCGCGTACCGGAACGAGTTGCGCAGCAGATGCACCACGCAGGTCTGCACGATCGTGCGCGGCCACACCGTCGCGACCGCGTCCGGCAGGCCCTTGAGCCCGTCACAGACGAGCATCAACACGTCCTGGACACCGCGGTTCTTCAGCTCGGTGAGCACATGCAACCAGTGCTTCGCGCCCTCACCGCCGTCACCGGCCCAGATCCCGAGGATGTCGCGGTGCCCGTCGACGGTGACCGCCATGACGACGTAGATCGGCCGGTTCGCGACCTGACCATCGCGGATCTTCACGTTGATGGCGTCGATAAACACGACTGGATACACCCTGTCGAGGGGCCGGTTCTGCCACTCGGCCATCCCGTCCATGACCTTGTCGGTGATCGTGGAGATGGTCTGCTTCGACACCTCCGCGCCGTACACCTCGGCCAGGTGCGCGGCGATCTCCCCGTGGGTGAGACCTTTGGCCGACAACGACAGCACCATGTCGTCGACGCCGGACAGACGCCGCTGGCGTTTGCGCACGATCTGCGGCTCGAACGTCCCGGCGGCGTCGCGTGGCACCCGGACCTCGACCGGGCCGATGTCGGTCAGCACCGTCTTGGTCCGGCTGCCGTTACGGGTGTTCCCGCTGCCCCGACCCGCCGGGTCGTGCTTGTCGTAGCCGACGTGGTCGGTGATCTCACCATCCAGGGCCGACTCCAGGACCCGCTTCGTGAGCTGCTGCAGCAGCCCACCCTCACCGGTCAGCTTCAACCCGTCACCACGAGCCCGATCGACCAGCATCGCGATCAGCTGCTCATCCGTGACCGCACCCACCGGCCCGGCGGCCGGCTGTCCCACAGTGGTCTCGGTCGTCATCTGGCGTCTCTCCCTTGATCGGTCGATCAGCCGTTATTTGTACAGTCCCGTAGCACGAAGATCATGGCGGAGCAGGTCGATCATTTGATCGGCCTCGCCGAACAGCCGAATATTCAGGTGCATGTCGTGCCCTTATCGGCTGGCCTCTATCCCGCCCTTGCGGGAGGCTTCATCGTGGCGGATCTGCCGGACAGCGGCAGAGCCGGCTACATCGACAACCAACTGTCTGGCCAAGTCGTTGATCGGCCTGATGACGTTGCTAGGCTGGCTCTCGCATGGGACGCGCTGCGCGGCGAGGCGCTTCCCGGTAGGCAGAGTCTCGACCTCCTCAGGGAAGTGGCGAAGACATGGACGTGACCGGCCCGAAGTGGCGCAAGGCGAGCCGTTCGTCCTCTAACGGTGGGGCCTGCGTCGAGGTGGCGGACAATCTGGGCGGGGTGGTTCTCGTGCGGGACACGAAGGACCGGTCGGGCGGCACGCTCGCCTTCACCCCCGAGTCCTGGCGCGCGTTCGTCGCCCAGGTGCCTGGGCGGCGGTAACAGCATTCGCGGCCGGAGCGATGGCCTCTGGTCCAGGGCGACGTGCGCCAGGTGGGGTTCGACTACCTGTGGGACCGCGTGGACCTTCTCGCTGGTGGCCCCCCTGTCAGCCGTTCAGCCTGGGCGGTGTCGCCAGGGGTGATGAGGACAAGCGCAACATGTTCCCGGAGATGTTCCGCGCGATCCGCCAGATCCAGCAGCCCAGAGCCGTGATCTGCGAGAACGTCCGGGGAACCTGCGTCCATCCTTCAGGCCCTGGCCCGCATGAAGACTTTCAAGATCCTGCGGGACTACCCGGCGTGCCGCCAGCACATTGGCCGACACCGCTTCCGGCATCGCTCATCTCACAACATCATCGTCGCCGGCTGAGCGCCGACCCCTTGCCTGGCCGCTTTCACCGAGTTACGAGACGTCCTTTAGTGCACGAGCGGCAGCAAAGCGGGGAGGCTCGCGCTGAGGCTGAGCAGGTCGGAGCCCGCGCGGTCTGATATTCATCGTTGTTCGGAACGTGCGGTCGGGGTGGTGAACCCACTGCCGCGCTTCAGTCGTGAGGTAACAGATGAGGGTGACGGGATGATTGCGTTGAGCGACGAGGAGCTGTTGGTGGAGATGGGTGCGGCGGTGGATTTCAGGGCGAGGAGGTGGACCTGGTTCGCTGTGTCGGGGTGAACGCCGAGGCCACCGGTGCCGAGCTGGTTGCGGACATGAGTGGTGGCACGCGGGGTTGATCCGCGGAGGCGAGATGGCCGAGGGCTGGGGTGGTGGTCTGGGCCGCTGGGTGATTCGCATTGGGTGCCTCTGATCGGGGCGGGTGGGGAGGGGGCGTTACGCGATGGGTGAGGCCGCCGTTCCTTCCGTTGGGCTCAGTGAGTCGTCGAAGCGGGCGTTGGAGGCGTTCACCGGGATGCGGTTGCACCGGTCGAATCTGCCGGTGTTGGCGTATGACCTGAACGCGTTGGAGGTGCTGGCGGATCGGGTGCGGACCGTGCTGGTTCCGGAGCTGGCCCAGGTGATCAAGGCGGTTCGGGCGGCGGGGGAGGGTGAGGTCTTCGACCGGTTCGTGGCGCAGACGGCTCCGTTCGTGGAGTTGTTGGACGGGGTCGCCGACGTGAAGGTCGGCGTGGCTCAGGCGATGCGGGGCTTCCTGAACCAGATGGAGCTGACGGATCGTCAGGCGCTGGTCATGTTCATTTTCATGATGACGGAGTTGGCGGTCGCGTTCGCGATGGCGTTTGTCCTGCCGGTGGAGGCGGCGGCGCACATCGTGAAGACCCGGACGATCATCCAGACGATCCTGCGGTCGTCGATGGTGCGGGCGGCGGCGAGTAGCACGGCGATCCAGATGTTGTTCATGCCGGGGTCGTCGTTGTTGGCGCAGATCAGCATGCTGGCTGATGGTCTGATGCCGGGGGTCGACTGGGGGCAGGTCGGTAAGCAGGCGTTGTACGGGTTGGCGGTGGCGGGTGTGACCACGGCGGCCGGGCCGGCGTTGGGCCGGTTCGCCGGGGTCGTGGGTGGTGGTCTGGCGAAGTTCGAAGTGTCGGATGCCACGCGTAACCTGCTGACCAGCCTGATGATGGTGCCGGTGTCGGAGGTCGGCCTGGAGGTGGTCGGCGACGTCGCCGCCAGCTACATCGTCGACGGGACCTACGACCCCGGTGGTCTCGGTATGGCCGTGATTTCCGGGGCGTTGTCGGGGTCGGGTGAGTTGGGCGCGTCCGGGGCGGGGGCCGCTGCGCGTCGCGTGGCTGTCGGTTTGGGGTTCAATCCGACCCGGTCCCGGTGGAACATGCCCGCCGGTACCGGTTTCACCGCCGACGGCAGGCCGGTCGCTCCGGTCACTCCGGCACCGTCCACGTATCAGCCGGAGGTCGACGATCCGGCGGGTGCGGGCTCTGGCGGGCCGGCCCCGGTGCCCGTCCCGCTGGTGTCGGCACCGTCGCTGTCGCCACCGGCGCCTGCGGCGCCTGCGGCGCCTGAACCGATGCCCGTGCCGGCGTGGTCGACGCCGGACCTGCCGGTGCCGTCGTGGTCCGTGCCGAACTTCTCGGTGCCGACGGTGCCGCCGGTGCCCGTGCCGGAGTGGGTCGCGGTCGCCGGCGCGCCGGTGGTGGAGCAGTGGCAGCGGTTCCAGCGGGAACTGGTGGACCGTTACGGTGGGTTGCTTGCCGGGACGGGGCAGGCGCGGCAGTTCCTGGCCGCGCTTCCCGTGCCGGTCGAGCAGGTCTTCACCGAGTGGGCCGACGCTCGGCAGAACGACCGGACCGTTCCCGCTTTCCTGTTCCGGATCGGCCTGCCCGCCACCGCGCTCACCGAGCGGTACCTGTTCGGGGTCCGGGACCAGGCCGTCGCCCGTGTCACCGAGACTCTCGCGGGGGCGGTCACCACCGGCGGGCAGATCCCGGCGGGGGTGCGGCCGGAGCTGGTCGTCGCCGCGCTGCCGGTGGAGTTCGACCGGCAGGCGTTGCGCGCGGCTGTGCATCTGGCCGCCCAGCACCACATCGACCAGTACCTCACCACCGGCACACCGACGCCCGCCACCCTGCCCGGCGCAGTGGTCCCGCCAGAGGCCGCTCACCCGCCGGGAGGGGCTGGCGTGCCGGGCGGTGCTGGCGTGCCGGGGGCCCGTGGGGTGCCGGGCGGTGCTGGGGTGCCGGGGGCCGCCGGGGCGGCGGCGGTGCCGTCGGACGCCGTGCGCGCCGCGGTCGCGCGTGACGTGCGGGCCCACGTGGACCGGAGCCTCGACGCGATCCTCGGCACCACCCCACCACTCACCGCACCGCTCACCGCACCGCTCACCGCACCGCTCACCGCACCGCTCACCGCACCGCTCACCGCACCGCTCACCGCACCGCTCACCGCACCGCTCACCGTGCCGCCCGCCGTGCCGTCGGCTGCGGTGGCCGGTCCGGGCGCCGCGCAGGTCAACGCCGTGGCGGACGTGGTCCGGCAGGTGGTCACCGACCTACCCGCCCGCTTCACGGCCGCGACCGGACCGGACACCACCGGACCGGACACCACCGGACCGGAGGCCACCCCAGCCAGCACGGACACCCCGGCAAACCGGCGCCCCGATGTGCCGACGGTGCCGGTGACCCCGGAGCAGCACACCGCAGCAGCGACCAGCCTGGCGGAAAAACAGTTCACCGCCCTGGCCAACCAGTACGGCGTTGAGCCGGCCAACCACGACGTCCTCGCCGGGTCCTTCCGACAGGACTGGGTCAACGGATACCACCAGGTACTCGCCCAGGCCACCGCCACCCCCGGCGCGGCAGGCACGTCCGGAGTGCCGGCCACGCCCAGCATGCCGGGTGCGCCGGGCACCCCCAGCACGCCGGATGCGCCGGGAACCCCGGGCACGCCGGATGCGGCCGGGGGCCGCAGTACGGTGCCGGTCGGCGCGGCCCCCCGCACCGACGGCACGCCGATCCACGACAACGTCAGCGACCGGATGTCAGTCGGTGACATGTCCGTCTCCAGTGACGACATGTTCAGCCGCGACAGCAGCTTCAACGACACCATGACGGTCAGTGACCTCTCCTCGCGGGACGAGCCGATCAGCCGTGACCCCGTCAAGGGCGAAGTCAGTGACACGGATTCGTTCAGTGACGTGTCCTCGCGGGACGACCCGATCGGTGGTGAGCCTGGCGGACGCGGTGAGCCGGCTGTAACGGCGACTGGGCCGGCCGTAACGGCGACTGGGCTGGCCGTGGGGATGGTCGAGTCCGGGCGGCGGGGCGGTGACTGGGCTATCGCGGAGCAGGTGCGTCCCGGCGGCGGTGACGGGTGGTGGTGTGTGGCGGCGACGTTCGATGTGTTCCGGGCCGAGTACGGGCGGCTGGGTAACCGGGTGGTGTTCGACGACCGGGTCATGGGAGCGGATGGGCGGCTCGCGCCGACTATGGGTTGGTCGCAGCTGATGGAGATCCTCGATGCGGTACCGGAGCGTGTCGCTCAGCCGGGCGGGGTTACGGGAGAGGATGTGCTGGCGGGGTTGCGGGCGGTGCCGGGGTCGATGGTCGTGGTCAGGGTCGCGCCACCGAACGAACCGCAGCATGTGTTCGCTCTTTCCAGCCAGCCGCGGGGTTCCGGGCCGGCGAGGATCCGGGTGCGGGATCCTCTGGTGCCCGGGGCGGTGGACCGGCCCGAGCCGGACGATCCGGTACGTGATCCGTGGCTGCGGCATCTGTTCGTATCCGGTACCCGGGTGGCGGTGTTCGATGGGGACGGGCGGCCCACCACGATCAGCGGTCTCCTCGGCCGGACCGGCGGGCACCGGCGGCCGGTCACCGCGGCCGGTACCGATGTCGGTGGGTTCCTGCTCGCCTCGACCAGCACGCCACGCGGCCCGTCGCACGCGATGCGGGCTGACACCACCGTTGCCGGCCCGGTCGACTCCCCGAGGTCCGGTCCGGTGGGCGAGGACGACTCGTCTGGTCCTGGTCTGGCGTTTGGTGTCCAGGCGTTCCCGGATGTCGTCCCCTCGGATCTGGAGGGGATGGATCTGGGCACACCACAGCTCGACGCCGAGTGGGAGCCGGCGCGGGACACCGGACAGGCCGAGTTCCCGCTGACGGGAGTGCCCGGGCTGGATGGTCCGTGGGCGCTCTCAGCAGTGGAGGACACCGCGACCGTGGCGGTCCCGCACCAGCGGGACGCGGGAGACCACGACCCGTCTCAACGCGACCCGGAACTCCTCGACCCGGCACTGCTCGACCCGGAACTCTTTGACCCGGCGCTTCTTGCGGGATTCCACGGTGACCATGTTGTCGGATCCGGGTATCCCAGGACGGTCGCACTGGACCTCTCCGACACTCAGGTCATGCCCGGCCCGGCAGCTCTGCAGACGCCGACGGCGTCCATGCCGGCCCCTGCGGCCCGACCGGTGACCCCGCAGTCCTCACCACCCCCACCCCCACCCCCACCCCCACCCCCACCCCCACCCACAACCGCGGTACCGCTACCGGAGCCGCCGGATCATGTGGTTCATTGGCGGCCCGGTGAGGATGGACCCGCGACCCTCCGCGCATACCTGGAGACGCTGAAACTCCCCGACCGGGTGTCCCTGGACACCGACAAACAGGGGAAGCTGGGGCCGGGAATGGCCGCTTGGGTGAAAGCCTGGGCACAGGGACTGCGGGGTAAGACCACCCCCGACGGCCACCCCTACACCCAGGACGCGGTAGTCACACTGTCCGGCAACCTGATCAACCGGCAAACGGTCGGGACATACTGGCGGGAGGTGGCGCCGCCGCTGCCCCCACCGCCGGATCACGTGGCCACTTGGCGGCCCGGTGAGGATGGGCCCGCGACCCTCCGCGCATACCTGGAGACGGTGGAACTCCCCGACGGGGTGTCCCTGGACCCCGACAAAAAGGGGAGGCTGGGGTCGGGGATGGCCGCTTGGGTGAAAGCCTGGGCACAGGGACTGCGGGGTAAGACCACCCCCGACGGCCACCCCTACACCCTGGATGCGGTAGTCACACTGTCCGGCAACCTGATCACCCAGGCATCGGTCGGGACATACTGGCGGGAGGTGGCGCGGCCGCTGCCCCCACCGCCGGATCACGTGGTTCATTGGCGGCCCGGTGAGGATGGACCCGCGACCCTCCGCGCATACCTGGAGACGCTGGAACTCCCCGACCGGGTGTCCCTGGACACCGACAAACTCGGAAGGCTGGGGCCGGGGATGGCCGCATGGGTGAAAGCCTGGGCACAGGGACTGCGGGGTAAGACCACCCCCGACGGCCACCCCTACACCCAGGACGCGGTAGCCACACTGTCCGGCAACCTGATCAACCAGCAATCGGTCGGGAAATACTGGCGGGAGACGGCGCCGCTGCCCCCACCGCCGGATCACGTGGCCACTTGGCGGCCCGGTGAGGATGGGCCCGCGACCCTCCGCGCATACCTGGAGACGCTGGAACTCCCCGACCGGGTGTCCCTGGACACCGACAAAAAGGGGAGGCTGGGGTCGGGGATGGCCGCTTGGGTGAAAGCCTGGGCACAGGGACTGCGGGGTAAGACCACCCCCGACGGCCACCCCTACACCCTGGATGCGGTAGCCGCACTGTCCGGCAACCTGATCGCCCAGCAATCGGTCGGGAATTATTGGCGGGAGACGGCGCCGCTGCCCCCACCGCCGGATCACGTGGTTCATTGGCGGCCCGGTGAGGATGGGCCCTCGACCCTCCGCGCATACCTGGAGACGGTGGAACTCCCCGACCGGGTGTCCCTGGACCCCGACAAAAAGGGGAGGTTGGGGCTGGGGATGGCCGCTTGGGTGAAAGCCTGGGCACAGGGACTGCGGGGTGAGACCACCCCCGACGGCCACCCCTACACCCAGGACGCGGTAGCCGCACTGTCCGGCAACCTGACCAACCAGAGCACGGTCTCGAGATATTGGCGGGAGGCGGCGCCGCCGCTGCCCCCACCGCCGGATCACGTGGTTCATTGGCGGCCCGGGGCGGATGAACCCGCCACCCTCCACGCATACCTGGAGACGCTGAAACTCCCCGACCGGGTGTCCCTGGACCCCGACAAACAGGGGAAGCTGGGGCCGGGAATGGCCGCTTGGGTGAAAGCCTGGGCACAGGGACTACAGGGTAAGACCACCCCCGACGGCCACCCCTACACCCAGGACGCGGTAGCCACACTGTCCGGCAACCTAATCACCCAGCAATCGGTCCGGAGATATTGGCGGGAGGCGGCGCCGTCGTTGCCCGCACCGCCGGATCATGTGGTTCATTGGCGGCCCGGGGCGGATGAACCCGCCACCCTCCACGCATACCTGGAGACGCTGAAACTCCCCGACCGGGTGTCCCTGGACCCCGACAAACAGGGGAAGCTGGGGCCGGGAATGGCCGCTTGGGTGAAAGCCTGGGTACAGGGACTACAGGGTAAGACCACCCCCGACGGCCACCCCTACACCCTGGACGCGGTAGCCGCACTGTCCGGCGACCTGATCAACCAGAGCACGGTCGGGAAATACTGGCGGGAGACGGCGCCGCTGCCCCCACCGCCGGATCACGTGGTTCATTGGCGGCCGAGTGAGGATGAACCCGCCACCCTCCACGCATACCTGGAGACGCTGAAACTCCCCGACCGGGTGTCCCTGGACCCCGACAAACAGGGGAAGCTGGGGCCGGGAATGGCCGCATGGGTGAAAGCCTGGGCACAGGGACTACAGGGTAAGACCACCCCCGACGGCCACCCCTACACCCAGGACGCGGTAGCCACACTGTCCGGCAACCTGATCACCCAGCAAACGGTCGGGAAATACTGGCGGGAGGTGGCGCCGCCGCTGCCCCCACCGCCGGATCACGTGGCCACTTGGCGGCCCGGCGAGGATGGGCATGACCCGTCTCAACGCGACCCGGAACTCCTTGACCCGGCGCTTCTTGACCCGGCACTTCTTGACCCGGCATTGGTGGAGAATCCGGGGTTGCCGGACCTGGGCCCGGGCGTGGGTCTAGGCCCGGCAGGGGTGGATCTGTCGGTATCGCCGCCGGGCTGGGGGTGGACGCCACCGGACGGCACCGATCAGGTCGATTCTCTGTACCCGCTGTCGGAGGTGCCCGGGCTGGATGGTCCGTGGGCCGCGATCCGGGCTGACACCACCGTTGCCGACCCGGTCGACTCCCCGAGGTCCGGTCCGGTGGGCGAGGATGACTCGTCTGGGCCTGGTCTGGCGTTTGATGTCCAGGAATTCCCGGATGTCGTCCCCTCGGATCTGGAGGGGATGGATCTGGGCACACCACAGCTCGACGACGAGTGGGAGCCGCCGCGGGACACCGGACAGGCCGAGTCTCCGTTGATGGGAGTTCCCGGGCTGGATGGTCCGTGGGTGCCCTCAGCAGTGGAGGACACCGCGACCGTGGCGGTCCCGCACCAGCGGGACGCGGGAGACCACGACCCGTCTCAACGCGACCCGGAACTCCTCGACCCGGCACTGCTCGACCCGGCGCTTCTTGACCCGGCGGTCGTGGAGGATCCGGGGATGCCGGACCTGGGCCCGGATCTGGACCCGGACCCGGACCTGGATCTGGATCTGGATCTGGATCTGGATCTGGGTCGATTGGGTGTGCCGACGCTTGATGAGGATGGTGCGTGGGTGGCGTCGGTGGTGGGGGACCCGGCGCCGGTGGGGGTTGCGCGGGAGGGGGTTGCGGCTGGTGTGGGTGGGGTTGGCCGGCCTCTTTGGGAGTTCCCGGTGCCGGCTGATGGGTTTTGTGTGTTGTCGGCGTTGGTGGTGGCTGATCCGGTGTGGGTGCGGGACGTGTTGGCGGGGGCGGGGGTGTTGCCGGCGGATCTGTATGCGTGGCTGTCTGATCCTGGTGGGGTGCGTGTCGGTGTGGGGCGGTTGGGTGGTGTGGTGCCGGTCGGGTCTGAGTTGGGCCGGGTGGATGGGTTGTTGCAGGGGCTTGTCCTGTCGTATCTGGGTGCTCGGGTCGGGGGGTTGCCGGCGGATGTGGTGATGCGGCGGGCGTTTCTGCCGCAGGGGGAGCCGTGGCGGCAGGTGCGGGGGCTCAGTGATGGGCAGGTGGTGGCGCGGTTGGTGGAACGTCTGGGTGGTCAGGGGGTGTTGGGGGGTGGTGTGGTGACTGAGGCTGGGTTTCTGGATGTGGGGCGGGTCGGGCAGCGGTATGAGGAGGCGCGTGCGGAGTTGGTCGGGTTGGGGTGGGATCCGGGTCTGGTGACGGAGGTGCCGCAGGAGCAGTTGGATTTTGTCAATGGGCGTGGTCGGGGTTTTCAGGTGGCGTTGTTGGCGCCGGAGCGGGCGCGTGACTATCTGGTGCATGTGTTGCTTACGTCTGATGGGCCGTTGGAGGCGGACGAGTTCGCCGAGGTCGTGGAGACGGTGGCTGATTGGGGTCGTCGGTGGGGTGGGCCGGGTGGGGAGTTCCTGCTGCCGTTGTTGGCTCATGCCACGGGTAGTCGGATCACGGTGTTGCAGCGCACCGGGTGGGGGGTGAGCCCGGTGGCGGTGTTCGGGCCGTTGGACGGCCGGGGGGTCAGCTTGTATTACGTCGCTGGCGACCCGGCGAATCCCGCCCTCTACAACCATTACAACGCCGCTGTTTCCGCTGCTGTCCTGTTGCCGTCCGGGCCGGCCGGGTTGTCGTGGTCGGACGAGTGGGACCGGTTGTTCACGCGGTTCGCCGGGGTGGTGGGGTTTGGGTCGGCGGCGGGTGAGCGGACATTGGCGTCGGGGGCTGAGGATGTGCGTCATCGTCTGCAGGTGGAGTTCGACCACGTCGTGGGCAGAACCGGCTTTGCGGAGGAGAATGGTTTGTCCACGGCGGATGTGGCGATGCTGCGGCAGGCCCTGGACACGCGTGGGACGTCCGTTCCTCACCTTGAGGGGGTGCTGCTACGTCTGATGTCGGAGATGTATCAAGTGACCATCGCTGTGACCTCGGCCGGGTCGGGATTCCACGGTGACCATGTTGTCGGATCCGGGTATCCCAGGACGGTTGCCCTGGACCTCTCCGACACTCAGGTCATGCCCGGCCCGGCAGCTCTGCAGACGCCGGCGGCGTCCATGCCGGCCCCTGCGGCCCGACCGGTGACCCCGCAGTCCTCACTACCCCCACCCCCACCCACATCCACATCCACAACCGCGGTACCGCTACCGGCGCCACCGGATCACGTGGTTCATTGGCGGCCCGGCGAGATTGGACCCGCCACCCTCCACGCATACCTGGAGACGCTGGAACTCCCCGACCGGGTGTCCCTGGACACCGACAAACTCGGAAGGCTGGGGCCGGGGATGGCCGCATGGGTGAAAGCCTGGGCACAGGGACTACAGGGTAAGACCACCCCCGACGGCCACCCCTACACCCAGGACGCGGTAGCCGCACTGTCCGGCAACCTGACCAACCAGCAAACGGTCGGGACATACTGGCGGGAGGCGGCGCCGCCGCTGCCCCCACCGCCGGATCATGTGGTTCATTGGCGGCCCGGCGAGGATGAACCCGCCACCCTCCGCGCATACCTGGAGACGCTGGAACTCCCCGACCGGGTGTCCCTGGACACCGACAAACTCGGAAGGCTGGGGCCGGGGATGGCCGCATGGGTGAAAGCCTGGGCACAGGGACTACAGGGTAAGACCACCCCCGACGGCCACCCCTACACCCAGGACGCGGTAGCCACACTGTCCGGCAACCTGACCAACCAGCAAACGGTCGGGAGATACTGGCGGGAGGCGGCGCCGCCGCTGCCCCCACCGCCGGATCACGTGATTCATTGGCGGCCCGGCGAGGATGAACCCGCCACCCTCCGCGCATACCTGGAGACGCTGGAACTCCCCGACCGGGTGTCCCTGGACCCCAACAAACAGGGGAAGCTGGGGCCGGTGATGGCCGCATGGGTGAAAGCCTGGGCACAGGGACTACAGGGTAAGACCACCCCCGACGGCCACCCCTACACCCAGGACGCGGTAGCCACACTGTCCGGCAACCTGACCAACCAGCAATCGGTCGGGAATTATTGGCGGGAGGTGGCGGCGCCGCTGCCCCCGCCGCCGGGTCATGTGGTTCGTTGGCGGCCCGGTGAGGGTGGGCCCGTGACCCTCCGCGCATACCTGGAGACGCTGAAACTCCCCGACCGGGTGTCCCTGGACACCGACAAACAGGGGAAGCTGGGGCCGGGGATGGCCGCATGGGTGAAAGCCTGGGCACAGGCACTACAGGGTAAGACCACCCCCGACGGCCACCCCTACACCCAGGACGCGGTAGTCACACTGTCCGGCAACCTGGTCACCCGGCGAACGGTCTTGACATATTGGCGGGAGACGGCGCCGCCGCTGCCCCCACCGCCGGATCACGTGGTTCATTGGCGGCCCGGCGAGGATGAACCCGCCACCCTCCGCGCATACCTGGAGACGCTGGAACTCCCCGACCGGGTGTCCCTGGACACCGACAAAAAGGGGGCGCTGGGGCCGGGAATGGCCGCATGGGTGAAAGCCTGGGCACAGGGACTGCGGGATGAGACCACCCCCGACGGCCACCCCTACACCCTGGCTGCGGTAGCCACACTGTCCGGCAACCTGATCACCCAGCAATCGGTCGGGAAATATTGGCGGGAGACGGCGCCGCCGCTGCCCCCACCGCCGGATCACGTGGTTCATTGGCGGCCGAGTGAGGATGGGCCGGGCACCCTCCACGCCTATCTGGAGACGCTGGAACTCCCCGACCGGGTGTCCCTGGACACCGACAAACTCGGAAGGCTGGGGCCGGGGATGGCCGCTTGGGTGAAAGCCTGGGCACAGGGACTGCGGGGTAAGACCACCCCCGACGGCCGCCCCTACAGCCTGGCTGCGGTAGCCGCACTGTCCGGCAACCTAATCAGCCAGGTATCGGTCGGGAAATATTGGCGGGAGGCGGTGCCGCCGCTGCCGGATCACGTGGCCACTTGGCGGCCCGGTGAGGATGGGCCCGCGACCCTCCACGCATACCTGGAGACGCTGGAACTCCCCGACCGGGTGTCCCTGGACCCCGACAAGAAGGGGAAGCTGGGGCCGGGAATGGCCGCATGGGTGAAAGCCTGGGCACAGGGACTACAGGGTAAGACCACCCCCGACGGCCACCCCTACACCCAGGACGCGGTAGCCACACTGTCCGGCAACCTGATCAACCAGAGCACGGTCTGGAAATACTGGCGGGAGGCGGCACCGTCGCTCCCTCCACCGCCACCCGGAACGGGTCAAGATCCAATGCCACGTAGCCTAATTTGATCATGGGGTTGGACTGGGTCTTTGTGGATGGTCGGCGTGGTGGCGTGACCGGCAGGTCGGGTGCTGGTGTGCTTGCCGGTCATGTCCGAGACGGTGGCGGTGACGGCGGATCAGGTGTCGTTGGGGGTGCTGGTGTCCGCGGTGCCGCGGGATGCGGTGGACGCGGCGGTGGCCCGGTTTGGGGTTGGGGCCAAGCGGTCGGATGGGAAGCTTCCGCCGCATGTGGTGGCCTATCTGACGATGGCGTTGTGCCTGTTCGGTGAGGATGACTACGAAGAGGTCGCCACGAAGGTCACCGGGGCGTTGACCCGGTTCGGCTGCTGGGACGCCGCTTGGTCGGTGCCGACCGCGTCGGGGATCAGCCAGGCGCGGCAGCGGCTGGGCGCGCCGGTCATGGAGGAGATCTTCGAGTCGGTGGTGCAGCCGGTGGGCACGACTGATACGCGGGGGGCGTGGCTGCGGCGGTGGCGAGTCCTTGCTATTGACGGCTTCGATGTGGACCTGCCGGACACGCCGGGTAACGCCGCCGAGTTTGGCTACGCCGGCTCGGGGGGCAACCGGTCGGCGTATCCGAAGGCGCGGGTGGTGGCGTTGGCCGAGTGCGGCACGCACGCGTTCCTGGCCGGGGAGGTGTCCGGCTATGGCACCGGGGAGCAGACATTGGCGATGCGGCTGTACCCGCGGCTGCGCCGCGATGAGCTGCTGACCGCCGACCGGGGGTTCTACTCCTTCGACGCCTGGTCTGCTGCGGCGGGCACCGGGGCGGCGTTGCTGTGGCGGGCGCCGACCGGGCTGCGGCTGCCGGTCGTGCGGGTGCTGGCCGACGGCACGTATGTGTCCGTGGTGATCAACCCGAAGATCCGCGGCGCCCGCCGGGACCGCGTCGTCGCCGCTGCCCGCGCTGGGCAGGATCTGGCCCCTGAGCTGGCGTATCTGGTACGAGTGGTCGAGTACGACGTGCCCGACCGCGACGGCAACGGCACCGGCGAGCTGATCGTGCTGCTGACCACCGTCCTCGACCCGGCCGAGGCCCACGCGGACGAGCTGGCCGAGGCCTACCACCTGCGCTGGGAAGAAGAGACCAGCAACGACCAGCTCAAGACGCACCTACGCGGCCCGGGCCGTCTGCTGCGCTCAAGGCTGCCGGAGCTGGCCTACCAGGGCCGGCCGTCCCGACAGCGATAGGGTTTCCGCAGGTCATTGACTTGCGGGAGCCCTTTTTTCATTGCTTGGCATGGATGCCCGGTCTAGCACGCTGCTGTTGGACTCCTTGACTCGGGCAGGTTGTCATGCCACTACTGGATCTTCAGAAGCTCACCGCCGAACTGTCCCGGACCTGGGCCGGGTTCCTCCGCGACTGGGACCGCTCGCTGCGGGCCGGGAACTACCCGCAGACCACCCGCTACAACTACCTCCTAGTGTGCTGAGTCGTTAATTCGTTGGCAATATGCGGCGATCGTTTCGAGGATGTTGTCTGCCGTCTTGGTCCACACGAACGGTTTCGGGTCGGCGTTCCACGCCTCGATCCAGGCGGTGACGTCGGCTTCCAGTGCGGCGATACTGCGGTGGGTCGATCGGCGGAGTTTGCGGTTGGTTAGCTCGGCGAACCAGCGCTCGACGAGGTTGAGCCAGGACGAGTAGGTCGGGGTGAAGTGCAGGTGGAACCGGGGGTGCTTGAGTAGCCACTGCCCGATGGCGGGCGTCTTGTGGGTGGCGTAGTTGTCCAGCACGAGATGCAGCTCCAGGTCGGGCGGGGTTGCCCGGTCGATGGTGCGCAGGAAGCGCAGGAACTCCTGGTGGCGGTGTTTGCGTTGGGTTTGGCCGATGACCTTGCCGGTGGCCACGTCGAGGGCGGCGAACAGGCTGGTGGTGCCGTGGCGGACGTAGTCGTGGGTCACCCGGCCGGGGACACCGGGCATCATCGGCAGCATCGGCGCGGTCCGATCCAGGGCCTGGATCTGCGATTTCTCGTCCACGGCGAGGACCATGGCGGCCTCCGGCGGGTCCAGGTACAGCCCGACGATGTCGCGGACCTTGTCGATGAACAGCGGGTCGGTCGACAGCTTCCAACTCTGGACCTGGTGCGGTTTGAGGCCGAACGCCCGCCAGATCCGCGAGACCGCGGTCTGGTTCAGCCCCACCGCCGTGGCCATTGACCGCGTCGACCAATGACTGTCCTGATCGGGCGGCAGCTCTTCGAGCGTCTTCGTGATCACGGCCTCGACCTGGGCGTCGCCGATCTTCCGTGGCGCGCCCGGTCGCGGCTCGTCGCGCAGCCCGTCCACCCGATCGGCCACGAACCGCTTACGCCACTTGCCGACCGTCGGCAGCGACACCCCAAGCCGGCGAGACACCTCGCTGTTGGACAGGCCTTCCGCGCAGGCGAGGACGATCCGCGCCCGCACCGCCAACGCCTGCGCCGTCTTCGGCCGCCGAGCCAGCCCTCGTAGCGCCTCCCGCTCCTCGGCGGTCAACTCCAGCGGCGCCAGCTTCGGACCACGGCCATCACCCATACCCGCAATCTACCAACGAATTAACGACTCAGCACACTAGCCAAAATGTTCGAGTACATCCGCCCCGGCGACGTGCTCACCGTCGTCTCGCTCGACCGACTCGGCCGCTCGCTGGAAGACCTGATCGGCATCGTCGGCCGGCTCAAGCGCCACGGCGTCGGATTCCAGTCCCTACACGAGAAGCTCGACACCACCACCGCTGGCGGGATGTTCGTCTTCCACGTCTTCGCCGCGCTGGCCGAGTTCCTGCGCACCATCATCGTGGCCAACACCAACGAGGGCCTGGCCGCCGCTCGTGCCCGGGGGCAACGCCTCGGCCGGCCGCCGGCGATGACCCCGGAGAAGGTCGCGTACGCGCTGCAACTGCTCGCCGAGCCGAACCGCACGATGACCTCGATCGCCAAGCTGCTCGGCGTCTCGCGCAGCACCCTGTACAGCGCGCTGCCTGGCCTCATCCCGGCCCAACCCGGCGAACAGGTCGACCTTGTGGACGCGGCGTCCCCGCGGATCGGACTGACCGAGTCGTTCGCCATGACGCCGGGGCGGCCAGCGGCAGCGGCCTGATCCGCAGGGAGCAGTTACCCGGCCGAGGCCCGGCCACCCGCAACACGGGATCACCCCCGCATGCGCGGGGAGCAGCCGGACATCCCGACCACGGACAGGTGTGCGCTGGGATCACCCCCGCATGCGCGGGGAGCAGGGACACCGGTCCGGCCCGCCGCGCGGTGCAGTCTGGATCACCCCCGCATGCGCGGGGAGCAGCGTCCGTCATCGCGGCGACCCCGCACCACGATCCGCTCGCCCTCGTCGCCACGTCCGCTACGACCAGCGGAGAAAGACCCGAAAACACCGTCCGCGCAAGCTCATCGACATCCTTCACGCCAGTGTCAACGACCCCCACGACTCTCCGTCACCACCGAATGTGAGACAGGGCCGAAATCCTACGCAGTCCCGGGTGGTGAACCCACTGCCAGGATTCAGTCGTGGGGTAACGGGGGGGTGGTGGGATGAGCGCGTTGAGTGATGAGGAGCTGTTGGTCGAGGTGTGTGCGGCCCTGGATTTCAGGGCGAGGCGGTGGGCCTCTGTCGTTGTGTCTGGGTGAAACGGAGGCCATCGGTTCCGAGCTGGTTGCGGACATGAGTGGCGGTGCGCGGGGCTGCTTCGCGTGGGAACGAGATGGCCGACGGCCGAGGCGGTGGTGCGCTGCTGGGTGATTGGCATTGAGTGCCCCTGGTGGGGGTGGGGAGGGGGCGTTGGCGGTGGCGGAGGCCGCGGTTCCTTCCGTGGGTCTCAGTGAGTCGTCGAAGCAGGCCCTGGAGGCGTTCACCGGGATGCGGTTGCACCGGTCGAATCTGCCGGTGTTGGCGTACGACCTGAACGCGTTGGAGGTGCTGGCGGATCGGGTGCGGACCCTGTTGGTTCCGGAGCTGGCCCAGACGATCAAGGCGGTTCGGGCGGCGGGGGAGGGTGAGGTCTACGACCGGTTCGTGGCGCAGACGGCTCCGTTCGTGGAGTTGTTGGACGGGGTCGCCGATCTGAAGGTGAACGCGGCCCAGGCGATGCGGGGCTTCCTGAACCAGATGGAGCTGACGGATCGTCAGGCGCTGGTCATGTTCGTCTTCATGATGACGGAGTTGGCGGTCGCGTTCGCGATGGCGTTTGTCCTGCCGGTGGAGGCGGCGGCGCACATCGTGAAGACCCGGACGATCATCCAGACGATCCTGCGGTCGTCGATGGTGCGGGCGGCGGCGAGCAGCACGGCGATCCAGATGTTGTTCATGCCGGGGTCGTCGTTGTTGGCGCAGATCAGCATGCTGGCTGATGGTCTGATGCCGGGGGTCGACTGGGCGCAGGTCGGTAAGCAGGCGTTGTACGGGTTGGCGGTGGCGGGTGTGACCACGGCGGCCGGGCCGGCGTTGGGCCGGTTCGCCGGGGTCGTGGGTGGTGCTCTGGCGAAGTTCGAAGTGTCGGATGCCACGCGTAACCTGCTGACCAGCCTGATGATGGTGCCGGTGTCGGAGGTCGGCCTGGAGGTGGTCGGCGACGTCGCCGCCAGCTACATCGTCGACGGGACCTACGACCCCGGTGGTCTCGGTATGGCCGTGATTTCCGGGGCGTTGTCGGGGTCGGGTGAGTTGGGCGCGTCCGGGGCGGGGGCCGCTGCGCGTCGCGTGGCTGTCGGTTTGGGGTTCAATCCGACCCGGTCCCGGTGGAACATGCCCGCCGGTACCGGTTTCACCGCCGACGGCAGGCCGGTCGCTCCGGTCACTCCGGCACCGTCCACGTATCAGCCGGAGGTCGACGATCCGGCGGGTGCGGGCTCTGGCGGGCCGGCCCCGGTGCCCGTCCCGCTGGTGTCGGCACCGTCGCTGTCGCCACCGGCGCCTGCGGCGCCTGAACCGATGCCCGTGCCGGCGTGGTCGACGCCGGACCTGCCGGTGCCGTCGTGGTCCGTGCCGAGCTTCTCGGTGCCGCTGGTGCCGGTGCCGGACCTGCCGGTGCCGTCGTGGTCCGTGCCGAACTTCTCGGTGCCGACGGTGCCGGTGGTGCCCGTGCCGGAGTGGGTAGCGGTCGCCGGTGCGCTGGTGGTGGAGCAGTGGCAGCGGTTCCAGCGGGAACTGGTGGACCACTATGGTGGACTGCTGGCCGGGATGGGGCAGGCGCGGCAGTTCCTGGCCGCGCTTCCCGTGTCGGTTGAGCGGGTGTTCGCCGGGTGGGTCGACGCCCGGCGGGGTGATCGGGCTGTTGCGGCTTTCCTGTCCGCGGTCGGTCTGCCCGCTGCCGCGTTGACCGAGGGGTATCTGACGGGTGTCCGGCAGCGGGCGGTGGCCCGGGTGGTCGAGGCGTTGGCGTTCTCCGGTGGGCGGATCCCGGCCGAGGTGCGGGCGCGGCAGGTGATCGCCGGGCTGCCGGCGGAGTTCGACCGGCAGGCGCTGCGCTCGCTCGCGCACCTGGCCGTTCAACACCACATCGGCCAGTACCTCGCCGCCGGCCTACCCACAGGCCCCGGCACGCCGACAGGCGCTGGCGTGTCGGGGGGCGCTGGGGCGGTGGTGCCGTCCGCTGGCGTGCTCAGGGCGGTCGAGGGCGGCGTGTGGAGCCAGGTGGACCGTGGGGTCGATGTGATCCTCGGTGCCCCTGCCGTGCTGCCGGGTGTGGTGGCCGGTCCCGACGCCGGGCAGGTCAGTGCCGTGGCGAGGGTGGTCCGGCAGGCGGTTACCGACCTGTCCGCCCGTTTCTCGGCCGTGACGGTCCCCGGTGTCACCGGGGCGGCCGCCGGTGTGGCTACGGTCGATGTCGAGGAAGGCGGGCGTGTCGGCGGGCCGACGGTGCCGGTGATGTCCGAGCGGCACACCGCGGCGGCGGCTGGTCTGGCGCAGGCCCAGTTCACCGCGTTGGCCCGCCGCTACGGTGTCGATCCGGCCGGTCATGCGGCGTTGGTCACCTCGTTCCAGCGGGAGTGGGTGGACGGGTACCACAAGGTGCTCGTGTCGGCCGGCGGGAGCGTGACGCCCGGGACGGCGGATGTGGTCGGGGCCCTCGGTACGGTGCCGGGTGGTGTCAGCTCCCGTGTCGGTGGCATGTCGATCGTCGACGTCGTCAGCGTCGGTGATACGGCGTCGGTCAGTGACGTGTCTGTGGCAAGCGGTGGAGTGTTCAGCCCCGATCTCGGCTCCCGGGACACGGATTCGACCGGTTTCAGGGACTCGGGTTCGATCAGTGGTGTGTCGTTGCTGGACGAGTCGATCAGTGCCGGCTCTGGCGGTCTCGGCGAGCGGGCCGTCGCGGCGACTGGGCCGGCCGTGGAACGAATCCACGATCTCGCCAGCGGCGGCTACGGCCGTGCCAGCGACGCTCAGCTGCGCCGGCTCGCTGCGGACCTCGGTATCCAGGCGGCGTCGCCGGACGGGGTCCTGCCGCGGCTGTTCGAGGTGTCCAGGGATGTCGTCATGGCGGACACGTTCAGCGGTGTGTACTTCGCCGACCCGGTGGTGGCGGATCTGGACGCGGCGGCGGATCGCACGGCGGCGCAGGCGCTGCCGTCGGTGGAGGGATGGTTCACCATCGCCGGGCACCGGAACCTGGCCGAGCGGCTGGCCGACGATCCGGTGCGTCAGGCCTTGTTCCTCCGGATGATCACCGCCTCGCCCGCCTGGCAACACGCCGTCGCGCAGGCGCGACAGCGGGGCGGCGGCATACCTGACATCTTGCTGGTCTGGTGCGACGGGGCATGGCGGGGACCGGGGCAGGCCACCTCCTTCGGTGGATGGTTGCGCACCCAGCTCCGTGCCCGGCGGTTGATGTCGTCCACGCACGAGGTGGACCAGATACCCGGCGAGCTGCGGCCACACGGGGACGAGCCGGTGCGGTCGGTGTTGTTCTCGGATGGTTCGGTGGAGTTGTTCGGGCCGGATCTGGTGGAGGCGGTACGGACCGCGGACATCGTCGAGAACGGTCAGGAACCCGGCGTGCGCTGGCCGGATCAGGAGGACTTCGCCGCCGCTGGCGGCCGGCACCGGTGGGCCGGCAACACCTCAGGCGGGCAGTCGCCCGATCCAGCGGAAGGCGGCGACCCGTCTGGTCCTGGCCCGGTGTCCGCCGCCCAGTGGGTGTGGGGCCCGTCGCGGGATCCAGGGGCGCAGTTGCCGGTGCCGGGCCCTGCCCTCGGACCGGACCACCCGCAGGGTGAGGACCTGTCCTGGCTGGACCACTGGGATACGCTGCCGATGTCCGGGCCTGCACCTGCCCCGCCGGCGGGCACGGGTCTGCCAGGGCTGCCCGGGCCGTTGGACGACCCGGACGCACCCACCGCATCGTCCTGGCCGGCAGGGCCGGCCGCGTCGTCCTGGCCGGCGGGGTGGGCGGAACCGGGGTGGCCGGTACCCGGCATGGGCGTGACCGACGGGCACGGTGCGGCGATGTCCACCGACTTCGACCAGCCGAGCACCGACGATCAGGCCAGCGACGGCGGGAACCTCGGCGACTGGGCCACCTACCAGGGGCCGGACATGGACTGGCAGCCATACCTCGCGCCCTCCCCGGCGGTGGCCCGCACCGACGCCGGCACTGTCCACGCCGGCGACACCCTCCATCACCCGGCCGACGAGCCACCCACCACCCCCGCCCCACTCCACCCCGACCAACCCCAACCCACTGCGGGCAGCCGATGGGTGCGCGACCCGGATAGGGCCCGGACGCTGTTCGACCAGCACGCCGACCACATCGCCACCACAACACCGCAGCCGGAACAGCTGCGGCAGTTGTGGAACACCCTGATCGACCGTATGGACGACAACGGGATCATCACCGCCAGCGAGTCAGACCTCGCCGAGGCGACATCCACACCGCAGCGGACGGTGCGTGACCGGATCGGGGTATTGCGCGACCGTGGTCTGCTGCAGCGGGTCCAGGGAGGTCGCGGTCGCGGGGCGGCGCGGTACGGGGTGAGCGATCCGGGTCAGCCCCGGCAAGCACCACTGCCGGCCCCTCCCGAGGGCAGCCAGTGGGTGCGCGACCCGGGCGGGGCCCGGGCGCTGTTCGACCAGCACGCCGGCCACATCGCCACCACAACACGGCAGCGGGAACAGCTGCGGCAGTTGTGGAACGCCCTGATCGACCGGATGGACGACAACGGGATCATCACCGCCAGCGAGCCAGACCTCGCCGAGGCGACATTCACACCGCGGCAGACGGTGCATGCCCGGATCGGGGTATTGCGCGGCAGTGCTCTGCTGCAGCTGGTCCAGGAAGGTCGCGGTGGCGGGGCGGCGCGGTACGGGGTGAGCGATCCGGGTCAGCCCCGGCAAGCACCACTGCCGGCCCCTCCCGAAGGCAGCCAGTGGCTGCGCGACCCGGGCGGGGCCCGGGCGCTGTTCGACCAGCACGCCGGCCACATCGCCACCACAACACGGCAGCGGGAACAGCTGCGGCAGTTGTGGAACGCCCTGATCGACCGGATGGACGACAACGGGATCATCACCGCCAGCGAGCCAGACCTCGCCGAGGCGACATTCACACCGCGGCCGACGGTGCATGACCGGATCGGGGCATTGCGCGGCAGTGCTCTGCTGCAGCTGGTGCAGGAAGCACACGGTGGCGGGGCGGCGCGGTACGGGGTGAGCGATCCGGGTCAGCCCCGGCAAGCACCACTGCCGGCCCCTCCCGAAGGCAGCCGATGGCTGCGCGACCCGGGCGAGGCCCGGGCGCTGTTCGACCAGCACGCCGGCCACATCGCCACCACAACACGGCAGCGGGAACAGCTGCGGCAGTTGTGGAAGGCCCTGATCGACCGGATGGATGACAACGGGATCATCACCGCCAGCGGGTCAGACCTCGCCGAGGCGACATTCACACTGCAGCCGACGGTGCATGCCCGGATCGGGGTATTGCGCGACCGTGGTCTGCTGCAGCGGGTCCGGGAAGGTCGCGGTCGCGTGGCGGCGCGGTACGGGGTGAGCGATCCGGGTCAGCCCCGGCAAGCACCGCTGCCGGGCCCTGCCCTCGGACCGGACCGCCCGCAGGGTGAGGACCTGTCCTGGCTGGACCACGGGGCTACGGTGCCGATGTCCGGGCCTGCACCTGCCCCGCCGGCGGGCACGGGTCTGCCAGGGCTGCCCGGGCCGTTGGACGACCCGGACGCCCCCACCGCGTCGTCCTGGCCGGCGGGGTGGGCGGAACCGGGGTGGCCGGTACCCGGCATGGGCGTGACCGACGGGCACGGTGCGGCGATGTCCACCGACTTCGACCAGCCGGGCATCGACGATCAGGCCAGCGACGGCGGGAACCTCGGCGACTGGGCCGGCGAGGGCGGGAACCCCGGCGACTGGGCCACCTACCAGGAGCCGGACATGGACTGGCAGCCATCCCTCGCGCCCTCCCCGGCGGTGGCCCGCACCGACGCCGGCACTGTTCACGCCGGCGACACCCTCCATCACCCGGCCGACGAGCCACCCACCACGCCCGCCTCGCCGCAACCCGACCAACCCCAACCCCAACCCCAACCCCAACCCCAACCCGCTGCGGGCAGCCGGCGGGTGCGCGACCCGGGCGAGGCCCGGGCGCTGTTCGACCAGCACGCCGGCCACATCGCCACCACAACACGGCAGCGGGAACAGCTGCGGCAGTTGTGGAACGCCCTGATCGACCGGATGGACGACAACGGGATCATCACCGCCAGCGGGTCAGCCCTCGCCGAGGCGACATCCGCACCGCAGCCGACGGTGCATGACCGGATCGGGGTATTGCGCGACCGTGGTCTGCTGCAGCGGGTCCAGGAAAGTCACGGTCGCGGGGCGGCACGGTACGGGGTGAGCGATCCGGGTCAGCCCCGGCAAGCACCACTGCCGGCCCTTCCCGAAGGCAGCCAGTGGCTGCGCGACCCGGGCGGGGCCCGGGCGCTGTTCGACCAGCACGCCGGCCACATCGCCACCACAACACGGCAGCGGGAACCGCTGCGGCAGTTGTGGAACGCCCTGATCGACCGGATGGACGACAACGGGATCATCACCGCCAGCGGGCCAGCCCTCGCCGAGGCGACATCCACACCGCCGCGGACGGTGCATCACCGGATCGGGGTATTGCGCGACCGTGGTCTGCTGCGGCTGGTCCAGGAAGGTCACGCTGGCGGGGCGGCGCGGTACGGGGTGAGCGATCCGGGTCAGCCCCAGCAAGCACCGTTGCCGGCCCTTCCCGCGGGCAGCCGATGGGTGCGCGACCCGGAGGGGGCCCGGGCGCTGTTCGACCAGCACGCCGGCCACATCGCCACCACAACGCAGCAGCGGGAACAGCTGCGGCAGTTGTGGAAGGCCCTGATCGACCGGATGGATGACAACGGGATCATCACCGCCAGCGAGTCAACCCTCGCCGAGGCGACATCCACACCGCAGACGACGGTGCATGACCGGATCGGGGCATTGCGCGGCAGTGGTCTGCTGCGGCTGGTCCGGGAAGGTCACGCTGGCGGGGCGGCGCGGTACCGGGTGAGCGATCCGGGTCAGCCCCGGCAAGCACCGGTGCCGGGCCCTGCCCTCGGACCGGACCGCCCGCAGGGTGAGGACCTGTCCTGGCTGGACCACGGGGGTACGTTGCCGATGTCCGGGCCGGTACCTGCCCCGCCGGCGGGCACGGGTCTGCCCGGGCTGTCAGGGCTGCCCGGGCTGTCAGGGCTGCCCGGGCTGTCAGGGCTGCCCGGGCCGCCAGACGACCCGTACGCCCCCACGGCATCGCCCTGGCCGACGGGGCCGGCCGCGCCGGCCTGGCCGACGGGGTGGGCGGAACCAGCGGGGCCGGTTCCCGGCACTGGTGTGACCGACGGGCACGGTGCTGCGATGTCCACCGACTTCGGCCAGCCGAGCACCGACAATCAGGCCGGCGACGGCAGCGGAAACCCCGGCGACTGGGCCACCTACCAGGAGCCGGACATGGACTGGCAACCATCCCTCGCACCCTCCCCGGCGGTGACCCGCACCGACGACGGCACTCTCCACACCGGCGACACCCTCCATCACCCGGCCTACGAGCCACCCACCACCCTCGCCCCACTCCACCCCGACCAACCCCAACCCCAACCCGCTGCGGGCAGCCGGCGGGTGCGCGACCCGGGCGAGGCCCGGGCGCTGTTCGACCAGCACGCCGACCACATCGCCACCACAACACGGCAGCGGGAACAGCTGCGGCAGTTGTGGAACACCCTGATCGACCGGATGGACGACAACGGGATCATCACCGCCAGCGAGCCAGCCCTCGCCGAGGCGACATCCACACCGCGGCGGACGGTGCATGACCGGATCGGGGCATTGCGCGGCAGTGCTCTGCTGCAGCTGGTCCAGAAAGGCCACGGTCGCGGGGCGGCGCGGTACCGGGTGAGCGATCCGGGTCAGCCCCAGCAAGCACCGTTACCGGCCCTTCCCGCAGGCAGCCGATGGGTGCGCGACCCGGATGAGGCCCGGACGCTGTTCGACCAGCACGCCAGCCACATCGCCACCACAACGCAGCAGCGGGAACAGCTGCGGCAGTTGTGGAACGCCCTGATCGACCATATGGACGACGACGGGACCATCACCGCCAGCGAGTCAGCCCTCGCCGAGGCGACATCCACACCGAAGCAGACGGTGCATCACCGGATCGGGGTATTGCGCGGCAGTGGTCTGCTGCGGCTGGTCCGGGAAAGTCACGCTGGCGGGGCGGCGCGGTACCGGGTGAGCGATCCGGGTCAGCCCCGGCAAGCACCGTTGCCGGGCCCTGCCCTCGGACCGGACCACCCGCAGGGTGAGGACCTGTCCTGGCTGGACCACGGGGGTACGTTGCCGATGTCCGGGCCGGTACCCGCCTCGTCGGCGGGCACGGGTCTGCCCGGGCTGTCAGGGCTGCCCGGGCCGCTGGACGACCCGGACGCCCCCACAGCGTCGTCCTGGCCGGCGGGGCCGGCCGCGTCGTCCTGGCCGGCGGGGTGGGCGGAACCAGCGGGGCCGGTTCCCGGCATTGGTGTGACCGACGGGCACGGTGCTGCGATGTCCACCGACTTCGGCCAGCCGAGCACCGACAATCAGGCCGGCGACGGCAGCGGGAACCCCGGCGACTGGGCCACCTACCCGGTGGACCCAGCCGATCTGCTCGGTGTGGACCCAGCCGACCTGCTCGTCCTGCTTGATCCGCTCCATCCGGCGTGGGTCGGCCCGCCCACGGCCGTGGACATGGAACCCGACCCCGGGCCGCAACCGATGGATCCGCCCCGGCCGCAGGCCCCACCCGGCCCGACGTCGTGGTCGCAGCCCAGCGGCGACCAGCCCAGCCAGTTCCCAGGGACTCAGTCGTTCCCGCCCGGACCGGGCATGCAGGATCCGGCACCTCAGTTGCCGATGCCCGGGCCCGCACCTGCCCCGTCGGCGGGCACGGGTCTGCCTGGGCTGCCCGGGCCGCCAGACGACCCGGACGCCCCCACAGCGTCGTCCTGGCCGGCGGGGCCGGCCGCGTCGTCCTGGCCGGCGGGGTGGGCGGAACCAGCGGGGCCGGTTCCCGGCACTGGTGTGACCGACGGGCACGGTGCTGCGATGTCCACCGACTTCGGCCAGCCGAGCACCGACAATCAGGCCGGCGACGGCAGCGGGAACCCCGGCGACTGGGCCACCTACCCGGTGGACCCAGCCGATCTGCTCGGTGTGGACCCAGCCGACCTGCTCGGTGTGGACCCAGCCGACCTGCTCGTCCTGCTTGATCCGCTCCATCCGGCGTGGGTCGGCCCGCCCACGGCCGTGGACACGGAACCCGACCCCGGGCCGCAACCGATGGATCCGCCCCGGCCGCAGGCCCCACCCGGCCCGACATCGTGGTCGCAGCCCAGCGGCGACCAGCCCAGCCAGTCCCCAGGGACGCAGTCGTTCCCGCCCGGACCGGGCATGCAGGATCCGGCACCTCAGTCGCCGATGCCCGGGCCCGCACCTGCCCCGTCGGCGGGCACGGGTCTGCCTGGGCTGCCCGGGCCGCCAGACGACCCGGACGCCCCCACGGCATCGTCCTGGCCGGCGGGGCCGGCCGCGTCGTCCTGGCCGGCGGGGTGGGCGGAACCAGCGGGGCCGGTTCCCGGCACTGGTGTGACCGACGGGCACCGTGCTGCGATGTCCACCGACTTCGACCAGCCGAGCACCGACAATCAGGCCGGCGACGGCAGCGGGAACCTCGGCGACTGGGCCACCTACCAGGAGCCGGACATGGACTGGCAACCATCCCTCGCGCCCTCCCCGGCGGTGACCCGCACCGACGCCGGCACTCTCCACACCGGCGACACCCTCCATCACCCGGCCGACGAGCCACCCACCACCCCCGCCCCACTCCACCCCGACCAACCCCAACCCACTGCGGGCAGCCGGTGGGTGCGCGACCCGGGCGGGGCCCGGGCGCTGTTCGACCAGCACGCCGACCACATCGCCACCACAACACGGCAGCGGGAACAGCTGCGGCAGTTGTGGAACACCCTGATCGACCATATGGACGACGACGGGATCATCACCGCCAGCGTGTCAGCCCTCGCCGAGGCGACATTCACACCGCGGCAGACGGTGCATGACCGGATCGGGGCATTGCGCGGCAGTGCTCTGCTGCAGCTGGTCCAGGAAGGCCACGCTGGCGGGGCGGCGCGGTACCGGGTGAGCGATCCGGGTCAGCCCCAGCAAGCACCGTTACCGGCCCTTCCCGAAGGCAGCCGATGGGTGCGCGACCCGGATAGGGCCCGGACGCTGTTCGACCAGCACGCCAGCCACATCGCCACCACAACGCAGCAGCCGGAACAACTGCGGCAGTTGTGGAACGCCCTGATCGACCATATGGACGACGACGGGATCATCACCGCCAGCGTGTCAGCCCTCGCCGAGGCGACAACCACACCGCGGCCGACGGTGCATCGCCGGATCGGGGCATTGCGCGGCAGTGCTCTGCTGCAGCTGGTCCAGGAAGGCCACGCTGGCGGGGCGGCGCGGTACCGGGTGAGCGATCCGGGTCAGCCCCAGCAAGCACCGTTACCGGCCCTTCCCGAAGGCAGCCGATGGGTGCGCGACCCGGATAGGGCCCGGACGCTGTTCGACCAGCACGCCAGCCACATCGCCACCACAACACGGCAGCCGGAACAACTGCGGCAGCTGTGGAACGCCCTGATCGACCGTATGAACGACGACGGGATCATCACCGCCAGCGAGTCAGACCTCGCCAAGGCGACAACCACACCGCGGCCGACGATGCATCGCCGGATCGGGGCATTGCGCGGCAGTGGTCTGCTGCGGCTGGTCCGGGAAGGTCACGCTGGCGGGGCGGCGCGGTACGGGGTGAGCGATCCGGGTCAGCCCCAGCAAGCACCGTTGCCGGGCCCTGCCCTCGGACCGGACCACCCGCAGGGTGAGGACCTGTCCTGGCTGGACCACTGGGATACGGTGCCGATGTCCGGGCCGGCACCTGCCCCGCCGGCGGGCACGGGCCTGCCCGGGCTACCCGGGCCGCTGGACGACCCGGACGCCCCCACCGCGTCGTCCTGGCAGGCGGGGTGGACGGAACCGGGGTGGCCGGATCCCGACAGTGATGTGACCACCCACGGTGCTGCGATGTCCACCGACCCCGGCCAGCCGCGCAATCAGGCCGACGAGAGCAGCGGGAACCTCGACGACTGGGCCACCCACCAGGGGCCGGACATGGACTGGCAACCATCCCCAGCGGTGACCCGCACCGACGCCGGCACTCTCCACGCCAGCGACACCCCCCATCACCCGGCCGACGAGCCACCCACCACCGCCCCACTGCACCCCGACCAACCCCAACCCCAACCCACTGCGGACAGCCAGTGGGTGCGCGACCCGGATGATGCCCGGACGCTGTTCGACCAGCACGCCGGCCACAACGCCCCCGCAACGCGGCAGCGGGAACAGCTGCGGAAGTTGTGGAACGCCCTGATCGACCATATGAACGACGACGGGACCATCACCGTCACCGAGTCAGACCTCGCCAAGGCGACATCCACACCGCAGCGGACGGTGCATGACCGGATCGGGGTATTGCGCGACCGTGGTCTGCTGCAGCTGGTCCAGGAAGCAAACGGTGGCGGGGCGGCGCGGTACAGGGTGAGCGATCCGGGCCCGCCCCAGCAAGCACCACTGCCGGCCCTTCCCGCGGGCAGCCAGTGGGCGCGCGACCGGAATGATGCCCGGACGCTGTTCGACCAGCACGCCGGCCACAACGCCCCCGCAACGCGGCAGCGGGATCAGCTGCGGAAGTTGTGGAACGCCCTGATCGACCGTATGAACGACGACGGGCTCATCACCGTCACCGAGTCAGACCTCGCCGCGGCGACATCCACACCGCAGCGGACGGTGCATGACCGGATCGGGGCATTGCGCGACCGTGGTCTGCTGCAGCTGGTCCAGGAAGCAAACGGTGGCGGGGCGGCGCGGTACAGGGTGAGCGATCCGGGGTCAGCCCCGGCAAGCATCGGTGCCGGGCCCTGCCCCCGGACCGGACCCGCCCGCAGGGTAGTGAGGATCTGTCCTGGCTGAACCACGGGGATAGGGGTGCCGGTAACGAAGGTGTCACCAGCCGCCAAATTGTTGATCTTGGTTGACGGCGTGGCCGCAGTCGAGAGGTGTTCGTGCTGGTGTCCCGTTAGAGGGTCCTTCACCGGGCGCCTCGCGCCAGGTTTCTGAGGGCCGTCGCGTCGCAGGTCAGGCCGTCCCGTAAGACCCGCCCGGTAAGGTGCCCGGTGAGCGGGGGGTAAACGCTACAGTCGCTCGGTGGCTGGGCTACTCATTGGATATGCGCGGGTGTCGACGGACGAGCAGGACCTCACCGCGCAGCTCGACGCGTTGACCGTGTTGGGAGTCGGCGCGGAGCGGATCTATGTCGACAAGGGTCTGACGGGAACGAACCGGGCTCGCCCGGGCCTGCGGGAGGCGTTGGCGGCGTGCCGGGCCGGCGACACCCTTGTGGTGACGAAGCTGGACCGGCTCGCCCGGTCGGTCGCCGACGCACACGACATCGCCAAGGAGCTCACCGCGCGCGGAGTGAAGCTGAACCTGGGCGGCTCGGTGCACGATCCGACGGATCCGGTGGGCAAGCTGTTGTTCACGGCGTTGGCCATGGTGGCGGAGTTTGAGGCGGATCTGGCCCGGATGCGCACCCGGGAGGGCATGAAGGTTGCCAAGGCCAAGGGCCGACTGCGGGGCAAACAGCCGAAACTCAACGCGCGGCAGGAGGCACACCTGGTCGCGCTGCACCACGCTGGCGAGCACACCAGCGCCGAGCTGGCCGAGTTGTTCGGCGTCGCCCGCTCGACGGTGTACCGGGCGATCGAGCGAGCGGCGGCTCCCGGACGGCCGACGCCGTGATCACGAAGCCACCTCGTCCGTCAAAGGCCCTTCAGGACACGATCAAGGGTCGACCGGCCTATCGGACCCCAGTTCGGCTTGCCGCCAGGCAGACCGCGGTCCCCGTTCTGGCCCATCAGCATCAGGAACAGGCTCTTCATGGCGGCCAGCCCGCGCGCCCGTCGGACCGTCGCCTCGTCTGCCTGGGCGTAGCTGTCGAAGAACCGCGAGACGCTTCCCTCGGGCAGCAGCAGCCAGGCGGCCCCGAGGTCCCACGCCGGATCGCCGGCGAAGAGCGCGCCGAAGTCGACGATGCCCGCCAGTGTGCCGTCGGCGATGACGACGTTCGCGGGATGCAGGTCACCGTGTACCCACACCCGTGGTCCCGGCCACTCGGGGGTCGCTTCCGCGTCGTTCCACACAGCCCGGATGTCGTTCTCGGCGAAGCCGAAGCCGTCGAGGTCCACAGCCGCAAGGAAGTGCTCGAACCCGCCCCTGGAGTCCTTGGGGTGGGTGCCGAAATCCGAGGCGACCGGCGCATCGGCGGGCGCCTCCACATGCAGCGCCTTGAGAAAAGCCGCCAGCATGTCGGCCGCGTGGTCGCCGCGAGTGATCGAGCCGTCGTCCAGGGGCGTGCCTTCCACCCATGTCATGACCGTCCAGATCTTGGGGAAGCGCTCGGACGGTGTGCCGCTGCGCACCGGAGTCGGGATCGGAAGCGGCAGGCGTGAGGCCAGCAGCGGCAGCCAGCGGCGCTCCTTGAGCTGCAGATCGGGGCTTTGGTCCATCCGCTGCATCCGGACGGCCAGGTCGTCCCCGAGACGCCACATCTGGTTTCCCCAGCCGCCCGCCACCTCGCGGATGGGCAGCTCGGCCAGGTCCGGATGCTGCTCGCGCAGCAAGTCGCGGACCAGATCTTCGCTGACCTCAATCTCGGCTTCAATCACGGGAGGCACGGTATCTGAGCTTCATGACCCCACCGACGCGGCGGGAGTGTGAGCCGGCCACCCGGGCTGAGGCCACCACCAGACGACCGACCATCGCGGACATCCGCGCCGGCCCGGCCGCCGAGGAGGAGTCGCAGGCCATCGCCAGCGACGCCCGCGCCTACGCCGCCGGCCGCCGCGACGCCGACACCGCCATTACGGCCACACCGCCGGCCCAGCCGGTCCCCGGCCAGGCTCGGGACGCCAACGAGGAGGCCACCATGATCATCCCCAGCCCGGGCAGTGGCAACTACCGCTGATCCTGCTCAGTAATGGCCGAACTGGGGGCGGGACCCGGCCGGGAAACGGACCGGATCCCGCCCCCAGCGCTGGAGAGACTGCTCCTGTCGACGGCTGGCTTGCCAGACCGGACCGGATCGGCTCCGGCTCACCGGGTGCGGCTGAGGGCCGCAGCGAGGCGGTCGAGGTGATGTGAGACGGGGCCGACGGTGAGCACGCCGCTGCCGGCCCCGGCCAGTTCGTCGGCGGCCGGTGCGAGTTCGGCATGGGCGCGTTTCATCGTGGCCCGGTCGTTCAGCGTGATCGCAGCTTGGGCGGTGAGGCACCATAGCGCCTCGAACAGCAGGTCACGTGGCGGGTCTGGGGACTGGCGCAGGGCCGCGGCGGCGTCGGCCGGGCGGTCGCGGGCCAGCAGGACGAGTGGGCGGACCCAGGGCGCGTAAGGGCCCCAGTCGGTGTCGTCGTCGAACGCGGCCGGGCCGCCGCGCCACACGCGCAGGCACAGCAGGGCCAGCGGAAGGAGGCCCCGCTCGACCCCGGGCATGCCGGCGTTGGCGAGCTGCGCCGCGGCGTCCCGGTAGGCGGCCTCCGCAGCCTGCGGCGACGACCCGGTCGCGGCCAGTCGCAGCGCTCGGTACCACTGCGTGAACACGCCGACCAGCGGGCTCTCGTACCGCTCGGCGCGTTGGTCCGCAGCGGCGGCGTGGGCGTCGGCGGCGGCGAAGTCGGCGAGGGCGCTGCGGGCCTGCAGGCGGATGAGGTGACCGAGGATCTCGAACGTCACCAGGCCGTGCCGGGCGCAGAGTGAGACGAGCTCGGTGCCGATGTCGTCTCGCTCGCGGGCGAGGCCCGCGCGGTGGAAGGTCTGCATGAACACGCCGTTGAGGGCGAAGGCCAACAGGGCCGGGTCGCCCAGGCCACGGGCGATCCGCTCGGCCTGCCGGGCTGCCTCGGGCCCGCGCGCCGCGCGTGTACCGCGCGACTCCACGGCGATCGTGGCCAGCAGGCGAGCCCTGGTGGCGTCGGGCGACCCGGGGTGAAGGGCGGCCAGGGCCCGCTCGGCCGCCGCCGCGATCTGCGCGGCCTGCGTCGGGTCGTCGGAGCGGGTCCAGATTGCGGGTACGTCGTAACCACCGATTACCCGGGCGGTGAGTTCGACGTCGCCGAGTTGCTCGGCTGCGGCGACGGCCGCGATCCGTTGGTCCCGAGCCGCCTCGAGCCCGCTCGCCCCGGTCACCGCGAGACTTCGCAGCAGGCCGACCGTCGACTCGAGCCGGGCCCGAGAGCCGGTCGCGACGGTACGGTCGTATGCCGCCGCGGCCTCCGCCCAGATTCGTTCCGGGTCCGGCGAGCCGGGGCCGTCGTTCACCTGGTCGGCTTGCCGGAGGATGTCGGTCTCCAGGCGACGCAGGCGTGGGCTCGGATCGATACCGAGCTGTTCGAGGAGCAGACTACGGGCTCGGCGGAGGACCGCGAGGGCGTCTCCTTGCCGTCCCGTGCGGTACAAGGCCAGTGCCAGCAGCCGCCACGCCTCCTCCCGCCAGGGGTGCTCGGCCACGTGGGCGTCGAGATCCGGTACGACGTCGGCGGCGCGCCCGAGCGCCAGTCGCGCCTCGGCACGTTGCTCGATCGCGTTCAGCCGTAGTTGTTCGAGTCGGGACCGCTCGGCGCGCGCCCACGGCTCGTCGTCGAAGCCGGCGTACGCGGGCCCTCGCCACCAGCTCAGCGCATCATCGAGCAGCTCAACCGCCCGGCGCGGCGGTGCGGCGGACGCGGCGGCAACCGACTCCTCGAACCGCCAAGCGTCGACGGTGTCCGGCGCTGCCCGAAGCACATAGCCCGGTCCCTCGGTGACCAGCAGCCGAGCCGGTTCACGCGGCGCACGCTGCGGCTCGAGAGCACGCCGCAACGCTGCCACGAACGTGCGGACGGCGCTCACCGCGCCCGGCGGGGGCTCCTCCCACAGGTCGTCAACGAGGCGGCTGACCGAGACGACCCGGCCGCGCGCGACGACAAGCCGCGCCAGCACCGCACGATGCTTCGGCCCCTTCACGTCGATCAACGCGCCGGCACCGTCCCAGGCGACGACCGGCCCGAGAACACCGAACCCGACGTGCACCGCTCGAACCGCCCTTCCGCCTGGACCAACGTAGCGCGCTCATCGGTTGCTCATCGGCAACCGGCAGCCTGGACTCGTCCACCCGACGAGAAAGGGACAACATGACTTCCGCCATTCCCGGTTTCGACTACCAGCGCGTCGCGGTCGAGGACGATGTGACGCTGAACGTGGCGGTGGGCGGCACCGGCAGCCCGATCGTGCTGTTGCACGGATTCCCGCAAACCCACCTCATGTGGCGACACGTCGCCGTCGACCTGAGCACCGACCACACAGTGATCTGCCCGGACCTGCGCGGCTACGGGGCCAGCGAAAAACCCGCCGAGCGCGACGCCGACACATACTCCAAGCGGACCATGGCCGCCGACATCGTCAAACTCGCCACCACGCTCGGCCACGAGCGCTTCGCCCTGGCCGGCCACGATCGCGGTGCTCTCGTCGCCATCCGCGCCGGCCTCGACCATCCCGCTACGATCACCCACCTCGCCGTGCTCGACGTCCTGCCGACCCTAGACATGTGGGACATCCTGCATGGGGCCACCGCCGCGGTCGCCTTTCACCTGTACCTGATGGCCCAGCCGCCCGGGCTGCCCGAGCAGATGATCAGCGCCAGCGCGGACGCCTTCTTCGGTCACTTCCTCGACGCATGGGCCCAGAACCCGCAGGCCATCCCCGCGGACGTACGGGAGGAGTACCTGAAAGCCTCCCGCGAGGCGGTCCCGTCCATCGTCGCCGACTACCGCGCCACGGCCGGCATCGACCTCGAACATGATCGAGCCGACCGAGCCGCAGGAAACCGCCTCGGCATGCCGGTCACCGTTGTCCAGCAGGACTGGGGAGCTGCTCTCGGCTACGACGCCGCCGCACTGTGGCGCACCTGGGCCGCTGATCTGAAGCACCGCACCACGTCAGCCGGGCACTTCATGGCCGAGGAAGCACCCGACGAGATCATCAAGGTGCTGCGCTGCCTCCTCGGGCGATAACACATCGCACGCCCGCACGACGCGACGTGCTCAATTCGGAATTTCCGCGGTAAGCGGGCGGCTTCTCTGCGCGGTCGGGCAGTTCGGCGTCATGGTGGCGGGACCAGAGGGACCCGATGACCGTGAGGGCGTGCCACCGGCGTCCACGGGTACCGGCCCACGGCGGGGAAGAAGCACGAACGAGGTACAACCGTGCCCATTGCCGCGGTCGGCCCGTCGCACGGTCGAGGCGGGCCACTCCGGCGCAGCACCGCGTGGCAGTTCGAAGAGGTCAGCCCGAGCCGGCCGCCGACGCGCTTCCGGTTCCCACCGGCAGATGTGCGAAGCGCTGACGGCGAACGGCTGCGGGTTCCTACTCCGTCGTGCCGGTACGGCAGAGCAGCTTGAGCTGATCGAGCGTGAGTTCCTGGGTGCGGTCGGCCGCCTTGCTGCTCACCCAGGAGTGCACCCGGCGATTCGGCATTTCGGTGCAGGAGGTCGAGGCCGTGGTGTCGGCGGTGCTGGTCTGGAGCGGTCGCAGCGCGTCGGGACCGGCAGTGACCGCCAACACGGCAACAACCGCCGCAACTCGTCGCACCGCAAACAGCATCCGCGCCACCCTCGTCCTTGTCTTCAAGCAGGCCGGATCCTGCCCTACGTCGTCAGATAGTCGGTGTGAGAGTTCGTCAACTTTCCATGGTTGGGACGGTAGCGGGTGACGAGTCCGGTCGGGCGAGCTGCCGAATCCGGGGACGTCGTCGACCAGGACAACGCCGGTCGTCGCCGTCGGGCTGCGCGCAACGAGTCGCCGAACGGATACGGGAGCGCTGTCGACCAGGACGGCACGGAGTTGCCGAACGGTCTGGGTGCTGGCGTTCAGCCGTTTCGGTTGATGGTGGCGAGCAGGTCGGTGACTCGGGTCTTGATGTCGTTGCGGATCTGGCGGACGACGTGGAGGCGTTGCCCGGCGGGGTCGGTGAGTTTCCCCAGTCTTCGTAGCGTTTGCCGGGAAGACGGGGCAGGCGTCGCCGCAGCTGCGCTTGGTGGAGGTAACCGGCTGCGGCCCGAAGGGCAAAGGGCGCCGCTCAGCGGGCTTTCTTCGTCGCCCGTTTGCGGGGTGGCGTCAACAGGTCGGCGATCGCTGCGATCGCGGACGGCACGAGGCGGTAGTACGCCCAGACGCCTCGCTTCTCGCGTTCGAGTAGGCCGGCCTCGGTGAGGATCCGAAGGTGATGACTCACGGTCGGCTGGGAGAGCCCGAGCGGGGCGGTGAGGTCACTGACGGACGCCTCACCCTGCGGGGCGGATTGGATCAGGCTGAGCAGTCGCAGCCGGGCCGGGTCGGCGACCGCCTTCAGCACTCCCGCGAGCCGCTCGGCGTCGGCACGCTTGATCGGCTCGCCGGCAAGCGGCGAGACGGCTGGCGTAGCTGTTTTCGGAGTTGGCACGTCTTCCATCGTTGCACCAACACCATCGATATGCCGGTGGAACCAGGACCTGGTCACCGTCAGGCTGCGGGTAGGAAGCTTCGGCGATCCGTCCCGGCCGTATCCGGGGCCGGATGGGCGGTGCCGGCATCAGCCCAGCGTGACGCGGAACGTGGGCCACTCGGCATGATGATCCGTGGACGGAGGGAGATGCCGAGCGTGCCCGGATCATGTGACGTGGTGGTCGTCGAGGGCGGGCAGGGTGGCTTGGCGGCGGGGGGCTACTACCTGCGCCGCGCCGGCCTGGATTACGTCATCCTCGACGCCCAGTCGCAGCCGGGTGGCGCGTGGCGGCACGGCTGGGACTCGTTGCGGCTGTTCTCGCCGGCGGAGTACAGCCCGCTGCCGGGGGTGGGGGATGCCTCGGCAGGAGGGCGAGGAGTTCCCGACCGCCGGGTACGTCGTGGACTACCTGCGGGCCTACGAACTGCGGGTGCATCGGCCGGTGGTGGTCATCAGCGCGCCGCCGGACTGGCTGCCCTCGATCACGAGAGGCGCGAGGTTGGCGCGGGCGGCATAGACGGCAGCGGTGTATCCGGCGGGTCCGGAACCGATGGCACCGAATGCTGCTACGCCCTCCAGGACAAGGTCTGGGTACGCGGCCCCGGTAACGCCTGGGAGGTCTACACCGTCAAGGCCGACTCCGACCACCTGGAGAAGGCCACCGAGAGCTCCTGCTGCACCCCCGCCACCGACAAGGAACCCGCCACCGTCGGAGCCACCGGAACCTGCTGCTGACCGGTGCGGGACGGATGCCGTGCCCGGCCTGCTGGCGACCTCCGGCCGACATCGGCCGGCACGGCACCCGGCAAGGCCGAACCGGCGAACCTAAAGATCGTGTGAAACGGCCCCACCACCGCACTGCCCGGAATGCCGGGCTCCGGGGACCGGGTCAACATCAAGACCAAGCTGATCAAACGTCAGATGTACGGACACGCCGGCTTCCCTCTCCTACGAAAGCCGGTGCGAGGCCGAACGGGGCGCGGCCCTGACCGCTCAGATCACCTTGTGTAGCCGGCCCGTTGCCGCTGGTGGTGGCGGGGCTGCCGGCCGGTCGATCGCGGCGCGTGCGGCATCGTGCGGGCCAGGCCGGGCGGGTGTCGCCGTACGGCCTGTCGCGTTCGGGTTGGGGTCTGCTGTGGGGAGGATAATCGGGCGACGGTAGGGCGGCGGATCGCCAGAATCGTGGGTCATGGCCCTCGCTGTCCCGGTCGCCGGCTTTCTGGTGTTGCCCCCACGCCTCGATCGCACCGCCGAGCTGCTGGCCGAGTCGACCTGGCGACGAGGCTTGGCGGTGGAGCATCTGTCCAGTCCGGTCGTGCCTGCCCGGCTGCGGCATGCTGTGGGCGGGCACCTCTACGGCGGACCCATCTTCGCTGGTGCGGTCGCTGAGGATCTCGACTTGGCGCTGCTCGAACCGGCTGATGACTGGCTGACGCGGCTGCCGTACGAGTACACCCACCGCGACATCGCCCTGACCACGCTCGGTGAGGCGCGCTGGTCCCGTACGCCGATGTTCGTCAAGCCGCCCAGGGACAAGACCCTGCCGGCCGACGTCTACGCCGACGGTTCCCGCCTGCCCGGTAACGAGCGTTACCCCGCTGACACTCCGGTGCTGGTCAGTGAGATCGTGACGTTCCTGGCGGAGTACCGGTTATTCGTCCTCGACGGCATGGTGTACGTTGCCAGCCGCTACGCCACCAACGGTCGGCTCGACCCAGCCCCCCTGGACGTCTGCGCGTACCGCGCCGCCGTGCTCGACTTCGCCGCCGGCCTGCTCGACGCCTGCGCCGACAGCCTGCCCAACGCGGTCGTCGTCGACGTCGGCCTCGCCAGCAACGCCGACCGCGGCGACGAACACTGGGCCGTCGTGGAGGCGAACATGGCCTGGTTCAGCACAAGCTACGCCGCCGACCCCAACCGGGTACTCGACGTGGTGCTTCGCGCCGCCGCCTGACTCCCCACGACCGGGCGTTCACCCGACCTCCCGCACCCGCCGGATAGCGGCCCCCGCCGGCGACCAATATCGGCACTCAGAGAGAAACGGGGAACTCCGAGGACTCGAGCTGGAGCAGGCCAGGCAGGCTCGTCAGGCGGCGCGTAGGTCGCGGGCGCCGAGCCGGAACGGGCGCGTGAACTCGGCGCCGCATCCGGCGCACCAGGCCCGGAACAGCAGGCTGGTCGCGGTGTCCGTCGCGGCCGGTTCCACCTCGTACCGCATGCCTTCGATCACGGTGTACAGCCGCTGCCAGCGAGGCAGGCAGACGCAGGTCGTCGCGCTCACGTGGATGCCTTGCCGTCGTCGGGGTCGGGGGCCCGCCACTCTCGCGGCTTGCCACCGGTCGCAGTGGCGACCGCGTCGGCGTCGCGGTGCCCGTAGGCGGTGCGAACCCCGGAGATGGACATGCCTGCGGCCGCGGCCAGGTCGCCCAACGTGTACGGGCGAGGCTGGACGAACTCGCGGCCGTAGGCGAGTAACTCGCGGATCCGCTGCTCGGCTTCCTCCTTGGCGCGGCGCGCAGCGGCCAGCGCCCCGATCAGCGGGTCCTGGCCGCCTTCCTCCCACGCCAGCCGCAGATTCTCCTCGGCCTGCCGCTGTTCCTCGGTGGCCTGGTGGCGCCCTTCGAGGAAGCCCTCGTGGTCCTCGTCGCCGGCTTCGCGGGGCTGTGGGATCGGGTGCAGGATCGCGGCCACGTCGGTGAAGATGTCTCGTCGACTCATGCCTACATTCTGCGCACACTTTTGCGATGATCGCAATAGACTGCGCTAGTTGCATTTGATGACAATGCCCGCGGCAGTCCACATCGGTGCGGACTCGTTCGTCCCCAACGCGCAGACGGGGACGGGAAATGTCGTAGCGCTCCGGCATCCTCGGTCCGTACGCATGTCCTGCGATAAGCCGTGAGGTGCACGGTGGGCCAGGTCCACAAGCTCCGGACGTCGTCGTCGACTCCGACCTTCGCCCACGCCGTCGAGACGTTCCTCTTCGCGCGCACCGCCGCCGGCGCTTGGTCGCCCGGGACCGCGGTCATGTACAGGCAGGCCTCGGCCGTGCTCGCCACCCGGCTCGCCGGCACACCAGTCGGCGACGACATCGCCGCGCTGGACACCGACGTCGGGGCTATTGCGCTCGCACAGGCGTACACCGCGGCGTTCGGCGCCACCGCCCCGGCCGCCCAGGTCCGTCACCTGTCCACCGTGCGCTTGGCGCTGGCGTCGTGGCGCGGGTTGGCCGGCTTGGTCGCCGACGTCGGTCTGCGCGATAAGACGTTGTGCTGGCTGTTCTACGAGACCGCCCCTCGCGCCAAGGAGATCGTCGCCCTCGACGTGGGCGCCCTCGGGCTGGCCAGCAAACGCGCCGCGGGTGTTGTCCAAGGGCGGCAAGACCGAGTGGGTGTCTTGGCAGATCGGCGCCGCCATGCTGCTGTCCTGGATGCTGGCCGGACGTGCCGGCAGGCCGGTGTTCCTCGCCGACGGCAAGCCGGCCCGGGCCGTGGCCACCGTCGACCTGCGCCCCGTCACCGGCCGGGCCTGGATGTCCTACCGCCGCGCCGCCGAGATCTTCGAGCACGCGACCTGTTCCCTCGCTGACCCGGTCGACCGGGCGCAGGGCTTCACGCTGCGCCAGCTGCGCCACACGATGCTCACCTACGAAGCCGAGAACGGCACGAACACCGCCACCCTGCTCGCTCGGTCCCGGCACGCCTCCGTCCGCTCCCTGGAGCGCCACGCCCGGCCGGGCACGGAAGCCGTCGCCGCGCACGTCACCGCGACCGACCTGGCCTCCAAGCGCCGGACGGGGCAGAGGTGACATGGCGTTCGCGGCGATCCGCCCCGAGGCCGGCCGCATCGACGCCACCCTGCCCGACCTCGGTCGCGGACTGACGTGGGACCAGGTGCACAAGACCCGCCCCCGGGTCGCGCTGCGCTGCCCCGAGTGCGGCCACGGCGTGCACGCCAACAGGAACGGCAGCGCGAGATCCGGGCGGCAGAGCAGCGCCGGCAGTGTGAGATCGAAGCCGAGCAGGCTCGGCAGCGGCGTGAGGCCGAGGAACGGCAGCGCCAGGAGCAGGCCCGCGCCGCCGAGGAACAACGGCTGCGGCAGGAACTGGAGGAAGATCTGGCCGTAGGCCGGTGGTGGGCGCAGCTGTCGGCCGGCACGGCACCGGCGCGAGGTCGAACCCGCGAACCCGGGGTGCCGGTAACGAACGTGTCATCAGCCGCCAACAGTTGATCTTGCATGTGGGTAGGGCGCCACCACCGCGGAGGCCGCTACCGCCCGACGTCTCCGGAAGGCAGGATCAGGGCATGCAGGTGTCGGTGCTGTACTTCGCGGACTGCCCGAACTGGCGCGACGCCGGACAACGGCTGCGGCAGGCCCTCGACCTGGTCGGTCGGCCCGAAGCCGAGATCAGCTTCGTGGCGGTCGAGACCGAGGCGGACGCGGCGGCGGTCGGGTTCGCCGGATCCCCGACGTTCACTGTCGACGGCGTCGATCTGTTCGCTTCGGCACCGGTCTGCGGGCTGACGTGCCGGGTGTATGCCACGCCCAGCGGCCTCGCCGGTGTACCGGAGGTGGACGACCTGGTCGCCGCACTCAGTAAGGTCGGGTCATGACGCTCGCTGCCGACACCGCCGCCGGCTCCGGTCTGCGCTGCTGCGGCTGTTGCGGCCGGCACCTGCCCGCCGGCCGGGTCGCCGAACTGGGCGTCACCTTTGTCCTCACCGACCCCGACGGCAACCAGGTGCGGATCGGCAGCCCCCGGCCCTGACCTCGACTGCCGGTGCTGCTCAGGGGTGGGTGCGGGGCGCGTACATGATGACGGCGACGCCGACGAGACAGATGACGGCGCCGATGATGTCCCACCGGTCGGGGCGGAACTTGTCGACGACCATGCCCCAGGCGAGGGAGCCGGCGACGAAGACGCCGCCGTAGGCGGCGAGGATGCGTCCGAAGTTCGGGTCGGGTTGCAGGGACGCGACGAACCCGTAGGCGCCGAGGGCGACGACGCCCCCGGCGATCCACCACAGGCCACGGTGTTCGCGCCAGCCCTGCCAGATCAGCCAGGCTCCGCCGATCTCGGCGACGGCGGCGAGGACGAACAGCAGCAGCGAGCGCAGGACTGTCACGTGGGCACGGTACCGGTGTTGATCAGGTGGTGCCGCACGCGCAGCCGCTGGCACAGCGTCGGGGGTGGTGTTGCCGCGATGACCACCACCAGGCGCCGCCGGCGACGGCGGCGAGCGCGACGGAGATGCCGGGCATCCACTGCCCGGCCAGCGCCCATCCGGTGCCGGACAGCACGCCGGCGGCGAGGAGCAGCGGGATGGCGCAGCACGCCGCGCATGCCAGGCCGGCGAGGCCGGTCAGTCCGGACGGCAGCACCCGGCGGGCGCGGTCAACGAGGGTCGGCATGTGGTGCTCCTTGCGCGATGGTGGCGAACGGGATCGTGCAGCAGGGCTGGCCGGCGCAGGTGACGAGGTCGTCACAGCCGGCGTCGACGGTGGCGCGTAGCGTGTCGGCGATGATCTGGAGGTCGGTGATCTTCGCCTCGACCTCGGTCAGTTTGGCGCGGGCGCGGTCGTGCAGGCCCGTGTCGCGGTGTCGGTCGTTCCGTGAAGGGCGAGACCACCGACGCCTGGTACTCCGGAAAGCACCGAGACTTCGGCGCGAACATCCAAGCGATCATCCGCCCGGACGGGCTGCCGATCTGGACATCGGCGGCGATGCCCGGGCACCTGCACGACACCAGCTGCGCCCGCGAACTCGGGGTGACCGCCACACTGAACTGGTCCGCCGCCGAACTGGACCTACCCGCACTGGCCGACTCCGGCTACGAAAGCGCAGGCCACGGCATCAAGACCCCGGTCAAGCAGCCTACTGACGGCAGCCGACTCGCACCCGACAACCGCGCCTACAACCGGCTGCTGCGCGGGCTGCGCTGGCAAGGCGAACGCGGCTTCGCCATCCTGATCGGACGCTGGAAAACGCTACGCCACACCACCGCCAGCCCACGCCGGATCGGCGACGTCGTCGCCGCCGCACTCCACCTGACTCATTTCGAGTACAAGTACCTACCCGAATCTTGTTGAGATCACTTCTTGCGAACACGAACGTGGAAGGCGAGGCAGAGATGGATGGCGGCCTCGTGGACTGCGGTGCTGTACGAGAGATGGAGGTTGTTTGGCCCTCCGGAGCCGGCTTGCGGAAGCAGGCTTCAAACCACCACGAGGGGCGTTGGCTGAAGACCGTCGTCCTGAGCGTCGTTGGAAAAGGCGCGGCGTGATCGCGTCAGGTGTGGACCGGGAAGATGAGCGATGAACGTCGAGTTCTCTGCCGTTGACGTGTCGAAACTCAGTCAGACGACATCAAAACCGAGGCCGGAAGTGAGTCTCGGGATGAGCCTGGGGGATATCCGCTTACTGCCCAGGTGGTGTCCGGCATATAGGCAGCATGAGCCCGGTCCAGGCTCTCGTGTGGAACGTGTGAAGGCGGACCCCGATACCGTCCGTTGGGTGACCGGCGGCGAGAGGGAGGACTCCAAGCGGCGGAAACCGCGAGGAGCAGAGTACCGAAGCGGGGACGCTGGCGGACTCGCCCGTAGTAGCTGTGAACCGCCTGCGTATCGCAGTGGGTCGGGGAGCCAAGGGGCGGGGTCGTTCAGGCTGGCGTGGGCGGTCAACCGCATGGGAGGAACCGCGTGAGTCAGTCAGGGTTGTCAGGAAAGTCGCACGACATTCCCAAGCGGCTGATCTGGGCTGCGTGGTTGAAGGTGAAAGGTAACGGCGGAGCGGCCGGGGCCGATGGCGTGACGATCGAACAGTACGAGCAGAGGTTGGCTGACAACCTCTACCGGCTGTGGAACCGCATGTCGTCGGGCAGCTACTTTCCCGGTCCGGTCCGGGCGGTGGAGATCCCCAAGAAGGGCGGAACCAGGATCCTGGGCATACCCAACGTGGTCGACCGGGTGGCGCAGACCGCAGCGGTGCTGGTGCTGGAGCCGGAGGTGGAGCGGGTGTTCCACGACGACTCCTACGGCTACCGTCCCGGACGGTCACCGATAGACGCGATACGGGTGTGCCGGCAGCGGTGTTTCAAGAAGGACTGGGTCGTTGATCTGGACGTCAAGGCCTTCTTCGATTCGGTGCCGTGGGATCTGATGCTCAAGGCGGTGGCGCGACACGTGACCCAGCAGTGGGTCATGTTGTATGTGGAGCGCTGGCTGCAGGCGCCGATGCTGATGCCTGACGGAACCCTGGCCCGCCGGACCAAGGGGACACCGCAGGGTGGTCCGATCTCCCCGTTGATCGCCAACATTTTCCTGCACTACGGCTTCGACACCTGGATGACCCGGGAGTTCCCCACGGCCCCGGCGTTGTTCTTCTATGCCCGCTTTCATCGTGGTTTGCTAGATGCCGTAGGCGGCGAAGGCGTCGGCGCGGTCGTGGAGGTCGCGGCGGGCGTGGGCGATGTTGACGCGCCCGGCGAGGCGGAAGGTGTTCATGGCCAGGTTGCGCATGGCGGCCAGGTTGCGGGGCGCCGCACTCGTCCTGAGTTGGGAATCGTCCTCGCTGAAGGTGACGTCTCGGATCCAATGCAGACGATTTTCAACAGACCAGTGTCCTCTCGCATAGGCGTTGAGGTGCTGCGGGCTGGCCTGTTCGGCATCGAGGCTGACGATGCCGTAGATGATCTGTTTGCTGGTGCGCACGCCGTCGAGTCCGCCGGTGTCACGGCGGAGCCGGAACACTTGCCGGGCGCCGGGGAACAGCCGGCCGTCACATGGTGCGACGCGGATCGTGCGGCGTTCGGTGCGTCCGTGCCCGCGATCGGAGTCGATGTTCATGCTGCCGGTGAAGACTGTGTCGGTGCCGGACAGCAGCGCCTGGGCGGCCTGCAGGGCGAGCGGCTGATTCCCCTTCAAGATCAGCAGATAGTGGGCGTTCAACGGTCCGGTGATCAGCCGGGCGGTCTTCTTCGTGGTGTGCAGGGCGTCCAGGGTGAGCAGCATGCCGGCCACATCCAACGGGGCGAGCAGATTTTCGGTCACGGTGGTCTCGCCGCGCTTGCCGGCGACCTGGCGCTGGCCCAGGATCACCGCCCGGTCATGCGTGACCGCGGCGACCAGGAACACCTGCCCGGTCTCGGTGCGGGTGCCGTGCAGCAGTTTCCCGTCGATCGCGACCGCGGGCAGCAGCCCGGCCGGTGCGGGGTGGGTCACCGCCCGCGTCGCGGCGCGGCGCTGTTCACGCTCGGCGGGCTCGTCGGTGGCGGTGGGGATCTGCGGGGCCGGGACGTCGCCACGCAGCACGTCGGCCGTGTAGCCGCAGGTCGCCGCGTCGAGAGCGTCGCCGTCGACCGCGGCCAGGACCCGCCGGAAGGTGCGCTCGCTGGGCACCAGATAGCGGCCGGTCAGTGGGTTACGGCGGGCGCCGAGGCGGTGCAACACGTCCTGCGGAGTCCGGGCCGCCCACTGCCGGATCGCGGTCAGGCCGTCGTTACCGACCACGAGGGTGGCGCACGCGGTCAAGACCAGGATCACCAGCAGCGGATGGCGCAACCCACGCGGCCGTCGCGGATCCGGTACCTGAGCCAGCCGTGCCGCCAGCGGGGACACCACCCGCAGCGGATCGGCCGAAACCGCGGCGAGTTCGGCTTCCCACAACGCCAGATCGGCGAGGTGGTCAACAACAGGGTCGATCAGGGAAGATGACGTCACGAGCGCGGCTCCAGCGATGAACTTCGAGGCTAGTCACCCGAAAGATCATCAGGAGCCGCGCTCATCCTGCAACTCGCCCCGTGTCCAGTTCCCCACACGGACATAACCGCTCGATTGGGAACAACGCCGGGGCCGTGGGGAGTTCCCCGGGACAGGGTTCGAGCGGTTCGCAGACGATGTGGTGGTCCATTGCGTGACCGAACGCCAGGCGCAACAGGTGCGTCAGGCGATCGGCCGTCGGTTCGCGGACATCGGGTTGCAGTTGCACCCCGGCAAGACGCGCATCGTGTACTGCAAGGACGACCGGCGTCGCCTGGACTACGAGCAGGTGACGTTCACGTTCTGCGGGTATGCGTTTCGTCCCCGGAAGGCATGGGACAAGATCCGAGGGAAGGCCCGAACCGGGTTCCTTCCCGCCGTGGCACCGGGGAAGCTGACCGACATGAGCCGCAAGGTGGCGTCCTGGCGGCTGCATCGACGCACGACCGGCAATCTGGCAAACCTCGCCGAAGAGGTCAACCCCGTCCTTCGGGGCTGGTTGAACTACTTCACCGTGTTCTACCCGAGCGCGGTGAACCCGGTCGGCAAGCGCATCGATCGCCATCTGATGCGTTGGGCGAAGCGGAAGTACAAGCGGCTCAAACGCAGCGACGAACGGGCACGAGCATGGCTGCGAGGTGTCCGGCAACGGTCGCCCGACCTGTTCGCGCACTGGGCGCTGCGATACACGACCTGACCACCTGAACGGCACGAGCCGGATAAGAGGTCGCGCGGAATGGTTGTTGATCATCGGCGGCGGGCGGGTCGGTTGTTCCACCGGTAGAGGGTCCATGCACGCCGGATGAGGCTGCGGACGGTGATGATCGCGTCGGCGAGGTCGAAGAAGGCGTCGATGACCTTCTCTGTTCGTTCGTAGCAGCGTTGCAGCCGGTTGAACGCGTTGTGCCAGCTGTTCGTCCGTTCGACGTGCCACCGTTGGCTCGCCTGGATGGGCGCCTTGTCGCCCTTGTGGGCGATCTCACCGGTCAGGCCGCGCTCGGCCAGCAGGGCGCGGGTGACCTGGGAGTCGTATCCGGCGTCGAGGTGCACCGTGATGGCCTGGGGTAGTGGGCCGAGGTCGTCGAGGTGGTCGAGGGTGGGGCCGAGCAGGGGTGAGTCGTGTCGGTTCGCGCCGGCCAGGACCCGGCCGAGGGGGATGCCGTAGCCGTCGACCATCAACGAGCGTTTCATGCCCTGCTTGCCCCGGTCGACCGGTGAGCGTCCGGCGGCCTCGCCGCCGCCGGGAGCCTTGGTGATGCAGCCGTCCACGGCGATGTCGTCGAGGACCAGGCCGACGAGCCGGTCGTAGGCGTCCAGGGCGATCTGTTTGAGCTGGGCGAACACCCCAAGCTCTATCCACTCGTCACGGCGGCCGCGGATCGTGGTGGCCGAACAGGTGGCATCGGCGATCGCCTCGTAGGCGCAGCCGAACCGCAACACCTGGACCAGCTTGTCGAACACGATGCGGTCATCGATCCGCTTGCGGTGACAGCCCAGCGGATGTGTCGGTTGGTAGGTCGGCCGATCGGGGAGCAGCGCGGCGAACTGGACCCACAACGGCTCGATCAGCCATGCTGGGATGGCAGGCACAGAACCTCCCGTGATCACGGAGCGTCAGCAACTTCATGATCACCAGTTCTGTGCCTGCATCCGTTCAGGCGCGCCGATCAACCCACCATTCCGCGCGACCTCTAAGCCGAGAGGCTTACGTCCGGATCTGTGGGGGACGGCGGGTGAAATCCCCGCCGTCTACCCGGCAGTGTGGCGGTCACCCCGAGTTCGCGGGCGCAGCTGGTGTCGTGCAGGTGCCCGGGCATCGCCGCCGATGTCCAGATCGGCAGCCCGTCCGGGCGGATGATCGCTTGGATGTTCGCGCCGAAGTCTCGGTGCTTTCCGGAGTACCAGGCGTCGATGGTCTCGCCCTTCACGGACAGGGTGGTCTCGGTGAGCCGGTCGCAGTCGAACAGCTTGCCGTCGAGGATCACGTGGGACCAGCCGTCGTCGGCGACTCGACGCAGCGCGGCGTGCAGATCCTGCGCCTGCGCGGCGAGCACGGCGATGCCCTCGTCGCGGTAGCGGTACGCGGTCGCTCGGGAGATGCCGAACCCGGCGCCGAGCAGGGTCACGTCCTCGGCCTTGCGGAACCAGACCAGCACCAGCAGCGCCTGGTAGAAGCAGGTCAACGCGCGGGTGCCGCGCCGTGTCCCCTTGGCTCGGCGTTCCGCGGCAAGCAGCCGGCCGAGGTACCGCACGAGTTCCCTCGGGACGTCGACCATGGCACGATATGCGATCACGTGGGGTCCTCACCGTGTGGGTGATCTTGTGGTGAGAACTACCTACCGAGGGCCTCACGTCCACTTCCAGCACTGTCCGGCCTGAGTGTCTTCATCCGTGTCGCACCAATCAACACTTTCGCGTCGCTGAGATCAGCTCAATGCGAAGGCCAGCCCCGACAGGAATGCCACGCTCTCCAGGCGCGTACGCCGTGCGTAACCACTGCTGCCCGGTGGCGTTCGCGCTTCCCAACGGCTTCCGACAATGAGAGCCGGCGAGGCATGTGGGGTCGGCGCTACCTCGGCACCGATGCCTTCACCGTTGCCCGAAAGGTGGCCGACGGCACCGGTGTGCACGGCTTATCGAGGCCGATCGGGGGAAGTACGGATCAGGCAGCGGCACGGATCGGGACATTCTCGGCGGGTCCCTGAACAAGTGAACCGGGTCAGTCCTCCGGCGCCTTGGTAAGCACCCCGTTGAGGTAGAGCGACTCGCGGCAGGTGGTGGGCCGGGGGGCGTTGGCCGGGGTGCCCGGGCGACGGCAGACCACGGTCAGGGTCACCTCCGCGCGGGCGGGGACCCGGATGGGGGTGACCGAGTGGTAGTCCTGGTTGCGGAAGTTCTCCAGGGCGTAGGTGACCACCTGTACCTGATTGGCGGTGACCGTCAGCGTGCCCTCGTCGCCCTGCACGTTGTCGACCAGGAAGTCGGTCAGCAGGAACGTCCTCCCCTCGGGGACGGTGTAGCTCCGCTCCGCCGACCCGTTGGGGCTGGTGCGGAAGGTGACGGCGACGGAGAACTGCTCACCGCCGAGGCCCCCGGCGGGACCGCCGACCCCGCCCCCGTCGGTCGTACCGCCGCCGGGTGCGCCACCGCCCGGCGCGGTCGGCGACGCGGCCGGAGGAACCGGGTTCGGCGCTGTGGTCGGCACCGCCTCGCCCTGCGCGACCTGCCGGGCCTTCTCCGCCTCCACCGCCTCCCGGGCGGCGGTCTTCACCTGCGGGCGCAGCAGCCCGAACCAGATCGCGGCCAGCGCCAGGAGCAGGGCCAGCAGCGCCGCGATCAGCTTCAGCAGCCCCGCCGAGATCACCGGGCGCTGGATGAACGTGGCGTTCAGGGCGCGGGCCCGGCCGTCCGAGGGCCGCACCTCGACGGTGAACGGGTACTCCTTCGGCTCGCCCCACCAGAGCAGCCGGCGGGCTCGGACCCGCAGCCGGGTCTCGGCGCGCGTGCCGTTGGGAACCTCGACCGGCTCGGCTGGCAGCGCGAACGTCACCTGGTCGGTGCCCTCGGCGGCGGCGAAGCCGACCGGTTCGGTCACGTTGCCGAGGTTGTCGGTGTCGATCCGGTACCGGGCCCCGCGCAGCCCGCCGCGCGACGGCGGCTGCACCTGCGCGGCCAGCGCGAAGAACGGCTCGACGGTGAGGACGCCCTCCTCCACCAGGGCCGAGTCCGGGTACTCGGAGGGGACGACCCGGAGCCCGAAGCGCCGGTCCCCGGCGTCCACCCGGGCGGACCGGGGCGGGCGGAAGGTGACCACGACGGTGCCCGAGCCGGCCGGGTAGAGGGTGAGGGACGCCGGCTCCACCGTCGCCCACTCGTCCGGGACGCCCAGGACCTCGAACCGGTACGCCTCGACCGTGTCGCCGGCGTTCCGCACGGTGACCGGGATCTCGATCTCGCCGCCGGGGACGACGCTCACGGAGGTGCTGGCCAGATTCGCCGATGCGCGCATCTGGTCGAGCGTAAGAGCGGTTTCCCGGGCTGTCAGGGGCCATCGGGGTATGCCGGCGGGCAGAGGTGGCTGTCCGCCGAGACGACGTTAAGTACACGCAAAGACACGACACGCATACTTCCCCGGCCGTCGGCGCGCGGACCGACGGCCGGGGAGTGAGGAGGCGAGGATGCAGCGGGTACCGATCTACGTGCACACGACGGATCCGATCTCGTGGACAGGCGTGACGGGCCAGCTCACGGGCCGCCCGGAGGTCCGGGTCCTGGCCGAGGCGGAGGCCGCCGAGGCGGCGGTGACCCTGGTCGTCGTGGACAGCCTGACGCCGCAGAGGGTGCAGACCCTGCGGCGGCTGCGCCGGGAGCAGACCCGGCTAGTCCTGGTGCCGTCCACCATCGACGACGGCCAACTGTCGGCCGCCGTCGAGTGTGGGGTGGTGGGGGTGGTACGCCGGGGCGAGGCGTCCGGCACCCGCCTGGTCGAGGTGATCCTCTCGGCGGCCCGGGGCGAGGGGAGCGTCCCGGCCGACCTGCTCGGCCGGCTGCTGAACCAGATGCGCCGGCTCCAGCGGGAGGTGCTCGACCCTCGGGGGCTAACCCTGGGCGGGCTGAGCGCCCGCGAGGTCGACGTCCTGCGGCTGGTCGCCGACGGGTTCGAGACGAGGGAGATCGCCACCAAGCTGTCCTACTCGGAGCGGACCGTGAAGAACGTCGTGCACGGCATCACCACCCGGCTGCACCTGCGCAACCGGGCCCACGCGGTGGCGTACGCGCTGCGAAACGACCTGATCTGAGCTGGCACCCCGCCCCGGCGGCCCGTCCGTCGGGACGAGGTCCGTTGCCCGTACCGACGCGGATCCTGCCCCGGTCCCTGGCCGGCAGTCCCTGTGCCGGCCGCCGTCACCGCGTCGATGATGACCACCTGGGCCGTGCGCGGCGTGGCCGCCCGCCACCCTCCCGCCCCGCCGTCTCCCACCGCCGAGGTGTCGATTGCGTCCCTTCCGAAGGTCCCCCCTCGTCGCCGTCGTCACCGTGGTCTCCGCGTTGCTGGGCGCATGGGCGCTGGCCGTCTCGCCCGGCCGGGTGTCGTACGCCGAGCCGGCCGACCCGCCGCCGGTCACCGACCTGCGGGTCGCCTTCCTGGGCACCGGGCACCGGAGCATCGGCCTGATCGAGGGCTCCGGGGCGACGGCGACCGCCGTGCCGCTGTTCGGCGGCGGGCCGGCGCACTTCGACGACGAGGCGTCCGCCGGTGGGGACGTGGTCGGCTGGGTCAGCCGGCGGGAGTCGGAGCTGGCCCAACTGTGGATGCGGCGCGGTGCGGGGAAGCCGGTCCGGCTGACCGACGACCCGGTGCAGGTGGCCGGTTCGCCCTCGGTGTCTCCGGACGGCAGCCGGATCGCCTTCGAGCTGACCCGGGAGGGTGTCGGTAGCTGGCGCGACATCTTCGTGATCGGCACCGACGGCACCGGCCTGCGCCAAATCACCGACGGCACCGGCGACAACCGGCGGCCCTCGTGGTCGCCGGACGGCTCCGCCCTGGCGTTCGAGGGCCGCGACGACGCGGGCGTGCCGCAGGTCCGGCGCGTGCCGGCCGACGGTGGGCCGGTCACCGCCCTGACCGCCCGGCCGGAGGGGGCCGGGGAGCCCGCCTGGGACCCGGACCCGACGCATGACCGGATCGCGTACACGGCCGCGCCGCAGCGCCCGGACGAGCGGCAGATCCACCTGATGAACAGCGCCGGGGGCGACGACCGGCCGCTGCTCAACGCGCTCTGGGAAAGCCGCCGGCCGAACTGGTCGCCGGACGGGACCACGCTTGCGTTCCTCAGCCGGACCACCGGCACCGACGGCGCCCGGGGCGCGGTCGACCTGGTCTACACCGAGGTGCCGCGCGACGACTTGTGCCCCTGCGAAGCGGTGCTCCGCCTCGCCGAGGACCGCCTCGTCGGCGACCCCGCCTGGTACGTCCCGCCGGGCGGCGGCCCGCCCCGCCTGCTGGTCAGCCGGACCACCGCGCCGGATCGGTACACGGTGACGTTGCAGGACATCCGCCCCGACGCCACCGACCCCCGGGACCTCGGACTGACCGTCCTGCGGGAGGATCCGGGCGCGGCGACCGACCCGGACCGGCTCTGGCGGCCCGTCGACGGCGACCCCTGGACCGCCCGCCCCGACTACTCCCCGGACGGCCGGCGGATCGTGGTGAACCGGTTCGAGACTGTGGCCGGCCGCCGGGTCTCCCGCCTCTGGGTGGTCGACGCCGACGGCGGCAACCCCCGGCCGCTTCCCCTCGCCGGCCGCGCGGACTCGGACCTGGAGACCGACCCGGTCTGGTCCCCGGACGGCACCCGGGTCGCGTACGCCCTGGCTGGCCCAGGCGGGCCGAGCCGGGTGGTGGTGGCCGACGTGGACACCGGGGAGCGCCTGCTCACGGTGCCGCCGGGGGCCGGCGCGGACCGGTCTGACAGCCAGCCCGCGTGGTCGCCGGACGGGTCCGCGCTGGCGCTGATCCGGGGGCAGCCGGAGGGGGCGGCGGCGGACAGCCACGTGTGGACGGTCGACGCTTGGGACGGCACCGGGCAGCGGGACCTGACCGCTGCGGGCTGCCCGGGGTGCACCGGGGCGGACTACGGCCCGAGCTTCTCCCCCGACGGCACCCGGATCGCCTTCGGGCGGGGCGCCGACGGGCTGGTCGTCACCGACACCGCCGGCGGCGACTGCCAGGTGCTGGCGCCGCAGACCCCGGCGACGGACTGCGCCGGCCCGCTGACCGCCCCGCCGGACGGCCCGCACCGGCCCCGGGATGTGGCCTGGTCGCCGGAGGGGCACCGACTCGCCCTGAACTCCCGCCGGTACACCGACCCGGCCAGCCCCGAGTACGTCAAGACGTACGACTTCGACACCGGCGTGCTGGACGGGCTAACCTGGGAGCTGCCCGGCCGGCACCGGAAGCCGACCTGGCAGCGGTCGGTGGACCTGGCCACGACGGTCCTGGAGCCGCCGGCGCCGGTGCGGGTCGGCGAGCGGACCACCCTGACCCTGACGGTCACCGACCGGGGGCCGACCCCGGCCACGAACGTCCGCCTCGACCTGCGGGCACCGGACGGCGTCGAGGTCACCGCCCTGGAGCCGGAGGCGGGTTCCTGCCAGGTCGACCCGCCCGGCTGCGACCTGGGCACCGTCGGGTTGGGCAACACCGTCCGCGTGCGCGTCGAGCTGACCGGGGTGACCGCCGGAACGTACCCGCTGGCCTGGTCGGTCGGGGGTTGGACGGCCGACGCCCGGCCCTCGGACAACGAGGCGTCGGTGCCGGTGACCGTCAACCCGGTTCCCGTGCCGACGACCACCCTGCCAGCGACCCCGACGCCGGCACCGACCAGCCCGGCCCCGACCGTCCTGGAGATCACGGTGACGGTCAACCCCACCCCCGGGTACGTGGGCGGGCTGGTCACGGTCACCTACACCGTCGGCAACACCGGCGGCCAGGGCGTGACCGGGGTCCAGATCACCCCCGTGCTGCCGCCCCGGGTGCCGGTCCGTATCCGCCCGGCGGGCTGCGCCGCGACCTACTGCCCGGTCCCCGACCTGGCCCCGGGCGCCCGCCGGACGCTGACCTTCGTGCTGGCCCCGACTGCGGCGACGGCGACGACGGTCCGTGGCGCGGTGGCCGGCGACGGCGGGCTGGCCGACACCGCCCAGGCGCCGTTCCGGGTGGTGCAGCCCCGGATCGTGGCCGTCCCGGACATCGGGCCGCCGGGCTTCGTCACCTCGATCCGGGGCACCGACTTCCCGCCCGACGTGCCGGTGCGGCTGGCCTGGGACGTCGGCCTCACCGTGGCGGCGAACCCGGCCGTGCCGGCGGCCGACGGCACGTTCGCGACCCAGCTCCTGGTGGTGCCGCGCGACCAGCTCGGCCCCCGGAAGGTCCTGGCCACCGGCCCGGGGTTCGGCACGGTCCGCACCGACTTCCGGGTGGTCATGCCCGCCCAACAGCCGCCCGGCCTGCTCGGTCGTGGCTGGTGAGGGGACGACGACGATGATCAACGAGGTGGACGAGGCGCTGCACGCGCTGCTGACCGAGGAGCTGCTCGCCGGCACCGACGTGCAGTTGTCCTTCGACGCGCCGACCCGGGAGTGGGAGGTCCGGCGCAACGCCCCGACGGTAAACCTGTTCCTCTACGACGTGCGGGAGGAGATGGCCCACCGCCGGGAGGGCCGGATCGAGGAGTGCGACGCGGACGGCGTGGTCGTCGCCGAGCACCGGCCGCCCCGGTACTTCGCCCTGTCGTACCTGGTGACCGCGTGGACCGCCCAGCCGCAGGACGAGCACCGGCTGCTCTCCGTGCTGCTGGCCGGGCTGGTCACCCACGACGTGCTGCCCCCGGGCCGGTTGGTCGGCGGCCTCGCCGACCTGGGGCTGACCGTGCCGATGAGCATCGCGGTGCCGCCGAGGCGGGACCGGGGGCTGGCCGACATCTGGTCCGCCCTCGGCGGCTCGCTGAAGCCGTCGCTGGACCTGGTGGTGACCACGCCGATCGCGGCGTCCACGGCCTTCGCGGCCCAGCCGGTCACCGACGGGCTCCGGCTGCGCGCCGGCGCCCGGGCCGACTCCGCCCCGGACGACCACCGGTCCGGCCCCGGACGGACCGCCCGCCCCCGCGCCCGCCGCCCGGGCGACGCAGCGGCGGAGCAGCCGCCTGCCGGGACGGAGACCCGGCGGCTGCGCCACCCGGACCCCGCCCCCGGGGAGACCTCCACCCCGATCGGGGTACGCCGGGCGCGGGGCGCCGCCGCTGAGCGGCAGCGACGCCAGGGCACCGGCGGGCCGATCCGGGACGGCCGCCGGTGACCGCCGTACGCGAAGACGCCCGGACGGCCCCGGAACCCGAGCGGACCGAACCGCCGGGCACGACGTACCTGCGGGCCCGGCTGTTCCTGGTGGAGCAGCGGGTCCGGCGGGCCGTCGCCACCGCGCGCGCCGCGGACCCGGCCCCGGACGACCCGCTGCGTGGGCTGCACGTCTCCGACGAGGACGCCTGGCGGCTCGTGGACGACCCGGTGCCACCCGCCCCGGACGAGATCGCGGCCGAGGCGGTGGCGACCGCCGACCGGTGGGCCGACCGGGCCCGGTCGGCGGGTGGCCGGGTGCCGCTGCGCGAGTTGGCCGAGGACTTCGCACTGACGCCGTTGGACGTCGAACTCCTGCTGATCGCGCTCCTGCCCGACCTCGACCAGCGGTACGAGCGGCTCTACGGGTACATCAACGACGACGTGACCCGGCGGCGGGCGACGACCGGGCTGGCCCTGGGGCTGTGCGGGGTCTCCCCGGTCACCGGGGCGGCTCGGACCCACCTGGCCGGCGCCGGCCCGCTGGTGGCCGGCGGCCTGCTCCTCGTCGAGGAGGACGACCGCCCCTTCCTGACCCGGAGCCTGCGGGTGCCGGACCGGGTCACCGGCCACCTCCTCGGGCAGGACGGCGGCGACGGGCGTGCCGACGGCCTGGTCCGCCGGGTGCCCCGGCCGGCGGATCGGCAGCCGGTTACCGACGGGCTGGCGGCGGCGCTGCGCGCCGGTGACCGGCTGGTCTACCTGCGCGAGGAGCCCGGCGGGGCGGCCGACGAGCTGGCCTCCGCCGCCCTCCTCGCGGCCGGCTGGTCGGTCCTGGCCCTCGACCTGGACGCGCTGTGCGTCGATGCGACGCCGGAGGAGGCCCTCGCCGTCGTGGTGCGGGAGACCCGGCTGCGCCGGGCGGGCCTGGTCGTCGGCCCGGTCGACACCCTGGATCCGGCGGCCGGCCCGGCCCACGCCCGGCTGCTGCGCCGGCTCACCGCCCTGCCGGTGCCGGTGCTGCTCACCGGCCGGCTGCGCTGGGACCCGTACTGGGCCGACCGGTCCCCGCTGCTGGTGACCGCCGCCCCAGCCGGGGCGGCGGAGCGGATCCGGCTGTGGCGCGACGCCCTGGCGGGACGCTCGGTGAGGCTGGCGGCCGACGTCGACCCGGAGCGGGAGCTGTCCGCGTACGTGCTGGCGCCCGACCAGGTGCGGCGGGCGGCGGTCGCCGCGGCCCAGCAGGCCGTCCTCGACGGTTCCGACCGGGTCACCACCCGGCACGTCCGGGCGGGGGTGCGCTCGCAGAACGCGGCGGCGCTGGCGAAGCTGGCCCGGCGGGTGGAGCCCGCCGTCGGCTGGGACGACCTGGTCCTCCCGGCCCCGGCCCGGGACCAGCTCACCGAGCTGGCGTTGCGGATACGCCACCGGGACCAGGTGTTGAGCGGGTGGCGGCTGCGCCCCGGCGGGGGGCGTGGGCGCGGGGTGACCGCCCTGTTCGCCGGGGACTCCGGCACCGGCAAGACCATGTCCGCCGAGGTGGTCGCCGCCGACCTGGGCCTCGACCTGTACGTGGTGGACCTCTCCACGGTGGTCGACAAGTACGTCGGCCAGACCGAGAAGAACCTGGAACGGATTTTCACCGAGGCGGCCGGGGTCAACGGGGTGCTGCTGTTCGACGAGGCCGACGCCATCTTCGGCAAGCGCTCCGAGGCCAGCGACGCCCACGATCGGTACGCCAACCTGGAGAGCGCGTACCTGTTGCAGCGGATGGAGTCGTTCGACGGGGTGGCGGTGCTCACCACGAATCTGCGGGCCAACCTGGACGAGGCGTTCCTGCGCCGGATCGACGTCGTCGTGGACTTCCCGATCCCGGACGTGGCACAGCGGCGGGCATTGTGGGACCGCTGCCTCGGCGTCGAGCTGCCCCGCGCCGACGACGTCGACCTGGACCACTGCGCCCGCGCGTTCGAGTTGAGCGGGGGCGGTATCCGGTCCTGCGCGGTCAGCGCCGGCTACCTGGCCGCCGCAGCCGGGACGCCGGTGACCATGGCGATGGTCATGACGGCTGCCCAGCGCGAGTACCGCAAGCTGGGCCGCCTGCTCCTGCCGGCGGCCACGCCGAACGGCGCCCGGCCCCGCCGAGCCTGACGTCCCCGCCTTGGCTGACGGCAGACGCCGGCCTGCTAGGTGAGCGTGACGTCCCAGGCGGTGTTCCCGGCGGGAGTCGCCGTGACCGGTGCGGACGCCACCGGGTTGTTGGGGGCGAAAGGGGAGGTGAAGGTGTGGGTGACCGCCGGGCTGGTCCAGGTGCCGCCCCTGGCGTCCCGGCGCTTGACCTTCCACCTGAAGCTGACCGAGTACCTGGCGAGCCAGGAGCCGGGAGTCATGGCCACCCGGCCCGACCATCCCGGGTGGTCGTTGAACTCGATGCTGTTGCTCCCGACGGAGATCGCCTCCGGGGCATCGTCGTACTCCGGTTGGTAGGGACCGTCCTGCACCCAGGCGCTGGGGCGCTGCTCCCTCTTCTCGAAGTCCCCGTCGTCCTCCACGCGCTCGTAGTAGACGAAGCTGTCCTTGACCTGCTGCCTGAAGTCGTATAACGCAGTCACGCTACGGGGCAGGTTCTCCGGCGCGTGCAGGGTGGCGACCTGGTAGAAGCCGATGTCCTGCTTCTCGTCCAGTCGCTGCGTGGCCGGACCCTCGTACTCGGAGGTGAAGCTCAGCCGTAGGCTGTTGAGGTTCGCCTCCGGCCGGTCCGGCTGGTTCTTTTTCCTCGTGCTGGAACGGGTGCTACGACCCCCGTCGCCCGGGTACGGCTCGCTGCGACTGTTCGACGTCGCCGTGCCCCCCACATCCGCCTTCGGCGTCCGCTGCACCGGGGTCTGCGCCCCCGGCAGCGTCAGCGGGGGCAACTCGATGGTGTCCTGTGCCATCTGCGGTGCGGGGTCGGTGGTGAGGGCGCGAGCGGCGTTCGCCTCGGCGTCCCGCTCGAACCGGTCACCCGGGTCGCTGATCCGCAGCCCGGCCCCGTTGTCGGTGCCGGCCACCGGCCCCAACCGCTGCTGGATCACATGGGTCAGCTCGTGCGCCAGGGTGTGCCGGTCCGTGCCCCCGTCACCGAGGACCACGTGATTGCCGGAGGTGTACGCCCGCGCCCCGATCCCGGCCGCCGACGCCCGGGCCGCCGAGTCGTCGTGGATCCGCACGTCGGAGAAGTCCGACCCCAGCCGGGCCTCCATGTCGCCCCGGGTCGCGTCGTCCAACGGCCGCCCGCGGGAGCCGAGCACCGAGGCGACCGACCGCTGCACCTGCTCGGCCGGCGGGTGTCCGCAGTCCGCGTGCTCGTGCCGGTCCTGCTCGACCATCCCCGCCGCCGCGCGGTTGCCCACCGTCCGCTGTAGGGCGATGACCTCCCGCGGGCTGCGCCCGGGACCGGCCCGCCCCGGTACGACGGCGTCGGCCCTTCGGCCGGCGGCCGGGCCCGGCCGGGGCGCCTGGCGCTCCTGGGGACTCGATGTCAGGTCGGACCGGTGATGACGCACGTCCGGGCACCTCCTCGACCGCAGGTCGGCATCGACGGCCATTGTAGGCCCGGTTCAGACGGCCGGTCGAGTTCGTCCGGCCAGGAGCGCGGCCCCCTGCCCCTGTGGTGCGCGAGTCTGCCCCTGCGCGGTCCGTAGGGACCTTCCCGCAGGCTGCCCGGCCGAGCAGGCTGGCCAGCGTCCGCCGACCTGGCAGAGGAGCTTGCATGCCGACGTACCTGTCCCCAGGCGTGTACGTGGAGGAGGTGCAGAGCGGTTCGCGTCCCATCGAGGGCGTTGGCACCGCAGTCACTGCCTTCCTGGGATTCGCCGAGAAGGGGTCCTTCCACACGCCGACCCTGGTCACCAACTGGAGCCAGTACGTCCAGCTCTTCGGGGGGATGGTCGAGGGCGCCTACCTGGCGCACGCGGTGTACGGGTACTTCGCCAACGGCGGCGGCGTCTGCTACGTCGTCCGGATCGGCGATCCGTCGGCCGGCGGCAAGAGCGGCGGCCGGGGCGCGCAGAAGTCGCTGCCGGCCGGTGAGTCGTCGGCGCTCGGCACGTTCCGGGTGGCCGCCCTGCCGGCCGCCGGTGGCGAGGTCACCGTGGAGGTCGCCGACGTCGAGGGCGAGGGGGCCAGCGAGGACCGGTTCCGGCTGATCGTCCACTCCGACGGCAAGCCGGTCGAGGAGTACGACGGTTCCTTCCGGCGCAGCAAGACCTCCGTGGTCAACCAGGTCCGCGAGCGGTCCAAGCTGATCACCATGGAGGAGGCCACCCCGTCCAACTCCCTGGCCCGGCCGGCCAACCAGACGGTCACCCTGGCCCCGCCCGCAGCACCCGCCGACGCCCTGCCGGCGACCCTGTCGGCCGATGAGTTCGTCGGGGACGTCGACTCCCGCACCGGCCTGGCCGGGCTGGAGGCCATCGACGAGATCACCATGGTCGCCGCGCCGGACCTGATAGGGGCGTACCAGCAGGGGGTCGTCGACCTGGAGGCGGTCAAGGCCGCCCAGCTCGCCCTGATCTCGCACTGCGAGCAGATGGGTGACCGGATGGTCCTGCTCGACCCGCCGCCGGAGCTGACCGCCCAGCAGGTGCGCGGCTGGCGGCAGGACGGGGCCGGGTACGACTCCCGGTACGCGGCCCTCTACTACCCCTGGGTGAAGGTCTTCGACCCGAGCACCGGACGGGCGGTGTTCATGCCGCCCAGCGGCCACCTGGCCGGCCTCTGGTCCCGCAACGACACCGAGCGGGGGGTGCACAAGGCGCCCGCCAACGAGGTGGTCCGGGGCGTCGTCGACCTGCAGAACAACGTCACCAAGGGTGAGCAGGACCTGCTGAACCCGATCGGAGTCAACTGCATCCGGGCCTTTCCTGGGCGCGGCGTCCGGGTCTGGGGCGCGCGGACCCTCTCCTCGGACCCGGCCTGGCGCTACATCAACGTCCGGCGGCTGTTCAACTACGTCGAGGAGTCCATCCTGCTCGGCACGCAGTGGGTCGTGTTCGAGCCGAACGACCAGCGCCTGTGGGGCACCATCCGGCGCAACGTCGCCGCCTTCCTCACCGAGGAGTGGCGGCGGGGCGCCCTGTTCGGGGCGACTGCGGCCGAGGCATTCTACGTCAAGTGCGACCACGAGACCAACCCCCCGGAGGTGATCGACCGGGGTCAGGTGGTGTGCGAGATCGGCATCTGCCCGGTCAAGCCCGCCGAGTTCGTCGTCTTCCGCCTGGCGCAGTTCTCCGACAGCACCAGCCTGGTCAGCGACTGACCGGGCCGGGCCCCGCGTACGACGACCGCACCGACCATGACGAAAGGCGGCCACGATGGCCAGTGGTGACACCCTCATCGTGCACAGCTTCCAGGTGGAGCTGGGCGGCATCCAGGTGGAGCTGGTGCAGGAGGTCAGCGGCCTGACCGTCGAGCTGGACTCGATCGAGGTCAAGTCGGTGACCCCCACCGGCGAGCTGATCATCCGCAAGATTCCCGGGGCCCGGAAGGCCGGCGAGGTGACCATCACCCGGGGGCTCGACCAGAGCAGCGCCTTCACCGACTGGATCAAGGAGACGTTCCTCAAGGGCGCGGTGGAGGCGGCCCGGCAGAACATCAGCATCATCCTCAACAACGCCGACAAGTCCGAGACCCGGCGCTTCGACCTGACCAACGCGTGGGTGAGCAGGTGGGAGGGGCCGGGACTCAAGGCTGGCGACCCGACGGCGGCGACCGAGAAGGTCACCGTGGTGTACGAGGAGATCAGCGCGCAATGAGACGCCGTGGCGTCTCGGCCGGGGGCCTCGACACCCTCGTCGACCCGGCCGACGGGCCGCAGGAGCCCGCCGCGCCGGTGGTCGCGCCACCCGCGCCCGTCCGGCTCCAGACGGAGTTCACCTTCCAACTACCGCGGGGGTACGTTGACGAGGACGGCACCGTGCACCGGGACGGCAGCATGCGGCTCGCCACCGCCCGGGACGAGCTGGCGCCACTTGTCGACCTGCGGGTCAAGCAGAACCCGGCGTACCTGTCGATCGTCCTGCTCAGCCTGGTGGTCACCCGGCTGGGCACGATCACCCAGGTACGCGCGGAGGTCGTCGAGCGGCTCTTCGCCTCCGACCTGGCCTTCCTCCAGGACCTGTACCGGCGGATCAACGCCGAGGGGCACACCCTCGCCGAGGTCACCTGTCCCTCCTGCGAGTCGGTGTTCGAGGTGGACCTGGCGGGTGGTCGCCCGGGGGAATCGTGACGTACGGGGCCGACCGGCTCCACGAGGAGGTTTCGTACGTCGCTTACCACTTCCACTGGCCGCGCGCCGAGATCCTCGATCTCACCCACACCGAGCGGGCCCGGTACGTGGGTGAGATCGCCCGCATCAACACCAGGATGAACGAAGGTCAGTGAGGCACGATGGGGCTACGCGACAGGATGCGGCGGCTGGCCGCCGACACCCGCGCCCGGGTGGCCGGCCCCACCGCCGTCCGCCCGTCGCCCGGCCCTGAACCGACGCCGGCCGCCACCGCACCGGCATCGACGGCCCCGGGCCCGACGCCCGACGCCGGGCCGGCGGGGCCCGCCGATCCCGCCTGGTGGAGCCTGCCGCCAATCCAACGGGCCCTGACCCCCGCGCCGGTGCTGGTCACCGACCTGCTCCGGTTCGCTGACCGGCTGGGCACCTTCCAGGACCCCACCCTGTGTACGCCGCTCGGCCACCTGGTCAGCGACCAGGCGCCCCTCGGGGTGGCCCGTGACCTGGCCCGCCCACGTCGGGTCCGACCGGAGACCGACCGGGGGCCGACCCCACACCTGCCGGCCGTCCAGCGCCGCGTCCCCGACCGCCCCCACACCGGTCCGGCGGCGGAAACCGGGCGCCCGCCCGCAGAGCTGGCGGGAACCGACCGTCCGGCCGCCGCCGGAACCGCCCCGGTCCACCGCTCCGCGCCCGGACAACCGCTGCCTGCCCTCCCCGGGCCGACCCCGACCCGGCCCGCCGGCGGCGGGCCGACCCGGTGGGGGAGACCGCCGGGGGTCGCCGCCCCTGCGGCCCGGGCCAGGCCGCTGGTGACCGCGCCCCCACCCGCCCCGACCCGCCGCCTGACCGGCACCCCACGCGCGGACGCCCCCTCGGCCCCACCGCTGACCATGGTCCAGCGGGCCTTCCGGACCCCGTCCACCCAGCCCACCAGCGGAGTCACCGCGCCCTCCCCGACGGGCACCTCGGACACGGCTGTCGTCCCGCCCTCCACCGGACCCGTCACCCCGACCGGCGGCCGGGCCCGCACCGTCCCAGCCGCCCCCACCCGCCGATCCGCCGAGGCCGCGCCGCGCACCGGCGACGCCCCGGCCCCCGGTCCGCCAGGTGGCACCCCGCCGCCCGGGGAGTCCGGTGGGGCCGGCTCCGCGCAGACCGGTGCGTCCCCGACACCCCACCGACCGGTCCGTGCCGGCCTGGGACCGCCGCTGCCGGCCGACGCGCCGCCGCCCGTGGTACGCCCGGGGCCACCAGTTCGCCCCGGCGCGACAAGCTCGCGGGCGGACGCCCCCCGGGCCGGTGCACTGCCGGCCGCCACATCGCCGCTCCCCCAGGCCGGCCGGTCCCCGGACCCAACTCCGGCCGCCGAGCAAGCGGCCCGGCAACCGTCACCCGCGCCGCCGGTCGTCGCCCGTGCCCCGTCCGGCCCGTCGGGGGAACGGCCGTCGCCGGTCGCCCCGGTTGGGGGCCCGCACCGCGCCGCGTCCGTTCCGCCACGCGTGCCGGTCCGCCCCTCGACGGCCCGGCCGTCGACGGGTGGGCGGAGCACCGCCGGGGAGCCGACCGGGCCGGTGGTCCAACGGCTCCAATGGCGGACCCCCGACATGCCCGGCGCCGCGCCCGGTCCCGGGACGACGGTCGCTCCCCGCCGGGCCGGCGCGCCCCCGACGCCCCACCTTCCGGGTGACACCACCGCCTCCGGTGGCACCGGCCCGGAGCCACCCGCCCGCTCCGGCGCCGGGCCCGCCCCGGACGGAGACACGGCTGTCGCCGGGGCGGGCCCGGCCACCCGGGACGGTTCCGGCTCCGCTGTCACCCCCGGGACGTCCGTCGCCCGTGAGCCCGTGCCCACGCTGGTCCAGCGGCGGGTCCCGCTGCTGGCCGAGCGCCAGCTCACCCTGCTCACCGACGTGCCACCCGCCCCGACCGATCCGGCTCCGGCAGCCGACGCCCGGCCCACGGTGCCGGTGACCTGGCGGACCCGCGGCGACGGAGCCCTGGATGCGCCCCCCGGTGGACGGCCCGCCACCGCAGGGACGTACCCCGGCCGCCGGGCGGCCGTCCAACGGGCTACCGGGATCGCTGCACCGGACGGACGCAGGCACGCACCAGCCGGCGCGGGGAGGCCCCACGCGCCCGCCACCGACCAGCCCCACGGCGGCCCGTCCCACAGCAACCGGGACGGACCTGCCGGAGCGCGTCCGGGTAACGGTCCGAGCCCGCTCCTCCCCGGGGTCACCGGTCCAGCCCGGAGTGCCCCGCCGACCGGGTCGCCCCGGCCTGCGGCCGCTCACGGCGCACCGCTGCGGGAGGCCACCGGGGGCGTACCGATGCCGGCGCTGCGGACGGCGGTGCCGGTCACGGCCAGCGGGCCTGGGGCCACCACCGGGCCGGCGCCGGCACAGCCGGTCGCGCCGGTCCAGCGGGCGACGACCCGGCCGGCGGCCCAGACCACCGCCGCCCGGCCGGCGACCACCGGGCCGACGCGGAGCGCCACCGGGCCGACCGCCGGGACCGTTCAGCGGCGCAGCACCGTCGAGTCGGCCGGCCCGGACCGGGAGCCGGACGTGGAGGCCGTGCTGCGGGGCCTCGACCGGCGGCACCTGGACGCCCTGGCCCACCGGCTGGTCGAGCCGATCAGTCGGCTGGTCCGGGCCGACTTGCGGGCCAGCCGGGAGCGGTCCGGCCGGTGGCGGGACGGTCCACGGTGAGCCCGCCCAGCGGCCGGGCGACCGCACAGGCAGCACAGCCAGCGTACGGGCCGCACGGGTCGGACCGTACGAACCAGCAGGAGAGGGGAGACGGGAATGGCCGGTGGCGACCCCGGGACGAGCGTCCACTTCCGGCTCCAGGTCGACGGCATCGACCTGGGCGACTGGAACAGCTGTGACGGCCTCGGCTGCGAAGTGGAGCTGGAACAGTACCAGGAGGGCGGCAACAACGAGTTCGTCTGGCAGCTCCCGTCGCGGTTGCGGTACACGAACGTCACCCTGACCCGCCCGCTGACCCGGGACACCGCCAAGGTCTCCAACTACATCGCCCAACTGCCCAGCGGGGTGCGCCGAGGGACCGCGCAGATCGCGGCGCTCCGGCCCGACCTGGCGCTGCTGGTGCAGTGGGGGCTGGCGGACGTGGTCCTGGTGCGGTGGTCGGGGCCGTCCTTCGACCCGAACCGCTCCGAGGTGGCCAGCGAGAGCATCGAGCTGGCGTACCACGGCTTCCTGGAGGTCGGCTGATGCGGTCGCGGGCCGGCAAGGTGGCGGCGCACCTCCAGCGGTACCAGCCGCCCACGTCCGGCGGGAGCCAGCCCGGCGGGACCCTCGGCGGGCCGATCGCCTTCATGTTCAACCCGCAGCAGCTCGCCCTGACCAAGTCGGCGAACTGGATCCCGCACGTGGTACGCGGCGCGGCGGACGTCGGCGTCGCCGAGTTCAGCGGGTCCGGGCCCCGGACGCTGAGCCTGGAGATCTTTCTCGACACCACGGACACCCACTCCCGCAGCGTCCAGGAACGGGTCGACGCCCTGCTCACCTGCTGCGTGCCGACGAAGGCGAGCATCGCGGCGAAGGCGCCGTCCCCACCGTGGGTGAAGTTCGCCTGGGGGCAGTTCCAGACCGTCTCCTTCTACTCGTACGTCAGCCAGATCAACGCCACGTACAGCCTGTTCGGCCCGGACGGCACCCCGCTGCGGGCCACCTGCTCGCTGACGCTCAACGAGGTCAGCGGCGCCACCCCCGGGCAGAACCCGACGTCGGGCAGCCGCACCGCTCGCCGGGTGCACCGGCTGGTGGCCGGGGACTCCCTGGAGCTGCTGGCCCACCGCGAGTACGGGGACCCGGCCGCGTGGCGGGTCATCGCGGAGGCCAACGACATCGACGACCCGGTCCGGTTGCGGACAGGCCGCCAACTGCTGCTGCCCGCCCCCGACGAACTGCGCACCCAGGAGGGGCCCCATGTCCAGCGGTGACCACACCAACAACCTGGTCGTCGGCCTGCCCGGGCCGCTGCTCCGGGCCTGGGCCGACCGGCTGGTCTCGGCGGTCGTGGAGGACAGCACCAACCTGGCCGCGACGGCCACCCTGCGCTTCCGGGACCAGCAGAGCCGGTTCCTGGGCGACAACGGGGTCACCATCGGCACCGACCTGACCGTCCGGGTCCGCACCGGCCACGACGCCGCCCCGCTGCCGCTGTTCAGCGGCGAGGTGGTGACCCTGGAGTCGGAGTACGACGGCGTCGGCACCTTCACCACCGTCCGGGCCCTGGACCTGTCCCACCGGCTGATGCGGGGTCAGCGGGTCCGCAGCTTCGTCAACCGCAAGGCCTCCGACATCGCCCGGGAGGTCGCAGCCGCCGCCGGGATTCCGGTCGGCCGGATCGACCCCACCCCGACCGTGTACGAGACGGTCACCCAGCCGAACGTCAACGACTGGGAGTTCCTCAAGATGCTGGCGGTCGACAACGACGCCGAGGTGGTGGTCGTCGACGGCAGGTTCGAGTTCCGGCGGTCGGTGCGGGCCTCCGCCGCCCCGGGCGCCGGGGTCACCGCCGAGCAGAGCCCGTTCGTCGTCGAGATGAACGAGAACCTTCTGTCGGTGCGCTCCACCGTGACCTCGGTCGGCCAGGTGGCCGGGGTCACCGTGCGAGGGTGGGACGTCCGGGCCAAGCGGCCGGTCCGTACCGAGGTCACCACCGACGCCAGCGACGAGGTGCAGATCGGCACCACCCCGGGAAAGGTGTCCCGGCCCTTCGGCACGGCCCGGCTCTGCGTGGCGGACGTGCCGTACCGGACGGCGGCCGAGACCCGGGCGGTCGCCGGCGCGGTGGCTGCCGACGTGACGGCGGCGTTCGCGGAGCTGGAGGTCGGCATCCGGGGCAACCCCCGGCTGCGGGCCGGGGTGCCGCTGTCGTTGCAGCGGGTGGGCAGCCCGTTCGAGGGGAAGTACACGACCACCGCCAGCCGGCACGTCTTCGGCGCTGCCCAGTTCTACGAGACGTGGCTGACGGTCAGCGGCCGGCAGGACCGGTCGACGTGGGGCCTGGCCACGGCCGCCGCCGCGCCGGCCCGGGCGATGCGGGTGCCGGGGCTCGCCGTCGGGATCGTCACCAACACCAAGGCCGACGTGGACCGCCGCCATCCCGAGAGGGTGGGCCAGGGCTGGGTGCGGTTGCGGTTCCCCTGGCTGACCGACGCCCCGGACTACGAGACCGACTGGGTGCGGACGGTGCAGCTCGGCGGGGTCGGCGGGGGTGGGGTGTTCTGTCCGGAGGTCAACGACGAGGTGCTGGTCGGCTTCGAGCAGGGCCTGTTGGACCGCCCGTACGTCATCGGTGGGCTCTACAACGGGGTGGACAAGCCATCCCCGCACGACGGCCCGCTGGTGGACGCCTCGTCCGGGCGGGTGAACCGGCGCTCGTTCGCGTCCCGCAGCGGGGACCGGATCGAGTTCCTGGAGTCCCAGCTCCCCGCCGGGCCCCGGGGGATCCGGCTGTGCACGTCCCGGGACCGACTCACCGTGCACCTCGACGAGCGGCGTACGGCGGTGATCATCCACAGCGACGGCAGCGTCGAGATCGAGGCCCGGCAGCAGGTCATGGTGAAGGGGCGCGGGATCACCCTCGACGCCGGAACCGGTGAGCTGACCCTCAGGGGCCGGTCGGTGACCGTCGACGGCGGCACCCAGGTCGACATCCAGGCACCACTCGTCAAGCTCAACTGACCGGAGGAACGCCACATGCCACCGGCCGCGCGCATCGGTGACCAGATCAGCCACCTCGCCACCGGGCTTACCCCCGGGCCACCCACCGGGACGATCGGCCCACCCGGCGGGCGGGCCCTGCCACCCGGAGCACCCAGCGCCCCGCTGCTCGGGGTCAACAGCGTGCTCATCGCCGGCAAGCCCGCCGCCGTGGTCGGCACCGTCTGCGTCTGCGACAAGCCGCCGCAGCACGCCGTGCACCTGCTGACCAACCGGATCGTGCCGGCCGTTCCGCCGCCGCTGCGCCGGGTGCTGATCGGCGGGCACCAGGCCGCGCGCCGGGGCGACGCCACCACCTGCCGGGCCATGGTGAGCACCGGCGCGCCGACCGTGCTGATCGGCGGGTGAGGAGGTGGCGGAGCAGTTCATCGGGGCGGGCTGGGCGTTCCCGCTGCGTACCGACGCCACCGGCGGGATCGCCCTGGTCGACCGGGAGCGGGAGATCGTTGAGGCGATCCAGCTCATCCTCGGCACCGCCCCGGGCGAGCGGCCGATGCGGCCGGAGTTCGGCTGCGGGGTGCATGACTACGTCTTCGCCCCCGCCGACGAGAACACCGCCGGGCGCATCGCCTTCGAGGTACGCCGGGCACTGGACCGGTGGGAGCCTCGGATCGACGTCCACGACGTCGTGATCGGCTTTGACGCCGAGGACGCCGGGGTGCTCTACATCGACGTCCGGTACTCGATCCGGGGCACCAACGACCCCCGCAACCTGGTCTTCCCGTTCTACGTCATCCCGTCCCACGAGGAAAGCGCCGCCTGATGCCGCTGCCCGCGCCCAACCTGGACGACCGTCGCTTCCAGCAGCTCGTCGACGAGGCGAAACGCTTCATCCAGCAGCGCTGCCCGGAGTGGAGCGACCACAACGTCTCCGATCCCGGGGTGACCCTGGTCGAAACGTTCGCCCACATGGTCGACCAGCTCCTGTACCGGCTCAACCGGGTGCCGGAGAAGAACTACCTGGCCTTCCTCGACCTGATCGGCGTCCGGCCGTTCCCGCCCACGGCCGCCCGGGGGGACGTCACGTTCTGGCTCTCGGGCCCGCAGACCCAGCCGGTGGTGCTGCGCGCCGGCACCGAGGTCGGCACGGAACGGACCCAGACCGACGAGGCCATCGTGTTCACCACCGCCGCGGACCTGGCGGTGGTGCCCTGCGAGCTGACCCGGCTGCGCAGCCACCCCGCTCAGGGCCCTCCAGTGGACCGGACCGAGGATCTGCTCGACGGCCGGGACGTGGCCTGCTTCCCGGCCGCCCCCTCGGTCGGGGACGCCATGCTGCTCGGTCTCTCCGCCGCAGTCCCCTCCTGTGCGGTCCTGCTGCGGATGGACAGCCGGGTGGAGGGCGTCGGCGTGGACCCGCGCCAGCCGCCGCTGGTGTGGGAGGCGTGGACCGGCGAGGACTGGTCGCCCTGCGATGTCGACCACGACGACACCGGCGGGCTGAACAGGCCGGGCGAGGTGGTACTGCACATGCCGGCCACCCACGTCACCTCCGTGGTGGCCGGGTTGCGGGCCGGCTGGCTGCGGTGCCGGCTGGTCGAGGCCCGACCCGGCCAGCCCTTCTACGCCGCCTCCCCGACCGTGCGCTCGGTCGAGGCGGCCACGATCGGCGGCACGGTCACCGCCGTGCACGCCGAGACCGTCCTCGGCGAGCAGGTCGGGGAGGCCGAGGGGGTGCCCGGCCAGCGATTCACGGTGGCCCGGCCGCCGATCGTCCCCGACGAGCACCCGCTGATGGTGGAGACCGCCGACGGTGCGGGGTGGCTGGAGTGGACCGAGGTGGACACGTTCAACGGATCCGGGCCGGACGACCGGCACGTCGCCGTCGACCGGACCGCCGGGGAGATCCTGTTCGGGCCGGCCGTCCGGCAACCCGATGGCGCCCTGCGCCGGTACGGCGCCGTACCCGCCGCCGGGTCGCAGGTCCGGGTTCGGCGCTACCGCACCGGGGGCGGACACAGCGGCAACGTCGCCCGGGGCGCCCTGGCCGTCCTGCGCAGCTCCATGCCATACATCTCAGGGGTGGAGAACCGGGGCCCGGCCACCGGCGGCGTTGACGGGGAGACCGTGGCGGAGGCCCGGCTGCGCGGGCCGGTGCAGCTGCGCGCGCAGGACCGGGCGGTGACCGCCCGCGACTACGAGCTGCTGGCCCGGCATGCCTGCCCCGCCGCGGCCCGGGTCCGGTGCCTGCCCGCCGGTGACGGCAGCGCGGCCGGCGGGGTCCGGCTGCTGGTCGTGCCGGAGGTGGTCGCCGACGAGGAGGGCCGACTCCACTTCGAGGACCTGGTGCCTCCGGACGGGATGCTCGCCACCATCGCCGAGCACCTCGACGCCCGCCGCCCGGTGGGCACCCGGCTCATGGTGGAGCCGCCCTTCTACCAGGGCGTCACGGTCGCGGCCAGGCTTGTTCCCCGCCCCGACACGGCTGCCGCACAGCTCCGCGCCGAGGCGACGGCCACCCTGTACCGGTACCTCGACCCGGTACGCGGCGGGTCGGAGGGGACCGGGTGGCCGTTCGGGCGGCAGGTGCACTCCGGGGAGATCTTCGGGGTCCTGCAACGGCTGCCGGGGGTCGAGGTGGTCGAGGAGGTACGGATGTTCCCCGCCGACCCGCTGACCGGCCGCCGGGGCGAGCAGGTGACCCGGATCGAGCTGGACCGGCACGCCCTCGCCTTCTCCCACCAGCACCAGGTCCGGGTCGACGAGCGCCCGCCGGGCGCCTGAGCAGGAGGGAGCACGCGGATGCGCGTCGCCATCGAGGGGCTGGCCACGCCCGACCCGCTGGGTCGGCGGCTGCCCGCCGTCTACGCCGCCGACGATCTGGCCCAACGCCTGACCGACGCGTACGACCAGGTCATCGCGCCGGTGCACGCCACGCTGGACAGCCTGTGGGCGTACTTCGACCCGGCGCTGGCCCCGCCGGACTTCGTGGACTGGCTGGGTGGCTGGGTCGCTGCCGGGGGCGGGCGCGACGCGGCCCCCGACGAGCGCCGCCGGGTGGTCGCGGGCGCGGTCGCCCGGCACCGGGTGCGCGGCACCGCCGCCGGGCTCGCCGAGGAGATCCGGCTCGCCACCGGCGTTACCCCCGAGGTCGCCGAGAGCGGCGGGACCGCCTGGTCCGCCACCCCGGGCGCCGAGCTGCCCGGCTCCGCCGAGCCCGCCCTGACCGTACGGATCAGGGTGTCCGAGCCCACCGCGGCCCTGGAGGCCCGGCTCCGGGCGGTGGTCGAGGCGAATCGGCCGGCACACGTGCCATACACCGTGGAGGTGCTGTCGCTGGACGACGGTCCGGCGGCGGGCGGGCCCCGGTGAGGATCTGCGGCAACTGCGGCGCCGAGGTGGCCCCCGGCGACGGCTTCTGCGGCACCTGCGGCGCCTTCCTTGCCTGGGACGCCACCGACACGGCACCCGCGCCGGCGACCATGACCGCCAGGGACGCCCCAGCCAGCGACGGCGCCACGCCGGCCGCGACTGCGACCGGAACGCCGGCCGGGACGGGCGGGACGGCGGCGGCGGAAACGCCGGCCAGGACACCGACTGAACCGACTGAACCGGCGGCCAAGCCGGCGGCCGGGACCGGGGACGTCGAGCACGAGGAACACCGGGCGCAGGAGCGGGATCTTCGGCGGGCCGCCGCGCTCGTGGTCCCGGTGCGCCCCGCCGACGAAACCAATCCCACCCCGCCGCCCGACCGGGCCGCCGTCACCCCACCGCCGGCCGCCGACCGGCCTCCCGTCGCCGGCCAACCCGGCGCGGTGCTTCCGGGCCGGCCCGTCGCGCCCACGCCCGAGGTCCGCGACTTCGCCGGTGACCGGGCCGGCGGCGCGGACGACGTGGTCTGCCCGGCCTGCGGGACCACCAACCGGGGCGGCAGCTCGTTCTGCCGGGGGTGCGGCCGGCCGCTGATCGCGACGGCCCAACCGACGGTGGTCGTACCGTGGTGGCGGCGGCTGCGGTGGCCCCGGCGGCGGCCCGGCCGGGGCCGGCTGCGGCGGCTGCTCGCGGTGCTGGTGGCCCTGGTCCTGGTCGCCGGGGCGGTCTGGGCTGTCGCCCGTTTCGCCGGCCCGGTCGTCGACGCGGTCCGGGACCGGACGGCGAAGCCCGAGGCGGTCCTGCCGAGCACGGTGACGGCCTCCAGTGAGGCGTCCGGCCACCCCGCCCGGTCCACCGTGGACGGCCTGAACAACCGGTACTGGGCGCCCGCCGCCGACCGGCCGGCCACCGGCCAGTACGTGGAGCTGACCTTCGACCCGCCGATCCGGCTGATGGATCTCATCGTGCACACCGGGGCGTCCCCGCAGCAGGACGCGTTCGTCCGGCAGGGGAGGCCGGCCGAGCTGACGATGACCCTGTGGACCAGGGACGGCACGAGCAGCACCACGGTGCTGCGCCTGACCGACCGGCCCGGACCGCAGAGTTTCCACCACGTGACGGGCGGGGTGGCCCGGCTCCGGTTGACCGTTGACGCCAGCTACGGCGCGCAGCAGGGACGGCAGGTGGCGCTGGCCGAGATCGAGGTGTTCAGGCGGCCGTGACGTGTACGGGTCGGGTGTCGGCCGGCCGGGCGACGCCGAGCGAGCGGAGCATCCGCTCGTACGTCTGCTGGCTGCGTTGGGACGCCGCCACGTCGCCGGCCCGGCGCTGCGCGGTGACCAGTAGCCGCCATCCGTCGTCGTGGTAACCGTCCAGCTCCAGCGCCCGCCGGGCCGCCGTCGCCGCGGCCCGGGCCCGTCCCCGGTTCAGCTCCAGCCTGGCGAGCAGCACCGCCGCCTCCGTCGCTCGGGTCCGGTGTCGGTCCCGGCCGGCGAGCACCCAATCGGCTGGTCCGTCCTCGGGCAGCAGGTCACCGGTGTAGTGGTCGAGCGCGCCACGGAGCGCCGCGACCGCAGCCGCGTCCTCGCCGGTCGACCGGGCCCGCCGAACGGCGGCCAGCGCCGCTTCGAAAGCCGACACGTCACAGACACCGCCCGCCCCCACGTCCAACCGGTACGACGACCCGTCGCGGACGATGAACCGGGACGCGCCCCGGGCCACGCCGGGCTCCAGGAAGGTACGCAGCGTCGAGACGCCGACGTGCAGGTTGTTGACCGCGGCCCGGTCCGGCAGCCCCGGCCAGAGCGCCGCCGTGATCCGCTCCCGGTGTACCGGCTGACCGGCCTCCGCCGCGAGGTAACGCATCAGGGTCCGGATCCGGGGGCGCACGCCCGACCAGTCCACCGGGACGCCGTCCGGCTCCAGCCGGAACCCGCCGAAGCAGCGCAACCGCAGGTACCGGCGCCCTTCGGAGGCGGCTGCCGGACGATCCCTCGAAATCATGTGATCTGTCTCCCTTGTCGCCACGACAACGCGGGCCGTTGCCGGTCCGCGACCAGAAGCCAGCACCGGGCCGCGCCGGTGTCGGCGCGGTCACGGCGCAGGCGGGACCGCTTGTGCTGGGGAGGTGAGCGACCCACGTCGCGCCGGAGATTCTGCTCGGCCGTCGGGGGACATGAACAGCCATCAATTCGGGGACTTCCGTGGCAACTACCATCGGTAGCGTTCGGTACACGCTGGGGGTTCGGGCACTCATCCTTCCAGGAGCGACCTGATGTCGACCGTCGACCCGCCCGAAGTCGGTGGACCCATGCCGGTCGTGGTTCGGTGGGACCACCTGGCCGGCGAACGTTGGCCGGAGCTGGCCGACCTTACCGCCGACGGGCTGGTCCTCCTCGTGTTGCCCCACGAGACGACGGTCGCCCCGTTGGCGCTGCTCGCCGCCGGGGTCCGGGCCGTCCTACGGGACGGCGACGGCACCGACGAGCTGGATCTGGCCCGGTCGGCGGTGCTCACCGGCGGGTCGTACCTGTCGCGGAGCGTGGCCGCGTCGGTCGGCGGCCGGCCGGACGGCGACGGCCGGGGAGACCCGGCGTCCCTGGGCCCCCGGGAAGTGGAGACGCTCCGGTGCATCGCCCAGGGCCTCACCCACCGGCAGGCCGCACACCGCCTCGGAGTCACGGAACAGACCATCAACACGTACGCGAAGCGGCTGCGCCGCAAGCTCGGCGCCGCCAACAAGGCCGAGCTGACCCTGCGCGCGGTCGAACTCGGCCATCTGTCGGTGTGACGACACTTTTGCCGGTCTTCTCGCCTCGCCCCGCCACCCATTCCGTAGTTGACTGCTCACCGAGAGGTGGGCGGATGTACGACGTGTGTGTGGTGGTGTCCGAGCCGCTGGCCCGGCGCGGGGTGCACCAGCTGATCGACGGCAATGACCTGGTCCGGTGCCTGCTCACCGTCGACACGGCGAGCGAGGTGACCGCAGCCGGCGGGGGCCCCGACATGGTCGTGGTCCTGGTCGACCCGCTGCCGCAGGTGGTCCGGTGGTCCTGCGCCCGACACCCGACCCTGGTGATGATGCCGGAGTCGACGAAGGCCACGACGCTGGAGGCGATCCGGGCCGGCGCCCGCTCGGTGGTGAGCACCGCGACCGAGCGTACGCAGATGCGGATCGCCCTCAACGTCACCGCGACCGGCGGGTTCTACCTGTGCCCGATGCTCGCCGCCCGGCTCCGCGCCGACGCGGACGGCCCCGTCCCGGAGCGCCCGGTCGGCGGCGGCCGGTCCGGCAGCGCGGTCACCGGCGGTCGGGGGGCGGCCGGCGGCGGGGGCCCGGCCTGCGCGCCGGGTCCCGGGCCGGGCCGGGACCGGACACGTTCCCGGGCGCCCCGCCGGCCCGCGCTCGCTCCCCGGGAGGCGGCGACCCTGGAGCTGATCGCCCAAGGCCTGACGCATGCCCAGACGGCCCGCAGGCTGGGCATCTCCGAGGCCACGGTGAACACCTACGTCGCCCGGATCAGGTCGAAGCTCGACGTCGGGAACAAGGCCGAGCTGACCCTGAAGGCGATCACCCTCGGGTTGGTGCAGCGTCGCCGCTCCGGCGTCGACCCGGTCACCTGATAGGCTCGCCGAGCTGGGCCCGCACCCGCTCCGTGTGCCGGATCGACGGGACGTCGTTGACCGCTTCGAGGATGTCGGTGGCCCGCCGCGTGCAGCCGCCAACTGCGCCATCACTGGCCCGAGCAGGTCACCGCGCATCTGGATCGCGCCTACGACAACGACCCGAGCCGGGACCTCCTCGCCGAGCTGGGCTTCGACCCCGACATCGCGCGCAAGGGCATCCCCGCCCCGGTCCAGGTCGGCAAGCGCTGGGCGGTCGAGCGGACGAACTCGTGGATGAACGGATTCGGCACGATCCACCGCTGCACCGACCGCAACGCCAACATCATCGACTTCTACCTGTACCTGGCCGCAGCAATCATCACAGTCGGTCAACTCATCCGCCGCGCCCGTACGCTCTACCGCTGGGACACCCGATCTTGTACGGTGCCAAAACTCGTTCAGTGGCTTTGACCTGGCATTTTGAAGATCATTTCATGCCGCCCGGTGGTACTCGTTGATCACCCCGCTGAGTCGTCGTCGGCGTCGTACGGGCTTGTCCATGGGGATGATGGCGGCCGGGTCGTGGTTGGGTGGCCGCTGCTGCCGCCCTTGATGCGGCCGGTGGTCGTTGAAATGGTCGACGTACTCGCCGACTACGGCCAGCGCGTGCCGCTCGTTGTAGATCAACACGTGGTCGGTGCATTCGTCGCGGAGGCTGCGGCCCCAGCGCTCGATGAAGCAGTTGGCCCGCGGGGTGCGGGGCGGGGTCTTGACCACGGTGATGCCTTCAGCGGCGAAGACGTGATCGAAGGCGGCGGTGTACTTGCCGTCGCGGTCGCGGATGAGAAACCGGAACCGGTTGGCACGCTCGCCCAGCTCCATAGCGAGGTTACGGGCCTGCTGGACCACCCACTGCCCAGTGGGGTGCGCGGTGACGCCAAGAAGGTGGACCCGTCGGGTGGACACCTCCATGACCACCAGCGCGTACAGGCGCCGCAGCAGGATCGTGTCGAGGTGAAAGAAGTCGATGGGCAGAAGGCCAGTGGCCTGGTTGCGCAGGAAGGTGCGCCAGTTGGTGTCTGGCTGGCGGGGCGGCGGGCCGACCCGCCAGCCGGCCAGGATCCGTCGGATCGTGCCCGCTCCGATCCGATGGCCGAGCCGCTGTAGTTCGCCTTGGATTCTGCGGTGTCCCCATCGCGGGTTCTCTCTGGCCAGCCGTAGCACCATGTCCCGGATCTCGTCGCTGACTGGTGGTCGGCCGGGTCGGTTGGGGTAGGTCCAGTGGCGTCGTACCAGGCGGCGGTGCCAGTTCAGCAACGTGGCCGGGGTGACGATCCGATGTTCCCGTATCCGGCGGGGCAGCAGGCGGGCCAGGGCGGACAGGACCGCCCGGTCCGGCCAGGACAGCCGCAGCCGGCCGGGAACCTGCCGGCGGAGCACCGCTACCTCATGCCGCAGCGCGAGAACCTCGACCAGCAACGCCCTGTCGCCCCGGATCAACAACCCCAGTCCGCTGAACAGGCTGATCATTCCCAGGTACAGCATCCGCACGGTCATACCAGAGATCATCAGCCCGAGCCGAGAACTCCCGGCTCACAGCATGTGCGACGAGTTATGGCACGGCACACGATTCGGTGTCCCCGTATCCCGCGGGGCAGCAGGCGCGCCAGGGCGGACAGGATCGCCCGGTCCGGCCAGGACAGTCGCGGCCGGCCCCGAGCCTGGCGGCGCAGCACCGCCACCTCATGCCGCAGCGCGAGGACCTCGACCAGCAGCACTTTGTCGCTGCGGATCAGTAGCCCCAAACCGCTGAACAGGCGGATCATCCCCAAGTACAGCAACCGCACGACCATACCCGGCGATCATCAGCCGAGCCGAGAAAACCGAGCTCACAGCATGTGCGATGAGTTCTGGCACGGTACAGCCCGGGGCCGCGTACGGCGACGCGATGCTGGCCGCGACCGCGACCGGCGCGGCGTCAGACACCGCGGAATGGAACCCCCTGCTGCGTTCGATCGAGCCGGACCCTCGGCACCATGACCGGTACGAAGCCGCTCTACGCCGACTACCTCGCGCTGTACGAGTCCACCACACCGATCGTGCATCGCCTCTCCCGTCCGTAGCCCGCTCACCTGCTGCACGGGTTTAGGAAGGCATCCTCACCGGTCTGACGGGTGGCTGGTAGTTCTCGACGGCCGACGGGTCGTCGGTCGACTGCTGCACCAGCATCGTCAACGTACCGATCAGATGATCCTGGACGGCGTCGCTGGCACCAGCCGGGTCGCGAGCCATGATGTTGACATAGATTTTCTCGTGGACGGCCAGGATGTCAGCGAGGGTGCGGGTCTTCGTCGTCGACAGGCCCAGCGCGTGCATTTGGGAACGCGTGTTGGCCACCACCTGGACGACCCGCTCGTTGCCCGCCGCCCGGACGATCGCCTCGTGGAACGCCAGGTCGTGTCGTTGGAAGAGCCGTTCGTCGCCTGCGTCGCACGCCTTCCGCATGCCGTCGAACGCCTTCTTGAGGGCGGCGCGATCGCGATCGCTCATCTCGGTCGCCGCGCGATAGGCCGACGGTGCCTCGAGTAGCAGCCGTAGCGAGTAGATCTCCTCGATGTCCTTGACCGAGAGTTCCAGGATTCGTACGCCACGACTGCGCTCGAACCTGACCATGCCGTTGGCCGCGAACTGCAACAGCGCCTCGCGTACGGGTGTGCGCGACACGCCCAGTTGACTCGCGATCTCCACTACCGAGTACAGCGATCCGGGCGCCAGTTCCCCGGAGATGATCGCAGCCCGGATCTGCTCGAAGACCCGTTCGGTCAGCGAGGCATCCTCCGACAGTGGCTTCACGCGCGCCCACCCTTTCCGTCGGCACGGCGTGCAACAGCCTCGCGGCCCCCTGTCCGCAGGTACGTCGCCGATCCCATCGTTCCCCACATTCCTCGCCTGGAGCCTACAAGAATGAAAGGTCAGCGCCCTGGCTAGGGGGCAGGACCGTTTCCGCGTAGAGCCGTCGCCAGCCACGCTCCGGCAGTGGAGGAGGGGTGAAATCGGCCAGGCGTCGCTGGACTTCCGCCTCATCCACCAGCAGGTCGAGTCGTCGTGCGGGGATGTCGAGCCGGATGAGGTCACCGTTCCGTACGGCGGCGAGCGGCCCGCCGGCGGCGGCCTCGGGGTCGCAGTGCAGGACAACCGTCCCGTACGAGGTGCCGCTCATCCTCGCGTCGGAGATCCTGACCATGTCCCGTGTGCCGCTCCGCGCCAGCTTGGCCGGGATCGGCAGGGCCCCGGCCTCCGGCATCCCCGCCGCGATCGGTCCGGCGAAGCGCAGCACGAGGACGTGGTCGGGCGTGACGTCGAGGTCAGGGTCGTCGAGGATGGAGGCGATGTCCTGGTCGGCGTCGACGACGAAGGCCGGGCCGGTGTGCTGCATCAGGGACGGGCTTGCCGCCGAGGTCTTGATCACTGCGCCGTTCGGGGCGAGTGATCCGGTCAGTACCGCGAGAGCCCCAGGTGGCCCGAGGGGGTCGTCGAGCGGTCGGATGACGTGCTGCCAGTCGGCACGGGGATCGGTGTCGGTGAGCAGGTCGGCCAGGGAGCGTCCGCTGATACCCACCGTCGATGTCGTCAGGTGTGGTTCCAGCTCTTTGAGCAGGGCTGGAAGCCCACCGGAGCGGTGGAAGTCCTCCATGTAGTTCGCGCCCGACGGTTTGCAGTCGACCAGCAGCGGTACCTTGGCGCCGATGGTGTCGAAGTCGGCGAGGGACAGGTCGACTCCGGCCCGGCGGGCCACGGCGACCATGTGCACGAGCGCGTTGGTGGAGCCGCCGAGCGCGGCGAGAACCTTGATGGCGTTCTCGAACGCGTCCCTGGTGAGGACCTGTCGCGGCGCGGGCGCCCCCTGGCGGGCCAGTTCGACGGCGCGTCGTCCGGTGGCGGCCCCGTGACGGAGTCGCTCGCCGGTCGACGCCCCCGGGGTGGCTCCACCGGACAGCATCATGCCGAGGGTTTCCGCCATGCAGGCCATCGTGGAAGCCGTGCCCATGACGGCGCAGGTGCCGGCTGTCGTGACCAGTTCGCTTCGGGCCTCGGTCACGTCCGAGGACGTCAGGTTTCCCGCCCGGTGCTCACCCCACAACCGGCGGCAGTCGGTGCAGGCGCCCATCCGTTGCCCTCGCCAACTGCCCGTCATCATCGGTCCGACCACTTCGAGCATGACCGGCTTGTCCGACGACGCGGCGGCCATCAGCTGGGCCGGGACGGTCTTGTCGCAGCCACCGAGCAGGACAGCGGCGTCCATCGGCAAGGCGCGGATCATCTCCTCGGTGTCCATCGCCATCAGGTTCCGGAACAGCATGGAGGTAGGCGAGGTGAGGATCTCGCCGAGGGAGATGGTGGGGAAGTCCAATGGAAGTCCGCCAGCCTCCAGGACTCCCCGCCGTACGGCCTCGAGCAGGGCCGGCATGTCCCGGTGGCAGGTGTTGTAGTCGGAGGTGGTCACGGCGATCCCGACCACGGGCCGGTCGAGGTCGATGTCGTCGTACCCGCGGGAAGCCAGGAACGCGCGCCGCAGGAAGCGACTGAAGCCCTCGTCTCCGTAGGCGGTCCGGCTGCGGTCGACCGCAGAGGTGAACTCTTGTTCGGGCATGACAGGGGTCGCCTTACTCGAAATGATTGACGGTGGGAATCCGGCTGATCGTGTTGCTCAGCGGATCAGTGGCAGGGCAAGGGGGCGCATCGGCGCGCCGGTGGCGCCGCGGATCTTCAGGCAGGCCCCGACGAAGGCGAACTCGTAGCGGGACTCCGCAGCGAGCTGCTCACAGTCGACGATCTCCATGATGGGCACCCCGGCCTCCCCGAGCAGGTAGGTGTGGACCACCTGCCAGTTCTCCGGGTCGTTGGCCGGCATCTGTTCGAGGGCGGAGTTGTCGCCGCCGATCACTGCCGCCCCGGCCAGGGCGAGGAGCCGCGCGCCGTCGAGGTTCAGTCCGGGGCTGTTGTCGATGTAGCGCCGCGGATCGGGCCACTGGGTCATCCGACCGGTCCGGATCAGCGCGATGTCCCCTGGCTGGAAGGTGGTCCGCTGTCTTCTCAGTGCGCTGCGTAGGTCGTCGGCGCCAATGCCGTAGTTGTCCGGCAGCATGTCGACGCCATGCAGTGCGGCCACGTCGAAGAGCACGCCCCGACCGATGATCGGGGGGATCCTGTCGGCTCCGCATCTGGTCCAGTGCCGTGAACTCAGGTGCTGCGCGGCGGAGAATCCGTTCCAGATCTCGCCCTGGTAACCGAAGTGGTTGAGCGTGTCGATGTGCGTCCCGGTGTGGGTGTACATCGACACGGCGTCGCCGGAGTAGGAAACCAGTTCGTTCTGGGCCCGGCCGGCCCCGGTCAGGTCGTCGAGAACCGTACCGGCGGGGGTGTGGGTCATCCACTGTTGGAAGGGCGGGTCACCGGCCTTGACCCAGGAGGGCATGCCCACGAACATGTCCACCGACAGGTCGATCGCGGCACCGCCGTCGGCGCGGCGCATGACCTCACGGGCGGATTCGACGGACAACAGGTTGAGCATGCCGATCTCGTCGTCGGCGCCGAAGGGACTTCTGGTCACCTTCCGGAACTCGGCGGCGTAAGCCGCGATCTTCTGTCGGGTCGTCTCGGTGATGAACTCAGGTCCGCACACGGCCGCCCTCCTTCTCTGGTCGCCTGGCTTCGTCGGGCCTCAGTCGCGGTCCGGGTCCCGCTCGCCCTGGACCGGACGGGTGATGTCGGTGTACCGGTCCGGTCTGCGTCTGGCGAAGATCTCGAGTTCGTACCTTCCCGGAACGAACACCAGTTTCTTGTTACGGGCCTGGCCGATCTCCACCTCGGCGCTGAAGATCCCTTCGTCCGTGCCCGCGTCGACCAGAACCTGCCCGGCCGGGGAGACCACCTGGCTCCGGCCGTGGAAATGAGTGCCGTTCTCCTCGTCGGCGCGGTCGGCGACGGCGAGGTAGACGAGGTTCTCCAGGGCCCGGACCCGGGTGACGTGGTCGGAGAGCATGGTCGCGTTCCGCGGCCAGTTGGTCGGGATCGCGATGATGTCCGCGCCACGCAGGGCGAGCACCCGAGCCGCCTCGGGGAAGCGCAGGTCGAAGCAGATCATCGTGCCGACGTTTCCGGCCGGGGTCTCCACCACGGGCGGGGTGTCGCCGCGACCGGGCGTCACGAACCGGTCGGCGCCGAGGTACGGCAGATGCTGCTTGCGGTAGATCCCCAGCACCCCCTGCGGGCCCAGTGTCACCGCTGAGTTGTAGAGCAGGGTGCCGTCGGTTTCGAGGAAGCCGACCACGGCGATGGTCGACGCATCCCGACAAGCCTGGACGAGGTGCCCGATCCGGGGATCGCCGATCCCGATGGCGGCCCGTTGGGCCTCCTCCCGCGAGTCGAACAGGTATCCGCTGAGGGTGCACTCCGGAAACACCACCAGGTGGTTGCCCTCCGCGCCGGCGCGTCTGATCGTCGCGGTCGTACGTGCGACGTTCGCATCCGGGTTTCCCTTGGTTGATGGCAGTTGGGCGACCGCGACCCTCGCCGTTTCATTCGTCCCGGGCATCTCCCGCACTCACCGCCTTCTGCTCCGGCTGGCCGCCCAGCAACACGTCGCATGCAGCATGCCAACGAATCCAAGCCACCGTCAAGCTCTTGACATGCTGCATGCAGCATGTCAACCTCGTCGCCAGCTCATAAAGTGTTCACGCAGGTCAACCCCACGTTAGCGGCAGCATCAACCGGGTGTCACAGCAGCGATGAATGACCCTCGGACAGTAGTCGGGGCACCCCTCCACCCATGCCGCCGGGTGCATCCGAGAGACGGGACCCGATGGCAGTCCCGCGCCCAATTCCCCCGACCAGCCGGGCCGTCCGGCACATCCGTTGACCCTACGAACCAAAGGATCCGATCATGGGGAACGCCATCATGATCACCGGCGCGAGCGGTGGTATCGGTGCCGCGGTGGCACGTGCCGCCGCCGCGGCGGGCGATGCCGTTCTGCTGGTCGATCAGCGTGCGGAGGGGATCGAGCGACTGGCGGCGGAGTTACGTTCTCAGGGGCGGCAGGCGTTGGCCCAGGTAGCCGACATCACCGACGAGAACGCCGTCCGCGACACCGTCGACGCGGCACTCGACGCGTGGGGCAGGGTCGACGGCCTGGCCAACTGTGCCGCCACGATGATCTCCACACCGCTCACCGAGACCACGCTCGCCGACTGGACACGGGTGCTCACCGTAAACGCGACCGGCACCTTCCTCACGTGCAAACACGTCGTCCGAGCCCTGGTTGGTCAAGGATCGGGCGGCTCCATCGTCAACCTCTCGTCCATCTCCGGGAGAGTCGGCCTGCCCAACCAGCCGGCGTACTGCGCCTCAAAGGGTGCAGTACGCCAACTGAGCCGGCAGATCGCCGCCGACTACGCCGGCCACAACATCCGCTGCAACGTGGTGAGCCCAGGCGCAGTCCGTACCGACCAGCTTCGGACGTACCTCGCGGCACAACCCGACCCGGTTGCTGCCGAACGGCAGCTCATCGACTCCCATCCGCTGCGCCGGATCGCGGACGCCTCCGAGATCGCCGCACTGGTCGTGTTCCTGCTCGGTCCCACATCGAGCTTCATCACCGGTGCCGACGTTTCGATCGATGGCGGCTACACGGCTGTATGACCACCCACTCCCCGGTCGGACAGAAAGGACGTGCGGGATGTCCCTCGACGTAAGCGAACCTGACCAGCAATCGAGGCAGGTCCGTGGAGCACGGGTGCGGCTGCCCCGGGGACCGTTCACGCCGGTGTGGGTGATGACCGGCCTGCTCCTCGCGGCCAGCCCGCTGATCGCGCCGGGCAGTCTCTCCGGTTCCGCGCTGAACTCGATGCTCCCGTTCGCGGCGATCCTGGCGATCGCCGCGCTCGGGCAAGCCTTCGTCGTCAGCCAGGGCGGCATCGACCTCTCGGTGCCCGGCGCGATGGCCCTGGCGGCCGTGTTCGTCACCAAGGTGCCGGAACTCGCCGGCATCCCGGCCCCGGTCGCAGTCGGTCTCGGGCTCCTCGTGGGCGCGGCCGGCGGCCTCGTCACAGGCATCGCCGTGGTGCGGTTCGGGATCGCGGCGTTCGTGGTGACCCTGGCCATGAACGCGATCCTCATCGGCGTGGTCCTACAGGTCTCCAAAGGATTCCCCGGCTCGGCGGGTCCGGGTCTCAGCGGCTTCGCGACCGACTCGGTGTGGCTGGTGCCCAACCTTCTGATCATCGCAGTGGTGCTGGTCGCGACCGCCCAGTGGCTGCGTCGCCGGTCGGTGCTGGGTCGCCGGTTCATGGCAGTGGGCGCCAACCCCGCAGCCGCCCGGCTGCTGGGTATCCGGACCGCGGCGTACCAGGTCTCCGCCTATACCGTGGCCGGGGTTCTGTACGCCGCAGCCGGACTGCTTCTCGCGGGATACCTGCGTACGCCCGACATCCTGCTCGGTAACACCTATCAGCTCTCGTCCATCGCCGCCGTGGTCCTCGGCGGAAGCGTACTGAGCGGCGGCCTGAGCAACGCGCTCGCCACCGGCGTCGCCGCGCTGTTTCTGACCCAACTGAACCAGGTCGTCCTGGCTGCCGGTGCCACCACCTCGATCCAGCTACTCGTCCAGGCGTGCGTGCTCGCGGTAGCGGTCGTCCTGCGCCGGCTTCCACTGACCGGGGTCCTACGCCGGCTCGACAGGACCAAGCCCCGGTAACCCCTGCCACCGTCCATCGTCCATCGCCCATCGCCCATCGCCCATCGTCTATTTTTCCCCTAGCCCTTGAACTGGAGAAACAGTGACTGACAAGCAACGCCGCACGCTGGCGGCCGGAGCGGTGGTGATCACGGCCCTGCTCACCGCCACCGGATGCGCTGCCAAAAAGAACGATTCGCCGAACGCCGCGAACGTCGAGGCCGTCTACAGCGACGAGACCCGGATCGGCGAGGTCAACCAACTGAAGTCGATCCAGGAGTTCTGCGGCAGCAAGCCGTTGAAAGTCGCGCTGGCCGACGGGACGGGTGACAACGCCTGGCGCAAGACGGCGCGGGCGGAGTTCGAGGACGAGGCCCGCAAGTGCCCGAACCTCACCGTCATGCCGTACTCCGACGCCCAGAACAACCCACAGAAGGCGATCAGCGACATCAAGGCTCTCGTCGCCCAGGGCGCCGACGCCATCGTCGTCTTCCCCGACGCCGGCGAGGCGCTGCTGCCCACGCTCCGGGAGGCGTTCAAGGCCGGTGTCGCCATCGTCCCGTGGACCGCCAACCCGGGCGGTACGCCCGGCAAGGACTACACCACCTTCGTCGGCCACAACACCATCAACGACGGGCACACCTGGGCGCGGTGGACCTGCGAGCGCCTGGGCGACGCCGGCGGAAACGTGCTGGTCCTCGGCGGTACGCCCGGCAACACCCAGAGCACCACGGAGATCAAGGGCGTGGAGGAGGAGTTCGCCGCCAACCCCGCCTGCCGGAACGTCAAGTTGCTGAACGAACCGGGCAAGCCGATCGACACGAACTGGAACCCCGCGCAGACCCAGCGGGTCGTCGCCGGACTACTGACCAAGTATCCGAAGATCGACGCGATCATCTCAGACTCCGGCGACGGATCCCTCGGCGGCATTCGCGCCTTCGAGGCGGCCAACCGGAAGCTGCCCCTCTGGACGGCCAACGACCTCAACGGCTTCGCGTGTGCGTGGCGCAAGCACAGTGCGCAACAGCCGGACTACCACATCGTGACCGTCTCCAGCCGGACCTGGATCGTCCGACTCGCCCTGCGTAAGGCGGTCGCGGCGAAGCAGGGAATCACCAACGACGAACCCGAGATCATCAACATCCCGATCTACGAGGACAGCTTCGACCAGGCCAAGCAGCCCAAGTGCGACCCGGCCCTGCCGAATAACGCCATCCTCTCCGCGCAGCTCAGCCCCGAACAGTTCAAGAGCATCTACAGCTGATCCACCTCCATGCCTGGCCGTTGGCCGGCACACCGACCAACGGCCAGGCATCCGAAGGGACACCAACCATGGCTGGATCCAACGCCCGCCTCGTGATGCGCGGTGTGACCAAACGCTTCCCCGGCCTCCTCGCCCTCGACCGGGTCGATTTCGAGGTCTGCGCAGGCGAGATCCATGCGCTCGTCGGCGGCAACGGCGCGGGGAAGTCCACCCTGATGGCGATCGCATCCGGGGCACTGAAACCGGACGCTGGTCGCGTCGAGATCGGCGGGCGGCCGATAGCCGAGGTCTCGCCGACCGCCGCGCGTAGGCAGGGCTTGGCGATCGCCTTCCAGCATCCAGCGCTGCTGGCCGACCTGACGGTGACCGAGAACCTCATGCTGTCGGTCCCCGAGGCGAAGCGGCCCAGGTTCGCCGAGGCCACCCGGTGGGCGAAGGACAAGCTGGAAGCGATGGGAATGCCGATTGACCCCACCTCGTCGGTCCGCACCCTGACTCTCGCCGAGAAACAGGCGGTCGAGATCTGCGGCGCGCTCGCCTGCGACCCGGAGGTCGTCATCTTCGACGAACCCACCGAAGCGTTCATGGCCGCCGAGACCAACCGACTGTTCGAGCGCATTCGTGGGCTTGCGGCCCGTGGGGTCGCGGTCGTGTACATCAGCCACCGGCTACCCGACGTGTTCGCGCTGGCTGACCGCATCACGGTGCTGCGGGACGGCCAGATTCGCGGCACCTTCAACCGGTCCGACGTCAGCGAACAGGAAATCGTCACCCGGGTTGCCGGACGCGAGGTCACGGCGCTGTTCCCCGGCCGCGCCGACGAGCCGGGTGAAACCGTGCTCCGGGTACGGAACCTGACGTCCGACCGATTCGCCGACGTGAGTGTGGACGTGGCGCGGCACGAGATCGTTGGCCTGGCTGGCGTCGAGGGCAACGGCCAGCGGGAGTTCATCAGGGCCCTCGGCGGCGCGACGCGCAGCAGTGGCCAGGTGGCGGTCGACAACCGCCCGGTCGACGTGTCGAGCCCACGCCGGGCCCGCGCATCGGGCATCGTGCTCATGCCCCAGGAACGCCACATCGAAGGAGTGGCCACCATCCACTCCGTCCGGGAGAACCTGGCCGTCGCGGCGACCCACCGGACGGCACGTGCCGGTGTCATCGCCCCGCAGTCCGAGGAGCGGATCGTCCAACGGGAGATCGCCGGCCTGGGGGTGCGGCTCGCCTCGCCAGACGTGGCCGTCGAGACGCTCTCCGGCGGTAACCAGCAGAAGGTGGTCCTGGGCCGGTCGTTGCTCTCCGACCCCAGGGTCCTGCTCTGCGACGAGCCCACCCAGGGCATCGACGTCGGCGTCCGTTCCGACATCTACCACCGGCTCCGGCAGACCGCTGACGCGGGAGTACCCGTCGTGGTGCTCAGCTCGGACAACGTGGAACTCGCCGGTCTCTGCGACCGGGTCCTGGTCTTTTGCGGCGGCCGGGTCGTGGCCGAACTCGTGGGTGACGCCATCACCGACGACGCCATCATGGCGGCGTCGCTGACCGGCCCGGTCACGAAACCCGTGGAGCAGGTCACGTCCGGCGGCCGGGCCCGGGGAAGCCGGTGGCGCCGCATGCTCAGCGGTGAGCAGGGGCCGAGTTTCTTCCTCCTCGCGGCCGTGCTCGCCCTCGGCCTGGTCGGTGCGACACAGAACGAACGGTTTCTCTCCAGCTTCAACATCGGCAGCATGCTGGAACTGCTCGCACCCCTGCTCTTCCTGTCCGCCGGGCAACTGATCGTGATGTTGACCGGCGGGATCGACCTCTCCGTCGGTCCGCTCAGCGGTGCCCTCGTCGTGGTGGCGTCGTTCTACGTCAGCGACGAGTACGCGGTCGTCTGGTGGATCGTAGGGGTCGGGCTGATGGTCCTGCTCGCCGTCGCGATTGGCGGGGCGAACGGCATGCTCGTCCGGTTCGCGGCGGTCGCCCCCGTGGTGGCGACGCTGGTGACGTACATGGCATTGCAGGGGCTGTCACTGGTCATGCGCGACGTGCCCGGCGGTGCGATCGCCGATCCGGTTACCGTGCTGCTGAGGGCAAGGATCGGCCCGGTCCCCTGGCCGGTGGTCGCGGGCGTGGTACTGCTGTTCGGCCTCGAACTAGCGTCGCGACGGTGCATGCCGGGTCTGTACCTGCGCGGCACCGGTTCGAGCGAGCAGGCCGCACACAAACTCGGCATCCCGGTGGCCCGGGTCCAGGTACTGGCCTACGTCGCGAGTTCGGTATGCACACTGTTCGGCGCCTTCCTGCTCGCGGCCCAGATCGGGGTCGGCGACCCGACCGCCGGGACGTCGTACACGCTCGCGAGCATCACCGCGGTCGTCCTTGGCGGCGCCTCCATCTTCGGCGGACGCGGCAGCTTCATCGGGGTTCTCTGCGGAGTCCTGCTGCTTCAGGTGACCCAGAACGTTGCCGGATTCGCCGGGCTCTCTCAGGCGTGGCAGTACTGGCTTCCCGGCCTGATGGCGCTCGCGGCGACCGGACTGTTCGCCCAGGCTCAGCGCCGGAGTCGCACCTGGAAGTAGCGTTGCCAGCAGGCTCTCCGGTTGCATGGCGCATCTGCAACGCCGTGGTCATGTGTGCGACCATCTTCGTGTGTTCGCCATATTTCGGCGGCGCGGTCACAGGCGCCGCAGCCATCGTGCTCTACTTCGCACACGGACTCGTCAACAATGTCTGGCTTGACCTGAGCTTCGTGCCTATCACCAGACTGCCCAGCTACAACACGCATTGGATCACGGCATCCGCGCTCATCGCTCTCGCCGGTATTGCCCACTACCGAACCCGCGGTGCGACCGCCTGGTCCCAACGGATGTTTGCCCGCGACGAGTGAGAGGGTGGTTCGGTAGCTTTCGTCCATTGTGGGTTTGGGTCGGCATGTGAATGTGAGCCGTGGTCGTAACCGGCGAGGCCATCGCGGTGTTGGGCTGATCATGGGTGAGCGTGCGGCGTATTCGAGTGACTTGACCGATGAGCAGTTTGCGCCGTGAGGCGCTGTTGATTCGAGTGGAGGTGGAAGTCCTTCATCGCTGTCCCTGTCGCAGCAGGGCGGTGGAGCTGAGGGCAGCCTGATCCGGGTGGTGCCGGGGAGGGTGGGAGCAGCCCTGACAACGCCGGGACGTGCCAGTACTGCCAGATGGTGCGGGTTCGGTAAGCGTGGTGGAGAGGAGTACGAGAGGAACCGGCGTTGTTACGTCCTAACTCGGTCACCGACTCCAACCTGGTGGATATGGGTCGGGTGCGGTGCGCACGGCTGCCCGTGTGGTGGCCGGAACTCCTTGGGTTTCTTATTGCGGTTGCCCGGGAGGCCACGGGGAAGGTCTGCGGCGTACTCGTGGCGATGCCGCTGGGACACAGCCGGGCTCCTACTTCGCCGAGCGAATCACAGTGAACACGGGAACCGCCGTCTGCGGCTCCTGGACGAGTGGGCGGCCAGCTCACTGTCCGGGATAGGCACACCGACTGCCGAACGGGGCGAGCGGGGCGGAGCCGCCGTAGTACTCCGAGCCGGGGAGAGCCCGGTGCATGGGGAAGGGCGGCAGCGGATTTGCGAAGGGAGGAGGCTGTAATGCCGAAAGATGCCTCGGTGAACACCGGGGCCGCGCAGGAACAGGGCTCGTCAGGGCCGTCCCGGCGGGTATCGGAGATGCAGGCCAAACTTCACCGTTGGGCGGTGGCCGACTGTGGCCGCCGGTTCGACGACTTGTTCAACCTCGTGCACGATCCGGCGACGCTGATCATGGCATTTGACCGGGTCGCCGGCAATCAAGGAGCACGAACCGCCGGCGTGGACGGCCTCACGGTCGCCGACGTCGAAGAGCGGATCGGTGTTCCGGGGTTCCTGGACGATCTGCGGGCCCAGCTGAAGGTGGGCACGTTCCGGCCGCTTCCGGTGCGGGAGAGAAAGATTCCCAAGCCGGGTGGGTCGGGGAAGGTACGGCGGCTGGGGATTCCCACGATCGCCGACCGGGTTGTTCAGGCCGCGTTGAAGCTGGTGCTGGAACCGATCTTCGAGGCCGACTTCAAGCCGGTCTCTTACGGGTTCCGGCCCAACCGGCGGGCTCAGGACGCCGTCGCTGAGATCCACTTCTTCGGGACCCGGGGTTACCGCTGGGTGCTGGACGCGGACATCCACGCGTGCTTCGACGAGATCGAGCACGTCGCGGTGATGGACCGTGTCCGAAAGCGGATCAAGGACAAGCGGATCCTGTCCCTGGTGAAAGCGTTCCTGAAGGCCGGGGTCCTCACAGAACTCGGTGGACATCAGGACACACACACCGGGACTCCGCAGGGCGGCATCATCTCGCCTCTGCTGGCCAACATCGCGCTGTCGGTGCTCGACGAGCACATGCATGCGACCTGGGAGCCGGGCGGGATGATGTCGACTCAGGATCGCCGGAGGCGACGACGCCTCAAGGGATTGCCGAACTGGCGGATTGTCCGCTACGCGGACGATTTCGTGGTCTTGGTCCACGGGACCGAGCCAGACGCCGAAGTGTTGCGCGAGGAGATCAGTCAAGTCCTACGACCCGTCGGTCTGCGGCTGTCTCCAGCCAAAACTAGGGTCGTGCACATGAGTGAAGGGTTCGACTTCCTGGGGTTTCACATCCAGTGGCGCCGCAAGCGAGGAACGAGTAAGTGGTACGTCTACACCTTCGTCGCCCAGCGACCCTTGCGGTCGGTGAAGGCGAAGATCCGTGCCCTGACCCACAAGACGTCGCAGCAGGACCTGGAGTACGTGCTGACCAGCTTGAACATGGTCATGCATGGCTGGGCCAACTACTTCCGACACGCCGTCGCGAAGAACACCTTCGGCACCGTGGACAACTTCACCTGGTGGAGGCTGATCCGCATGCTGCGCGAACGGCATCACTGGACGTGGTCGGACGTCCGCCGTCGATTCGTCACCGCCTCCGGGCAGTGGCTACCGATCACGGCGGGCGAGGCCGAGCTGCGGAAGATCAGCGCTATCCCGGTAACCCGGTATCGCTACCGCAGCACCGCGATCCCCAGCCCCTGGCCCTTGCAGCCAGCCTGACGGCAGAAACCGTGGAGAGCCCGTTGCGTTGAGAGGCGCACGGCGGGTTCGGCGAGAGGTCCGGGGAAACGGGCCGGGAGCAACCCCGGCACCGCCCTCGGGGGACTGTACAAATAACGGCTGATCGACCGATCAAGGGAGAGACGCCAGATGACGACCGAGACCACTGTGGGACAGCCGGCCGCCGGGCCGGTGGGTGCGGTCACGGATGAGCAGCTGATCGCGATGCTGGTCGATCGGGCTCGTGGTGACGGGTTGAAGCTGACCGGTGAGGGTGGGCTGCTGCAGCAGCTCACGAAGCGGGTCCTGGAGTCGGCCCTGGATGGTGAGATCACCGACCACGTCGGCTACGACAAGCACGACCCGGCGGGTCGGGGCAGCGGGAACACCCGTAACGGCAGCCGGACCAAGACGGTGCTGACCGACATCGGCCCGGTCGAGGTCCGGGTGCCACGCGACGCCGCCGGGACGTTCGAGCCGCAGATCGTGCGCAAACGCCAGCGGCGTCTGTCCGGCGTCGACGACATGGTGCTGTCGTTGTCGGCCAAAGGTCTCACCCACGGGGAGATCGCCGCGCACCTGGCCGAGGTGTACGGCGCGGAGGTGTCGAAGCAGACCATCTCCACGATCACCGACAAGGTCATGGACGGGATGGCCGAGTGGCAGAACCGGCCCCTCGACAGGGTGTATCCAGTCGTGTTTATCGACGCCATCAACGTGAAGATCCGCGATGGTCAGGTCGCGAACCGGCCGATCTACGTCGTCATGGCGGTCACCGTCGACGGGCACCGCGACATCCTCGGGATCTGGGCCGGTGACGGCGGTGAGGGCGCGAAGCACTGGTTGCATGTGCTCACCGAGCTGAAGAACCGCGGTGTCCAGGACGTGTTGATGCTCGTCTGTGACGGGCTCAAGGGCCTGCCGGACGCGGTCGCGACGGTGTGGCCGCGCACGATCGTGCAGACCTGCGTGGTGCATCTGCTGCGCAACTCGTTCCGGTACGCGGCTCGCCAGGACTGGGACAAGATCGCGAAAGCGCTCAAGCCGGTCTACACCGCGGCGACCGAGGACGCTGCGACCGAAAGGTTCCTCGAGTTCGCCGAGACCTGGGGCCGCAAGTATCCGGCGATCGTGAAGCTGTGGGAGAACGCCTGGGCCGAGTTCGTGCCGTTCCTCGCCTTCGACGTGGAGATCCGCAAGGTCATCTGCTCCACGAACGCGATCGAGAGCGTGAACGCCCGCATCCGCAAGGCCGTCCGCGCCCGAGGACACTTCCCCAACGAGCAAGCCGCGCTCAAGTGCGTCTACATGGCGTTGATGAGCCTCGACCCGACCGGCACCGGACGCCGGCGGTGGACCATGCGCTGGAAGGCGCCGCTGAACGCCTTCCAGATCGCCTTCGAGGGTCGGCTCACCCCGGCCAACGACTGACCACCTCAACAAACCAAGATCAGCCGTTAACTTGACAGACCCCGACGGCGACGGTGGTCTTTCACCTCCGTACGGTCATATGGCGCCTCGTGGCGCACGTGTTCGTGGTTGTAGTAGGTGAAGAACTCGGCGGCGAACTCGCGGGCGTGGTGCAGGGAGTCGAACCGGTCGGGGAACGCGGGGCAGTACTTCAAGGTCTTGAACTGCGCTTCGGAGTACGGGCTGTCGTTGGACACGCGGGGGCGGGAGTAGGAGCGGGTGACGTCGAGGTCGGCGAGGAGCTCGGCGACGGGTTTCGAGGTCATCGACGAGCCTGTAGGGTGCCAAAACTCGGTTCCAGTTGCTGACCTGCGAATTCAAAGATCCGGTTAAGCGGCCCGGTGGTACTCGTTGATGACCCCGCCCAGTCGTCGTCGGCGTCGGACAACGCCGTCGATCGGCATCACGATGCCCGGCTCACGGTTGGGTGGTATCTGCCCGCGCCCCTGGTGCGGCCGATGGTGGTTGAAGTGTCGGACGTACTCGGTCAGTACCACCCTGACATGCCGCTGGCCGTAGATCAGGACGTGGTCGGTGCACTCCTCGCGCATGCTGCGGCCCCATCGTTCGACGAAACAGTTCGCCTTCGGTGTGCGCGGCGGTGTCTTCACCACCTGTACGCCCTCATCGGCGAGTGCGGCGTCGAACGATGCGGCGTATTTGGTGTCGCGATCGCGGATCATGAACCGGAAGTCGCTGGTGCGTTCTCCGAGGTCCATGAGCAGGTTGCGGGCCTGCTGGGTCACCCACGCCTGGGTCGGGTGCTCGGTCACGCCGAGCAGGTGGACCCGGCGGGTGGCGATCTCCATGACGACCAGCACGTACAGGCGGCGCAGCCATACGGTATCGACGTGGAAGAAGTCGGCGGCCAGCAGGCCGGTGGCCTGGGTACGCAGGAATGTCCGCCAGGTGGTGTCGGTGTCGCGAGGTGCGGGGCCGAGGCGGCCACGGGCCAGGACTCGGCGGATGGTGCCGAGACCGACGCGGTGGCCCAGTCCGAGCAGTTCGCCCTGGATTCTCTTGTGGCCCCAGCGGGGGTTGTCCCGGGCCATTCGGCGGATGAGCTGGCGGGTCTCGTCGCTGACGGGCGGTCGGCCGCCGCGGTGGGGGTAGGTCCAGCGACGTTGGACCAGCCGGCGGTGCCAGGCCAGCAGGGTCGCCGGGGCCACGATCCGGTGTGCGCGGACCGCACGGGGCAGCCGCCGGGCCAGCGCGGACAGGATCGCCGGTCTGGCCAGGACAGGCGTGGTCGGCCGTGGACCTGGCGGCGCAGCACCGCGACCTCATGGCGAAGGGCCAGCAGTTCCGCGAGCACGACGTTGTCACTTCGGGCCGCGCGCAGCAGGGCGTCGAGCACGCGGATCGTGACCAGATAGATCAATCGAAACACCACGGTCACGAAGGTGCACCGAACTTACGAAGCCCTAGCTCACAGCAGGTGCGACAGGTATTGGCACCGTACAAGGTGATGTCACCGACGAGGCGAGTGCCGGGCACCTGCGCGGTGAAGTCCCGACCGATGAGATCGGCGGCGACGACCGGCTCCTGGCCGGGCACCGTGGTCCGTTCGTAAGCCCTCGGCTGGCAGGCCCGTAACCCGAGCTCGCGCATCAGGTCAGCGACCAGACCGACGCCGCACGCGATGCGTCGAAGACCCGCCGTACGTGCCCAGCCAGGCCCCGACGTCGCACGGCGGTAGCGGTCTCCACCCGGGCACGCCAGGCGTAGCATGTCGCCGACGCCCCAAGCCGCAGCCGTGCCGAGCGCCGACAGGACGCCTGCGGCGACAAGCAGCAGGTACAGCCTCCGGACTCGAGCAACGTGAGTCCCGCCCGCATCGTAGAGTCATGTCAGACCCGGCTTGGGCTGGAAATTCACCGGCGGCGGTCAGCGGTGCGGTTCGGTTGGTCGGTGGCGCGGGCCCGCAGCGCGGCCGACCGCAACCGGTACAGACGCGTCGCGAGGATGATCTCGAACCGTGCCTCCTCGTCGTTCAGGTCGCGCCCGATCAGTTCGGTGATCCGTTCCAGTCGGTAGCGCAGGGTGCTGACGTGGACGTGCAGCCTGACCGAGGTTTCCTGGTACTTGCCGCCGCAGCCCACGAACCGCTCGGCGGTGTCCAGGAGTTGGGTCCGGTGCTCGCGGTCGTACGCCAGCAGCCGGCCAATGATCTTGTCGATGAAGTCGTTGACGTCCTCGGCGGCCGAGGCGGCGAGCAGGAAGCGGTACGCGCCGAAGTCGTCCAGGTGGACCACCCCGTGCTGCTGGAGCCGCTCGGCCAGCTCGACCGCCAGCTCGCACTCCCGCCACGCGCGGGGATACTGCTCCAGCTCGACGCACGGGCCCGCCCGGCCGACCGTCACCTCCTTGCCGAGCACCTGCTCCGCCCGTGCCCGCAGGGCGTGCAGGCCGTTGGTGAGCCGCTGCCCCTCCGGTACGCAGTCGGCTGGTACCAGTACGGCCAGCCCGGCGCCGGCGCGTACCGTCAGCGACCCACGCCACTGGCCGGTCACCGGTCGGAGTGACCGGATGAGCGACTCCCACTCGGAGACGGTCGGCACCGGCTGCGCCCGTACGGCGATCAGGTGCATGGGACGCTCCAGCGGCAGACCCAGCGACGAGGCGCGTACCAGCAGGTCCTCCCGGCGGGTCCACTCGCCGGACAGCAGCGGATCGATGATGCCGATCCCCAGGTCCTGCTCGGTCTGATGCCGGACCAGGTCCCGCATGAGCACCGCCGTGACGGCCGAGCGGAGCTGGGACAGCGGCGGGTGGGTCGGCTCGTACGTCGCGGCCGAGGTACGCAGGAACACCGCCATGCCGAGCACGTTCGCCCCGCTGACGACCTGCGTGACGCGCAGCCACACGTCCCGTTCGCCGAGGGCGTCGATCCGGACCGGGCTCTGCGGCACCGCCTGCTCGTGCTCGTCCAGGGCGATGGCCCCGAGGGCGGCCCGGGCGACGTCACCGGCCACGCCGGCCCAGGTGTCGGCGTCGTACCGCTCGGGGGCCGGGCTGGTGCCGCTGTAGACCACCCGCGCGTCGCCGTCGAGGATGGTCATGGATTCGCTGGTCATGGACTGGACGAGGTCGTACACCGCGGCGGAGCTCTCGCCCCGGATCAGGGCCTCCAGCACCGACGCCTGCATGGCCTGGCCGCGGGCCATGGTGTTCACCGCGGCCTGGGCGGCGGCGGCCTGGCGCGCGTTGCGCACGGCCAGGGACGCCAGCTCGGCCACCGTCCGCAGGAACGGCAGCTGGTGCGGGTCCCCGGTCAGGTGGTGGTCGCTCTGGACGCACAGCACCATCGGCCGTCCGTCGACGTCCTGCGCGGCCAGCGGCAGCACCACGCCGCACACGTAGCCCCGGTGCCGGGCGTCAGCCGCGTACGCCGCGTACCGCTGCTGCTGCTGGGCGTCGGCGATGACGACCGGCTCACCGCTGGTGACCGCGTCCAACGCGGGAATGCCGTCCAGGGTCCAGCGGGTCTGCCGGCCGGCGGCGCTGTACTCCAGCTTGTCCCGCCGCGCGACCACCTCGGCCTGGTTGGCGGCGACGTCCACCACGTCGATCCAGCAGATCTGCCACAGCGTCAGGTCGCAGACGGCGTCGACCACGGTCTGCAGCACGCTGTCCAGCTTGAGGTCGGAGTTGACGCTGACCGTCATCCGGCGCAGGCTCTGCAACAGCTCCACCGTGTCGGTGCCGCCATCCGCGCTCCTCGAAGCCACCGCATCCTCCTGAGTCACACAGACCAGACATCCCGGTCGATCGTGATGGCAATCGGACTGCGTCTGGCCTCGATCCACCGGCTGTCCCTGGCGAACTCTAGCCAACTCTGTTCCTGGTGTGCCGCGTCGCGCCAGTGCACCACGTAGCGCAGCTCGCCGCCCTCGGGTCGGATCCGGGTCCACGGCCCGATCACCTCCGCGCCGAGATCCGTCAACACCGGTACGGCGGCGGCGCGCAGCCGTGCCACCAGCCGGTCGAGGTCGGCTGCCGCGCACCGGTAGGTGCGGAACTCCGCGATCACCGGTAGCTCCGGACCACCGTGCCGTTCACCATGACGGTGTCCACCCCGATCGTGGAGATCGCCTCCGGCGCGGTGTCCCGCGGATCCGAGGCGAGCACCACCAGGTCGGCCCGCTTGCCCGGCTCGATCGAGCCCCGGTCGGCCAGACCCATCGCGGCGGCGGCGGAGGAGGTGTGCATCGCCAGCGCCTCCAGCACCGTGATCCGCTGGTCGGGGTTGACCTCCTGCCCCACGCAGGATCGGCGGGTGACCGCGCACTGCACGCCGAACAGCGGGTTGAACTGGAGCAGCTCGGAGCCGGCGCCGTCCGAGCTCGAACAGATCCGCCAGCCCCGGTCGATCAGGTCACGGAAGCGGAACATGGCCGGCCGGGCGTAGCCGCCCATCGACTCGGGGATGAAGCTGCCCATCGTGTAGATGAACCCGGCCTGCGGGACGGGTATGGCACCGGCGCGGTGCCAGTGGTCCAGGGTCGCGTCGTCGGTGAGGACGTTCCCGGCGTGTTCCAGGCGGACCGGCAGCTGCCCGTTCCCGGCGCCGCCGCGCGCCTGGATCGCCGCCTGGCACAGTTCACGCTGGGCGCGTTCGCCGTTGACGTGCGCGGTCAGCTGCAGGCCGAGGTCGTCGGTGGTCCGGACCAGGTCGGCGAGGTCCTCGACCGTGTACGCGATCCGGCCGGACTGGGGCACCCCGTCCCGTAGCTGCGCGTACGGCCGCAGGACGGCGGCTCCGGCGGCGGAGAACCCGCCGTCGACGAAGATCTTGATGCCCCGGTACCGGAAGGCCGGGTTGGCCGGGTCGTCGAGTCGGCCGGCGCGACGCTTAGCGAACAGTTCGTCCAGGGAGAGCGTGCCGGGTGCCCACACGAAGGCGTCCACCGATGCCGGCAGGCGGTCGGTGCCCGCCAGCTCCGACAGTCGCCGTACGCCGGTCATGCTGTTGGTGATCTCGCCGGCCGTGGTCACCCCGTACCGGGTCAGGTGCTGCTCGGCGGTCTCCTCGACGGCCTCGGACAGCTCGGCGTCGGTCATCGCCGGGATCGGCAGGGCGTAGAACAGTTCGTGCAGCTCGCCGGTGGGTCGTCCGGCGGCGTCCCGGCCGATGTACGCGTCACCGGTCTCCGGCAGGCTGTCCACGTCGACCAGCGACAGCGCGTACGTGTTGACCACGGTCACGTGCGCGCCGAAGCGCACCGCCACCGGGAAGGCGGTGCTGACCCGGTCGAGGTCCTCGCGGGTGGGCAGGCGCTGCTCGGCGAAGCGCCGGCCGGCGAACAGGCCGCCCTGGCCGACCAGCCACCCACCCCGCTGCTCACGCAGGTGGGCGTGGGTGCGGAGCTTTTCGACCAACTCCTCGATGCTTCCGCAGGGTGGGGTGTGGCAGTCCACCGCGCCCCACATCGCGGTCGCCGCCATCTCGACGTGCACGTGCGGGTCGACGAAGCCGGGCAGGACCGGCCGGTCGCCGACGTCGGTCACGGCCAGGTCGGCCGGCAGCGGGGCGCCGGCCGGCAGGACCTGGCTGATCCGGCCGTCGCGGACGACGACGGACCCGGCCGCGACGCGGGACGTGGCGTCCATGGTCAGGATCCGCCGGGACGAGATGATCATGCTGCCGGGTGCGATGCTCACCGTGCGGACTCCTGTGCGGGTAGGGGACGCAGGACCGTCCTGGTTTCGAGGAACTCATCGATCCCCTCGACGCCGTTCTCCCGGCCGAAGCCGGAGTGCTTCACGCCGCCGAAGGCGGCCTTGGGGTGTGAGACGCTGCCCCGGTTGACCGCCACCATGCCGACGTCGAGGCCGGCCGCGACCAGCTCGGTCTGGGCGGCGTCGCCGAAGACGTAGGACGCGAGCCCGTACTCGGTGGAGTTCGCCAGGGCCAGGGCCGCGCCGAGATCGTCGTCCGGATAGCTGACCACCGGCAGCACCGGGCCGAAGAGCTCCTCGACGCAGACCCCCGCGCCGGGGTCGGGCGCCAACACGACGGTCGCGGGGACGCTGGCGCCGGGCGTGCCGGGCTCGACGCCGCCGGTGACCACGGTGCCGCCGTGCGGCGCCTCGACCAGCCGCCGCAGCCGGTCGGCGGCTGCCTCGCTGATCACCGGACCGAGTCGGGCCGACTCCGTCCACGGGTCGGCGACGGCGGTGCCGGTGGCGGCGGCGCGGAAGAGTTCGAAGGCGTCGGCCGCGGCGGACTCGGGCACCAGCACCCGGTTGGGTGCGGTGCAGGCCTGCCCGTTGTTGTAGAGCTTGGCCTGCCAGATGGTGGTGACGGCCGCCTCGAGGTCGGCGCCCGGGCAGATGACCGCCGGCGCGTTGCCGCCCAGTTCCAGGCCCACCCGCTGGAAGTGCGTGGTGCTGGCCCGCAGGACCTTGCGGCCCACTGCGGTCGACCCGGTGAACGAGATCTTGCGTAGCCGTGGGTCGCCGGTCAGCCCGGCCAGGATCTCGGCGGACCGGTGCGACGGTACGACCGAACCGACCCCCGTGGGCAGACCCGCCCGGCACAGCGCGTCCACCAGGTACATCGCGGTCAGCGGGGTGCGCTCGGACGGCTTGAGGACGAAGGTGCAGCCGGCCAGCAGCGCGGACACCACCTTGCGGCTGGCCATGCTGAGCGGGAAGTTCCACGGCGTGATGAGCAGCGCCGGCCCGACCGGTGCCCGAAGGGTGGTGACCCGTACGGTCCGGTCGCCGTCCTCGCGTGCCCCGACGGCCGTCGGGGCGCAGGCCAGCAGCTCGTCCACCACGGCACCGGCGACCGCCACCTCGAGCCGGGCGTCGGTGATGGTCTTGCCGCTCTCCAGCACGATCAGCCGGGCCAGCGCCTCGGCCTCGGCGTCGAGGAAGGCCCGGTAGCCGCGCACCACACTCGCCCGGTCGGCCAGGGCGGTCCGCGCCCAGTCGGGCTGCGCGGCGGCTGCCGCGTCCAGGGCGCGCAGGGCGTGCTCCGGGGAGGCGACCGCGACCGGCCAGGTGGCCGCCCCCGCCGGGCCGGTGATCTCGGCGAGGTCGTCCCGGTCGACGTCGACCAGCTCGGAGCCGAGGATCAGCCGGCTGAGCAGGTGCTCGGGCAGGTGCGAATGGAGCCGCATCAGACCGCCGCCCCGGCCTCGGCCAGCGATGCGGCGATCTCCCCGAACAGCTCGATCGACCGCAGGGTCAGGTCCTGCGGGGCACCGAAGGTCAGGTTCAGGTTGAGGATGTCGACCCCGGCGTCGCGGTAGAACCGCAGCTTCTCCCGTACCTGGTCAGGGGTGCCCACCAGCAGGACCCGGCGCAGGTCGTCCAGGCTCGGTTCGTCCGGGCCGGTCACCGGCCGGACCACCCCGCGCGGGTCGGCGTTCTGGGTGAAGTCGTGCAGCTGCCGGTGGATGCGCCAGCCCTCGAGGATCTCCCGGAGCCGGTGCTCGACCTCGGCCTCGTCGTCGACGACGAAGGCGTACCGGGTCAGGCCGAGCTGGGTCTGGCCGGTCAGGCCCGCCTTCGCCTGCCCGCGCTTGAAGGCCTCGACGACCTTCGACGCGTGGGCGTCGTCCCAGATGAACAGTGAGTTGAGAACGTGGTAGCCCCGAGCGGCGGCGTCCTCGACGGCTGCGGGGGCCTGGGCGCCGAGCCAGATCGGCGGGTGGGGGAGCTGGCGGGGGCGCGGCCAGACGTACGCGTCCTCGAAGTCGACGTACTCGCCCTTGAACGTGGTGCCGGTCTCGTCGTTGAGCCAGAGCGCGCGCACCGAGTCCAGCACCTCGATGAAGCGGGGCAGGCTGCTGGCGAAGTCGATGCCGAAGACGTCGAACTCGTACTTGTACGCACCACGCGCCACCCCGAAGTCCAGCCGCCCGTCGACGAGGTGGTCGGTTGCCGCGACCTCGGCGGCGAGCTGGATCGGCGCGTGGTACGGCAGCACCACCACCGCCGTGCCCACCCGGCACTTGACGTGCTGGGCGATGGCGGCGGCCTGGATCAGCGCCGAGGGGGCCGGCATGAACTGGACCAGATGGTGCTCCGGGACCCAGATGCGGGAGAAGCCGGCACGGTCCGCCGCGACGGCGTACGCCAGCATCCGGTCGTAGATTCCCGAATACTGCTCGTCGTTGTTTGCCTGGTACGAAAGGAAGAGTCCGAGGTCCATGCTGGTCCGATCTCTAGTAGCTTTCCTGTGAGCCTAGAAGCGTCAGGAGGGCTTCTCTTCGGGCCAAACTTCGGAAGATGAAGCCATCTGCTCATGCGCTCTCTACGATGCGGAGCGCTCGTACTCCCCGGCGTGGTCGTCGGTCCACGGGGATTCGTGCTCGATCTTGGCGATGCGGCCGGCGCCCAGGTTCAGGAAGATGCCGAAGCGGTCGCTGACCCGTTCGTCGAAGTACCGGCGGAGGATCACCTCCATCGACGAGTGGGACAGGTCGGCCCACGGGATGTCGCCCTCGGCGAACAGGCGCAGGTCCGGCGTCTGCCGGGGCAGGACGCTCGGCCGGGCCCGGTAGACGTGGCAGGTCTCCGACTTGCTGAGGTCGATCGCCGAGTAGAGGAACTCCGGCTCGATGACCTGACCCATCAGGGCGCGGGACGTACCGATCAGGGCCTCGGACATGGTCGGACCGGCCTGCAGCGGCCCCACCGGCAGGCGCCACGTGCTGGTGGCCCTGTCCCGGGACAGCAGGATCCGGGACTCGTACTCGACGAGCCAACCGACGAGGATCTGCCGGCCCGGCCGCGTCGCGCCCAGTGGTGTGTCGACGCCGTCGGGGGCGGTGCCGCCGTTGGTGGTGAAGAAGGAGCCGTCGCAGTAGCCGAGCGGCCCGCTCGGTCCGAGTGTGCACTCCTGCACCGCGCCGACGAGCATGACATGGTCGCCGATGTCGACCCGGGTGTGCACGGAACAGACGAGGGTGGCGGCCGATCCGGACATCAGGATCGCGCCGGGGTGCTCCTCCAGGGTGGCGAGCCCGGTGAACTTGTCGTCGAGCGGCGTGGCGAACCGGACCGCGAGATCCCGTTGGTGCTCGCCGAGGATGCTGACGCCGAACGTCCGGCAGCCCGAGAAAGCGGAGAAACTGCCGGCCCTCCGGTCGATGCAGAGTGAGATTAGCGGCGGGGTCAGCGAAACCGACGTGAACGAGTTCGCGGTCATGCCCCACGGCCGCCCGTCGGCGTCGCGGGTGGTGACGACCGTGACGCCGGTGGGGAAGCGGCCCATGGTGCGCCGGAAGAGTAGGGGGTCGTTCACGAGTCTTCTCCTTCGGCCGGTGGCCAGTGCGGGTGTCCGTCGGCCAGCTCGGTGCCCACTCCGAAGAGCACCGTCAGGTGCGCCATGGGCATGTCCCGGCCGGCGCCGTGGTAGTGCAGGAGGCCGGCAGGTACGACAACGACGTCGCCGACCTCCACCCGGAGGTTCCGGCCCGGCCGGCCGACGTGCCCCTGTCCCTCGGTGACGATCAGGATCTGGTCGCCGGCATGGGTGTGCAGCCGGGTCCGGGCACCGGGATCGAAACGTACGAGGGCCGATCGGACCGGCGTCGTCTGCATCGCCGTGACGGATGCGGCGATCTGGCCGACGTCGCAGGAGACGACCCGGCCACCTTCGAAGATCTCGTTGCCGCTCGGACGCAGATCCGCGGTGACGCGGCGGAAGACCGCCAGATCCCGGCCCACGTCGTCGACCGTCGATCCCACCATCCCCAGCCTCCCCTGCCTGTCGCCGCCGTCAGCGGGCGAGCACCCACGTTAGGAGGTAAAGAAGGTCGAGGCTTCATAGGAACCGTACGGATCCCGCCCCACTCCATCCGCTCTTATAGAGGGCAGGTCAGGGACCCTGTAGGCGATTCCGGACAGAGATGCACATCGGTCCCTGAGTTCCTGCGGATGCTAGGAATGTGGGCTTGATGTGTCCTGTCTTACAGCGGGGTGTAGGCCCCTCTCCCTCACCTAAACTCGCCCCCTATCAACAGCCGCGACACGCCGGGCGACACGCCGGGCGGCACGCCGGGCAAGCGATGAGGCGGGAGCGTATGGAGCAGAGGCAGGCGGTCGTCACCCTCAAGGGGATCCGCAAGTCGTACGGGTCGTTCGTCGCCCTGAAGAACGTATCCCTGTCGGTCGACGCGGGCGAGACCGTGTGCATCATCGGCCCCAGCGGATCCGGCAAGTCCACGCTGCTGCGCTGCTGCAACCTGCTCGAACTGCCCGACGCCGGGACACTCGACGTCGGCGGGACGGGGTACTTCCCACTGGCGCCGAGGGCAAAGGCCCGCTCCGAGTCGCTCCGCAGGCTGCGCACCCGTACGGCGATGGTGTTCCAGAGCTTCGAGCTGTTCCCGCATCTGTCCGCCATCGACAATGTCGCGCTGGCCCCGATCCAGGTCCGGGGGATGAGCCGGGCGACGGCCAACGAGACCGCCCGGTCGCTGCTCGAACGGGTCGGCCTGCGCGACTTCACCTCGGCCCGGCCCTCGACGCTCTCTGGTGGTCAGGCGCAGCGGGTCTCGATCGCCCGTGCGCTGGCCATGGAACCGGAGGTGCTGCTCTTCGACGAACCCACCTCGGCGTTGGATCCAGAGATGGTGGGCGAGGTGCTGGAGATCATGCGCGAGTTGGCGCTGTCCGGGGCGACCATGCTGGTCGTCACGCACGAGATGCGCTTCGCCCGCGAGGTGGCAACCCGGGTGGTGGTCATGGACCACGGACAGATCGTCGAGACCGGCACCCCGGACGACGTCTTCGAACGCCCACGACACGTTCGGACCCAGCGGTTCCTCCAGGCGTTGTCGCGCTCGGGCTATGCGGTCTGACGGATGTCGTTCCAGAAATTTCGACCGGCACCACACCAGGGAGATGACGAATCGATGAGAATCACAAACAGTGTGGCCCGCCGCGCGCGGCGGCTGGGCGCCGTGGTCGCGCTCGCCGGGTTGCTGGCGGTGTCGGCCTGCGGCGGATCCGACGACGAGGCCGGCGCGAGCGACCTGCCGTTCGACGTGATCAAACCCGGCCACCTCACGGTCACCTACTCCGAGAGCTACCTGCCGAAGATCGCCTCCGGCGAGAAGGGCACGCTTGAGGGGTACGAAGGCTTTCTGCTCACCAAGGTCGCCGAGAAGTACGGTCTGAAGCTGGCCCCGATGCCCACCGAGTTCGCCTCGCAGATCCTGTCCGTCCGGCAGAACCGGGCGGACGTCGGCACCGGGATCTACTACACCGAGGAGCGGGCCAAGCAGGTCTTCTACACCCGGCCGAACATCACCGACCGGCTCGGTGCGCTGACCCTCAAGACCACGGCGTACGAGAACGTGGACAGCCTCAAGGGCAAGCCGATCGCCTCGGTGAACGGCTTCTCATACAACGAGTACCTCTTCACCTACTACGGGAAGGACAACGTCAAGCTCTTCCCGTCGTACGCCGAGGCGTCCCAGGCGGTGCTGGGTGGCCAGGTGGTGGCCTTCATGGGCTCGACCGGGACGGCACCCGGGATCATCAAGACGCACCCGGAGCTGAACCTGCACACCTTCGCCGACGGTGACTTCTCGCTGCCCGCGAACGTGTCGAAGTCCGCCACCTACGAGTACGTCAACTGCGACAACCCCGGCCTGGCCGACGCGATCGACCAGGTCTACCAGGAACTGGTCGACTCCGGGGAGTGGCAGAAGCAGCTCGAGCAGTGGGGTGTCGGCGGTGCCGAGTACGTGCCCCCGGCCGAGCGTCCGACCCAGCACTGCTCCTGACGGCTGACTGGCTCCGCTGATGGCTGAATGGCTCGACTTCCTGCTGGAAGGTCTGTGGACAACCCTCCACCTGGTCGCACTGAGCACGGTGCTGACCATTGTCGTCGCCGTACCGCTCGCCGTGGCGCGGATCAGCCCGCGCCGGTGGGTCCGCTGGCTGTCCGGGACCTTCGTCGAGGTGTTCCGCAGCATCCCACTGCCGGTGCTCCTGGCGGCGCTGTACTTCGGGTTCGGCCCCACCCTCTCGGGGCTCGGTCTGGACGCCTTCAAGCTGGCGGTGATCGCCATCGTCCTCAACGAGGCGGCGTACGTCGCCGAGGTCCTCAAGGGCCTGCTGCAGTCCGTACCCATCGGACAGTGGCAGGCGGCGGCGAGCCTCGGGATGCGGCGCTGGCAGGCACTGCGCCTGGTGGTCCTGCCCCGGATCCGGCGGCCGTCCGTGCCGCACGCCGTCAATGGATTCATTTACATCGTCAAGGGCAGCGCATTGGCCTCCATCATCACCGTTCCCGAGCTGACGCTGCACGCGAACCAGCTCATGATCGAAACGTTCCGTCCGCTCGAGGTGTACGCGCTCGTCGGCGTCATCTACCTCGCCATCAACATTCCGGTGTCTTACCTCGCGCGGCTCGCCGAGGGCGGCTCGGGCCAGCGGCGGAGGCGGTCGCGAGCGGACCGGGCACGACCCGCCGCCGGGCCGGTCGCGACAGGGGTGGGTGGCTGATGGACCTGTACGTTCGCCTCGTCACCGAGGCGCTGCCGGTGACGATCGTCGTGAGCGCAGCGGCCTGGCTGCTGGGGACCGTCCTCGGCACCGGGCTCGGGTTGGCCGGCCTCAGCCGGCGTCGCTGGCTGCGGGAGACACAGTTCTTCGTCAGCACCGTTTTGCGTAGCCTGCCGGAGCTGCTGGCGATCTACCTGCTGTTCTACGGCATCACCGCGCACGGGGTCGAGTTGACCCCGTTCACGGCGACCGTCCTCGCGCTGGGCGTCACCCAGGCCGGCTTCTGGGCCGAGTCCGTCCGGGCGGGCGTCCAGGTGGTGGGCCCGCGCCAGTTCGAGGCGGCCTACTCGCTCGGGTTGACAGCCAGCCAGACGTACCGGAAGGTGATCTTCCCTCAGTTGGTGTCGGCGCTGACCTCGCCCAGCCTGAACATGTTCGTCGCGCTGACCAAGCTGACCGCGATCGCCGCCGCGGTGGGCCTGCCCGAACTGCTGCACACCGGCCGCTCGGTGATGGACCGCACGTACGACGTGCTGCCGGTGGTAGTCGCGCTGGCCGTCACTTACTTGATGCTCACCGTCCCGTTGACCTTCTTGGTCAAGGCGGCCGAGGACCGGTGGCGCAGGCGTACGGCCCGGCAGACCATGCCGCTGTTCTCTTAGCGGGTGCCCGGATGCCCCCGCCCCGGGCGAGGGCATCGCAGGGCCTTTGCTTGCGGTCCGGCCTCCGTTAGGCCTCGGCGCTTCGTTAAAGGCTGTCCAAGGAGTGGACCGAAAACGAAGAAGTGCCTTCTGATCTGGGAAAATAGGGCTTGTCGAGAGTCCTGTTAACCCGTCACAGAAGGCACTTGCTGGGTGAAGGTTACCGCAACACGTCCCAAGATCATGGTGGCCGGGGGTGGGCGGGGCGTGGTCGGTCACGCCGGCGCCCGCCTGCTCGCCGACCTCGCTGACGCGACCGGGTTGACCAGCGCATTCAGTCTGGCCCTGGCGGGGCTGCGGCAGCGGCAGCGCGGACACGACCCGGGCCGGGTCGCCGTCGATCTGGCGGCTGGGGCTCCGTTGGTTGCTCCACGCATCGTCCCGTGGCCCCGGCCGCTGGTCAGGCGTCGGACTGCCGGCAGCCACGTTACGAAGAGACCTACCCAACAGAACAGGTGGCCGTGTCCCTATCAGCGGTCCGCCGACGCCACCCGACCCGGCGACAACACCCCCCGGATCATGCGTACGACAGGGGCAGGAAGTCATACCGGGCCGGGCGACCGAGGAGTCCCCGGCTGGGGACGATCAAAAAGGTAACGGGGCACCAGGCGATTACGCAGATCCAGTCTCTGCTCTGCCCATCGATCCGTCTCGGCGCGCCCCCGCACCCGTTTCGGGCCCAGCGCGGTGAACCTCCGCTCGTTGAACGCGTGGATCACGTCCCGGATGATCCGCTGCAACCGCTGCCCTTCGGCCATCACCACCTGCCGGACGTGTGCGTCCGGCAGGTGGTGAGCGGACGAGTCGGGTTCGGCTGGTGCGTGTCGTCGTTTCAGTCGTTCTCGGGGAACCCCATGCTCAGCGGGCCACGTGTCGAGGTGACCCACCGTGAGGTGACCGCCTTCTGACGGGTGAAGAACGCGAACCCTTCCGGACCGTAGGCGGGAGCATCACCGAGAAGTGAGTCCTTCCAACCGCCGAAGGCGAAGTAGGCGACGGGTACGGGAACCGGGACGTTCACCCCGACCATTCCCACCTGAACCTCGCGTTCGAAGCGTCGGGCGGCGCGGCCGTCGTTGGTGAAGATGGCCGTTCCGTTTCCGAACTGGCTGGAGTTGATGAGACGCAGACCTTCGTCGAGGTCCTTCACGCGGACCACCGCGAGCACGGGGCCGAAGATCTCGTCCTCGTACGCCTTCGAGGTCGTCGGAACCCGGTCCAGGAGCGTGGGGCCGAGCCAGAAACCGTTCTCGTGGCCGTCCACCCGGCAGTGGCGACCGTCCAGCAGCACGTCGGCGCCGTCGCGTTCGGCGATGTCGATATAGCTGGCCACCCGGTCCCGGTGTTGGCTGGTGATCAGCGGGCCCATGTCGGGGTCGGTGCGGCCGTCGCCGACGCGTAGCCTCGCGGCCCGCTCCTGGATCCGCGTGTTCAGCTCGTCGGCGATCGACTCCTCGGCAAGGACGACCGAGATGGCCATGCATCTTTCTCCGGCCGATCCGAATCCACCGGACACCGCCTGGTCCGCGGCTGCGTCGAGGTCGGCGTCAGCAAGCACGAGCATGTGGTTCTTTGCGCCACCGAAGGCCTGGACGCGCTTGCCGACCCGGGCCGCGGACTCGTAGATCGAACGCGCTACCGGCGTCGACCCGACGAACGATACCGCCTGTACGTCTGGGTGGTCCAGCAGGGTTTCGACAGCGACGCGGTCGCCCTGGAGTACGTTGAACACCCCGTCGGGGAGCCCGGCGGCTTTCCAGAGCTCGGCCAGCCAGATCGCAGCCGACGGCACCCGCTCACTCGGCTTGAGTACCACCGTGTTGCCGACGGCGATCGCGATGGGGGTGAACCACAGGGGTACCATCGCCGGGAAGTTGAACGGGCTGATCACGGCAACCACACCGAGTGGTTGCCGCACGGAATGCACATCGACGCCGGTGGACACGTTCTGTGCGTAACGTCCGCTGGTCAGGTATGGGAACGCTGTCGCGAGGTCGACGACCTCAAGTCCGCGCTGCACCTCGGCCGCCGCGTCGGACACGGCCTTGCCGTGCTCACCGGTGATGATCCGCGCGAGTTCCTCCTTACGGCTGTTCAGCAGCTCGCGGAACCGGAAGACCACCGTCTGCCGTCTGGCGGCCGAGAGCTGAGACCATTCCTCGAAGGCGCGCCTGGCCGCCTCGACCGCGGCGGCGGTCTCGGTGGCGTCGGCCAGAACCACCTCTTTCGCAGCCTCGCCGAGCGCGGGGTCGAAGACGGCCGCCCGGCGCGCGGTTTCGCTGATCACTCGACTTCCGTTGATCCAATGTCCGATCGTCGGCTTGTTCGGGTCACTCACGATTGATCCTCCAGTTCGGTTGGCAGGTCGAGTTACCGGCCCACGTTCTGGCCGGACGGCCCGCCTCGGGCGAGCGTGGGGCGAATGTTCAGTACGTGCCGGCCAGCCCCTCGACCAACCGGGCGGCGGACAGCGCTCGTTCCTCGTCCAGGGCCACGCACTGCATCCCGACCGGGAGTCCTCGCTCGTCGGTTCCGAAGGGAACCGTGACCGCGGCCAGCGGGGACCAGTTGACGGGCGCGCAGAAGCGGGTCAGTTGGCGGCTGGCACCGGTGAGTTCGGAGCGCGGACGCGAGTCGTCGGCGACGGCGGTACGTAACGGTGCTGTCGTCGGGACGGTCGGCAGCACGAGCGCGTCACACACCGAGAAGGCCGCCATCAGACGCTCGGTCAGGCGCGTGAGGGTCTTCCACGCAGCCAGCAGGTCAGCCGCGGTGTGCTTCGCCGCCGCGTCGAGAACGGCCCTGAGGCCACGGCTGTACAGTCCCCGTCCCGCCGGATACCAGCCGGCTGCGCGGTGAGCCTGGTAGGCATCAGCGAAGAGCGGGACCAGCCGGACGGGATACCACTCGTCGAAGGCCGGGACCTGGACCGTTACCGACGACACCCGGCTGTGCCGCGCCAGGCTCTCGCCGAGTTGCTCGTAGGCGATGCCGACCGCGGACTCCACGTCGCCGAGGTCCGCCGGGGACAGGATGCCGAGGCGGTCCACGTCGACGGCGGTCGCCGGTCGTCCCGACATGGCGGACCAGAGGACTGACAGGTCCCGCACGTTCGCCGCCAGGGGACCGCACGAGTCGGCTATCGGCGACAGCGGGATCTGGCCGGCCATGTCGACCGAGTGGGTAAGCGGCTTCAGGCCGGCGACGCCGCAGAGCGCTGCCGGGATCCGGATCGATCCACCGGTGTCGGTGCCCAGTGCTCCCAGGACTTCCCCGGCGGCGACCGCGGCTGCGGACCCTCCGCTGGAACCGCCCGCGATGCGGGTCAGGTCGTGGGGATTACGCGTCGTCGGCGTGACCGTTCCCATGGCCATCTCGTGGGTGTGCGTCTTGCCGATCAGGACCGCTCCGGCGGCACGCAGCGTACGTACCACCGCCGCGTCGTGATCCGCTTCCGGTGCGCCGCTGAACAGACGCGACCCTGCTCGGGTCGGCATCCCCGCCACATCGATGACGTCCTTGACGGCGAGGGGGATACCGAACAGCGGTGAGCGGGGCTGGTGCCCGGCGTCCAGCATGGCGTCGAGTTCGGCTGCTCGCGACCTGGCCTGCGCCGCGTCGATGTGGGCGAACGCCTGGACGTGCCGCTCGATTTGCGCGCAACGGTTGAGCGAGGTCTCCACGAGTTCGGTCACTGTCACGGATCCCGCGCGCAGCCTCCGCGCCGACTCGACGATCCCCTGGTGGCTCTCCCCTGAACCGGGTTTGACGCATCCGGCCGCGGCAACAGGCGCCGACCGTCGAGGCCCTGACGCTCCTCGAGGCGCTTTGACAGTAATCGGCTTCAGCCTTTCCGTGTAAGGGTTCCGGTGCTCAGACCTTGAGGGACTTCTCGCCGGGGACCCAGTAGAGGATGCGGCGACGCACGAGTCGGACGATCACGTTCAGCGTGATGCCGACTGCGCACAGGATCAGCAGGCAGGCGAAGACGGCCCCGGTGTTCATCCGGTACTGGGCCTGGAGGATGAGCACGCCGAGGCCCGCCTGGGCGCCGACGAACTCCCCGACGATCGCGCCGAGGGTGGAGAAGACCACGGCCATCTCGAAGCCCGTGAAGATGCTGGGCAGGGCGCTGGGAAGCAGCAGCTTGCGCCTGATCTGTCCCCGGGTGGCCCGGTGCACCTTGAACAGCGCGATGTGCTCGGCGCTGACACTTCTGATCCCCGACATCGTGCCGAGGAGCACCGGGAAGAACGCGAGCAGCGCGACCACGACGATCTTCGAGGTCAGTCCGAACCCGAACCAGATGACGAACAGGGGCGCGATGGCGACCTTCGGGATCGACTGGATGGCGACGATGTACGGGTAGATCATGCGGTGCAGGATGTCGACCTCGACCAGTACGACCCCGAGCACCAAGCCGAGCACGGTTCCGATCGCCAGCCCGCTGAACGCCTCGATGAGCGTCACCTGGGTGTTGTAGAGGAAGCTCCTCGTCGCGGCGGGATCGAGCAACGCCTGGAGGACTTCACTGAGCGGCGGAAAGACGAACGACGGGATGCCGAATGCCCTGGGCACGTACTCCCAGGCCACCAGGAGCACCACCAGGAAGGCGAGCGGCGGAAGGGGCCGCCAAGACGCGACCCCACGCTTCTTGGCGGGTCGATGGGCGCGGGACGGTGTCACCACGCGTGTCGTAGCGGTGCTAGCCATTCTTTCGCTCCCCGTTGAAGTGCTGCCTGATCTTGTCTGCGACCTCGCCGAACTTCGGGTCGGTGAGGATCTCCGCTCCTCGCTTGCGGCCGAATGGCACCTCGATGACGTCCACGATGCGTCCGGGGCGTGGGCTCATGACCACCACCCGCTGTGACAGGTACACCGCCTCCGAGATGCTGTGGGTGATCAGCAGGGCGGTCTTCCCGCTCTGCTCCCACACCGAGTTGAGCTGGACGTTCAACTGCTCCCTGGTGAGAGCGTCCAGAGCTCCGAACGGCTCGTCCAGCAACAGCAGGGACGGGTCGTGCACCAGGGCCCGGCAGATCGCGGCGCGCTGCTGCATTCCCCCGGAGAGTTCGTTGGGGTAGGAGTCCGCGAATTCGCCCAGCCCCACGAGCGCGAGCAACGCGTGGGCCCGCTCCCGGTGTGCCGGCGTCGGCTTCTCGTTGAGCTCGACGGGAAGCAGCACGTTCTCGATGATCCTGCGCCAGGGCAGCATCACCGATCCCTGGAACGCGATGCCGATGTCGTTGCGCGGGCCGGCGATGGATGCTCCCCCCAACAGGGCATCACCAGCGGTGCGCTCCTCCAGGCCGGCAAGAATCTTCAGCAGCGTGGTCTTGCCGCATCCGCTCGGTCCGACGACCGACACGAACTCGCCCTCGGCGATGTCCAGGTCAATCCCGTCGAGCGCCACCGTGGCGCCCTTCTTCGTCTCGTACCGTTTGCTCAGGTCGCGGATGGAGATGAGCGGCCGGGTGTGCGCGCCTTCCCCGTTCGTCGGCAACTGCTGTGCCGTCGTGCTCATGCTGCCACCCCCAGTTCGGAATAGATCTCGAGTGCGTTGTCCTTGAGCACCCGTTCGGCCAGCCACATGGCCCGATCGCCCGCCCACAGGTTGTTCGACCGGCCGTGCTCGAGCGCCCGAGCAACGGCCCACCGTCCGTTGCGGACAGCGGCCACGTGCATCTCGGGCAGCCCGGTGTCGGTACCGAAGATGACCTTGTTCGCGGGCAGGAACTCGAGCCACTCGTTGAGTCGACTCACGAGGTGCGTGCGGTGCAGGTACGGCATCCAGGAGAAGTCCAGGTAGACGTTGCCGTAGGTGTGCGCCATGATCGCGGTCTCGCTGCAGTAGGGGTAGCCGCCGTGGATCAGCACGAACGGGATCCCGAAGAACTCGGGTTGATCGAACACGGACTGGAGCAGCCGGGGACGGGCCCCCGAGTAGGCCATGCCGGGTTCGCCGTGTCCCGACCCGACGTGGATCTGTACGGGGAGCCGCCACGTCGCGATCTGACGCAACACATGGAAGGCGATGTAGTCCTCGTAGATTGCCCGGTCCTCGAACGAACCCGCGACAGCGCGGTTCCACGCGGACTCAGCCTCCCGGTAGCCGCGCGGCACGAACGCGAGGCTCCGCGTGTACGCAGAGGCGATCTTGAAGCCGACGGCGCCGTTGGCGACGACGTAGCTGATCGACGAGGTCAGGAAATCCAGGTAGGCCGCGAAGGACGTGGGAGCATGGTCCAACCCGAGCTCGTTCAGTCGCGCCTGGAGATCGGCCCGGAACCGTGCGGTGAAGGACTCGACCTCCTCGCCGCGTCGCCCGGTTCGCCCGAGGGGAAACGGGTAGAGGTATCCGTCGATTCGCATCACCCACCGGTAGCGCGGCGAGTCGGTGAGTTCCCCGGGCATGGCTCGTACGTCGGTCAGGACGACGGGACAGTTGACCAGATCGAGCGTCCGGTCGAAGAGCGCGCGGACGTCGCTCCGAGCGCGGGGGGAGCGGTAGTCGAAGCCGACCTGGGCGTCCAGGAACCTGTGTCCATCGGCGAGGCTCGCCGCGAAGACCGTGGTCTCCCGATACCGGAGGGCGCGCTGGAGCAGGTCGCTAATCCCATACGTCCCTTCGAGGTCCGCCAGCTCGGCCGCGTCCCGGCGGCGCTCGGCGTCGAGCCAGCGTGTGTACGCATCGGGACCGATCCGGCTCTCGACGTAACCGCGGGCGTACGCCTTCTCGTGACTGTCGGCGTTACGGAGGCGGCCCCGGGAATCCTGATAGGTGTCCATGCCGATATGGCAGTGGTGGTCGACGACGGGGATTGCCTGCAGGTCATCGAGGAGGGTCATGGCTTGGTCCCTTCGTGGGTCCGGCTCACGGCTTCCACGTCTGTGCCTCTTTCACCACAGCCTGCGCGTCGAAGTCGTTGTACTCCGGCACGAGATCGTTCGCGTGGAGCGGCGTGGGATCGAGTTTCTTCTTCACGATGCCGGCAGTCAGGGCAAAGTCCAGCCATGCCTGAACCGCCCCGTCGGGGTACTTCCCCCAGCTCGAGTTGGCCGCCGGATCACCGGCGGTCAGCCGCTCGAGTCGTGCGCGGAATGCCGTCAGATCGGTGTCGAGCTGGTCCTCGAGTGACTTGCCCGCCACCCGTGTCTCGGGATACTCCGAGTACATCACCTGAAGGGCGGCGGCCGGATTCTCCGACGCGAAGACCGTCGCCTTGGCCATGGCCCGGCCGAAGCTCGCCAGGGTCTTGGACTCGTTCTTCAGGAAGTCCGGTGTCACGAAGAAGGTCGTGGAGAACAGCGGGTCGATCTTGTCGTGGCTGAAGAACCGCAGTTTCATGCCGGATTTCTCCATCGCGGCGTACTCGGTGTCCCACAGCGAGAGGGCGTCGACCTTCCCCGACTTCAGAGCCTGTAGTGCCGGCGCGCCGGTTCCGGTGGCCACGAAGCCGACGTCGTCGGCGTCGACCCCGCCGAGCTGGAGGATTCCCTCGGCGAGCAGCACGTTGCCACTGCCCAGACTGTCGGCGCCGATCGTGGTGCCGGCGAAGTCACCGAGGTCCCGGATCGGTGAGTCGGCGGGAACGGCGATGCTTCCGGTGGGAGCCCGGAGATAGTTGTAGACCATCACCAGTTCCTCGCCGGACTTGCCGCGCTCGGCCAACTGGTAGATCGGCTCCGACGTGGAACTGCCGATGTCGATTTGGCCGGTCAGGGTGCTCTGCACGCTCTCCGCACTACCGCCGGTCGTGACGAACTTGACGTCGAGGCCCTCGTCGGCGAAGTAACCCAGGCCCTGCGCGACAGCGATCGGGCTGTTGTTCGGCCCCATGATCGTGGGCACACCGACCGAGATCTGTTTGAGTCCCTTCGCTCCGTCGGCCCCGCGGGAGCCATTGGGAGGAGCGATGCAGCCAGCAATCGACACGGTCAGCAGAGGGCTGAGAAAAGCAACGAACAAGGCTCGTCTTCTGTGCGTGAATGGCATCCTGGCCACCTTCGCTCGGCTCGGAGAGTTCTGACCCGTGTCACGATGTGGACACCTTGTCTACATCGTGGCGACGACAGCGACCCTAAGGCCGTGCCGGACGGGTGTCAACAACTCGATCAAGGGCTTGACCAGGCCGGGTGGTCGCCAAGGGGCACCTCATCCGCCCGGCTCCGGGGCCCTCCAGTCGCCCCGCACAACGGGAGGCTCCGTCGCGGCCCGGGATGCCATCGGTGCGTACCGATCCGAGCCGGGTCGGGAAGGTGGTTGACGTCCCGGCACCTTCAGTGAATCGGAGGTGCGTGCTACGATGTGGGCACCCTGTCTACATCGCGCCAACAGTACTCGGGCCCTGGAGACGAATGCCAATGACTTCCATCAAAGTGCTCGACAAGGCGGTGGCGGTCCTGGATCATCTCGCCGAGACAGGGCAGGCCACGCCGGCGGAGATCTCTGCGGCGATCGACGAACCACGCGGAACGGTCTACCGCCTGATCCGCAACCTCGCGCAATACGGCTATCTCGAGCCGACCGCAGATGGAAGCTCGTTCCATCTCGGTGGACGCCTCTTCGAGCTCGGCACAATCGTCGCGGCTCGCTTCGCGGACCTGCAGTCCACTGCCGGGCCCGCGATGGAACGCCTGAATCGCGAGACCGGACAGACGGTCTTTCTCACGGTGCGACGGGGGCTGCGAGCCGTGTGCCTCGAGCGACTCGACGGACAACAGATCCAGGTGATGATCCTGCCCCGAGGGGGATCGGTTCCGCTTCACGGTGGCTCAGGCGCGCGCGTCCTCCTCGCCTACGCGGACCCGCAGGTTCAGCAGGAATTCCTCGGGCAGCCGTCGCTCGACGTCTTCACGCCGTCGACTCCTGCCGCCGACGCTCTGCGAGACGAGCTCGCGAAGATCCGGGGTAACGGGTACTGCGTCTCAGTCGATGACGTCGTGCCGGGGATCGCCGCCGTCGGAGCGCCCATTTTCGATCAGAAACACGAGTTCAGAGCCGCGATCTCGGTCGCTGGCCCCGTCCCGTCGGTCGTCGACGAGATGTCCGAGCGTACGCGGACACTCGTGATCCAGGCGGCTACAGACGTATCCACGGCTCTCGGTTGTCGCTCGTACGCGGAGGCGGTCCGGAAGGCCGCTTCAACAACACCGTCCACGTGAGCTGTGAGGGTCAACCACCGGCCATACCGATCATCCGGCACCTTCCAGGAGTGCCCAACCTGCTGAAGGTGTACGCGTACAGCGCCGCTGTCCTGAGCCACCGCTCCACGGCCTGCGGGCCCGGGTCGAGGGGTCGTCGGTTCGAATCCGGCCGTCCCGACGCAGGTCAGAGGACTGATCCGGATATCGGGTCGGCCCTTTTCGGCGTTCTGGGGACCACGCCGGTCAAGTGCGCCGCCCGGTGTTGCTCTGGCGTTGGTCACGTGTAGAACGTATGTGCCGTCGGCCCTGGAAGCGAGACCGCCCTCGCATCATTGCCGTCCTGAACGGGAGAAGCGCCCGCAGGATGCCTCCGTCCTGATCGATCCCCTCGGGCGTCGTGGCGGACGATGGCCCGAGCGCTGCTGCTCGTGGCGATCGCCCTCGCGACCCTGCCGATCACCGGAAACCGGCCGGCCTACGCCACCGTGCCACTCCTCACGACGGCGCAGCGACAGGCGTACCTGAACTACTACGCCCCGGTGATCTTCAAGCGGGCCAACGAGGACAACGGCCAGGACGGCCGCGACTGGCTGACGAACTACAACCAGCAGCGGGTCCGCCTCTGCGTGGCGTCGGTCGGTTTGGCCTTCCTGGGGCTGTTCGTGCTCTCCACCGGAGAGTGGGCTCCCAACTACCGTTCCGGGGACCGGCCCGAGACCATCATGGACGTGAGCTGCGGCGGTGCCGGTGGCAGCCCGAGCTGCATCGAGTACGTCGCCGGTTACCAGTGGCCAGTCGGCCCTGGTGAGCGGGTCGACACCACCTTCAGGTTCCCGAACCGGCAACGGGTGATCCAGTTCCAGGGTATGGGCGGTGAGTTCACGCTCCTGCCGTCGAACGACTGCGCCAACGCCGTCCTGAGGTGGCAGATGAGCATTGACGGGCAGTTGTGGCGGTCGGGTGAGGTCCACGCCACCACAGGTCGACTCGACACGCCGCGGGTGGCCCCGCAGCAGGCAAAAACCGTTGTGGTGTCGGCGCGTCGCGTCGACACCGAGCCATGCACGGCTGTCCTGCACTGGGACCGCCCGACCGGGCAGTACCGGGGCGTCACCAGCGGATTCGGCCCGTGGGACTGACACGTGCCGTCGACGGCCTGGCGGCGGGCGTCACCGGACCAGGGTGGCCCGGGGACGTCTCCGCAACCCGCCGCTGGGTGGACACCGCAACGATCCGGGCGATCGCCACCCGCTGCTGCTGACCGCCGCCGGAGCGGTCTCGACCAGTTGCAGCCTCCGGCAGTGTCCGCACGTCCTAGATGTACTGCGGCGGCCCCGTCAGGCCTTCTGGTGCACGGGCTGGTAGACGGTGCCCGGCGCGTCGCCGGCATCGAGGTGCCACGGTGGTTGGCCGGTGGCCGTGCCGTTCGGGTCGTCGGTCTGGTCGCCGACGACGTAGCGCACCTTCCAGCCGGTCGGCTCGGCGGTGCACTCCATGTATCCGTACCTGCCGTTGTAGGCGCCGCGGATCTCGTCGTCGGGGAGGAAGTGGTTGCTGGTCTGGCTGGTCATCGGGGCGTTGATGAACTCGGTGGCGACGAACGGGCTCGAGTGGTCGCGGAAGCGGCGCACGTGGGTCACGATGCCGCAGTGGATGTCGCCCGACAGCACGACCGGGTTGAACGTGGCCGGTGTGGCGGCCTTGCGCTCCTCGAGGACGGCCGTGACGCGGTCGCGCACGCCGGTGAACCCGTTCCAGCCGTTGTTGCCGCCGTTCCACCAGATCGGCGTCGGCGTCGCCAGCGCGGTCCATGTCGCAGTCGTGGTGCGCAGCCAGTCGAGCAGGTCGTCGGTCTGGGCGTTGCCCAGCAGCGACGTCCCGCGGTACTGACGGACGTCGGTCAGGTACAGGTCGAGGTTCGTGCCCCAGGCGATCCGCCGGTAGAGCGCGAGGTGGTTCTTCGTGTCGCCGAGCGGGCCGGGGTGCCCGTTGCGCAGCGGCATGTTCTCCCACAGTGCCTGCAGGGCGCGGTTGAACCGGCGGATCTGACCGACCCCGGTAAGGTCGCCGCCGCGGTAGTCGTTGAAGAACTCGTGGTCGTCGGGCATGACGTACACCGGGAACCGCCGGTGTACCTCACGCAGGCTGTCGCGCAGCCTGTACTGGCCGTAGCGGGTGCGGTAGTCGTCGAGTGAGCTGATCTCCCGCGGCGGGACGTGCGCGGCCCGCCCGAACTCGTAGAAGTAGTCGCCGAGGAACACGACGAAGTCGATGTCCTCGCGGCCGGCAAGGTGATCGTGGCCGTGGAAGTAGAACTCGCCGCCGTCGGCGCGGGCGACGTTCTGGCACGTGACCACGGCGAACCGGGCGGTACGGTCGTCGTCGGCCGCGAACGCCGTGTGCGTGCGGCCGACGGGGCTGCGGAGGACCGTGCCGTCCGGTCCGTCGACCTCGAACTCGTAGAAGTAGTGCCGACCGGCATCGAGCCCGGCGACGTCGACATGCACGGAAAACCCGTTGTCGGCGACCGCCACGGCCGCACCCGAGGCGATCCACCTGGACGGCGCGCCCAGGTGCGACTCGGTCTTGGCGAGGCGCCAGCGAACCGGGACCTCGGTCAGGTCGCCCATCCCGAACCGGGACGACGGATCGAGCGGCTCCGGGGCGAGCCGGGTCCAGATCACGACGCGGTCGGTCAGCGCGTCGCCGGACGCGACACCGAGCGTGAACGGATCGCGGCCGACCGGCGACACGGCGAGCGCGCGCCCACTCGTGGCAGCCACGGTGCCCGCCGCGAGCAGCCCCGCACCCGCCAGCGTCAGAAACCGCCGTCGACCGAGACCGGCTTCGTTCACGTCGCTCTGCCCCATTGAGTTCTCCAAATCGTTGCGTTTCCGGCGGGAACGTAACAACGCCGGCCTGCGCGTCGTGGTCGGCGCCGCGAACGGCAGGCGGCGCGTAGGCGAACTCGTCGGGAGCGTGCGGCTCGCGCATCCGGGGAGCATGGAGAGGCGCGAGCAGACGGTCAGTTGGTCGAGGCGGCGGGCCCGCCGGGGCGCTGGAGCGTCGGACGTCTCTCGTATCGTGGTGGGGTGGCTGAGCGATCCCTGACGTTGATGGCGGTACACGCGCACCCGGACGACGAGGCGTCCAGCACCGGCGGCGTCCTCGCGCGGTATGCGGCGGAGGGGATCACGACCGTGCTCGTGACCTGCACGGACGGGCGGTGCGGCGACGGTCCCGGCGGAGTGAAGCCGGGCGACCCGGGGCACGACCCGGAGGCCGTGGTGGCGATGCGCCGGGCCGAGTTGGCGGCCAGTTGCGAGGCGTTGAAGGTCACGCACCTGGAGACGCTCGGCTATGCCGACTCCGGGATGACGGGGTGGGCGGCCAACGACGCGCCCGGCGCGTTCTGGAACACGCCGGTGGCGGAGGCGGCCGACCGGCTGAGTGAGTTGTTCCGGCGCTATCGACCTGACGTCGTCGTCACCTACGACGAGAACGGCTTCTACGGCCACCCGGACCACATCCAGGCGCACCGCATCACGATGGCCGCCGTCGAGCGGACGGACATCCCCGCGAAGGTGTACTGGACCACCGTGCCGCGTAGCGCGTTTCAGGAGTTCGGCCGCGTGATGAAGGAGATCGGCGTCGAGTTTCCCGAGCCGGACGGGCCGTCGGACGCAATGCCGCAGCTCGGCCTGCCCGACGACGAAATCACCACCTGGGTGGACACGCGCGGCTACAGCGCGCAGAAGTTCGCGTCGTTGGCTGCGCATGCCAGTCAGGCCGAGAACATCTTCTTCCTGCAACTCGGCCAGGAACAGTTCACCGAGCTGATGGGCGTGGAGACCTTCGTCCGGGTCCGCGACACCACCGATGCGCCGACGCCCGAGGACGACCTGTTCGCCGGACTGCGCTGACAGGAGCACGCATGGCGGCTGGGCCGCCACCGCCGCCATGCTCGTGCGCCCGGCGGCGCAAACACGTGGTTGGCGTCTCAGGTGCTCGCGCGCTGGAAGCCGACTCGTGCGTCCGGGAACGCATCGCGCAGTGCGGTGAGCATGGGCTCGGTGTTGCGTCCCCATATCCGGCGCACCACCCAGGTCGTGCCGTTCTCCACCAGGGCGTGGTCGGTGAACCAGCGGCGGACGTCCACGTCCGGGTACTGCTCGGCGAGCGCGGCTTGGACCTCCTCGTCGGTGTGGTGCTCTCCCCTGAGCGGTCGGAAACGGCCGGGTGTGAGGACCTTCCCGATGGCTGCCGCCGGCACCTCTCGCGCCACCAGACTCTCGATCATCAGTCGTACCGCCTGGCGTTTGTTCTGGTCGGGCAGCGGCTGGCCGTCGATGACGATGTGGTAGCGGGTCCAGTCCCGGTTGTCGCTGCCGCGCCGCTCCTGTTCCGTGGCCTTGCGTCCGACCCGGATCTGGTAGTCCGCCGCCTCGGGCAGCGGGATGACCTGCTGGATGTCGAGGAGGATCCGCCCGTCGATCTGGTACGGGATGAGGCGTACGCAGCGGACGTCCATGCCCTCGAACCGGTTGAGCCACAGCACGGCGGTGGTCAGCTCCCGCCCGAAGTCGGCCGAGACCAGGATGATGCGTACGTCCGACGAGACGATCGGGGTGTCGTCGTTGTCGCCGACGTCCAGCCAGCCGAGCAGCTCGGCGCGCGCGTCGACCTCGTCGTCCGGCCGTGTCCTGACCAGGTGCGCCTCGTAGGCGGCGACCACCTCGTCGAAGCTCATGGCCGACACCATCGCCGCGTACCGCAGCGCCTGGAGTTCCATGTGCCCGCCGTCGTCCGTGCGCTTGAGCTCGATGACCACGAGATGCCCGGCCTTGTCGATGGCGAGCAGGTCGATCCGTCGCCGGGAGTCCTCCCAGTTGCCGAACTCCTCGGCCACGACCAGAAGATCGGGGCTGAGCACGGCGATGTCGTCCCGGAGGAGTCGTTGCAGGTCCTTGCGCTCGTAGAGCCCGAGGGCGGCGAACCGGGCCGCGTCGTGCCGCCGCAGGTGGTCGCCGTCGATCTCGTACAGTGGCACGCCGCCTCCCGCCGATCGCCTCTCAGGACATGATGCCTCGTCAGTGCGCGACCCTGTTCGCTGCCGCCGCTGCCGCCGGGTGCCGAGCACTAACGATCGCCGGGTTGGCGACACGCCGGACGGGGCCCACCTCCGGCGGCGAGCACCTCGGCGAAGAAGCGCAACCGGACCTCGTCCTGCACCGACTCGCCGCCCTCGTGTCCGTTGAACGGGTACACCTCGATCCGGGACGGGCCCGCATAGTGGTGGTAGGCGCCGAACACCGTCGACGCCGGGCAGCTGGCGTCCATCAGCGCCACGCTGAACAGTGCCGGGCAGCGCCCCCGGGTGGCGAAGTTGACCCCGTCGACATAGCTCAACGTGTCGAAGACCCGCTCCACGTTGCCCCGGTGGACCTTCAGGTAGTTGACGATCTCCTGGTAGGGGCCGGCGGTGGCCAGCTCGGCACCGCGCCGGAAGTCACAGAGGAACGGCACGTCGGGCGCGACCGCGCGCAGCCGGGGGTCGAGGGCCGCGACCGCCAGCGACAGCCCGCCACCCTGGCTGATCCCGGTGGCGACCACCTGGTCCGGGTCGACCAGCGGATGCGCCCGGGCCGCCTGGACCGCGCGTACCGCGTCGGTGACCACCCGACGGTAGTAGAGGGTCCGGGGATCGAGCACGCCCCGGGTGACGAAGCCGGGATGCTGCGGGTTCCCGCCGTCCGGCTCGCGGTCGGGGGTCGCTCCGGCGCTCCACCCGCTGCCCTGGCCGCGTACGTCCATGAACAGGTGGGCATAGCCCGAGGCGGCGTAGAGCAGGTTCTCGTGCGGCAGACCCCGCCCACCGCCGTAACCGGGAAACTCCACCACGCAGGGCAGCGGTTCCTCGGTACCGGCCGGCACGGCGAGCCACGCCTTGACCCGGTCGCCGCCGAAGCCACTGAAGGTCACGTCGTGGACGGTGATCACCCGCAGCGGCGAGTCGACCGGCTCGAAGGTGGCGTCCAGCTCGTGTCGGGCCGCCGCGGCCAGCGTGTCGGCCCAGAACTCGTCGAAATCGGCGGGCTCGCGGCGCACCGGCCGGTATCCGGTGAGTTCGGCCAAGGACAGGTCGGTCAGCGGCATGACGTACCCCCATTCTGTCTGGTCGCGTCGGCCGAACCGCACCAGCGACGGTCACGCTGAGTGTCGACTGATGTCCCGCAGGAGACGGACGGGTTACGGCCGGATGTCATCCTTGGCCGCGGTGAGCATCCGGGTCAAGGGCCCCGAGCGTTGTCCCGACCGTCGAGAAGTGCGACGCTAATCCGTATTGGCGTCTTGACTCCACGGATCACCCGGGATCAAACTCAGCACTCGGGCAGGCCAGTCTCCTGCCGCTCCCTCCGCCACTGATGACTACGGGTGGTCGTGCCCCGACGCCGCCCTCGCCGCGACCGCCGGTCGGTCCCGTGCCTCGTCCGAGTCGCCGATTCCGCTCCGACCCGCCGGCCCGTTCCGACAGGAGGACCACCATGGCCAACGATCCGACCCCGACCATGTTCAGCCGCCGAGCGTTGCTGGCTGCCGCGGCGGGCGGAGCGGCGTTGCTCGCCGTACCGCCCCGGGCGGTCGCCGGGACGCTGGAGACCACCGCGTCGAGCCTGCCGCTGCTGGCCCCACTGCCGCCGGGAGCGCCGGACCGGACCCTGTTCGTTCCGCTGGAACAGCGGTACGCCGGCTACCTGGCGATCCTGCCGGCGATGACCAACGACATCGAGGACGGCGCCCGCCGCGGGTTCATGGGCGGTGGCTGGTGGCGCTCCCCGAACGCGCCGTACAACGCCCGGGTGCAGGAGCACGTCTACACGTTGAGCTGGTTCCACGCCAACCAGCGGCCCTGGAACCCGTACGCCGGGGACGCGGCGCTGGCCGGACGGCTCGACGCGGCGCTCGGGCACTACCTCGGGCTCCAGCACGACGACGGTTCCTGGCCGGAGTACAACCCCGACGAACACGCGTTGGCGGCCACCGGCTTCGGCCTCGGTTACCTGGCCAAGACCCTGGCCAACCTGCGCCAGTCGGCCGCGCTGCCGCAGCGGCGGGCGGAGATCGAACGGGCCCTGCACGCCGGGATCGGCTGGCTGCTGGATCCGGCCAACCGCATCTGGAACACGCCGGTCGAGTGGACCAACCAGGTGGCGGGTGGCCTGGCCGGCTCGGCCCTGGCGCTGCGGCTCCACCCGGACGCGGCGCTGGCCGCCCGGCTCACCGAGCGGATCGACTTCCTGGCGGAGCACGGGCAGAGCCCAGCCGGCTTCTTCTACGACCCGACCGGCATGGACATCAACTACAACTTCGAGGTGATGCTGCCGGAGATCGCGGAGATCTACCTGCTCACCGGCAACCGGGCCGTGCTGGAGATGGCCCGCCGGTTCACCGAGTGGTTCGGCTACAACCTGCTCCGCGAGCCGGACGGATCGGGCTGGCTCACCTACTATGCGGTGTCCGCCCGGACCAGCGTCGCCTACTACGACAACGTGATCCCCGACCCGGACCGCAGCAACCTCGCCTCGTTCTTCGTCCCCGACCTGCCGGAACTCGGCGCGTTCTTCACCTCCACCGAGGACCGGGCCGCCGCCCGCGCCGCCTGGGCCGCGGAGCCGGGGCCCGCCCCGGGACTGGCCAAGCAGGACACCTCGCCCCGGATCATCGCGCACGCGCCGTACGGGGAGACGCTGCCGAGCAACGCCGAGAAGGAGCGGGCCATCGCGGCGCTGCCCTACCTGCGGAGGCCGGAGTTCGCCGAGGTGCGCAGGGACACCAACTTCAACCAGGACTACCTCTACGTCAAGCGGCCGCAGCTCTATTTCGGGGCGTTCTTCGGTACCCGGCCGACGAGTACGGTCCGCAGCGGACCGGGTTTCCTCTGGCACCCGGCGGCTGGCACGATCGTGCACGCCCAGCAGACCGACACCGGCTGCTGGTCGACCCTGCTGCCCAACGGCAACCCGGACGGCCGGAGCAACCTCGTCGCCGAATACCAGGTGGGGGACCGGGAGTGGGACGGGAAGTCGCTGTCCCCCGGCAGCGCGCCGGTGCGGGTGCGCTACCGCCTGCCGGACTCGCGGATCACCACCGAGCTGACCGTCACCCGGGACAGCGTGGTTCGCTCGGTGCGGGTCACCTCGACGGCGACCGAGCAGATCCCCCTGGTGCTGCAACCGGAGGACGTCGTGACGTTCGCCGACGGCACCCCGGTCGCGTACGGCACCAACGCGACCGCCCGCACCGACGGCTTGACCATCCGTCGCGGCGGAACTGTCATCACGGTCAGTTGGGACAGCGTACGGCCGGCCACCGTGACCAGCACGTCCCGGACCTATCTGCGCGACGCCCGGCGACGGGCGCACATGCTGCGGGTGCCGCACGAGGGTCGGATCGAGGTGACCATCGCCGTGTCCTGACCGTGCGAAATGGTGTCGACGAGCTGCCGGACCGGTCGTCCACCGGTCCGGCAGTCCGCTCCCGGCGTGCTGGCGCGACGCCGCCGGCCGGCCCCCGTCCCGGGCATCGTCGGGGTGTCCCGCCTCTTCGTGCGGCCGGGCGCGTGCCGCGTCGAGCCGGTGACGGTCGCCGAGCGGTGGATCGGTGGTGCCCGGTCGGGTGAGGCTCCCGCACGGCAACCTCACCCGGGTTGCGTATCAGCGGAAGGACAGCCTCGCCTGGTCGATCGTGGTGGTGCTGGGGCAGAGGAAGCCCGAGACGCGGCTGGCGGTGTAGGGGCCGCCGACGTAGTCGCGGGTGGTGCCCTGGCGGGTGAACACCGCGTTGCTCACCCGGTAGCGGCAGGTGATCCCGATGAGGGAGACGCTCACGTCCACGGCGTCCGCGGTACCGGTGGCGTTCGAGTCGTTGAACGTCACCGTCGGACTGTTGTTGAGCGTGACGGCCGTGCCGTCACCGCACCGGAGGTTGCCGCCGGGCGGGTTGATGCTCGCGCGGTCGATGGTCAGCGTGCGGGGCGGGTTGGCGCTGGTCCGGCCGTTGGTCCAGGAGCAGACCGCGCCCGCGGCGGTGATGCTCCCGTCGACCAGGTTGCTGGCGGCGTGGGCCGGTTGCGCTCCGGCGAAGATGACGGCCAGCGCGGCAAGTGCTGTCAGCTTGCGGTGTCGCATGACTCGCTCTCCTTGTGAGTGAAGTAGCCGGGACATGTCGCAGCTGTTAACACGTTACGTTAAATGACGTGTATCAATGCGTCAAGATGTCGGGCCGTCGCTGACCAGGGGATTCGTTCGTTCGGTCGGGTGTGGGTCCTCCTGATCCGGGCCGGCCGCGCGAGGTGTCGGTGGTGGCCGGTGTCCGGGGAGTCCCGGCCGGCGGGCCCGGCTCAGGGCGGTGTCGGGCGTCAGTCGTCGGCCGGGGCCGGGCGCTCCGGGAAGGCCAGGGCCAGGGTCAGCTCCAGCACCGTGGCCGGGTCGGTGAGCCGGTCCCCGTACAGCTCCCGGAGCCGGCCCATCCGGTAGCGGACGGTCTGCGGGTGGACGAAGAGGTCGGTCGCCACGTCGTCGCGCCGGCCGTGGTGCAGCAACCACGACCGCAGCGTGTCGGCGAGGCGGTGCGCGGTGGCCGGCGGCAGTGACGCCAGCGGCTCCAGCGCCCGGCTCCGCAGGTCGGCCAGCCCTTCCGGATCCATGCCGAGCACCAGTTCGGCCAGGTGTCGCTCGGTGTCCAGCGGCTCGCCGTCCGCCGGTGGGTCGATGTCCAGGGCCAGCAGCCGGCAGGCCCGGCGGAACGACGCTTCGACCCGGTGCCAGGGGCGGGCCGGCCCGAGCACCGCGCGGCGTCCGCGCAGCACCCGGGCCAGCTGCCGTCGCTGGGCTCCGTGCATGTCCGGTACGAGCAGCACGGCGGTCTCCGCACCCGGTTCCGGCCCGGGCAGGTCCTCGCCGGCCTCCAGGGTGCGCGGGCTGAGCAGGGCGAGCGGACCCCGCAGGCTCGTCCGGGGAACCAGGACGGCGGTGAGGGTCTGCGGCGGTGGCCAGTCCGCCCGTTCGGCGCTGGACAGCAGCACCTTCTCCGGCTCGCCGGCCAGCAGGTGCTGGGCCAGCCGTTCCAGGTTGCGCCGTCGGGCGCGTCCGGCGCTGGCCAGCTCGTCGGCGTGCCCGGCCACGCTGGCGGCGGAGAGTTCGTCGATGTAGGCGAAGAGCAGCTCGGCGAACTCCGCCACCGTCGCGGCGGGGAGCCCGCTGCGGACCGTCGTGGTGGACATCTCCCGCCAGGCGACCCGGGCCCCGATCCGGTAGGCCGCCAGCAGGGCGTCCATGCTGCGGCCGGAGCGTGCCTCGCCGCTGCCGAGGGCGTACGCGGCCTCCAGCGCGGGGGCCAGGGGGGTGCTCGGGTCGCTGCCCTGGGCGTGTTCGAGCAGGTTGAGGAAGGTGCCCAGGGCGATCTGCACGGCGTTGGAGATCTTGTCGCGCATCTGGCCGGTGAGCGTGCCGGAGTAGCTGGGCACCTCGGCGGTGATTGCGCTGACCGTCCGCTCGGCCAGCAGCGGGAGCTGGTCCTGTAGTTCCCGGGCGACCCGCTCGTCCAGGGCCAGCCGGGCCGCCTCGCGGGTGGCGCGGGAGGTTTCCGCCATTTTTTGTTCCCTCCGCACAAGAAGGTGAGGCTGTTTTACCTCGCCGAGCCAAGCTTTTGTACTTACGGTGCGCCCACCATGGTTATATGACCACCACCGTTCCGCACCGGTCCAGCCGGGTTCCCCTCCGGGACCGGCTCCTGCGGCTCGCCGGCGCGGTCACCACCCCGCTGCTGCCCGAGGACTACCTCGACCTCGTCGCGCCGTTGCGCGCCGGGGCCGACCTGCGCGGCCGGATCCTCGACGTCCGACCCGAGACCCGCGACGCGGCGACCGTCGTGATCCGCCCCGGCCGTGGCTGGCGCGGCCACCGGCCCGGCCAGTACGTCCGACTCGGCGTGGACGTCGACGGCGTGCGCCAGTGGCGCGCGTACTCGCTCACCTCGCCGCCGGGTCGGCGGACCGACCCGGTCACCGTCACCGTCAAGGCCCTTCCCGACGGCGTGGTCAGCAACCACCTGGTCCGCCGCATCCGGCCGGGGACGATCATCCAGCTCGACCAGGCCCAGGGCGACTTCGTCCTGCCCCGACCGGCGCCGGACCGGGTCCTGTTCGTCACCGCCGGCAGCGGTGTCACCCCGGTCATGGGCATGCTCCGGTCCGGAGTCCTCGCCGGGGCCGACGTCGTCGTGCTGCACTCCGCGCCCACCCCGGCCGACGTGATCTTCGGCGCCGAACTGCGTGGTCTCGCCGCGCGTGGCGCGCTGCGCCTGGTCGAGCGGCACACCGACACCGACGGGGTGCTCGACGTGGCGGACCTCGCCGACCTCGTGCCGGACCACCTCGACCGGCAGACCTGGGCCTGCGGCCCGGTCGGCCTGCTCGACGCGGTGGAGCGGCACTGGGCCGACGCCGGTGCCGCCGACCGGCTGCACACCGAGCGGTTCCGCCCGACCGTGATCACCGCGGGCGAGGGCGGGCCGGTGACCTTCACCGGCGCCGGGGTCACCGTCCAGGCCGACGGGGCCCGTGCGCTGCTCGACGCGGGCGAGGAGGCCGGGGTGTTGATGCCCTCCGGTTGCCGGATGGGCATCTGCTTCGGCTGCGTCCTGCCGCTGCGCCAGGGCGCGGTTCGCGACCTGCGTACCGGGGAACTCACCACCGCGTTACCCGGCGACGGCGTGCTCATCCAGACCTGCGTGTCGGCCGCGGCCGGCCCCTGCGACATCGACCTCTGACGACGGGAGTTGCGGACATGACCGTGATCCAGAAGAAGCCGCACAACCCGATCGCGCACCTCACCGAGGCGGACATCGAGGCGCTCGCCGCCGACCTCGACGCGATCCGGGACCGGGTCATCGCCAGCCGGGGGGAGCGGGACGCCGCCTACATCCGCCGGCTCATCGCGACCCAGCGCAAGCTGGAGCTGGGCAGTCGGGTCGTGCTGCTCTTCTCGCTCTTCCCACCCGCCTGGGTGGTGGGCACCGCCGGCCTGGCGGTGGCGAAGATCCTGGACAACATGGAGATCGGCCACAACGTCCTGCACGGCCAGTGGGACTGGATGCGGGATCCGAAGATCCACTCGACCACCTGGGAGTGGGACCACGTCTCCCCGGCCGAGCAGTGGAAGCAGTCACACAACGAGCTGCACCACAAGTACACGAACGTCGTCGGTCGGGACAACGACCTCGGCTACGGCATCATGCGCGTCGACGAGGACCAGCCCTGGCTGCCGATGCACCTCGGCCAGCCGCTGTGGAACCTGGTCAACGCCTGCTTCTTCGAGTACGGCATCGCCGCGTACGACATGGAACTGGGCCGCCACCTCCAGGAGAAGACCACCCGGGACCCGGTGTTCCGCCGGCGCGGGAAGGCGGTGCTGCGCAAGATCCGCCGCCAGGTGCTCAAGGACTACGTGTTGCACCCGCTGCTGTCCGGGCCGTCCTTCCTCAGCACCCTGGCCGCCACCTTCACCGCGAACCTGGTCCGCAACCTGTGGAGCCACTCGGTGATCATGTGTGGGCACTTCCCGAGCGGGGTCGAGACCTTCGAGAAGACCTCGATCGAGGGGGAGACGAAGGGGGAGTGGTACCTGCGGCAGATGCTCGGGTCGGGCAACATCAGGGGTGGTCGGCTGCTGCACCTGATGGCCGGCAACCTCTCCCACCAGATCGAGCACCACCTCTTCCCCGACCTGCCCAGCAACCGCTACGGGGAAATCGCCCCGGAGGTGCGCGAGGTATTCCGGCGGTACGGGCTGTCGTACACCACCGGCTCGCTGCCCCGGCAGGTCGCCTCGGCGTGGTGGAAGGTCATCCGGCTCTCCCTGCCGAACCGGTCCGCCACCGGCCCCCGCGCGGTGGACGACCAGCCGGCGGTGACCCGCGAGCCCTCGCTGGTGGGCTGACCCCGCCGCCCGCCGCCCGCCGCCCGCCGCCCGCCGCCCGCCGCCCGCCGCCCGCCGCCCGCCGCCCGCCGCCCGACGGTTAGCGGTCGTGTCCGGCCGGCGGTCAGCCCCGGCGGACGAGTTCCAGGTCGATCCGGTCGGTGTCGTACCAGTGGCGGCTGAACAGCGCCACCCGGTCCCCCGGGTCCACCGCGAAGTGCCGCTGCTCCAGCAGGAGCAGCGGGGCGTCCGAGGCGAGGTGGAGCCGGTCCCGCAGGTCGGCGTCCGGCGTCACCGGCACCAGCCGCGCCACCGCCTGCCGCAGCGGCAGCCCCAACGCGGCGAGCCGGTCGTGCAGCGAGTCCTCCGCGCCGAACGCGTCGAGCGCGGTGGGCTCCGGCAGCAGGCCCGCCGGGATCCACTCGGCGCAGTGCGCCACCGGAACGCCGTCGGCGGTGCGGGTGCGGGTCAGGTGCACGACCGGGGAACCCGGATCGACGTGCAGGTGGGCGGCGAGCGCCGGATCCGCGACGACGTGCCGGACGCGTAGTCCGGTCGTCCCGGGCCTGCGTCCGACCAGCGTGATGCCGCGTCCGGTGCCGGTGAGCCGCTCCAGGCCGTGCGCCGGGCGGGGGGCCGCCGAGACGAACGTGCCGACACCCCGACGACGGACCAGGAGCAGGTCCCCGATCAGCTCGGTGACGGCCGCACGCAGGGTCGGGCGACTCACCCCGAGCCGGCGGGCCAGTTCCGGCTCTGCCGGCAGCCGCGTGCCGGGGGCGAGGACCCCGTCCCGGATCAGCTCCCGCAGGCGGGCCGCGGTCCGGGCGCCGAGCGTCCGGGTCTCGGTGTCCAGTCGTACCGACCAGTTCGTGTCCATCACGCCTCCCGGCTCTCCTGCTCGGTGCGATCGGTGGTACGCGCCTGTGGCGTCGTGGGCGGGCGACCGGAGGCAAACATGTCGATCCGTATTCTCGCCCCTACCTTCCGTGCGTGCAGCCCCGGGGGTGGATGTGCCACCTCCGGCGGCGGGAGGTACACAATGCGGCATGCATCCCGACGTGCGGATCTATCTCCGGGACCTGGTCGACGCCGCGCGCGACGTGCTCGGCGACAACCTGGTGGGCGCGTACGCCGCCGGGTCGGTCGCGCTCGACGCGTACCAGCCGGGGCGCAGTGACGTCGACGTGGCCCTGCTCTGTGCGTACGCCCCGGGGGCGGAACGTGGCCGCCGTCTGGTGGCGCGGCTGCGGCACGAGGCGCTGCCCTGCCCGGCCCGTGGCCTGGAACTGGTCCTCTACCGGGAGGCGGTCGCCCGGTCCGGCACCCCCGAACCGGGCTACGAGGTCGAGTTGAACACCGGACGGGGGATGCCCTTCCGGGCCAGCGTCGACGGACCGGACCGACCCGCCACCGACGGCCTGTTCTGGTACGGGCTCGACCGCAGCATCCTGCACCAGCACGGACTGACGCTGTTCGGCCCGCCGGCCGCCGAGGTGTTCGCCGATCCGGCCCCGGCCGACCTGCGCCGGCTGCTGGTCGACGCGCTGCGCTGGTGGCTGGCCCTGCCCACGCCGGACGACGACCGGCCGGCGCCCGGCGCCGAGGACGCGGTGCTGGGCGCCTGCCGCTCCCTGGTGCGCTTCCGACACGGGGTGTGGCTGTCGAAGGTCCAGGCTGGGCGCCGGCTCGCGGAGGCGGGCTGGTGCACCGACGTGATCGAGCGGTCGATCGCGGCCCGTGGTGGTGGCGTACCGCCGAGCGGTCCGCAGGCGCGGGCCGTGCAGGAGCGGGTGCTCGCCGAGATCAGCACAACGGATGCCCCGTCTGCGGAGGGGTGACGTCCCGGCCGGCCGGCGGTGCCGCCGGGCGGCCGGCTGCCGTGCCCGTACGTGGTGTGATCGTGCGCCCCTTATCCTGTGACCCGACCGACCACGGGGAAGGGAACGCATGCCGTCGCGGCAGGACCAGCTCCACTCGTACCAGTTCACCGTCCAACGGGCGGTCGCCGCCCTGGTGACGCGGGAGACGGACCCGGTGGTCCCCCCGTTCCGCCGGTTGGCCGGCGCGGCCCTGGCCAGTGTGCTGGTGGCGGTGATCGCGCTCGGCGGTGCCGCGCTCTACGGTCTCTTCGCCGGCGGGGGCTCCGGCTGGCGCGACGAGGGGGCCGTGGTGGTGGAGAAGGAGTCGGGTGCCCGCTTCGTCTACCGGGACGGGAAACTCCATCCGGTGTCGAACTACGCCTCGGCCCTGCTGATCATCGGTGCCGAGCGGGCGAAGACCGTGCTGGTCTCCCGCCGCTCGATCCAGGGGGTGCCGCGCGGCCTGCCGTTGGGCATCCCCGACGCGCCCGACTCGCTGCCGGACGCCGGCCGGCTCACCACCGCGCCCTGGACGGTCTGCTCGGTGACCGGTGCGGACGCGACATCGCCCCACTCGGTGCTGCTGGTCGGTGCCCCCGCCCGGGACGGCCGGCCGCTCGGCGACGACGCGGTGCTGCTCCGTCACCCGGACGGCAGCCTCCACCTGGTCTGGCACCGGCACCGGCACCGGCTGCGCGACGTGAACCGGGTGCTGGCCGCGCTGGCCACCACCCGGCAGCGGGCGGTGCCGGTGGCCCCGGCGCTGCTCGACAGCCTGCCGGCCGGCCCGGACCTGGCCCCGTTGGACCTGCCCGACCTGGGGGAGGCGTCCGACGCGGTCTCCGGTGCCGACATCGGCGACGTCCATCTGGTCACCAACTCCGGTGGCGGTCGCCAGTACGTGGTCGTCGACCGGGACGGGGTCGCCGGCATCACGGAGTTGCAGGCGAGCCTCCTGCTGGCCCGGACCGGGCAGGGTGACCCACAGCCGTTGACCCTCGGCCGGTTCGCCCGGTTGCCGAAACTGCCCGACCTTGTGCCGACCGGCCCCACCGCCCCGCCGACCAGCCCACCCCGGCTGGCGCGCCCCGAGGCGGGCGCGATCTGCGGGCAGGCCGGTGACGACGGTGGCGTCCGGGAGGTGCGTGTCGGCGCGACCGTGCCGGAGCGGGAGGCGGTGCCTCGCGACGGCGGACCCGCCGGGACGGGCGGAGTGGTCGCCGACCACGTGGTGGTCGAGCCGGGCTGGGGCGCGGTCGTCGAGTCGGTCGCCGCGCCCGGGGCGACCGGTGGTGCCGTCTCCGTGGTCACCGACCTCGGTCGCCGGCACGTGGTGGCCTCGACGGAGGTGCTGGGCATGCTCGGGTATCCCGACGTCCGGCCGGTCCGCCTGCCCGCGGGCCTGGTCAGCCTGGTGCCCGCCGGCCCTCCGCTGGACCCGGAGGCGGCCCGGGAGGTTGTCGTACCCGCCTGAGGGCGACCCGTCGAAGGCGGCAACGGCGATCGCGAGGCCGGCGGGGTCTCAGTCGGCGGGACGCCGCAGCACGGTGACCGCGAAGTCGGCGTCGGCCCGCCAGGGCCGCAGGTCCCAGGTGGCGAACCGGTGCTCCCGGTGCAGCCCGGCGGCGGACGCGTCGGCGTCGAAGTCGGCGAGCGGGTATCCCCGGTCGGTGCCGAACCCGACCACCAGCACCCCGTCCGGGCGCAGGTGGGTGGCGAGCCGGCGGAGCACCTCCCGCTCCGTGCCGGGGGCCACGAACGCCATCACGTTGCCCGCGACCACGGCCGCGTCGAACGGTTCGCCAGGCAGTTCCAGTTCGGCCAGGTCGGCGACCAGCCAGGTCGGCCCCGGATGGTCGGCGCGGGCCGCCTCGACCAGCGCCGGGTCGGCGTCGACCCCGACCACGGTGTGCCCCCGGTCGGCCAGCGCGGCGCCGACCCGGCCGGTGCCGCAGCCGGCGTCGAGGATCCGCGCGCCGGGCCGGACCATGGAGTCCAGCAGCCGTGCCTCGCCGGTCAGGTCCGCCCCCTCGACGGCCAGCCGGCGGAACCGGTCGATGTACCAGCGGGAGTGGTCGGGTCCGGTCTCGGTCACCCAGCGGGTCGGCTTGCCCATGACGTCCACCGTAGCGGTCGGTGGTCACCGGCGGGCGGGTGACCACCGGGATGCCGGACGACGTCGACGGGGCGGCGTCGATCCACAACGGACCGTATGATGGGCTCGGCGCCCGTCGCCGGTGTGTCCCCCCACGCGCCGGCACCGGTCGTGCCTCCGGGTCTGGAGGGCCCCGGTCCCGCCCCGGGATCGGAAGGGCCCCGGTCCATCAGCCGGAAGTTCTCCCGGGCCGGCTCTGTTTCCGCGGAGGATGACCGGTCGGTGGCCCCCTAGGCCATAGCGCCTCCCAAGGTGGAGGGCTGATCGGACGGCTGTTCATGTCCGACGTCCGACCGGGGGTCGGACCTTCGGGTCAACTCCCGATCGATGATCTTCCCGCCAGCCCGGCCCGGCCTATGCTGCTTCCACTGTGGAAATCCTGGGGGGACCAATGAATGCAGGCGTCGGACGCTGCGTGCGGGCAGGCCTACGGGCGGTAGTCACACACTGACATGCCGCAGTCCACGATCGTCCACCGGTTCACCGACGTCGCGGCGCGGCACTCCGACCGACCGGCCGTCCTCGGCGACCGGCCGGTGCGCTACGCCGCGCTCCACGGGCTGGCCGGCGGATACGCCGCCGTGCTCGCCGCCGCCACGGTCCCCACCGGGCAGCGGGTCGCCCTGCTCACCGCGCACGGTGTGCCCACCATCGCCGCCATGCTCGGCACGCTCGCCGCCGGCTGCGCGTACGTGCCACTGGACCCGGGCTTCCCCGAGGACCGGCTGCGGCACATGCTCGCCGCCGCCGACGTGCGGACCATCGTCACCGGGGCCGCTGGAGAACCACTCGCGCGCCGGTTGAGCCAGGCCCGCCCCGGGACGCGGGTGCTGGTCGCCGACGATCCCGCCCCCGCGCCGCTGACGCCGGTGCCGGTCGACCCGGATTCGGTGGCGTACGTGCTGTTCACCTCCGGCTCGACCGGGTTGCCCAAGGCCGTCGGGCAGACCCACCGCAACCTGCGGCACGTGGTGGACAACCAGATCGCCACCCTGGCCATCGGCCCCGACGACCGGCTCAGCCTGCTCGCCTCGTTCAGCTTCGACGCCGCCATCCCGGACCTCTGGCCGGCGCTGCTCACCGGTGCGGCGGTCGTCCCGGTCGAGCTGCGCCGGCACGGGCTGGCCCACGCCGTCGACGAACTGATCCGGCACCGGGTGACCGTCTACCACTCCACCCCCACCGTCTACCGCTTCCTCCTGGACACCCTCGGCGACCGCCGGCTCGACCAGGTACGCGTGGTGCTCCTCGGCGGCGAGCAGGCCACCTGGACGGACGCGGCCCGGGGCCGGGACCGGTTCGCCGCCGACTGCGTGCTGGTCAACGGCTACGGCGCCACCGAGATGACCTTCGCCGCCCGGTACGCGCTCCCGCTGGCCGGGGTGGACGCCACCCGCAGCGGCCCGTTGCCGGTCGGCCGCGCCCTGCCCGGGTACGCCGTCGACCTGACCGCCGACGGCGAGATCGAGGTCCGCAGCGCGCACCTGGCACCCGGCTACCTCAACCTCGACAGCGACCGCTTCGGCGTCGACCCGGCGGGGGTGCCCACGTACCGCACCGGCGACCTGGGCGAGCGGCTGCCCGGTGGGGAGCTGGTCTGCCTCGGCCGGCTGGACCGGCAGGTCAAGGTGCGCGGGCACCGGGTCGAGCTGACCGAGGTCGAGGCGCACCTCGCCGACTGTCCAGGTGTGGCCGCCGTCCGCGCCATCGCCCGGGACGGTGAGCTGCTCGCGTACGCCACCCCGGCCGGCGGGTCGCTGGACCCGCCGGCCCTGCGCGCGGCGCTGGCCCGACGGCTGCCGGAGTACGCGCTGCCCCGGGCGGTCGTCGTGGTCGACGCGTTCCCGCTCACCGTGACCGGCAAGGTCGACGAGCGCGCGCTGCCCGACCCGCCGGTCGCCGTGCCGGTGGGGGAGGAGCCGACCACCCCGACCGAGCGGGTGGTGCACGACATCTGGTGCGCCGTGCTCGGCTGGGCGGCGGTCGGCCGTACCGACAGCTTCTTCGACCTGGGTGGGCAGTCCCTCCTGCTCGGCCTGGTGCAGGAACGGCTGGCCGAGCGCTTCGGCGTATGGCTGCCCATGCCCAAGCTGTTCGCCCACCCCACGGTGGCCGCGCAGGCCCGGCTACTGGAGGCCCCGGCCGCGCCGGTGCGGCCCCCCGCCCTGCCCACCCCGCCCGCGCCCGCGACCACCGTCCGGGAACACACCGGTGACGAGATCGCCGTGGTCGGCCTGGCCGGCCGGTTCCCCGGCGCGCCCGACGTCGCCACCTTCTGGTGGAACCTCTGCGCCGGGGTGGACGCCGTCCACGACCACACCGACGACGAGCTGGCGGCCCTCGGCATCGGTCCCCGGCTGCGCGCCGACCCCCGGCACGTGCGGGCCACCGGACGGCTGGCCGGGGTGGACGAGTTCGACGCGGACTTCTTCTCCTTCGGCCCGGACGAGGCGGCCCGCACCGACCCGCAGCACCGGATCTTCCTGGAGACCGCCTGGGAGGCGCTGGAGGACGCCGGTTGCGACCCGACCCGCTTCCCCGGCCTGGTCGGCGTGTACGCGGCCACCTCCGCCAACCGCTACTTCCTGTTCCACCTGATGGACAACCCGGCCGTGGTCGGTGACGTCGACCCGGACGACTGGGAGGCCCGGCTGATCGGCCGGCAGTTCACCGACCACCTCCCCGGGCAGGTCGCCTACCGGCTGGGGCTGACCGGGCCGGCGGTGGCCACGCAGAGCGCCTGCTCCAGCTCGCTGGTGGCGGTCTGCCTCGCCGCGCAGAGCCTCGCCGACTACCAGTGCGACGTCGCCCTGGCCGGCGGGGTCAACGTCACCTGGCCGCGTTACCGGGCCGGCGGACTGGCCTCCCCGGACGGGCGGTGCCGGGCCTTCGACGAGGCCGCCGCCGGCTCCGGGTTCGGCTCCGGAGCCGGGGTGGTCGTGCTGCGCCGGCTCGCCGACGCCCAGGCCGACGGGGACCGGATCTACGCGATCCTGCCCGGCTGGGCGGTGACCAACGACGGCGCGGACCGGGCCGGGTTCGCCGTGCCGGGACCGGCCGGGCAGGCCGCCGCCGTGGCAGGCGCCCTGGCCGCCGCCGAGGTCGACCCCGGTGAGGTCCGCTTCGTCGAGGCGCACGGCAGCGGGACCCCGTTGGGCGACGCGATCGAGGTGGCCGCGCTGCACGAGGTCTACTCCGGTGCGGCTCCCGCCGAGACCTGCGCGCTCGGCTCGGTCAAGACCAACATCGGCCACCTGGACGCCGGGGCCGGCATCGCCTCGCTGATCAAGGCGGTGCTCGCCGTGCAGCACGGGGTCATCCCGCCGAACCTGCACTTCACCCGCCCGCATCCGGAGATCGACCTGGCCGGCGGCCCGTTCTACGTGCCGACCAAGGCCCGGGACTGGCCGCAGGCCCCGCGTCGGGTGGCCGGGGTCAGCTCGTTCGGCCTCGGCGGCACCAACGCGCACGTCGTGGTGGAACAGCCGCCGCCGGACGAGCCGGCCGACGAGCCGGCCGACGAGCCGTCCGGTGCGGCGTACCTGCTGCCGCTGTCGGCACGTACCCCCGAGGCGCTGCGGGCGGTGGTCACCCGGCTCCGGACCCACCTGGCCGGCACCGCCGCGCCGCTGGCGGACGTGGCCTGGACCCTGGCCACCGGCCGGCGGGCCTTCGGCTGCCGGGCCGTGGTCGCGGCGACCGACGCGGCCGGCGCGGTGGCCGCGCTGGACGACCTGCTCGCCACCGGTGACCGGGTGGCCGGGGCCCCGGCCGACCTGCTGGACCGGGCCGCCGGGTGGCTGGCCGGCGGGGACGTCGACTGGACGGCGCTGCACCCCGACGGGGGCGGCCACCGTACCGGCCTGCCCACCTATCCGTTCCAGCGGCACCGGTACTGGATCGATCCTCCTCAGAAAGGCCAGCGGTGACCTGGTTCGCCTCCACCGGACGTCGTCCCCACGCGTCGGTGCAACTGTTCTGCCTGCCCTACGCCGGGGCCGGGGCAAGCGCGTTCCGTCGCTGGCGGGACGCCATCGGCTCCGACGTCGAGGTGCAGCCGGTGCAACTGCCCGGCCGGGAGGTGCGCATCGCCGAGGACCCGGACTTTGCCGTCGCGGAGGTCGCCGCGGCCATCGCCGCGCGGGCCGACCGCCCGTACGCGATCTACGGCCACTCGATGGGCGGACGGCTCGGCTTCGACGTGGTGCGGGAACTGCGCCGCACCGGCCGGACGCTGCCGATCCGGCTCTACGTCGGCGGCGCCCGCGCCCCGCACGTCACCGACACCAGCCACTTCCACGGGCTCTCCCGGGCCGACGACGAGGAGCTGCTGGCCCGGCTCCGGACCGGCGGCGGTCTCCCCGAGGAGATCCTCGAGCATCCGGAGCTGGTCGAGCTGCTGCTGCCCCTGCTGCGGGCCGACTTCCGCCGGGTGGACGGTTTCCGGTACACGCCCCAGGAGCCGTTGCCGGTGCCGATCGTGGCGTTCAGCGGCCGTACCGACCTGGCGGTGACCCGGGAGCAGAGCGCCGCGTGGGAGCGGCACACCACCGCCGGCTTCACCCTGCACGACATCGACGGAGGGCACTTCTTCCTGCGCGACCGCCTCGCCGACGTGCTGGCCGTGATCCGCGCCGACCTGCTCGCGGCGACCACCGCGCCGGCGGCCCCGGCGTCCGTCGCGCCGGTCGGATCCGTCGCAGTGGCCGCCGGGCCGACCGCCGGCCACCCGACGGAGGGCGGCCCGGCCGCCGGGCCGGGTGGGCACCGGGTGCCGCTGGGCGACACCCACTGGTCGGTCTGGCGGGACGCGCTGCTGCGCACCACCGGGTTCCCAGCCGACGGACTGACCGCGCTCGCCGCCCCGAAGGCCGCCGCCGCGGCCGACGACCTGCTCGACGGCGGCCCCACCGACCTCTTCGACACCGCCTTCGCCGAGGCGCTGGCCGACGGGGGCGAGACGCTGCGCCGTATCGCCGCCGACCCGCTGGTGCGCGAGGCCGTGACCTGGCAGAACCCGAACGTCCTCACCGCCCTGGACGGCCTGGTGGCGGCCGGGCCGGACGCCCCCCGCAACGTCCGACGCCGGGACCGGGAGAAGGCCCTGCTGCGCTACTGGCAGCGCTACTGCGGCAAGAACGAGACGGTCGGCTTCTTCGGGCCGAGCTGCTGGGTGACCGTCGACCCGGCCGCCGCGACGCCGCTGACCGCGCGACCGGGTGAGCAGCTGACCCGCCGCCGCTGGGTGGTCTTCGAGTCCTGGGCGGTGGCCGCGTACGCCGACGCGCTCGGCCGGGACCCAGCGGTGCGACGCTGGTGGCCGCCGATGCTCGCCGCCCACCTCGGCCTGGACGGCCGGACGGTGCGCCGGCCGGGCCGCCGGCCGCTGGAACTCTCCACCGTCGAGGCGGCGCTGCTGGCCGCCTGCGACGGCCGGCGTCCCGCCGCGCACGTGGTCGCCGACCCCGGGCTCGGGCTGCGGCGGCCCGACGACGGTTACGCCCTGCTGGAACGCTTCGTCGAACGGGAACTGATCACCTGGGACGCGCTGCTGCCGGTCAGCCCCGCCGCCGAACAGGTGCTCGGTGAGCGGATCGACGCCATCGGCGACGAGGCGGTACGGGGCCGGGCCCGCGCCGGCCTGGACCGGCTGCGCGCCGGCCGGGAGGCGGTGGCCGCCGCGGCCGGCGACCCGGACCGGCTCCGGGGCGCCCTGGCCGAGCTGGACGCCCTCTTCACCGAGCTGACCGGTCAGTCGCCCCGCCGCCGGGACGGGCAGATGTACGCCGGCCGCACCCTCTGCTACGAGGACACCAGCCGCGACCTCGACGCGGTGGTCGGCGGACCACTGCTGCGGGAGATCGCCGCGCCGATGGCCGTGCTGCTCCAGGCGGCCCGGTGGCTGGTCGAGGCGCTGCGGCGCGCGTACGCCGACGCGTTCCGGCAGCTCTACGACGAGCTGCGGGCCGACGCGCGCGGTGGCGGGGTGTCCCTGGCCGACCTGTGGTTCCTGGCCCAGGGCCTGTTCTGGGGCACCGGCGACCGGCCGGTCGACGCGGTGGCCGCCGAGTTCGCCCGCCGCTGGGCCGGGCTGTTCGGGCTGGAGAACCTGCCGGCCGGCACCCGCCGGGTCGACGTCGACCTGGCCGGGCTCGCCGAGCGGGTCGCCGAGGTCTTCCCGGCCGCCCCGCCGACCTGGGGCAACGCCCGGTTGCACAGCCCCGACCTGCAGGTTTGCGCCCGGGACACCGAGGCGCTGGCCCGGGGCGAGTACACCGTGGTCCTCGGTGAGCTGCACGCCGCCTGGGCGTCCTTCGACTGCGAGGTGTTCACCCCGTCCCACCCGGACGTGGCGCGGCTGCGCGCCGCCCTCGACGAGGACCTGGGCGGCCGTCGGGTCCGGCTGCTGGTGCCGGACGAGTGGCCGCGCCGGACCAGCCGGGTCGCGGAGAGCCTGGTCGGCCCCGCTGACCGGCAGTTGGCGTTCGCTCCCGCCGCCGGGGCCGACCCGGACCGGGTGCTGCCCACCGTGGACCTGACCGTCGTCGACCGCGACGGCGAACTGGTCGCGGTCGCCTCCGACGGGCGCACCTGGACCCTGGACGAGATCTTCGCCGGCCCGCTCACCATGCACGCCGTCGACGGCTTCAAACTGGTCGCCGCCGCCGCACACACTCCCCGGATCACCCTGGACCGGCTGGTGGTGGCCCGGGAGACCTGGCGGACCACGCTCGGCGGGACCGGTCTGGCGGACGTCACCGGCGAACGCGAGCGGTTCCTCGCCGTCCGGCGGTGGCGGCGCGAGCTGGGCCTCCCCGAGCAGGTGTACGTCAAGCTCGCCACCGAGACCAAGCCCTGCTTCCTCGACCTGAGCAGCCCGTTCTACGCCTCGGCGTTCTGCTCGATGCTGCGGACCGCCCGGGGCGTGGGCGGTGACCCGGTGGCGGTGACCCTCACCGAGATGCTGCCCACCCCCGAACAGGCCTGGGTGCCGGACCGTGCCGGCCGGCGCTACTTCAGCGAGCTGCGGCTGCACATCGTCGACGGCGAAGCCCCCCCCACCGGATCCGGAGCGCACCGATGACCCTCCCCCCGCACCCGGCCGCCGCCCACGGTCCCGAGCTGCCCTGGCCCGACGCGACCGTCGCCGACCTGGTCCGGGAACAGGCCGCGCGCACCCCCGACGCCACCGCGGTACGCCAGTGGGACCACCGGCTCAGCTACCGCGACCTGGTGGAACGGGCCGCCGGGGTGGCCACCGCGCTGCGGGAGCGGGGCGCGGGTCCGGGAAGCCGCGTCGGGGTGTGCGCCACCCGTCGTCCCGACCTGGTGGTCACCGTGCTCGGTGTGCTGCTCGCCGGTGCGGCGTACGTGCCGCTGGACCCGGGTGGCCCGCGCGCGCGGCTGCGGGAGATCGCCCGGGACGCGGGCGTGCGGATCGTGGTGGGCGACGCCGCCGAGGCGGAGTTCGGCGACGTCGCCGGCATGGAGACCCTCGGGTTGCCCGGTGCCGCGCCGCTCACGCCCTGCCCGGCGCGCCCCGGCGACACCGCGTACGTGCTGTTCACCTCCGGGTCGACCGGCCGTCCCAAGGGTGTCCGGGTCACCCACCGGGGCCTCGCCGAGTTCGTCACCGGCTGGGCGGCGCGCACCGGGGTCGACGCCGGCACCCGGAGCCTGGCCAGCGCCGCGCTCAGCTTCGACGCCGCCGTCATCGACCTGTTCGTGCCGCTGGCGCACGGCGGCGCGGTGCAGCTGGTCGGCGCCGACGACCGGACCGACCCGCTCCGGTTGCAGCGCTTCGCCGCCGCGCACGACGTGAACTGGGGGCTGCTCACCCCGACCGTGCTCGCCCTGCTCGACCCGGCCGCCCTCCCCGCCTGGCGGACGGTGCTCTGCGGTGCCGAGGCGGTCCCGGCCGAGCTGGCCGCCCGCTGGTCGCCGGGGCGGCGGTTCGTCAACGCCTACGGCCCGACCGAGGCGACCGTCGCGGTGGTGGCCGGCGACCTCACCGGTGACGAGGCCGACCCGGTGCCGATCGGGCTGCCGCTGCCCAACCACCGGGTGTACGTGGTCGACGCCGACCTGCGTCCGGTGGTCGCGGGCGAGAGCGGGGAACTGCTCGTCGGCGGACCCGGCCTGGCCGACGGCTACCTCGACCGGCCCGCGCTGACCGCCGCGGCCTTCGTCCCCGACCCGTTCTCCGGCCTGCCCGGAGAGCGGCTCTACCGCACCGGCGACCTGGTCCGGCAGGGCCCGGACGGCCGGCTGGTCTACCTGGGACGCATCGACCGCCAGGTGAAGGTCCGGGGCCAGCGCGTCGAGCTGGGCGAGGTCGAGGCGGTGCTCGCGGACCACCCGGGAATCGACCGGGTGGTGGTGGAGGCCGTCGACGGCCCGACCGGCACCGAGCTGGTCGCGTTCCTGACCCCTGCCGACGCCCTCGGCGACGAGGAGATCCGGGACTGGGCCGCCGACCGGCTCACCCCGGCCATGCAGCCGGCCCGGCTGCTGCGGCTGCCCGTGCTGCCGGTCAGCCTGACCACCGGCAAACTCGACCGGGCCGCCCTGCGCGAGCGGGCCGCCGCCGGTCGGGACCCGGCCGACGGGGTGGTCGCCTCCACGGATCCGGTCACCACGACGGTGGCCCGGCTCTGGGCCCGACTGCTCGGCGCGGCCCCCGGCCCGGACACCGACTTCCTCGCCGCCGGTGGCAACTCGGTCGCCGCGATGCGTCTGGTCGCCGCGCTCCGCGCCGAGCTGGGACGGCAGGTCGACGCCCGGGACGTGGTCGCCGCCCGCACCTTCGCCGCGCTGGTCGACGCGGTCCGCGCCGCCGCCCCGGCCGAGTCCGACGGGCTCACCACCGGCAACCCGCCGACCCTGTCCGCGCCGCAGCGCCGGCTCTGGTTCGTCGACCAGATCGCCTCGTCCAGCGCGCCGTACAACATCGCGCTGGCGCAACGGCTGCACGGCGCGCTGGACACCGCGGCCCTGGGCGCGGCGCTGCGGGCGGTCGCCGAACGGCACGACGTGCTGCGCTGGCGGATCCTGCAGACCGGCGGGGTGCCGTACGCGGTGTGCGCCGAACCGACCGACGTGGCGGTGCCGGTGGTCGACCTGACCGGGGCCGCCGACGTCGAGGCGGAGCTGCGCACCATGCTCGCCGCCGGTGCGGCGCACTCCTTCGACCTGGCCACCGGACCGTCCTGGCAGGTCACCGTGTACCGGCTCGGCGAGCGGGAGCACGTGGTGGCGATCACCCTGCACCACGCGGTCTTCGACGGCTGGTCCGAGGCGGTGCTCTACGACGACCTCGCCGCCGGGTACGCCCAGGCGGTCGCCGGGACGGTCCCCGCCCTGCCGCCACTGGCCGTCTCGTACGCCGACTACGCGGTCTGGCGGGCCGAGCGGGACCGGCGGCAGGGCCCGGCCGACGTGGCCTGGTGGACCACGCACCTGCACGGCGCGCCGACCCTGCTGGAGCTGCCCCGGGACCGGCCCCGCCCGGCGGTGCAGACCTACGTCGGCGCGGAGGCCGGGGTGACCCTCTCCGCCGAGGCGGACCGGGCGGTCCGGGCACTCGCCGCGGCGCGCGGCACCACCAGCGCGGCGGTGCTGCTGGCCGGCTTCGGCGTCCTGCTCGGCCGGCTCACCGGCGGTGACGACCACGTCCTGGGCGCGGTGGTCGCCGACCGGCGGCTGGCCGCCTTCGACGACGTGATCGGCTTCCTCATCGACACCGTCCCGGTCCGGGTCCGTACCGGCGGGTCGGTGGGCTTCGCCGACCTGGTCGACCGGTGCGCGACCGAACTGCACGAGGCCACCGCCCACTCCGGCGCACCACTGGACAAGATCGTCGAGGCGCTCGGCCTCACCCGGGACACCTCCCACGCCCCACTGGTGCAGGTGCTGTTCAACGTGCTCAACTTCGCCCCGCCCCGGCTGGCGCTGGCCGGGCTGACCGGCGAACCGGTCCGGGTGGACAAGCCGGGCTCCCCGTTCGACGTCACCGTCTACGTCGTCGAGCACGACGGGCGGTTCGGTGTCGAGGTGGTGTACAACCCGGACCTGTTCGACGCCGGGCGGATCGACGCGCTCCTGGCCGACCTGGCCACCCTGGTCGGCGCGCTGGCCGATGCCCCGCACGAGCCGGTCGACACGGTCGCCGTCGACCTGCCCCGGGCGGTCGTCCGGGTGGCGCGGCTCGGCGCGATGACCGTCGCCGGCGGCGAGGCGCCGCGCGGGCCGCTGCCCGCCGGGCCGGACGCGCCGACCGACACCGAGGAGCTGATCGCCGGGATCTGGCGGGAGGTGCTGGAACGCGACCGGGTCGGGGTGACCGACAACTTCTTCGACATCGGCGGGCACTCGCTCGCCCTGGCCGCCGTGCACGCCCGGCTGACCGCCGCCACCGGGCGGTCCCTGGCGATGCTCGACCTCTTCCGTCACCCCACCATCCGGGCGCTCGCCGCCCACCTCGACGGCGTCGTGGACCGGCCGGAGCTCGCCCGGGCCGCGCTCCGCGCGGCCGCCCGACGCAGTCGTACCCGCCGAATCCCACCCCGTCGCCCCGACGGCGCAGCGGAATGAAGGAAACCATGGACAACCCGCTCACATCCGCCCTTCCCGGCGAGGACGACGGCGTCGAGCCGATCGCGATCGTCGGCCTGGCCGCCCGCCTGCCCGGTGCGGCCGACGTGCACGAGTTCTGGCGCAACCTGGTCGACGGCGTGGAGTCGGTGACGACCTTCACCCGCGAGGAACAGCTCGCCCGGGGCGCCACGGTCGACGAGGTCGACGACCCGAGCTGGGTGCACAAGGCCCCGGTGCTGAAGGCGTTCGACGAGTTCGACGCCGGGCTGTTCGGCATGACCGCCCGCGAGACCGAGATCACCGACCCGCAGCACCGGATCTTCCTGGAGTCCTGCTACACCGCGTTGCAGGACGCCGGCTACGACCCGGGCCGCTACGACGGCGCGGTCGGCGTGTACGCCGGCACCGGCGGCAACCTCTACCTGCAACTGCACGTGTCGAAGAACAAGCGGGTCGGCGGGGCGCTGCACTCCGCGGTGTCGGTGGCCACCGGCAACTCGCCGAACTACGTGGCGACGAACGTGTCGTACCGGCTGGACCTGCGCGGGCCGAGCCTGACCGTGCACACCGCCTGCTCCACCTCGCTGGTCGCGTTCCACCTGGCCTGTGAGTCGCTGCGCAACGGCGAATGCGACATGGCCCTGGCCGGCGGGGTCAACGTCGAGATGCCGCACGGCGTCGGCTTCATGGGCATGGAGGGCTTCACCTCGCCGGACGGGCGGTGCCGGCCGTTCGACGCGGCCGCCAACGGCACGGTCTGGGGCAGCGGCGTCGGGGTCACCGTCCTCAAGCGTCTCTCCGACGCCGTCGCCGACGGCGACACCATCCGCGCGGTGGTCCGGGGCAACGCGATCAACAACGACGGGGCCGGCAAGGTCGGCTTCACCGCGCCCAGCGTCGACGGGCAGATGGAGGCCGTCGCCCAGGCCGTCGAGCTGGCCGGCGTCGACCCGCGCACCATCACCTACGTCGAGGCGCACGGCACCGGCACCGCGATGGGCGACCCGATCGAGGTCGCCGCCCTCTCGGCCGTCTACGGCCGGGACACCGACGAGCGGGGCTGGTGCGGCATCGGCTCGGTCAAGTCCAACATCGGCCACCTCAGCCAGCCCTCCGGCATCGTCAGCGTGATCAAGGCGGTGCTGGCCATGGAGCACGGGCTGATCCCGCCCACCATCAACTACGAGACCCCGAACCCGGCGATCGACTTCGCCGACACCCCGTTCTACGTGACGAACACGCTCACCAAGTGGGACAACGACGCCGGCCCGCGCCGGGCCGGGGTCAGCTCGTTCGGCATCGGCGGCACCAACGCGCACGTGGTGCTGGAGGAGGCCCCGGCGGCGGCCCGGGTCGACCGGCGGATCCGCCCGGCCCACCTGCTGCACGTGTCGGCGAAGACCCCGACCGCGCTGGACACCGCACTCACCCGGCTCGCCGACCACCTGGCGACCACCACCGACGGCGGTCCGGAACTGCTCGCCGACGTCGCGCACACCCTGCGCGTCGGCCGGAAGGAGTACCCGCACCGGGCCACCGTGGTCGCCACCGACCTGCCCGACGCGGTGACCGCCCTGCGCACCCCGCGCCGACGGCAGGGCGGCGTGGCCGACGGTGCCGCGCCCCGGGTGGCGTTCCTCTTCTCCGGCCAGGGCTCCCAGTACGCCGGCATGGGCGCGCAGCTCTACGCCGAGGAGCCGGCCTTCGCCGCCGTGGTGGACGAGTGCGCCGAACTGCTCCGCCCCGAGCTGGGCCTGGACCTGCGGGACCTGATCCTCGGCCGGGACCCGGCGGCGGGGGAGAAGCTCACCGAGACCCGCTACACCCAGCCGGCCCTGTTCGTCGTCGAGTACGCCCTGGCCCTGCTCTGGCAGAGCACCGGGGTCCGGCCGGCGGCGATGGTCGGCCACTCCATCGGCGAGTACGCCGCCGCCACCGTGGCCGGGGTGTTCACCCTCCCCGACGCGCTGCGCGTGGTCGCCGCCCGGGGACGACTGATGCAGTCGCTGCCCGCCGGCGCGATGCTCGCCGTCAACCTGGCCGAGTCGGTGGTCGCCGAGACCCTCCCCGACGGGCTGTCCGTGGCCACCGTCAACGGTCCGGGCACCTGCGTGGTCGCCGGTCCGGCCGACGCGGTCGCCGCGTACGCCGAGACCCGCCGTGGCAAGTGCAAGCCGCTGCGCACCTCGCACGCCTTCCACTCGCCGATGATGGAACCCATCCTCGCCGAGTTCACCGCGCTGATGGCCACGGTGGAGCTGCGCCGGCCGACCGTGCCGTTCCTGAGCAACGTCACCGGCACCTGGATCACCGACGCGCAGGCCACCGACCCGGCGTACTGGGCGGCGCACCTGCGCCAGCCGGTCCGCTTCGGCGCGTGCGTGGCCACCCTGCTCGCCGAGGGTGTCTGGTCACTGGTGGAGTGCGGGCCCGGCAAGCAGCTGGCGAACCTGGCCCGGATGCAGGTCGCCAAGGCGTCGCCGGAGCAGCGGGCGCTCACCCCGCTGGGCAGCCTTCCCGGGCCCACCGAGGACACCGGCGACCTGGCCACCTTCCTCGCCACCGCCGGCGCGCTCTGGTGCACCGGCGTCGGGGTGCGCCTCGACGGTGACCCGGCCGCCCGGCGGGTGCCGCTGCCGACGTACCCGTTCGAGCGGAAGCGCTACTGGATCGACGCGGACCCGGTGCAGCCGGCCGCCGTGGCGGAGATCCCGTCCGGGCCCCGTCCGCTGGCGGAGTGGTTCGCCGTCCCGGTGTGGCGGCAGGCCACCCCGGAGCCGCGCCGCGCCCCGCTCGGCCGCTGCCTGGTCCTGGTCGACGGCCCCCGCGGGGAGGCGCTGCTCGCGGCGCTGGGGGTCGGCGGGGCCGACCCGGTCGTGGTCCGCGCCGGGGACGACTTCGCCGCCACCGCCGACGGGTACCGGCTGCGTCCCGGCGTCCGTGCCGACCACGACGCGCTGGTCGCCGCGCTCGGCGCGGACCTGCCCGAGCGGCTGGTGCACGCGTTCGCGCTGGACGGCGAACCGACCGGCACCGACCTCGCCGCCACCTCCGTCGCCCTGGACCGGGGCTTCTTCGACGCCCTGCACCTGGTGCAGGCGCTCGCCGGAGCCGGGACGACCACCGGGGAGCACCCCCGCACCCTCGACCTGGTCACCGCCGGCATCGGGGACGTGAGCGGTGCCGACCTGACCCGACCCGAGCACGCCACGCTGGTCGGCCTGGCCCGGGTGCTCCCGGTCGAGCTGCCCGGCCTGACCGTCCGGCTGGTCGACGCGGACCCGGCGACCACCGACGCCACCGCGCTCGCCGCCGAGCTGAACCGCCCGGTCGGCGCGGTCACCGAGGTGGCGCTGCGCGGCAACCGGCGCTGGGTCACCGACTACGAGCAGGTCACCCTCGACGCCGAACCGGCGTCCGCCGGGGAGGACGCCGGTGTGCTCCGCGAGGGCGGCCGGTACGTGATCACCGGCGGTCTCGGCGGCATCGGCATCACCCTGGCCGAGGACTTCGCCCGCCGCGCCCGCGCGCGACTGGTGCTGCTGGCCCGCTCCGGCCTGCCGCCGCGCGAGGCGTGGGACGACCACCTCGCCGTGCACGGCGACGACCGGGCCGGTCGGGCCATCGCGGCGATCCGCCGCATGGAGGCGGCCGGTGCGCAGGTCCTCGTCCTCGCCGCCGACGTCACCGACCCGGCCGACCTGCGCCGGGTCCGCGCCGCCGCCGAGGAGGCGTACGGCGGGATCGACGGCATCGTGCACGCCGCCGGCCTGCCCGGCGGGGGCATGGCCGAGATCAAGGAGCGGGCTGAGGCGGAGCGGGTGCTCGCCCCGAAGGTCGCCGGCACCCTGGCGCTGGCCCAGGTCTTCGGTGACCTGCCGATGGACTTCGTGGTGCTCTGCTCGTCGATCACCGCCGTGGTCGGTGGCTTCGGCCAGGTCGACTACTGCGCGGCCAACAACGCGCTGGACGCGTACGCCCGCTCCGGGCTGGGCTGGCGGGCCCCGGTGCTGTCGCAGAACTGGGGTGGCTGGGCCGAGGTCGGCATGGCCGTCGAGACGAACGTGCCGGCCGGGTTCCGGGCGGTGGCCCGCGAGACGGTCAGCACCGGAGTCGACCACCCGGTGCTCACCACCCGGGTCACCGGCGCGACGGAGACCGTGCTGCACGGCCTGGTCTCGGCCGGCACCCACTGGGTGCTCGACGAGCACCGCATCGGCGGGGTGCCGGTGGTGCCCGGCACCGCCCACCTGGAGTCGGTCCGCGCCGCCGTGGCCGCCGCCGTACCCGCCCCCGGGCCGGACGCGCTGGTCGAGTTGCGGGACGTGGTCTTCCTCGAGCCGTTCTCGGTGCCCGACGGCACGGTCGCCCAGTACCGGGTCGAGCTGACCGGCACCGACGAGGGGGTGGACTTCGCCGTCCGCAGCCTCGCCGCCGGTGAGTCGCGCACCCACGTGCGGGGTTCGGCCGGATGGACCACCGAGCCCGCCCCGCCGGCCCGGGACCTGGCCGAGGTGACCGCCGGCTGCCGGCGGATCGACGACGACTCGTCCTTCGGGCGGGGTCGCACCAGCATGCTCACCTTCGGACCCCGGTGGAACTCGCTGCGCGAGCACCACCTCGGCACCGGCGAGGAGGTGGCCCGGATCGAGGCCCCCGCGGCGGCCCGGGACGACCTGGCCGTCTGGGGTCTGCACCCGGCGCTGCTGGATGTGGCGACCGCCTTCGGCCGGGGCCGGGGCTCCGGCACCTACCTGCCGATGTCGTACGGGCGGATCGTGGTGCGCGGTCCGCTGCCGGCGACCTTCGCGAGCCACCTGCGCTACCGCGACGGTGCCACCGACGAGGTGGTGGCCGCGGACCTGTCCCTGCTGGACCCGGAGGGCCGGGAGCTGGTGTCCATCAGCGACTTCGTGCTGCGCCGGGTCGACCAGGACGCGGTCACCGGCGGGCTCGCCGGGCCGGTCGCGACCGGGACGGAACCGGTGTCGGACGGGTCGACCGAGGACATCCGCCCGGTCGACGGGGCGGAGGCGTTCCGCCGCAGCCTCGCCGCCGGCCTCGGCCCGCAGGTCGTCATCGCCACCCGGACGGTCGCCGACATCCGGCAGCGCGCCGGCCGGGTCACCACGGAGAGCCTGGAGACCGAGGCGGAGCCGACCACGGCCACCACCGCCGTCGCCGGCACCTCCGCCCCGCCCCGCACCGAGTTGGAGGCGGCCATCGCCGCCGTCTGGCGGGACAACCTCGGCGTGGACGTCGTCGGCGTGGACGACGACTTCTTCGCCCTCGGCGGCAACTCGCTGGTCGCGGTGCAGCTCATCGCGGCGATGCGCAAGGCCACCGGGGTGCGCCTGCCGATGCGCAGCCTCTTCGAGACGCCCACCGTGGCGGGCCTGGCGGCCCGGATCGAGGAACTGCGCGCCAGCGCCCCGGCGGAGGAACCCACGGCCCCGTCGGCGACCCCGACCATCCCCCGACTGCCCCGCGCCTGACGGGGAAAGGAGACCTGAGCAGATGAGCGACACGATCGCCACGTTGCCGGTGGTCGTCGAGAACGACGGCACCGCGCTCACCGACCTGATCGACCGACGCCGGGCGGAACTGCGGGCGACCCTGGTCGAGCACGGCGGGCTGCTGTTCCGCGGCTTCGACGTCGGCGGGGTGGACGGCTTCGACCGGGTGGTCCGGGCCCTGGCCGGTGAACCGCTGACCTACGCCGAACGCTCCTCGCCCCGGCACGCCATCAAGGGGAAGGTCTACACGTCCACCGATTACCCGGCCGACGAGGAGATCTTCCTGCACAACGAGAACTCGTACCAGGCGCGCTGGCCGTTGACGCTGTTCTTCTACTGCATCACCGCGCCGGAGACCCTCGGCGCGACGCCCCTGGCCGACGTGCGCCGGGTCTACGAGAACATCGACCCGGCGGTGCGCGAGGAGTTCGTCCGGCGGCGCTGGATGCTCGTCCGGAACTTCCACGCCGACTTCGGCACCCCGTGGCAGCACGTGTTCAACACCGACGACCGGGCCGAGGTCGAGGCGTACGCGTCGGCGAACCGGATCGAACTGGAGTGGATCGGCGCCGACGGGCTGCGGACCCGGTCGGTGCGGGACGTGGTGCACCACCGGCCCGGTTCGGACACCCCGCGCTGGTTCAACCACGCCACGTTCTTCCACGTCAGCACGCTGGCCAAGGACCTCCAGGAGGGGCTGCTGGAACTCTTCGGCCCGGAGGGGCTGCCGTCGAACACGTACTACGGCGACGGGGCGGAGATCCCCACCGATGTCATGGACCACCTGCGGGACGCGTATCGTGCCGCCAGCGTCCGTTTCGACTACCAGCGCGACGACGTGCTGGTGGTGGACAACATGACCGCCGCGCACGGCCGTGAGCCGTTCACCGGCCCCCGCAAGATCGCTGTCGCCATGGCCGAACCGCACACCCCTGGAGAGAAGTGATGTCCGACCCCCGATTCCTGGTCGTGCGCAACGACGAGGAGCAGTACTCGATCTGGGCAGCCGACCGGGAGTTCCCCGCCGGCTGGCAGGACGCCGGCTTCGCCGGCACCCGGGAGGAGTGCCTGGCCCACATCGGCACCGTGTGGACGGACATGCGGCCCCGTTCCGTCCGGGAGGCCACGGCGTCATGAACGACGTGAAGGAGTGGACCTTCCCGGCGTCGTACGCGCAGGAGCGGATCTGGATCGCCAACCAGCTCGACGCCGGCTCTCCGGTCTACAACGTCTCCAACCTGTGGTCGTTCCCGGAGGGTGTGACCGTCGCGCAGGCGAACCGGATCGTGGGTGAGATCATCGCCCGGCACGAGTCGCTGCGGACCCGCCTGCATGCCGACGACGGCACGCTGAGCCAGGTGGTCCGGGCGGTCGAACCGGTCGAGCTGGAGGTGGTCGACCTGCGCGACCTGCCCGAGGCGCAGCGGCGGCCCCGCTTCGACGACCTCCTCGCCGAACTGGCCCGGACCCCGATCCCGGTGGACGCCGCGCCGCTGTGGCGGGCCCGTCTGGTCCGCATGACCGACACCCGGGTCGTCCTCCAGTTCGTGGTGCACCACGCGGTCTTCGACGCCCGCTCCGCGGTGGTCCTCGCCGGGGAACTGACCGCGCTGGGCACGGCCGCGCTGACCGGCGTCCCCGCCGCGCTGCCCGAGCTGCCGATCCAGTACGCCGATTTCGCGGTCTGGCAGCGCGAGCAGCTCACCGGCGCGGAGCTGGACCGGCAGCTGGGCTTCTGGCGAAAGCACCTGGCCGGTGCCCCGGCGGCGACCACCCTGCCGCTGGACCGGCCCCGCCCCGCCGAGCTGGGCTACGCCGGGGACGAGGTGCACTTCACCCTTCCCGACGGGCTGCTCGACCGGGTCGGCCGGCTGGCCACCGGGTCGACGGCCACCCCGTTCATGGTGCTGCTGGCCGCCTTCACCGCGCTGCTGCACCGGATCTCCGGCGACGAGGACCTGGTCGTCGGGGTCTCCACGGCGGGTCGGGACAACCCGGAACTGGCCCCGCTGATCGGCATGTTCGTCAACCCGGTGGCGCTGCGCTGCGACCTGGCCGGCGACCCGACCTTCGCCGACCTGGTCACGCGTACCCGGGACGGGCTGGTCGACGCGATGGAACACGGCCGGACGCCGTTCCAGCGGATCGTCGAGGCGGTCGCCCCGCAGCGGGACCCGTCGGTGCAGCCGGTCTTCCAGACCGCGTTCAACTTCATCCCGGACTCCGGTCTGGACCCGGTCGCCCTGGGCACCACAAAGGACGACCTGGCCTTCGACATCACCGCCACGACCAGCCGGCTGCTCTACCGGACCGCGCTGTTCGACCGGGCCACCGCCGAGGCCGTGGTCGCCCGGTACGTCCGGCTGCTCGACGCCGCCGTGGCCGAGCCCGGCACCCGGGTCTCGGCGCTGCCGCTGCTCGACGCCACCGAGCGGGACCTCGTCCTGCACGGGTGGAACGACACCGCCCGTCAGGTGCCGCCGTCCACCCTGGTCGCCGAGGTCGAACGGCAGGTGGCGGCCACCCCGACCGCGACCGCCCTGGTCGCCGACGGGCGGTCGCTGACGTACGCCGAACTGAACGGCCGGGCCAACCGGCTCGCCCGGATGCTGGTGTCCCGGGGCGTCGGGCCGGGCGCGCTGGTCGCGCTGGCGCTGCCCCGCTCGGCGGAGCTGCTGGTGGCGATCCTCGCCGTGCTCAAGTCCGGTGCGGCGTACCTGCCGGTGGACACCGGCTACCCGGCCGGGCGGATCGCCTACCTGCTCGGCGACGCCGAACCGGTCCTGGTGCTGGCCACCCCGGAGACCGCCGCGCTGGTGCCCCCCGGCGCGCTGGTGCTCGACGGTGAGGTCGGGGGCAACGACGCCGACCTCACCGACGCCGAGCGGACCGCCCCGCTGCTGCCCGCCCACCCGGCGTACGTGCTCTACACCTCCGGCTCCACCGGCCGTCCGAAGGGGGTGGTGGTCGAGCACCGGGCGGTGCACGCGTACCTGGCCTGGGCCCGGGACACCTATCCGGGGCTGGCCGGCACCGCGCTGCTGCACTCGCCGGTCTCCTTCGACCTGACCGTCACCGGCCTGCTCGGTCCGCTCACCGCGGGTGGCACGGTGCGGCTGGCCGGGATCGACGAGGCCGCCGCCCGCGCCGGGGGGCCGCCGGCCTTCCTCAAGGTCACCCCGAGCCACCTGCCGCTGCTCGACGCCGACCTGTCGCCCACCGGTGACCTGGTCATCGGCGGCGAGGCGCTCACCGGGGAACAGCTCGCCGCCTGGCGGGCCACGCACGAGGGCGTCGCGGTGATCAACGAGTACGGTCCGACCGAGGCGACCGTGGGCTGCGTGGCGGCCCGGATCGCCCCCGGTGAGGCGGTGCCGGCCGGGCCGGTGCCGATCGGCCGACCCACCTGGAACATGCGCGCCTACCTGCTCGACGCGCACCTCAACCCGGTGCCACCAGGGGTGGCCGGCGAGCTGTACGTCGCCGGGGTCCAGCTCGCCCGGGGCTACCTGTGCCGGCCGGGCCTGACCGCCGAGCGCTTCCTGCCCTGCCCCTTCGGGGCGCCGGGGGAGCGGATGTACCACACCGGGGACCTGGCCCGCTGGCGGGCCGACGGGACGCTGGAGTACCTGGGCCGCCGCGACCACCAGGTCAAGGTGCGGGGTATGCGGATCGAGCTGGGTGAGATCGAGTCGACCCTGCTCGCCCACGCCGGCGTCCGGGAGGCCGTGGTCGCCGTGCGTACCGACTCGGGCGAGCCGACCCTGGTGGCGTACCTGGTCGGCACCGCCGACGAGGCCGAGGTCTCCGCCGAGGCGGCCCGGCAGCTCCCCGCCCACCTGGTGCCGGCCGCGTTCGTCCGTCTCGACGCACTGCCGCTGACCCCGAACGGCAAGGTGGACCGCGCCGCACTGCCCGCTCCGGCCGCCACCGAGGCCGTCGGGTCCTACGTGGCCCCGCGCACCGACGCCGAGGCGCTGGTCGCCGAGGTCTTCGCCGACATCCTCGGGGTGGAGAAGGTCGGCGCGTACGACGACTTCTTCGCCCTCGGCGGCAACTCGCTGCGCGGCATGCGGGCGATGTCCCGGATCCGCGCCGAGGTCGACGTGGACCTGCCCATGCGGGCCCTGTTCGGTGCCCCGGTGGTCGCCGACCTGGCCACCCAGATCGAGGCGCTGATCGCCGCCGAGGTCGACGAACTCTCCGAAGCCGAGGTCGCCGCGCTGCTCGCGGCGGAAAAGGGAACACCCTGATGACAGACCTGAAGGATGCCGCGACCCGGGAAGCCGCCCGCCAGGCGCTGATCGCGTCCCGGCTCCGTCGGCGTCGTGCCACCCCGGCGGCCGGGATCACCCCCCGGCCGCCGGAGGCGACGGTGCCGCTCTCCTACGCCCAGGAGCGGGTCTGGTTCATGGACCAGCTCGCCCCGGGCGAGGCGGCCTACCACATCGCGGTGCCGCTGCGGGTGCGCGGTCCGCTCGATTTGCCCACCCTGCGGACCGCGCTGGCCGCGTTGACCGACCGCCACGAGTCGCTGCGCACCCGCTTCCCGGCCGACGCCGACGGCCGTCCGACCGTGGTCGTCGCCGAGCATGTCGAGGTGCCGTTGACCATCGTGGACGCCCCCGACGAGACCGCCGCGCAGGAACTGGTCGACCGGGCCGCCACCGAGCCGTTCGACCTGGCGGACGGGCCGCTGCTGCGGGCCACGCTGATCCGGCTGGCCGACGACGACCACGTGCTCTTCCTCGGCAAGCACCACATCGTCGGCGACGGTTGGTCGGTCGACGTGCTGCTGCGCGACCTGATCACCCTCTACCGGGGTGGCGAGCTGCCCGCCCTGCCCGTCCAGTACGGCGACTTCGCCGTCTGGGAGGCCGCCCAGCTCGACGGTCCCCAGGCGAGGACGCACCTCGACTACTGGAAGCAGCGGCTGGCCGGGATCACCCCGCTGGAGCTGCCGCTGGACCTGCCCCGTCCGGCCACCCAGACCTACCACGGCGACTTCGTGGAGTTCACCGTCGACCGGGCGGTCACCGACGCGCTGAACGCGCTGACCCGGGACGCGGGCGGCACCCTGTTCATGACGCTGCTCGCCGCGTACCAGGTCTTCCTGTCCCGGCACGCCGGCCAGGAGGATTTCGCCGTCGGCGCCTCCGTGGCCGGTCGGTCCGCGCCGGAGCTGGAGGACGTGGTCGGCATGTTCATCAACATGCTGCCGCTGCGCGCCGAACTGGCCGGCGACCCCACCTTCACCGAGCTGCTGGAGCGCACCCGGCGCGGCGTGCTCGACGGCTTCGAGCACGCCGAGGTGCCGTTCGCCCGGGTCGTGCAGGAGATGGGCCTGCCCCGGGACGTCAGCCGCTCCCCGGTGTTCCAGTCGATGTTCGTCCTCCAGAACTACGAGATGGGCCGCTTCCGGTCCACCGCCGACGACGCCGAGGTCACCTTCGAGTGGCAGCCGATGGAGCTGCGCGCCACCCGGTTCGACTTCGAGCTGCACGTGGTGGAGGTCGACTCCGGGCTCTGGGGGAAGCTGGTCTTCAACACCGACCTGTTCACCCGGGCCACCGTCGAGCGGATGGCCGAGCGGTTCACCGGCCTGCTCCGGTCGGTCGTGGCCGCCCCCGACACCCGGGTCTCCGCGCTGGAGCTGGCCGCCCCGGACGAGCGGGCCCTGCTGGCCGGCTGGAACGACACCGCCGCCGACTTCCCCGCCACGGCCACCCTGCACGGGCTGGTCGAGGAGCAGGTGGCCCGCACCCCCACCGCCCCGGCGGTGACCTTCGAGGGGCGTACCTGGTCGTACGCGGAATTGAACGCGGCGGCCAACCGGATCGCCCACCGACTGCGGACGGCCGGCGTCGGCCCGGAGACCCTGGTCGGGGTCTGCGCGGAACGCTCCTTCGAGCTGGTCGCCGGGCTGCTCGGCGTACTCAAGGCCGGCGGGGCGTACCTCCCCCTCGACCCGGAGTACCCGGCCGACCGGCTGGCCTTCATGGTCACCGACGCGGCAGCCCCGGTGGTGCTGGTCCAGGAACACCTGCGCGACGTGCTGCCGGCCACCGCCGCCACCGTCCTCGCCCTCGACGACGCCGCGCTCTGGGCCGACCAGCCCGCTGACGACCCGGCCCCGACCGCCGCGTGCGGCAACCTGGCGTACGTCATCTACACCTCCGGCTCCACCGGCCGCCCGAAGGGAGTGCCGAACACCCACCGGGGCATCGTCAACCGGCTGGACTGGATGCAGCGGACGTACCGCCTCGGCGGTGACGACGCGGTGCTCCAGAAGACCCCGGCCAGCTTCGACGTGTCGGTCTGGGAGTTCTTCTGGCCGTTGCAGACCGGCGCGCGACTGGTGCTGGCGAAGCCCGGCGGGCAGAAGGACGCCGGCTACCTGCGGGACCTGCTGATCGGTGAGCGGATCACCACCGCCCACTTCGTCCCGTCGATGCTGACCGTCTTCCTCGCCGAGGAGGGCGTCGAGGCGGCCACCGCGCTGCGCCGGGTGATCTGCTCGGGCGAGGAGCTGCCGCTGGCCTCGGCGGTGGAGTTCACCGCCCGGCTGCCCTGGTGCGGCCTGCACAACCTGTACGGCCCGACCGAGGCCGCGATCGACGTCAGCGCCTGGCCCTGCGAGCCGGCCGCGCTGGTCGGGCTGACCAGCGTGCCGATCGGGGCCCCGATCGCCAACCTGCGGCTGCACGTGCTCGACCCGGCCGGAAACGAGTGCCCGGTCGGGGTGGCCGGTGAGCTGCACATCGGCGGGGTCGGCCTGGCCCGCGGCTACCACCGCCGGCCGGCGCTGACCGCCGAACGGTTCGTGCCGGATCCGTTCTCGGGCGAGCCGGGTGCCCGGCTCTACCGCACCGGTGACCTGGCCCGGTGGCGGCCCCAACCGGACGGGACCGGGGTGATCGAGTTCCTCGGCCGGATCGACCACCAGGTGAAGCTGCGCGGCCTGCGGATCGAACTCGGCGAGATCGAGAGCGCGCTGCGCGAGCAGCCGGAGGTGACCGAGGCGGCGGTGGTCGTCCGCGAGGACACCCCGGGCGACAAGCGGCTCACCGCGTACCTGGTCGGCACGGCGGAGGCGGCGGCGCTGAAGGCGGCACTCAAGGAGAGCCTGCCCGAGTACATGGTGCCGAACGCCTTCGTCACCCTGGACGCCTTCCCGCTGAGCCCCAACGGCAAGCTGGACCGGAAGGCGCTGCCCGCCCCGGTGGTCAGTCGGGAGGCGTCGGTGGCTCTGGTCGAGCCGCGTGACGACACCGAACGCCTGCTCGCCGGCATCTGGTCGGAGGTGCTCGGCGTCCCCACGCTCGGCATCGACGACGACTTCTTCGACCTGGGCGGGCACTCCATGCTCGCCACCCAGGTGGTCGCGAAGATCCGCAAGGCGGACCTGGACACCCGTCCGGTCGGCGTGATGGACCTCTTCCAGAAGCGCACCATCCGGGACCTGGCCGGCTTCATGACCGGCGGCGCGGAGTCCGACGGCCCGCGGCGGCTCCTCTACGAGCTGACCAAGCCGATCCCGGCCGCCCAGCGCACGCTGACCTACGTCTGCGTCCCGTACGGCGGTGGCAGCGCCATCGTCTACCAGCCGCTCGCCGACGCCCTGCCGGCCGGACACGCACTCTGGTCGCTGGCCATCCCCGGCCACGACGTCGGGCTGGACGAGGAAGCGCTGCCCTTCGACGAGCTGACCACCCGGGTCGCCGACGAGATCCTGGAGCGGGTCGAGGGACCGATCGCCCTCTACGGGCACTGCGGCGTCGGCAGCGCGATCGCCGCCGACGTGGCCCGCAAGGTCGAGGCGGCCGGTCGGGAGCTGGAGGCCCTCTACATCGGGGCGATGTTCCCGTTCGCCCGCCCGAAGGGCCCGATCGCCCGGCTGCGGACCCGGCTGGAGAAGCTGCGCAGCAACCGGCACTACGCGAGCTGGCTCAAGTCGATGGGGGTGGACACCGACGAGCTGGAGCCGGAGCAGGCGGACCGGATCCTTAGCAACATGCGGGCCGACTCGCGCGCCTCGGAGGAGTACTTCACCGGGTTGCTCGACCGGCGGGCGACGAAGCTGCGCGCGCCGATCATCTCGGTGGTCGGCTCCGAGGACCCGGTGACCGACTACTACACCGAGCGGTACGCCGAGTGGCAGTTCCTCAGCGACACCCTCGGGCTGGTCGTGCTGGACCAGGCCGGCCACTTCTTCCTCAAGTACCGGGCCGACGAGCTGGCCGAGGTGGTCACCACCACGCACCGGGCGATGGCCACCGGGGACACCCGCGCCCTGGAACCCGCGGCCAAGGGCGAGGACGCCGCCTGGACGCTGCGCGACCGGCAGCGGATCGGGGTGGACGACCGCCCGGCGAAGGACGTGGTCCGCCCGAGCATGGCCCGGTTCCTCGCGGTGACCGTCGGGCAGCTCATCTCCACCACCGGCAGCGCGCTGACCGCGTTCGCCCTGCCGATCTGGCTGTTCACCGAGACCGGGTCGGTGGCCAACCTCGGCCTGCTGTGGGCCCTCGCACTGATCTGCGGCGTGCTGATGCTGCCGGTTGCCGGCGCGGTCACCGACCGGATCAGCCGGCGCCGGATCATGATGATCGCCAGTTCGGCGGCGGGTACGGTGCAGGTCGTCCTGGCCACCCTGCTCTGGACCGAGGACCTCGTCCTCTGGCACATCTACCTGCTGGTGGCGCTGAGCCAGGTGGCCGGGTCGTTCCAGCGGATCGCGTACCAGTCGTCCGTGCCGCAACTGGTGCCGAAGCGCTACCTGGGGCACGCGATGGGCATCGCCCAGCTCTCCAACGGCTTCGCGATGCTGCTGATGCCGGTCTTCGCCGCCGGCCTGCTCGCCGCGATCGAGCTGAAGGGCATCCTCCTGATCGACGTGGCCAGCTACGTGCTGGCAGTGGCGACCCTGGCCGTGGTGCGCTTCCCGGACCTGCTCGGCTGGCGCCCCCGGGAGCGGCTGCTGGTGGCGATCGTCAACGGCCTGCGCTACTCGTGGAACCACCGGGGCTTCCGGTTGATGCTCGGGTACTTCGCGCTGGGCAACGTCTTCCTGGCCCCGGCGCTGGTGCTGACCACGCCGCTGGTGCTCTCGTTCGCCACCGCCACCGAGGTCGCCCAGGTGGCGCTGGCGGAGGCACTCGGCGCGGTCGCCGGCGGCGTGCTCATGTCGCTCTGGGGCGGGCCCCGGCACCGCCGGATCATCGGCGTGCTGGTCGGCAACCTCGGCACCGCCGTGGGCTGTGTGATCGTCGGGCTGGACGCCTCCGTGGCGGTGATCGCCGCCGGGGCGTTCTGGCTGGCCATGTCGATGACCACCGCGCAGAGCATCTACGCCACCATCGTGCAGGTGAAGGTTCCGCAGCGGTACCACGGTCGGGTGTTCAGCCTGAACCAGACCATCACCTGGTCGACCCTGCCGATCGGCTTCGCCCTCCTCGCTCCGGGCGCGACCGCCTGGTTCGAGCCGATGCTCGCCCCGGGCGGGGCGCTGGCCGGGTCGGTGGGCGCGGTGATCGGCACCGGCGAGGGCCGGGGGATCGGCTTCGCGTACGTCGTCTTCGGGGCCGCGCTGGTCCTGGTGACGCTCGGTGGCTTCGCGATCCGGCTACTGCGCCGTTTCGACCTGGAGGTCGAGGACTCGCTGCCGGACGACCTGATCGGCGCGCAGGAGCGCCAGCGCCGCCGGGCCGAGCGGGCCGCCCGCGCGGCGGAGCAGCAGGAGGAGGACCGGGTGCCGGTCGCCGTCTAGGCGCCGGTGGCGACGAACCCCCGACACGCGAGCGGCGTGCGGGGTTCGTCCGTTCCTCAGCAGTGGACGGTCGACGGGTCAGCGGTGGACCGTCAGCGGGTCGTCCTGGTGGGGCCCGAAGTGGTGGGTGTCGACGGGGTGGGTGTCGAGCAGTTGGCGGGCCGCCCCGAGGCTCTTGGCCCGGTACATCGCCGCGTCGGCGCGGCAGAGCGCGTCGGCGAGCTGGGCCGGACCGCGTACCGGTGCCAGCCCGACCGAGGCGGTGACCCGGAGGCTGACCGTGCCGTGCTGGATGGGTGCGGCGAGTGCGTCGCTGAGCCGGTGGGCGGCGTGTTCCATCCACCGCCGGTCCACGGTGGGGCTGGCCAGCAGCCCGGCGAACTCGTCACCGCCGAGGCGGGCCACCAGGTTGTCCCCGGCGAAGGCCGCGAACCGCTCTGCGACGCTGACCAGCACCTGGTCGCCCGCGGCGTGGCCGTACCGGTCGTTGACCTGCTTGAAGTCGTCCAGGTCGAGGACGACGGCGGCCAGCGGTCTGCCGGCGGCGTCGGTGAGCAGGCTGGCGGCGAGGCGGTAGAACGCCCGACGGTTCGGCAGCCCGGTCAGCGGGTCGTGACTGGCGGCGTGTCGCTCCGCGGTGAGTTCCGCCTGGAGCGTCTCGATCCGCGCCTCGGCACGGACCGCCCGCTGCCGGAGCTGAAGGCCGGCGGCGACGGCTCCGGCGGCGCAGATGCCGGACACGATGGTGAACGGATCTGGCACCGACGTCCCCCCGTCATCGCGTCGCGGTGCGCCGTGCAGCGGCCCGACACGACCCTGTGTCAGGCCCGTTTCCCCTGGTCGCACCCCAGGTCCGAGTAACTGAAAGTGAACGGTTGGGTACCGCTCACGTGCGATATCATGCTCGCTGTCCAATGCAGATGCAATAGCAGATGCACGTGCATCTGCCCACGAGTCGATATTTCGCGCACCCTTCGTCGTCGTCCCGTTGCACGCGGTGGCGGGCGGCCAACCGAACGAGAGACGCCCCATGCAGCAGCCACAGAACGGCGTTCCCACCCGTGACCTGCCTCCGCTGAAGTGGCAGAAGAGCCGCCGGAGCAACCCCAGCGGCAACTGCGTCGAGTTGGCCGAATTGCCGGGCGGGGCCGGGATCGCGATGCGCAACTCGCGCCATCCGGAGGGGCCGGCACTGATCTACACGGTCGACGAGATCGCCGCCTTCGTGCTCGGCGCCCGGGACGGGGACTTCGACCATCTGATCACCTGAGCGTGTCCCGGCAGCGGGACCGGCGGGCCGTCCGCCTGACTACGCCTGACTCTGGGTTCATGGCATGCTTACACGTCAGCCGGTCGGGGGCGTCCGGCGGGAAGAGCGGGCAGGCGGAGGTCACCACGTGACGACGGGTCCAGCCGAGGGGGGACCGGCCAGTGGGCCGACGGTGCTGCGCATGCTGCTCGGCGCGCAGCTCCGTCGGTTGCGGGAGAGCAGCGGGGTCACCCGCGAGAACGCGGCCTGGGAGATCCGTGCCTCCGAATCCAAGATCAGCCGCATGGAGCTGGGCCGGGTCGGCTTCAAGGATCGGGATGTCGCCGACCTGCTCACCCTCTACGGTGTCACCGAGCCGGGGGAGCGGGACGCGCTGCTCAAACTGGCCCGCGACGCCAACAGCCCCGGTTGGTGGCACCGCTACGGCGACGTCCTGCCCGGCTGGTTCCAGTCGTACCTCGGGCTGGAGGCCGCGGCGGCCCTGATCCGCAGCTACGAGGTCCAGTTCCCCACCGTCCGCACCAGCGCCCGGGAGAACCGTCGCTTCCTCCAGCGGGCGGTGGCCCATCTGGCCCGGGAAACCGGCGTCCGGCAGTTCCTGGACATCGGCACCGGCATCCCCACCGCGGACAACACGCACGAGGTCGCCCAGTCGATCGCCCCGCAGTGCCGGGTGGTCTACGTCGACAACGACCCGATCGTGCTGGCGCACGCCCGCGCCCTGCTCACCAGCACCGCCGAGGGGGCGACCGCCTACCTCGACGCCGACCTGCGCGAGCCGGAGCGCATCCTCGGCCACCCCGACCTGCGCCGCACCCTGGACCTGACCCGACCGGTCGCCCTGATGCTGGTGGCGGTTCTGCACTTCGTGACGGACGACGAGGACCCGTACGGCGCGGTCGCGCGGCTGCTGGACGAACTACCCGCCGGCAGTCACCTCGTCGCCTCGCACGCCACCGGCGACCATCTGCCACTCCCACCCCGCCCGGTGGGCGCGCGGCACGACGGCGACCCGCACGGCCTGGTGGTCCTGCGCAGCCGGGCGGAGTTCGCCCGCTTCTTCACCGGCCTCGAGCTGATCGAGCCGGGCATCTCGTCGGTGGCCGAGTGGCGGGCCGAGCACGAGCCGCGGCCCCGTCCCACCGCCGCCGAGGTCAGCATGTACGCCGCGGTCGGCCGCAAGCCCTGACCGCACCGCCGCGACCGCCGCCCGGTCGCCGGTCCCGAGGTCCCTTTTTCGACCGTCCACCCCCGGACGTCAGCCACCGGCCGCCCGCACCAGCCGGCGGGGAGCGGGTGGTGCCGCCGGCCCGGGGAGGGCAGACTGGAGCACCATGTCGCCGCCGTTCACGCCCGGCCTCCGGCTGCACGACCGGTTCGTCCTGCGCGAGCGCATCGGCCTCGGTGGGATGTCCGAGGTCTGGCGCGCCGACGACGAGGTGCTGCACCGCCCGGTGGCGGTCAAGGCCCTCGCCGGACAACTCGCCGCCGACCCGGAGCTACGCGCGACCATCGGGCGCGAGGCCCGCGCGGCGGCCCGGCTGACCCACCCCCACGTGACCCAGGTGTACGACTACGGCGAGGCGACCCTCGCCGGTGGCGTCGTGGTGCCGTACCTGGTGATGGAACTCGTCGAGGGGGAGAACCTCGCCGACCGGCTGACCCGTGGGCCGCTCGCCTGGCCCGACGCCGTCCGCCTCGGCGGGCAGGTCGCGGCCGCCCTCGCCGCCGCACACCGGATCGGAGTGGTGCACCGCGACATCAAACCCGGCAACGTCATGCTCACCGACACCGGGGCGAAGGTGCTCGACTTCGGCATCGCCGCGCTGGCCGGGCCGCACCATCCGCTTGCCGGTCGCGGCGGGGGAGAACCCCTGATGGGAACTCCCGCCTACATCGCCCCCGAGCGGCTCGCCGCTGGCCCGCCCGACCCGGCCAGCGACGTCTACGCGCTCGGCGCGCTGCTCTACCGGACGCTCACCGGCCGCGCGCCGCTGCCCGTGCGGACCTGGGAGGACGCTCTGGCGGTGCACGGTCGGGGCACCCCCGCGCCGCCGCTGGGCATCCCCGAACTGCCCGCCGACGTCGACCGCCTGGTGATGTCCTGCCTGGCTGCCGCGCCCGCCCGCCGGCCCGGGGCCGCCGCCGTAGCCGACCGGCTGGGCGCGGGCCGGCCGCCGCACCCGCCCACCACGATCCTGCCCACGCTGTCGTCCGTCCCGCCCACACCCGTCGCGTCGCCCCCCACCCTCGTCGCGAGTCCGCCCACCCTCGTCGACCGGGCCCCCGCCGGCCCGCCGCCCCGGCCCGGCTGGTCCTCCGGCACCGAGCCGACCCGGGTGGCGCCCCGGCCGCCGGGGACGATGCCGTCCCGCCGGTTGCTCGGTGTCCTGGTCGCGACCGGAGTCGCGCTGCTCGTCGGACTGGTCGGGGTGTTCGCCCTCGGCGACGACCGGCCCAGCCCGTACACCGTGGACCGTGGCGCCACCGTCGGGCAGGCCGACCCGGCGACCGGTGCACCGGCCTCCACCGGGCCCCCACGTACCACCCCCACCGCCCCGCGCTCCCAGCCGAAGACCCTGCGGGAACTGAAAGACCAGTTCACGGCCGTGGTCGACGAGGCGGAGGCGCGGGGCGCCATCGAGGCGCGCACCGCCGACCGGTTGCGCGACAAGGTGGACGAACTGGAGTCGGGCAAGCCGAAGGACCGGGCCAAGCGGCTCCGGGAACTGCGGGAACACCTCGGCGAGGCGGCCCAGCGACAGCAGATCGACGGCGTCACGACCGCCCGGTTGCTGACCATGCTGGAGCGGTTCCCGGCCGCGCGTGTCGACGCCCGCACGGACGACGACGAGGACGGGGACGCGAACGACGACTGACTCCCCGGCTCCGCTGGTCAGGCGAGCCGGACCCGGTCGCCGACCTCGACCGGGCCGGGGCGGACGACCTGGGCGTACGCGCCGACGCAGGGCAGCGGCCCGAGGTGCGGCACCGGGGCGACCCGGTTCAGCCGGGCCGGCACCCGGAGCGCGTCCGGCTCGGCCGGCAGGTCGCCGTGGGCCAGGGTCGGCACCGCGCAGCGCGGTGTCGGTGCCACCACCCGGAGCACCAGTTCCGGTCCCACGCGCAGTTCCCGGCCGACCCAGCCGTTCTCGGCGAAACCGGGGACGTCGCTGGTCCGGAGCACCAGGTTTGGTCGGTACCGGAGGGCGTCGACCGGTCGCCCCGTGCCGGCGGCCTCGGTGATTCGGTCCAGGGTGGCGGTGGTGACCAGGTGGAGCGGGGCGAAGTCCACGAAGGTCTTCGCGTCGCCTCCGTCGCCGAGCGGCGTCTCGTCGACCGTCACCGGTGCCGTCACGCCGGCTGCCAGGACCTCGTCCGGGCGGGCCCGGTCCAGGGTCGCCCCGGGCGGCACGGTCGCGGTCAGCGAGACCGGCGCGCCGAGCAGTTCGGTGAGGACGGCGTCCACGTCGTCCCCGACGTCCCGTCCGTCCGGCAGGCTGATCCGGACCGGGCCGGGAGGACCGCCCGTGGCCCGGAGGGTCAGCACGGCCCGCCACCGTCGCGGGTGTTTCGCACTGACCACCCGGCCGGTCGTACGGTCCAGCAGGGCCAGCCGACGGTCGCCCTCGACCCCGGCGGGGGTGACGTCGACCCGGGGTAGTTCCTCACCGAGCATCGACTTGACCGGATAGCGCCGGATCGCCTCGACGATCACGCCATCCACCCGTTCCACAGCACCCGACCACCGTACCGGCGACGGGGCGTCACCGGTCGGCTCGATCGTCCCGGATGACCGGGTCGGGGCCACCCCCCGCCCGGGGAATGGTGGGGGTGGGCGGGTGGTTGTACCGGGTCGACGGCCGAGGAGCCGCTCCGCTGCTGGTGGGGCTGGTGTGCGGGCCCGGCCCCCGGAATGCCGGCGGGTGGCGGGTCGTTGTACATGGTTCACCGGCGTGGACGGGCGGTGGTTGAGCTTTCCGCCGGTGGTGAGTCTTTCCCCTTTTCTGTTCTGGTGTGCGGGTGCCGGGTCGGTGCTCGTGCCCCCTGGCACTGTGTTGTTTTCCCCTGGGTGCCGGGGTGTCGACCTCCTGATGGGAGTTCCCCCATGAACACGAACACGATGAATCTGTCGATGCTGCGTAAGGGTGTGCTGGGTGTGGCCGGTGTGGCGTTCGCCGCCGGTGTGGTCGCCGGTCCGGTCGCCGCGGTGGCGGTGGAGTCCCCGGCGCGGGCCGCCACTCCGGTGGCGGTGCAGGGCGACAAGCCGGACACCAGCAGGTTGATGCCGCACGGTGTGCGGGGTGAGCAGTCCCGGATTCCCCTGGACGCGGAGCAGACCGGCAACGTGAAGGCGATCATCGCGGCGACGAAGAAGGCCGGCATGGACGAGCGGGCTGCCGTGGTGGCGATCGCCACCAGCCTGCAGGAGTCGAAGTTGGAGAACCTGGGTCATCTGGGTGACCGCAACGACCACGACTCGCAGGGCCTGTTCCAGCAGCGCCCGTCGAGCGGGTGGGGCACGGTCGAGCAGATCACCGACCCGGAGTACGCCACCACCGCGTTCCTCACCGGTCTGAAGCAGGTCGACGGGTGGCGGGACATGCCCCTGACGAAGGCCGCCCAGACCGTGCAGGTGTCGGCGTACCCCGACCACTACGCCCAGTGGGAGACCCAGGCCGCCGACCTCGTCGCCGAACACTGGACCAGCTGACCCACATGCTGACGGGCCGGCACCCCGAACCCGGGGTGCCGGCCCACACACGTCTTCTCCCGATCAGAGGTGGCGCGTGCGGGCCGGCTCAGGCGACGGTCACCGGATGCCGGACGATGCCGTCGAACAAAAAGCCCAGGGCGTTCGGTGCGGCCTGTTCCGGCTGGGCGGCCCCGGTGACGTCGGTCGCCCGGGCGCGCAGCGTCCACCGGCCCGGACCCGGCGGACGCCACACGGCCGTCCACCGCCGCCAGGCGCAACCCTCGTCGTGCGGGTCGAGGGTCGCCGGCCGCCAGTTGTCACGCTCGCCGGTGCTGATCTCGACCATGCGGATCGGACCCCTGCCCGACCAGGACCGGCCGCGCAGCCCCACCTCCACACCGGCGGGCAGGCGGGCCCCGGCCGGTGACGTATGGTCGGTGGGATGGAGCAGGCCATGCCGGCGCAGACCCGCCCCCCGGGGGTCGCGCCCGCCGACCCGGAGAGCGTGCTGCTGCCCGGACACGACGTACCGCTGGGCCGGTACACCACCGTCCGCCGGTTGCTGCCGCAACGCGCCCGGCGGATGGTCGGGGCATGGTGCTTCGTCGACCACTTCGGGCCGGACGACGTCGGCGAGCGGCCGGGCATGCAGGTGCCACCCCACCCGCACACCGGGCTGCAGACGGTCACCTGGCTGGTGGAGGGGGAGATCCTCCACCGGGACAGCCTCGGCAACGTCCAGGCGATCCGCCCGGGTCACCTCAACGTGATGACCTCCGGTCACGGCATCGCCCACTCGGAGAAGTCCCCGCCCCGGCGGCCGGGGACGATGCACGGCGTCCAGCTCTGGGTCGCGCTGCCCGACGGGGCGCGTTCCGGCGCGCCCGACTTCCACCACCACCCGGATCTGCCCCAATGGCGCGACGGGGACCTCGACGTGACCCTGCTCGTCGGGGAGCTGGCCGGCGTCCGGTCCCCGGCGGTCGTGCACACCCCGCTGCTCGGCGCGCAGCTGGAACCCCGGGGGTCGGCACCGGTCCGGGTGCCGCTGCGCCACGACTTCGAGCACGGCCTGCTGGTCATGTCCGGCTCCGCCGAGGTGGACGGGCTTCGGCTGGCACCCGGTGCGTTGCTCTACGTGCCACCCGGACGCAGGACCCTGACCGTCGAGAGCGCACGGGACGCCCGACTGCTGCTGCTCGGCGGAGCGCCGTTCGAGGATCCGCTGGTGATGTGGTGGAACTTCGTCGGCCGTTCGCACGAGGAGATCGTGGCGGCGTCCGAGGACTGGGCGGCCGGGCGCCGGTTCGGCGTCGTGGTGGACGACCCCGACCCGCCGCTGCCCGTGCCGACGATGCCCACGGTCCGGCTCAGGGCCCGCGACCGGCACGGGCGGCTCCGCGACTGAGCGACGCCCTCGGCGGGCAGGCGTGGCGTGCCCGGGCGCGGGTAGTCGCGGTCATGGCGACGACTGCGACCTCGACCATCGAGGAGAAGAAACGGCTGGTCCGCCGGCTGGCGGCCGGAGGCCGGGGCTTCGCCGAGGAGTACGGCTTCCGGGTCACCAACAACCCGGGCAGCCTGTTCCAGGTGTTGGTGCTCTCGGTGCTGCTCGCCCGGCCGGGCGACTTCCGGCGTGCCCTGGCCGCCACCGATGCGTTCCGGGACGCCGGCTGGGACAGTGCCGGCCGGATGTCCCGGTCCCGGCACGAACACCGCACCCGGCTGCTGCGCGACAGCGGGTTCCGAACGGACCCGGAAGGGCTCGCCGACACCCTCGGTGATCTCGCCCTCGCCGTCGTCGAGCGCTACCGGGGCGACCTGCGGCGGCTCCGGGCCCTCGCCCACCGCGACCCCGCCCGCGAGCGGGACCTGCTGGCCGGGTTGCCCGGCGTGGACGCCCCGGTGGTGGAGCTCTTCCTGCGCGAGGCCCAGGTGCTCTGGCGGGAGGTCGCCCCGGTCGCCGACCGCCGGGCCCTCGCCGCCGCCCGCCGCCTCGGCCTGGGGCGGTCCGCCGGTGAGCTGGCCGGACTCGCCGGTAGTGGCGAGTCGGAGCGGCTAGCCTGGCTGGTCGGGGCGCTCGCCCGGATCGACCTGGAGAAACGGTACGCCGAGCTGGTCCGCTGACCGTGCCCTGTCCCACAGTTTCCCGATAACTAGCCTTTCGGGGGACTTGGCGCCGTACGCTGGTCGTGGCAGAGCTGGCCGCCCGGTTCGGGCGGATGCCGGCCGCCTGGTGGTGCCACCCCGACACGGGTGGCGGAGACCGCCGGTGGTGTTTTCGTGTGGCGCCCGGGTCGCGGTTCGTGGCCCGGGCGCCCGCCTGTCCACCCGGCTTTCCGCCCGAGAGGTGGACCGCCCGTCGCCGGCCGGGCCGGGCCCGGGGGCGGCACCCGTCCCACCGTCCGGTGCGGTCAGCGGGCGAAGCCGGCGACCAGGTTCACAGTCGCGGCGATGATGATCGCCCCGAACAGGTACGACACCAGCATGTGCCAGAGCACGGTCCGGCGCATCTCGTGGCTGCACAGGTCGGTGTCCGAGATCTGGAAGGTGGCCCCGACGGTGAACGCCACGTACGCGAAGTCCACGTAACAGGGCGCTAAGTCCTGATGGAAATCGATCCCGCCGTCCGGACCGGTGTAGTAGACCCGGGCGTACCGGGTGGTGAAGACGGTGTGCACCACCAGCCAGGACAGCAGCACGCTCGCCATGCCGAGCGCGCTGTAGAGGTCCCGGGGCAGCCCGGTCCGCACGTCCCGGGCGGTGCTCATGATGACTCCCACCGCCACCAGGCTCGCCACGCAGGCGGTCAGCAGCAGGACGTCGCGGACCGCCCGGTTCGGGTCCTCGTGGATGGCGAGCCGGGCGGTCCGTTCCGCGTTCATCGGCCAGAGGGCACGCCAGGCCAGGACCAGGTACGTCAGTGCGGCCACGTCCCAGCCGAAGAGTGGGGCGAGACGTGCCGAGACGAGCACCCCGAACAGGATCCCGGTACAGACCCCGATCAGCCCCATCACGGTGAGCTGCACCGAGGCCGGCGTCGGCCGGTCCGGATGACGTGCCGTCAACTGCCACACCGGTGCGCCGCCCGCCGTCCCCGGTGCCGCCCGCCCCGGCGCTCAGATCCGGCGCAGGTGCTGCGCGACGCGGGTGTGCGGTTCGCGGGCCTGGGCGGCCCGCTGGGCGGCGTCGAGTTCCGGCGCGGCCTCCGTACCGGCGGAGCGGGCGACCTCGTTGCCGTTGGCGTAGTCCACCGGCGGGAGCGCCCGCAGCGCCCGCAGCACCTCCGGGGGCGCGCCCTCCCGTTCAGCCTGGCGTACCACGTCGTCCTTGCCCGCCGGGTAGTCCAGGCTCGACAGGTACCGCAGCACCTCGGTGTCACTCACCATGGCAGGAATCCTCCGCCGCCTCTCGTCGGTCCACGACCGGCCGCGGATACCCGTCCACCCGGCGGTCACTCGTCCGTACCGGAAAAACCGGCGGCCGGGACGCGGAGATCCGGCGGCGACGACCCGGAGATCCGGCGGGCGGCGACGCGCCACCGGCCACCGCCGTTTCCCGGGCCCGGCGCCGGGTACGCCCGGTGGGTCCACCCGAGGGGAGTGCCGCATGAACTACGACACCTTCGTCGACCAGGTCGCCCAGCGGGCCGGGGTGCCCTCCACCCGCGCGGTCGAGCTGACCCGCGCCACGCTGGAGACCCTGGCCGAACGCCTGACCGGGGGAGAAGCCCTCGACCTCGCCGCGCAGCTGCCCAAGCCGTTGCAGCTGCTGCTGAGGAAGACCCCGAGCACCGAGCACGCGCAACGGTTCGGCGCGGCCGAGTTCGTGGCCCGGGCCGGCCAGCGCGCCGACGCGGACCCGGTGGCCACCCGGACCGGCATCCGGGCGGTCTTCGCCACCCTGCGCGAGGCGATCTCCGGTGGCGAGTTCGACGACGTGACGGCCCAGCTTCCCCGCGACTACCGGGACCTCGTCGAGGCGGCCACCACCACCGGCGCGGCCCTCCGCCGCGCCTGACCGGCCACCACGACGCCCACCCACCGCGACGCCACCGCCCGCCCCGCGTCCCGTTCGGCCGCAGCCACGACGGCGACACCCGCCCCGCGACCGGCCCGGCAACCTCAGGCGACGGCGGCGTCGGCGCGCAGCGCGTCGATCCGGTCGGGCGGGTAGCCCAGCTCGGCGAGGATCTCGTCGGTGTGCTCCCCGGGGTGGGGCGGCGGGCGACGCAGCGCGGTCGGGGTGCCGGAGAAACGCGGCGCGGGCGCCGGCTGCTCCACCCCGGCGTGCCGCACGAAGGTCTCCCGGGCGGCCATGTGCGGGTGCGCCGGCGCCTCGGCCCAGTCGAGCACCGGGGCGAGGCAGGCGTCGGAGTCGCCGGCGAGCGCGGTCCACTCGTCCCGGGTGCGGGTCCGGAACAGGCGGGCCCAGGCCCGCCGCAGGTCCGGCCAGTTCGCCGGGTCGTCACGGTCCAGCGGCTCGTCCGGCGGCAGCGGGAAACCGGTGCGCCGGACCAGCTCGTCGTAGAAGCGCGGTTCGAGCGCACCCACCGCGACGTACCGGCCGTCGGCACACTCGTACGTGTCGTAGAAGGGTGCCCCACCGTCGAGCAGGTTCACCCCGCGCGGGTCCTGCCACATTCCCATCCGGCGCAGCCCGTGGATCTGCGTGCTCAGCACCGCCACGCCGTCGACGATGGCGGCGTCCACCACCTGACCCCGGGCGCCGGACCGGACGGCGTGGAGCGCGGAGAGGATGCCCAGCGCCAGCATCATCCCGCCCCCGCCGAAGTCGCCGAGGAGGTTCAGCGGCGGCACCGGACGTTCCCCGGCCCGGCCGATTCCGTGCAGCGCGCCGGTCAGCGCCAGGTAGCCGAGGTCGTGCCCGGCGAGCGGTGCGTTCGGGCCGTCCTGCCCCCACCCGGTCATCCGCCCGTACACCAGCCGGGGGTTGACCGCCAGACAGTCGGCCGGGCCGACGCCGAGGCGTTCGGTCACCCCGGGCCGGAAACCCTCGATCAGCGTGTCCGCGTCCCGGACCAGCGCCAGCACCACCTCGCGCCCGGCGGGGGACTTCAGGTCCACCGCCACCGAGCGGCGCCCCCGGTTCAGCAGATCCGGGTGCGGGGTGCCGAAGGCGGCGGGGTCGACCTCGGTCGGCCGGTCCACCCGGACCACGTCCGCGCCGAGGTCGGCGAGCATCATCGCGGCGAACGGTCCGGGGCCGATGCCGGCCAGCTCCACCACCCGCAGCCCGGCGAGCGGGCCGGCGGGCGCAGTCTCGTCGGTCACCGGCACACGATAGGTCACCACCGTCCCCGGTAGGGGGCGGGCGCGTCCGCGGCTACCGCTCGCGTCCGACTCGGTCGCCTCCATGCTTCTTCTGCTTCCTCGGCCGGTTGCTGGCTGGGTCGGGTTGGTTGGTTGCAGGGGACCCCTCCTCGCCAAAAAGCGGTAGGAGGGGTCCCCTGCAACCACCTCGGAGCACCCGGCGGCGGGTTTTCGCGCCACCGCCCCGGGAAGACACCCCGCCCCGGCGACGCACCGTCCGGGGGAGCGGCCCTGGACTCGGCGGGCCGCGGGGGCGACATCGGGCGACGGGGAGGCGACGTGGTGGCCGGCAGCGACCGGATCCGGGTGGCGATGCCGCACGGCCCGGCGCCGGTGGAGCGCGACGGGGTCAGCGACTACGTCGCGCACCTGGTCCGCGCGCTGGACGACGCCGGGGTGACGGTCGTCCCCGTCCCGGTCCGCCCCGCCGACGGGCGCTCGCCCCTGCGCTGGCTCACCGGCACCGCCCGGGCCGCCGAGCGGGTCCGCCACCTCGGTGCCGACCTGGTGCACGTCCAGTTCGCCCCCTCGGCGTACCGGTTCTCCGGGATGCCCGGTCTGCTGCCGCTGCGGCTTCCCCGAAGCCTCCCCCTGGTCACCACGGTGCACGAGTACGGCGGCTGGGCGGTGCCCGGCTGGCTGCCCGGACCCCTCTGGTCGTTGCTGGAACGCGCCCGGCTCTGGGACCGGGAGACCGGCCGGCTGGTGCCGGCCAGCGCGGCGGTGATCGTCACCAACGACGGGCATGCCGGGGTGGTGCGGGCCCGTACCGGGGTGGCGACCGCGCACGTCCCGTTGGCCCCGAACGTGGCCGACCACGCCGGCGCGACCACCGCCGGCCGGCGGCTGCGGGCGGAGATCGGTCTGCCCGGCGGCGCGCCGCTGCTGGTCTTCTTCGGCTTCGTCCACCCGGTCAAGGGGATCCGCCACCTGATCGGGGCCCTGCCCGCGCTCCGCCGTGCCCACCCGGACCTGCGCCTGCTGGTGGCCGGCGGGTTCACCTCCCAGGCACTGCCGGAGGCGGAGGCCCGTGCGTTCCGGGACGAGCTGACCGCGCTGACCCACCGGCACGGGGTGGCCGACGCGGTCACGTTCACCGGGTACCTGACCCCGGAGCGCGCCTCGGCGGCCCTGCACGCCGCCGACGTGGTGGTGCTGCCGTTCACCGCGGGCGTGACCCTCAAGAGCGGGGCGCTGCTCGCCGCGCTGGCCCACGGACGGCCGACCGTGGTCACCGCGCCTGACGGCGGCGGTGACGAGCTGCACCGCAGCGGCGCGGTGGCGGTGGTCCCGGAGCGCCGGGACAGCGCGGCGTTGGCCGCCACCGTCGGGCGGGTGCTGGCCGACCCGGTGCTGCGTCGCCGGCTCGCCGAGCGGGGCCGGACGCTCGCCGCCGGGTACGCCTGGCCACGCGTCGCCGCCGCCCACCGCGACCTCTACCGGCGGCTGCTCGGGCGGCGCGATGGCTGACCGGTACGCGGAGATCCTCGTGGTCGACCTGCTCGGCGGGATCGGTGACCTGATCATGTTGCTGCCGGCGATCCACGGGCTGGCCCGGCGCCACCCGACCGCCCGGCTGCGGGTGCTCACCCACGAGCCCGGTGCCGAGCTGGTCCGCGTCGACCCGGCGGTGGCCGAGGTCCGCACCCCCCGGCACGGGCGGCCCGGCGCGGAGCGGGCGGCGGTGGTCGAGGCGCTCGCCGCGCGGCGGCCGGACCTCGCGGTCACCACCACCCGCTACGACGGCATCCCGGACCTGCTGCTCGACTCCGGCGCCCGCTGCGTCACCGACCTGTGGCGGCGACCGCCGCCGGACGAGCCGGTCGGTGCCCGCTACCTGCGCCTGCTGCACGCCGAGGGGCTGCTCACCCGGGCGGACCTGACCGCCCGGCCCCGGGTGCGCCTGCCCGCGTCGGCGCGCGCCGCCGGGGAGGGGGACGTCGACCGCCTGGTGGCCGCGGCCCGGCGGGCGACCGCCCCGCCGGTGGTGCTGGTGACCGCCGCCGGCATGGCGGTGAAGCGCTGGCCGGACGGCTCCTGGCGCGCCCTCGCCGGCCGCCTCGCCGCCGCCGGCCACCCGGTGCTGACCGTCGGCGCGGACGACGACCCGCCCGGCGTGCCACTACCTCCGGGCGACCTGCCCACCCTCGCCGGGCAGATCGCCGCCGTGGCCCGCCGGGGCGGCGTGGTGGTCGGCCCGGACACCGGGCCGGTGCGACTCGCCGCCGCGGCGGGCGCGACGACGGTAGGGCTCTTCGGGCCCACCGACGCCCGTCGCTACGGGGTGGGCGGCCTCGACCTCCAGGGACTGCCGCAGTGCCCGCACCGCCGGCCCACCGCGATTACCGAACAGCCCTGCTGGTGGGAGGCGCGCTGCCCGCTCGACGCCACCGGTCCGGCCTGCATGGCCGACCTGGGCGTGACCCTGGTCACCGACGCCGTGCGCGCCGCGACACGCCGTCCGTCGCTGGTGTGGCAGGTGCCGGCAGGCTGACCTAACCTTGCCTGGCGAGGGGAGTACTTCCCACGAACCATTCCGGTCAGTACGGCCGCCCGGAGCGGCCTCGGGTGGTTGCCCACGAACGGTGGGTGAAGGAGACCTCGAACATGGAATGGTGTTCGAGGAGGCTCCATGAGCGATTTCACGTACCTGTCCGCCGCCGGGCTGTCCTCGGTCGGTACGCCGACCCTCTGGGCGGTCACCATCGTCGGCGTCCTCGTCCTGCTGGTGCTCGACTTCATCGTCACCCGTCGTCCGCACGAGGTGACGATGAAGGAGGCGCTGGGCTGGTCGGCGTTCTACGTCGCCCTGCCGCTGGCCTTCGGCGGCTGGGTCTGGGCCCGGTACGGCTCGAAGCAGGGCGTCGAGTACCTGACCGGTTACCTGGTCGAGAAGTCGCTGTCGGTCGACAACCTCTTCGTCTTCATGCTCCTGCTGGCCGCCTTCGCGGTGCCGTCGGCGCTGGCCCAGCGGGTGCTGCTCTACGGCATCGCGGGCGCGCTGGTGCTGCGTGGCGTGTTCATCGCCCTCGGCGCGGCGGCCCTGCAGACCCTCGACTTCGCCTTCCTGCTCTTCGCGATCATCCTGCTCGCCACCGCGGTCAAGCTGCTGCGTGACGCGCTCTCCGGCCACGAGCAGGAGGTCGACATCGCCTCCATGCGCTCGGTGCGACTGCTCCGCAAGTTCATGCCGGTCACCGACGAGTACCACGGCCCCCACCTGACCGTCCGGCTGAAGAACGGCCGGCGGGCGCTCACCCCGATGGCCCTGGTCGTGGTCGCCGTCCTCGCCACCGACGTGGTCTTCGCCGTCGACTCGGTGCCCGCGGTGTACGGCATCACCGAGGACCCGTACCTGGTCTTCGCCACCAACGCCTTCGCCCTGCTCGGGCTCCGGGCGCTCTACTTCGTGCTCCACGCGGCGCTCGCCCGGCTGGTGCACCTCAGCTACGGCCTGGCGGTCATCCTCGCCTTCATCGGCGTCAAGCTCGGCCTGCACTGGGCGCACGGCATCTGGTCGGGGGCGCCGGAGATCCCGACGCTCGCCTCGCTCGGCGTGATCATCGGCGTGCTGGTGATCGTCACGCTGACCAGCCTGCGGGCCACCCGCAGGGCCGAGCCGGGCCACCGGGAGGTCATCGAGCGGCGGTGACCGCCATCCGGAGCGGGCGGTGTCCCGCCCACTCCGGTGACCCGCCGTCAGATCACCCGCTCGTTCCCACCGTCGACGGGGATCTGCGCCCCGGTGGTGGCCGCGAACGTCTCGCCGCACAGGGCGGCGGTCAGGTCGGCCACCCGGGCGCTGGTGATCTCCGTACCGAGCAGGTTGCGTCGTTTGTACTGCTCCACGGTCAGCCCGTAGTGCGCCGCCCGTGCGGCGAGCACCTCCGGGGTCCACAGCCCGGTGTCGAAGACCGCGTCGGGGTGCACGACGTTCACCCGGATGCCGTCGGACGCCCACTCCAGCGCGGCCACCCGGGCCACCTGCACCACCGCCGCCTTGGAGGCGGAGTAGGAGACCGCGCCGGGCCCGGGGGCCACGGCGTTGCGTGAGGCGACCACGACGACGCGGCCACCCCGGGGCGCCAGCGCCAGCAGTGGGTGGGTCCGGGAGAAGAGGTACGCGACCGACTCCGTGTTCACCGCCATGGTCCGCTGCCACGCCTGGAGGTCCAGCCCGGCGATCTCCTGGCTGGCCGGGAAGATCCCGGCGGCGGCGACCACGATGTCCACCCCGCCGAAGCGCTCCACCGCGGTGTCGAGCGCGGCGTCCACCGCGGCCCGGTCGGTGACGTCGACCTGGATACCGAGGCGGGCCACCCCAGCGGGCTCGGTGACCGACGGGTCGCGATCCAGGGCGACCACGCACGCCCCGCGCGCCTGGAGCGCCTCGGCGCAGGCCCGGCCGATGCCCGAGGCGGCCCCGGTCACCACCGCCACCTCGCCGGCGAACTCCGGCACCGGGCCGCCGCGCCGCAGCTTCGCCTGCTCCAGTTCCCAGTACTCGACGTCGAAGATGTCGCCGGCCGGCAGCGCCTGGTAGCCGCCGATCGCCTCGGCCGCGGAGATGACGTCGACGGTGTGCCGGTAGATGTCCTGCGCCATCCGGGCGTCGACCGCCCGCCGGCCGGCGGTGAGCAGCCCCAGCTCGGGGTCGAGGACCACCCGGGGCGCGGGGTCGAGCACGGTCAGCGCCGCACGGGCCCGCTCCCGGTGCTCGTCGACGTACCGGCGGTACTCCTCGGCGTACCCGGCCACGTCGGCGCCGACCAGCGGTACCCGCTTGGTCCGCACCACGTGGTCCGGGGTGACCGGGCCACGGGTGGCGACCCTCGCCAGGTCGGGACGCGCGAGGAACGCGCGGACCGTCGGGTCGTCGTACCGGCTGAGCACCATCGGGGTCCCCGCCACCGTGGAGATCTCCCGGCGCAGCCGGGCCAGCCGGACCCGGTCGACCGGGGGAGAGCCGGCCGACGCGACGGCCCGGGGCGGGGCGGTCCGGCGGGCCAGCCGTTCCTCGGCCCGCCCGACCAGCTCGATGTGCCGGTGGTACGCCTCCTCGGCGTCCGCGCCGAAGGTGAACAGGCCGTGGTTGAGCAGGACCATGCCGACGGTCCCGGGGTGGACCTGCGCCGGGAAGAGTTCCGCGCAGAGCCGGGCGAGGTCGAAACCGGGCATCACGTACGGGACGACGACCACGCTGTCGCCGTAGACCTCCTCGACGAGCCGGCGGCCCTCGGGCTGGTTGGTCAGGGCGAGCACCGCGTCGGCGTGGCTGTGCAGCACCGCCGGGTGCGGCAGCAGGGCGTGCAGCAGCGACTCGACGCTCGGGTCCGGGGCGGTCGCGTCGAGACGCGCGCAGCGCAGCTCGTTCATCATCTCGGTGTCGCGCAGCCGCTCCAGCCGCAGCAGTGCCCGCAGCCGGGCCAGCCGCAGCGCGGTGAAGCCGGAGGCGTCCATGGTGGCGAGGTCGGAGCCACTGCCCTTGACGTGGAGCACCTCCACCGGCTCCCCGGTGAGGTCGGTGACCGTGGTCTTGACCGAGGTGTTGCCTCCGCCGTGCAGCACCAGACCGGTGTCGGCACCGAGCAGCTGGGAGGCGTACACGAGCTGCGCGACCGGGTCGGACCGGTCCGGGGCGTCGGCGGCGGACCAGCGGTTGAGCATGGGCGGTGGCTCCTCGCGGGACGGGGTCGGATTGGCCGGTGCAGCCGGTCGACAAAGGTGGGGCCGGCGGCCGGGTCCCGCCCGGTCGGACGGGAACCGGGCGGGCCGGTGCCGGTCGGCGGGGTGGAACGTCCGGTCAGGGCCGCTCGGTCGGGTCGTCGGGACGGCCCCCGGCGGCCGGCAGGATGACCCGGCGCTCGGTGACGATCGCGGTGACCAGGTCGGCCGGGGTCACGTCGAAGGCGTAGTTGAGCGTCTCGGTGCCCCGGGGGGCCAGCGCCGCCGCGCCGAGAGCGGTGATCTCCTCGGGGGCGCGCACCTCGATGGTGACGTCGCGGCCGGAGGGCGTGGCGAGGTCCACCGTCGACTCCGGGGCGGCCACCACCATCGGCACTCCGGCCCGGGCCGCCGCCAGGGCCAGCGGGTACGTCCCGACCTTGTTGATCACGTCTCCGTTGGCGGTGATCCGGTCCGCGCCGACCACCACCGCGTCGACCAGCCCCTGGGCCAGCACGGACGCGGCGGCGGAGTCCACCACCAGGGTGTGCGGCGCGCCGATCTGCGCCAGCTCCCACACGGTCAGGCGTGCCCCCTGGAGCAGGGGGCGGGTCTCCGAGGCGTAGACGTGGCCCAGCGCGCCGTGCTGCTGGAGGGAACGCACCACGCCCAGCGCGGTGCCCCACTCGACGGTGGCCAGCGCTCCGGCGTTGCAGTGGGTCTGCACCGCCACCGTCGGCCCGACCGTCTCGACCAGCCAGCGGGCACCCCGCTCGCTGAGTTCCCGGCAGCAGCGGGCGTCCTCCTCCAGCACGGCCAGCGCCTCGGTCAGCGCGGCCTCCGTGCCGTCGGCGTCCAGTCGCGCGCGCACCCGGTCCACACCCCAGGCGAGGTTGACCGCGGTGGGACGGGCCGCCCGGACCGCGTCGACGGCCCGGTGCAGTTCGGCCGGGTCGTCACCGTGGAGGCGGGCGGCCAGGGCCACCCCCAGCGCCCCGGCGACGCCGATCGCCGGTGCCCCCCGGATCGCCAGCGACCGGATTGCGGCGACCAGCGCCTCGATGGTCTCGATCTCCAGGAACTCGACCTCGTGCGGCAGTCGGGTCTGGTCGATCGCGACGATCCGCCCGTCCCGCCAGTCGATGGTCCGCATCCGCGCTCCTCACTGCTGGTGCCCAAATCTACGGCGGGAACCCATTCCAGATCAACGTGTCGACGTGCGGCGGCATGGTCACCGACGGGGTTCGGTTCGGCCCCGGCCCCGGCCCTTGAGGTGCCGGCCCAGCTCGCGGGCGATCTCCCGGTTGGCGTCCCGCTCGGCCAGCGCCTGGCGCTTGTCGTACGACTTCTTCCCACGTGCCAGGGCCAGTTCGACCTTCGCCCAGCCGTTCTCGAAGTACATCGACAGCGGCACGAGGGTCGACCCGCCGTCGCGGAGCCTCTCCAGGATCCGGGCGATCTCCACCCGGTGCAGCAGCAGCTTGCGGGTGCGCCGGGGCGCGTGGTTGGTCCACGAGCCGAAGCCGTACTCGGCGATGTGCAGCCCGTACAGCAGGATCTCGCCGTCGCGTTCCTGGGCGAACGCGTCGACCAGCGACGCCCGCCCGGCCCGCAGCGACTTGACCTCCGTGCCGACCAGCACGATGCCCGCCTCGTACGTCTTGAGGATCGCGTAGTCGTGGCGCGCCTTCCTGTTGGACGCGATGAGCGTGCGTCCCTGCTCCCTGGCCGTGGTCGCCTCCACCGTCGGTGAACTCCACTGTCCGGGCCCGACGGTACCGCCCGACCCGGCACGCGGCCCAGCCCGGCCAGCCCACCGGGCCGTCCCGCTCAGCGTCCCCCGCGGCGCAACCGGGCGGCCAGCCGGGCCGCGGTCACCGGCACCACCGCCAGCACCAGGTGCCCGGTCCGGGCGTCGAGGCTGGTGGTGACCGCGTACAGCCGGGTGCCGTGCCGGCGGATCCGGGGGCGTGCCGGGGCCAGCCCGGGAGCGCGCAGCGCGGCGGTACCCCGACCGTCCGTCCCGTCGACCTCGACCCGCAGCGGGTGGCGCTGCCCGGTCGTGGCGCTGCCGGCGAGCAGCCGGTCCACCGGGAAGCGGACCCGCACCAGGCTGCCCCGCGCGTCGGGCGACACGTCGAGGGTGTCGCCGGGGATCTGGCCGGCGCGCACGCGGATCGGCCCGCCGACGAGTCGGCCCAGGTCGGGGTGAGGGCTGCGGGCGGTGACGGTCAGGCTGCGGTTGCCCTCCCAGCGCACCGCGACCGCGTCCAGGCGGGCCAGCCAGTCGGCGCGGACCCCGGTCACGTCGGTCCAGGCGGGCAGCCCTACCCCGGGGTAGCCGGCGTGCCAGCGGTTCCCGGCCATGACGGTCGGCGGGACACCCCGCTCGGCGTCCTGCGTGATCACGGTGAGCAGGTCGTCCAACCCGCCCCCGGCGACGGCGGAGAGCCGTAGCCGGGTCTCGATGTCGAGCGCGTCGCGCAGGTCGTCGGTGAGGTAACGGTCCACCAGCCGCCGGACCACCCCGTACACCCGCTCCCGGGTCGGGTCGTCCAACCGGGGCAGGTCGTCGCCGACCAGGTGGGCCACCTCCAGGCCGAAGTGCCGGCGCAGCACCGCGTCGCGCTGCTTGCCCGCCGGGATCAGCTCGGCCACCCGGTCGACCAGCAGTTCCACGCAGCGCAACCGTTGCTCCAGCCGGCTGCGGTAGGTGATGTTGCGGGCGTCCAGCCGGCGTACCGCGTGGTAGTAGTCGTAGTCGGCCAGCACCGAGACGCGCCGGGCGCGGTAGCAGGCCTCCAGCGTGAACGGCTGATCGCTGAGGATCGGCATGTCCTCGTGGAAGCGCAGGTGGTGGCGTTCGACCAGGTCCCGGCGGAACAGCTTGATGTTCGCCAGCGACCAGGGCAGCGCCGAGTCGAACAGGTCGACGTCGACCCGGCTCTCGGCGAAGATCTCCTGGAACATGTGCCGGCTGTTGACCCCCACCGCCCGGCCCGCCACCACGTCCGAGGTGTACCGGTCGGCACCCGCGACCAGGCGTTCCAGGGCCTCCGGGCCGAGCCGGTCGTCGGAGCCGACGAAGAACACGTACCGTCCGGTGGCCAGTTCCAGACCCCGGTTGCAGGGGTTGGCCGGGCCGCCCGAGTTGGCCTGGTGCCGCACCCGCACGGTGTCCGGGTACCGCGCGGCGAGCTGGTCCAGCAGCCGCCCGCCGCCGTCGGTGGAGCCGTCGTCGACCGCGATGATCTCCATCCGCTGGTGGCCGATCGTCTGACCGAGCAGCGACGCCAGGCACGCCCGCAGGTACGGCATGGTGTCGTAGACCGGGACGACGACGCTGACGTCGGGTTGCACGGTGCCCTCCTTCTGGCGCCGGGGCGGTCGACGACCGCCCCGGATACGGGCAGTGGACGTGCGCCGGACGCCCCGACGTGGCCCGAATCCAGCTTCCCGCAGGTCAGGCGGCTCAGTGTGCGGTTCATCCGGTCGGGCGGAACCGCTGTCGGCGCCGTGGCCGCGCCCTGCGGTGACGACGATGACCGGTGTCGCTGTCCACCGGGCGACGGGCCGGTGACCGGCAGCCGACGGTCCGGTGGCGACGGCGACCTGCCAGGTTTGTCCGCCTCGACGGCGGGAAGGGCAGCGGACATGACGAAACCTCGTGTGGTGATCGTGGGAGCCGGGTTCGCCGGTTACCACGCGGCGAAGACCCTGTCCCGGCTCGCCCGGGGCCGGGCCGAGATCGTGGTGCTGAACTCCACGGACTACTTCCTCTACCTCCCGCTGCTGCCCGAGGTGGCCGCCGGGGTGGTGGAGCCGAGGCGGGTCTCGGTGCCGCTCAACGGCACTCTCGACGGGGTCCGCGTGATCATCGGCGAGGCCGACCAGGTGGACCTGCACAACCGCTGGGTCGGCTTCACCCAGCCCGAGGGGGACCGGGGGCAGCTGGCCTACGACCGCCTGGTGCTCGCCGTCGGCAGCGTCAACAAGCTGCTGCCGATCCCCGGCGTGACCGAGTACGCGCACGGCTTCCGGGGCCTGCCGGAGGCGCTCTTCCTGCACGACCACGTGGTCCGCCAGATCGAACTGGCCGAGCAGGCCGCCGACCCGGCCGAGCAGCAGAGCCGCGCCACCTTCGTCGTGGTCGGGGCCGGCTACACCGGCACCGAGGTCGCCGCGCACGGCCAGCTCTTCACCGACCAACTCGCCGCCACGCGGGCCGGGCTGACCGTCCGTCCCCGCTGGCTGCTGCTGGACGTCGCCGACCGGGTCCTGCCCGAGCTGGATCAGCGGATGTCCGACACCGCCCAGCGGGTGCTCACCCGGCGCGGTGTCGACGTGCGGATGGGCACCTCGGTGGCCGAGGCCACCGCCGACGGGGTGCGGCTCACCGACGGCGACTACGTACCCACCTGCACGCTGGTCTGGTGCGTCGGCGTCCGGCCGGACCCCTTCGTCGCCGACCTGGGGCTGCGCACCGAGAAGGGCCGGCTGGTGGTCGACGAGTACCTCGGCGTCCCCGGGTTCCCCGAGGTCTACGCGTGCGGTGACGCCGCTGCCGTACCGGACCTGACCCGGCCCGGCGGCATCTGCGCGATGACCGCGCAGCACGCCCAGCGGCAGGGCAAACTGGTCGCCCACAACATCGCCGCCTCGTACGGGCAGGGACGGCGCAAGCCGTACAAGCACCACGACCTGGGCTGGGTGGTCGACCTGGGGGGCTGGGACGCGGCGGCGAACCCGCTCAAGGTGTCCCTGTCCGGGCCGCCGGCGAAGGCGGTCACCCGGGGATACCACCTGTTCGCCATGCCCGGCAACCGGGCCCGGATCGGCGCCGACTGGATGCTCGACGCCGCCCTGCCCCGTCCCGCCGTGCAACTCGGCCTGGTGCCGGCGAACGCCGTGCCGCTGGAGAGTTCGTCACCCGAGGTGGCGCTCCGGCGTCCGTGAGCCGGGTGGGCGCACCGCGCTCTCGTCGACGGGCGGCGGCGCCCCGCTGTGGGCGCCGCCGCGCCGCCTGCTCACCTCCTCCCTCGGTGGAGCAGCCGGGGAAGGTCGGCTGTCCGGAGCAGGACCTGGAGGATCCCGGCCGCCGGGATCGCCAGCAGCGCACCGACCAGGCCGGCGAGCTCGGCCGCGAGCAGCACGCTGACCAGCACCGTCAGCGGGTTCAGCCGGACCGCCCGGCTCATGACCACCGGTTGCAGCAGATGGTTCTCCACCTGCTGGTAGAGCACGAAGAAGACCACCGTGACGATGCCGGCGGTGGGGGAGTGCATGAACGCCGCCCCGGCGGCTACCACCGCGCCTATCGTCGCCCCCACCAACGGCACCAGGTCCGCGACCGCGACCACCAGGGCGATCACGGCGGCGAACGGGACGCCCAGCGCGGCCAGGACGACGAAGCTCAGGCCGCCACAGACAAGACTGATCACCAGGTTCCCGGTGACGTAGCCGGTGACCGTACGGGCGCACTCCCGGCCGACGAGACACCACCGGGCGCCGACCCGGTCCCCGGTCAGGGCGAGCAGCGCGGTACCCATCCGGGGCGACTCCAGCACCATCAGGTACGCCAGCACCCCCACGGTGATCGTCCCGACCACCGCCTCCAGCGCCCCGCGCACCAGGCCCAGGGCCGGTTGCCGTAACCGGTCGCCGTACTCCTGGAGCTGCTCGCCGTGGGTTTCGGCGTACCGGCGCAGTCCGATCCGGTCCACCAGCTCACTGAGCCGCCCCCGTCCCGCGCGGATGTCCCGGACGAACTCCGGTGTTCGCTCGACGAACCGGGCCACCTCGTCCACCAGCGGCACCACGATCAGCGCTCCGACGCCGGCGATCAGCGCGAATGCCGCGAGGAACACCAGCAGCGTGGCAACCGTCCGTCGTCGGACGAACCGACGTTGCAGGTGGTCCACCGCCGGCTTCAGGGCAGCGGCGAGGAAAGCGGCCAGCAGGATCCAGACCAGTACCCGGCGGACGGCCCAGAGCAGCGCCAGCCCGAGCAGAGTGGCCAGCACCAGACCGAGGACGATGGCCACCCGGCGGACGGTGAGCCGGTCGTCCGGGCTGCTCATCCGGCGCGGCTACCCGATCCGGGCGCAGGGAAACGACCGACGCTCAGCCCGCGTCGGTGGCCGGTGCCGCGCCGGCCACGAAGGCGGCCAGCTCCGGGCCGTGCCGCACCGTGCCGGGCAGCGGATCCCGGGCCACCCGGGCGGCGAGCCGGCGTACCGGGAGGCGGCCGGGCCGCGCGGCGGCGGCGAGCACGACGTTGCCGTACCGCCGGCCGCTGAGCATCCGTCGGGCGGCGACCAGGCAGACCTCGGCGAAGACCGTGCCGAGCGTGGCCGCCTGCACCCGGGAGAAGACCAGCGGTGGCAGGTCGGTCAGGTTGACCAGGTAGATCCCGTCCGGGTGCAGGGCACGGGCCACCTCGGCGACGAACTCGACGGTGCATACGTGCGCCGGCATCCGGGCCCCGGAGTAGACGTCGGCGAGCACCACGTCGTACCCGCCGGCCGGTTGCCCGGCTAGGGCGCCCCGCGCGTCGCCGACCTCGGTCCGGACCCCCGGTGGCGGGGGCAGCTCCCGTACGACCAGGTCGAGCAGGGTCGGATCCCGCTCCACCACCAGCTGCGGCGACCCGGGCCGGGTGGCGGCCAGGTAGCGGGGCAGGGTCAGTGCGCCGCCGCCGAGGTGCAGCGCCCGCAGCGGTACGCCGGACGGGGCCGCGAGGTCGAGCACGGCCGCCATCCGCCGCACGTACTCGAACCGCAGGTGGGTCGGGTCGGCGACGTCGACGTACGACTGCTCGACGCCCGCCGCGAGCAGGGTGCGCCCGGTCCGGCGGGTCGGGTCCACCACCAGTACCGGTCCGTCGCCCCCGTCCACGACGGGCACGGTAGCCGACCCGACGGGGCGGGCCGACGTCCGGGCGGTGCCGGTCCGTCCACCGACGGCCGCCCGGTGACGGCCGGCGGCGCACACCCCGTGGGCGGAGCGACCGCTCCGCCCACCCACGGGCGGGACGGTTCGACCGGCTGCTCCGGCCGAAGGGGGACGGCTCAACCGGCCATGCCCGCGCCCGCCTCCTCGATCGCGTCGTCGACCCGGTGGGCCAGGTCGACGACGCGCGCGGTGACCGCGTCCGTCTGCCGGCTCCGCACGGTGAGCACCGCGCTGGAGCTGGTCTCCCGGGCGATCGTCGGCCCCCGCCCGGTGTCGCGGCGCAGCTGGTCGATCCGGTCGAGGACCCGGTCCAGGTTCGACGGGGGCAGCGCGATGCTCCGCGACAGCGCCGGGCCCCGCGCCGACCAGTAGGGCAGGTCGGCCAGGGCGGCACGCAGTTCGTCCGCGGTCAGCGGCGCGTCCGCCCCGGTGGTCCCGACCAGGCCGCCCCCGGCCGCAGGCGGTTCGAGCAGGTCACGAAGCCCTTCCGGTACGCCCAACGACGCCACCAGACGTCCGTCCCGAGCGGCCAGCGCGGCCATGGTCGCCTCGGCCTGGTAACGGGCCTGTTCCGGGGTCCGGCCACTGATCCGGGCCACCTCGGTCAGGAAGCCCGGCAGGTCGCGGTGCGGTTCGACCCCGTCGATCGGGGTCACGTCGTGCAGCGACACCGGTACCGCACGCAGCAGTCGTTGCCGGTCCGCCTCCGCCAGGGCCCGGGCCAGCACCAGCACGGTCGCCTCCGCGCCGACCTTGGCCTCGCGGAAGTCCACCCCGGTCCGGCGACTGACGTCGCCCACCAGTTCCCGGTACCCCAGACCGATGGCTCCGGGTGTGCCCGGACCCGGACGGGGCGCCGGCCGCGCGGCGGGTGGGCGACCGGCCGACGGCGGCATCGGACCGCCCCGGCTGCTGTCCGGTTTGTGGACGCCGGCCGGCGGTGGACCCGCCCGCTTGCCCCGGTCGAGGTGGGTGAGCTGCTTGGAGGCGCCGAGGGTGGCGGCGTCGCTGCTGGGCTGCCGGCCGCGTTCCCGGGCCTGCCGGGCGAGGACCCGGCGCCGCTGGTTGTCCCCCTCCATCTGCTTCCTCATCCGCTGACCTCACTTCCTGTGTCGGCTCGCTCCCGGCGGCTTCCCGGCCCCGCGCGACCCGAAACCGGGCCGGCGGCCGGCGGCGGGCCGTCGTTCGCCGGGTTCATCTCGCCGGGGTGACGGGCGCTCACCCCGCCGGGGCGCACGATCAGGAGCGGACCGTGAGAACTTCCGAGGTACGCGGAAGGGAAGGTCGTCATGAAGCGAATCGTCGAGATCGTCCCCGCGCGACCCGGGTGGTACGCCCGCTGGCAACTCGCCCCGGACGCCACCCGTTGCTATCCGGTGACCGTCTGGGCGCTGCTCGAGGAGGCCGACGGCGCCGGTCGTGAGGTGATCGGCGTCGACTGCGCGGGGCAGTGGCCGGGGGCGGAGGACAACGAGGCGGGTGCGACGTTCGTCCGCTATCTCTTCCAGGCTCCCGAGGCCGGACGACCGGACGACCTCCTGCCCGAGCCCGAGGGGCGGCGCCTCCCGGTCGCGTCGCAGGCCGTCACCGTGGGTTGACCCGGATCCGGTCGGGGTCGGTCAGCCGACCTCGCGGACCTGGCCGTCGGGACCGAGGCCCGCCCTCTCGTCCTCGTCGGGGCGCGAACCGGCCAGCAGTTCGGCGAGACCCGTCCGGGTCAGTAGGTGCTGGACCTGCCGGTTCATGCCGGTGAGTCGGACCGTCCACGCCGTGTCGCGGTAGAGCACGACGATGGCGCTCAGCCCGGAGGAGTCGCAGAGCGTGACGTGGGTCAGGTCGACGGTGAGCTCGTCGTGCCCCTCGGCCCGGACCTGGTTGGCCGCCCAGATCAGCTCCGGCGCGGTGTCGAAGTCGAGTTCGCCGGTCAGCCGCAGCACTGCGTGCCGGGCTGCGGCCCGGCTGACCTCGATAGTCAACAGCTGGCGTGGCATCTGCACCATGTTCCCAGGTGGTGTCGGCCGGGAAACCCCGGGGGGCCCAGGTCAGGCCGGTGCGGTGGGCCGTTCGCACTCGTCCTCGTGGGCCGTCCGGGCCAGCAGTCCGCTGACCCCGGTGATGTCGAGGATGGTCTCCAGGAACCGGGGGATGGCGCGGAGCCGGATGACGGTGCCGTTCTGGCGCCCCTCACGCCACGCGTGCACGATCACCGCGAGTCCGGTGCTGTCGATGAAGAGCAGGCCACCGAAGTCCAGCACGATGGTGGGTGGACGGGCGGCCAGCAGGTGGTCGAGGGCGGTGCGCAGCGGCAGGGCGGTGGTGAAGTCCAGGTCGCCCGCGACGGTGACCAGCGGCGCCATGGAGTCGGAGTCGTCGATCGACATCGTCAGTGGTGTCGATTCGGGTTTCCTCCGCTGGGGCACCGGTACCACGCCTCTCCGCAGGGCTGCCGGTCAGGCAGTTTCTCGGAATCGTAACAACCCCCGGAGTCTTCCGCGCGGTACGCCGACACCGCCTACGGGTGGCGTTACCGGTATACCGGCGTAGGCTGGGGCGAAGAGATTGGATCACACATGCCGTGGCCGGCGGAGCGAGGGTGTCGAGAAGGAGTGGGGCCTAGCTGGTGACTGCTGCCGACGTCAGGGACTGCGACCCGGGCGACGGACGGATCTCCACGCCGGGTGCCGCACGGACTCCGGCATGGGCCGCCGACGTCTCGCACCGCCCTGCGCAGCCCCTGCCCTCCCTGGATCCGGACCGCGCGGCCACCGAGCCCGACTGGTCCGAGGTCGTCGAACACTTCCGTGAGGGTTTCGTCGTCTGTGACCCCGCCGGGGTGGTGCGCCACCTCAGCCCGGTCGCCGAGCGGCTGCTTCCCGAGGTGACCGTCGGTGAGGTGCTGGCCGCGGCCGGGGTGGCGGCGTTCGCCGCCGCCGACGATCCGGTCGAGTTCACCCACCACGACCGGCGGTTGCGGGTCCGTCAGGTGCCGCTCACCGGCGGCCGCTGCTGCCGGTACGTCGAGGACGTCACCGAAAGTGTCAGCCGGGCGGACGCCCTGCTGGCCGAACGGGCCCGGTCGGCGTTCCTCGCCACCGCCGGCGAGAAGCTCGGTAACCCGCTGCACCCTGACCGGGCGGCGGCGGCCACCGTCCGGCTCGCCGTACCCACCCTGGGTGACGTGGCGGTGCTGGTTCTCGCGCCACGTGCCGGTCGGATCCGCTGGTGGCGGGCCGCCCGCACGGACGAGGACGTGCCCGCGGTGGACAGCGGCGTCCTCGGCGCCGCCGAACTGCCGCCCGCGATCGACGAGGGACTCGCCGGGGTAGAGCCGCACACGGTCGACTGGCTCGTCGAACAGGCGGCCGAGGCCGGCTGGCTGCCGGGGCTGGCGGTGCCGGACGTCTGCGCCCGGCTGGTGCCGCTGCCCGGCCGGGGCACGCCGACGGGCGTGCTGCTCGTCGCCCGCCGGGCGACCCGCTCCTACGACGAGGCCGACGTGGACCTGGTCCGCGCCTTCGCCTCCCGGGCCGGTGCGGCACTGACCTCGGCGGTGCTCTACCGCGACCAGGCCGAGGTGGCCGACACCCTCCAGGCGAGCCTGCTGCCGGTCGAACCGATCGAGGCGACCGGGGTGCAGTGGGGTACCGCCTACCGCCCGGCCCAGGCCGGACTCCGTATCGGCGGGGACTTCTACGGCGCCCACCGGCTGCCCGACGGAGGTTGCCTGTTCTATCTCGGTGACGTCTCCGGAAAGGGTGTGGAGGCGGCCGTCTTCACCGGTCAGCTCCGCCAGTGCCTCCAGGCGTTGCACCGGGTGGAGTTCCAGCCCGCCCGGTTGCTGCGGCTGCTCAACGACGCGCTGCTGGAAACCACCCTCGCCAACGGTCAGGGCCGGTTCGCCACCATGGTGCTCGGGGTGGTCCGGCCGCTGCGCGACGGGGGTCTGTCGCTCACCATGGCCGGCGGCGGCCACCTGCCGCCGCTGCTGCTGCGCGCCTCCGGTGAGGTGGAGCCGGTCGCCCTCAGCGGCATGCTGATCGGCGTGGTGCCCGACCCCCGGATCGGCGAGGTGACGGTCCGGCTCGCTCCCGGCGAGACCTGCCTGCTCTACAGCGACGGTGTCACCGAGGCCCGGGGCGGTCGGCGGGGCGACGAGCTGTTCGGCGTGGACCGGCTGGTGCACGCCATCACCGGGTGCCAGCGGATGCCGGCGCCCGCGCTGGCCGAACGGATCGAGCAGGTCACCGGGGACTGGCTCGCCCATGGCGACCACGACGACATCGCGGTGCTGGCGATGCGGGCGCTCGGCGCCACCCGTGTCTCCCGGCACCTGCACGCCGTGCCCGACCCGGCCGGCACCGCTGCCGTCCCGCAGCCGGTCGGCTCGGGACACCGACACCCGAGGACGTGACGATCGTGACCAGCGCCGCCGCCCGCGCCGACCTGACCGCCGGCTACCCGGCGTACCTCCACTGTCTGGAGGGCGCCGACGAGTACGCGGCGGTGGACGTGGCGATGGACCTGCTCGCCGACGGGGTGCCCGCCGAGCGGATCATGCTCGACCTGGTCGCTCCGGCCCAGGCGGAGGTGGGGGAGCGCTGGGCGCGCAACGAGTGGAGCGTGGCGCAGGAACACGCCGCGACGCACATCAGTGAGCGAGTGGTCGCCGCGGTCTCCTCGTCGGCCAGCCCCCGCCCGGTCCACGGCCACGTCGTGGTGGCCTGCATGGACGGGGAGTGGCACGGCCTGCCGGCCCGGCTGGTGGCCGAGGTCCTGCGACTGCGCGGCTGGCAGGTCACCTTCCTCGGCGCGAGCGTGCCCGCCGCGCACCTGGTGGCGTACCTCCAGCGGTACGACGCGCACGCGGTCGCCCTGGCCTGTGCGCTGCCGATGCGGCTCCCGTACGCGCACCGCATGATCGAGACCTGCCGCCGCGCCGACGTGCCGGTGCTGGTCGGCGGTCGCGGCTTCGGGGCGGGCGGGCGGTGGGCCCGGCGGCTGGGAGTGGCGTGGGCGCCCGACGCCCCGGCAGCCGCGGCGCTCGTCGCCGACGAGCGCGCACTGCGGCGGGTGCCCGCCGCCGACCTGGCACACCTGGCCGACGACGAGTACGCCGGCCTGCTGCGGCGGCGCGCCGAGCTGATCGACTCGGCCCTGTCCCACCTGCGGGACCGGTTTCCGCAGATGGCCGACTACACCGCCGTCCAGCTCGACTCCACCATCAGCGACCTCGGCTACATCGTCGACTTCCTCGCCGCCGCGGTCTACGTCGACGACGGCGACCTCTTCACCGAGTTCGTCGACTGGCTGGCCATGATCCTCACCAGCCGGGGCGTTCCGGCCGCCTCGGTGGAGCTGACGCTGGCCTATTTCCAGCAGTCGCTGCGGGACTTTCCCCGGGCGGGCCGGTTTCTCGACGCGGGACGTGCCGTGGCGGCCGCCTCCCCGGCGGTCAGCCGACCCTGAAACGTCGGTGGCGTCGCGCTCCCCGGACCTGCTTATACTTGCTCCACCGCAAGCATCCGCCTGTGGCCGGATCGAGAGGGAACACGTTGACGTTCACCGTCACGCACGCCCAGCGGGATGGCGGAGGAGTCCGGCTGCGGCTCGCCGGTGAACTCGACCTGAACACCGCGCCCCAACTGGCCGCGACGATCGATCACCTCCTCTCCGACGGGCAGGTCCAGCTCCTGGTCGACCTGGCTGACCTGACCTTCTGCGACTCCACCGGGATCGCCGCCTTCGTCCGGGGCGACAACGCGTGCGCCGCGGTCGGGGGCTGGCTGCGGCTCACCGGTGCCACCGGGCGGGTGGCACGGGTGCTGCGGATGACCGGTCTGGCCGACGTGTTCCGGTACGACCCCACCGCCGACCCGGCGTCGCACGCCTACCGCTGATCGGTTAGATTCCCCGCCGGCAGGTGATCATCCGGTCACCGTCCCACCACCACACAGAGGTAGGTAGTCATGGGCGCAGACAGGTCCGGACCGGTCCGCATCCTCGTGGTGGACGACGACCCGGGTGACGTCCTGATGATCGAGGAGGCGTTGGAGGACTCCGACGTCGAGAAGGTCATCGACGTCGTCGGCGACGGTCAGGAGGCGATGGAGTTCCTCCGTCAGGAGGGCCGTCACACCGAGGCCCAGCGTCCGGACGTCATCCTGCTCGACCTGAACATGCCCCGGATGGACGGTCGGCAGGTGCTCGGGGCGGTCAAGAGCGACGACGACCTGCGCACCATTCCGATCGTCGTGCTGACCACCTCCAACGCGGACACCGACATCGTGGGCAGCTACACCCTCCAGGCCAACGCGTACGTGACCAAGCCGATCGACCTCGACGACTTCAACGACGTGGTCCGGCGTATCGACGAGTTCTTCGGTCGCGTCGTGGTGCTGCCCAAGCGCTCCTGACGCCCCCGGCGGTCGCGTCGACGTGACCGCCTCGGCGGCCGGTCAGGTCAGCGCGTCGACCACGGTGGTGGCCCGGCGCTCGTGTTTCGCGTACGCGCCCGGGTACGCCGACCGCTGCACCGCCTGCGCGGCGGCCGTGACGCTCAGCTCCTGCCAGCCCGGCACCTCGCGCAGTGCCCGGTAGAAGACGCGGGCGGCGTAGGCGGGCTGCATCAGCTCCCGGACGCTGCCCCAGCCGCTGCTCGGGCGCTGCTGGAAGAGCCCGAGCGAGTCGTGGTCGGTGCCGCTGCCCTGGTGCGGGTACCGGGACGACTCGGCGATCCGGTCGTTGGCCAGGTTGTGCAGGTCGCTCTCCTGCATCGCGGTGGCGACGGCGACCACCAGCGCCCGGCGGGGCAGGCGCAGTCCGACGCCGATGTCCACGATCGTCTTCGCGTTGTCCATCTGCCGCTGGGTCAGCCCGGCCACCGGCTTCGGCCGGACGGGTCGCCGCGGCGGAACCGTCGGCTGCGCGCTGGCGGAGGCGCTGGTGCTGCTACCCGGTGACGGCACCGAATCCCGCTGGTACGTGCGGGATGCCCGCCGGTCGGCCTCGGCGGCGCTGACCGCCCGATCGGCCAGGGATTCGCGCAGCGGCTCCTCGTCGCCGCTGCCGGTCTGCGTCCCGACGACGACGCCGACACCGAGGCAGCAGGTCACCCCGGCGGCGAGTGCCACCCGGACACCGGTGCTGGCGTGCCACGTCCGGCCCCGGGGTCGGCGGTCCTCGGCGCGGTGCCGGCCGACGCGTCGTTCGGGGGAGGCCGCCTCCGCCGAACGGCTGTCCGGCGGGGTGTGGGTCGGCTTCTGCTGAGCGGAGTCGTCGTGGGGCACCCGCCGAGGCTAGAAAGTATCGGGTCCGTTGCCATCGGAATGAATAGTGGCATGAACCACATTTTGCCGGAGCCGCGCCGGTGATCTACCGTTATATCCTGCCAAAGCGATCGAGAGCGACATTCCCAGCAAATGCCTTGAAAGCGGCGTTGACGGGATTATTCATGCCTCGGAGGGCGAGCGACATGACCGAATTCGGCCCTCCCCCGATCGGGTCGGGTGGAGTCCGCCCTCCACCCGAGTCGTCCCCCGCCGTCCGGGGGAGGGCCCGGCACTGCCCGTGGCGCGGTCGGCCGACGTGGCAGCCCACCGTGGCCAGGGCCGCCAAGACGGGCGAGGTGGCACCGGTTCGGGGGTGGCCCGCTCAGTGCCGGCCGTTCTCCGCCGCCGTAACGGTCAGCCGGTGCCGGCTCAGGTCGTCGCTGGAAAACGGCCAGAGCCGGTCCGCCTGCGCCACCAGGCCGGCGAGCTGGTCGCGGCTCAGACCGGTCGACGCGATCGAGGCGTGCACGTCCGCCTGGTAGCGCCCGTCGTCGCCGCGACCCAACCTGACCTCGGCGCGGACCTGTACGGTGTGCGCCTCGTCGGTGATGTCCTTGGCCGCTTCCACCGCCGCGTGGTGCAGGCAGGAGGCGAAGGCCGCCGCGAGCAGCTGTTCCGGCGTCAGCCCGGAACAGTGCGGTGCGAGCGGGGAGGCCAGCGCCGTGGAGAGCCCGCCGTCTTCGGTGCGTACGTGACCACCCTCGGCGGTCGCCATGGCCTCGTGGAACCAGGAACTCGGATCCGACATCGCGTTCCTCCCGTCATCCCGGCACGGCTACCCGGCACCCGCCCGGCGAAACCGCTACCGGCGGGGACCGACAGACGGCGGGGCCGGGTCTCCCGCGTCGCGCCGGCCGTGGCGCCGTGCGAGGGGGCGGACATCCGTCGCGCCGGCGTGCGGGAGGACCGGTCAGCGCTTCGCCGTGTCGCGCGGCTCCGCCACCATCGCCACCTCGGTGGGCTCGGCCGCGGCCCGGTCGCTCCACGGCGACACCGTGCCCGCCGAGCGGGGCCGGGGCGGCAACGCGGCCAGCGGCACGTAGACCCGGGCGTCCACCGCCTCGGCCAGCACCAGCGCGGCGACCAGGCTGGTGGGGCGGGCCAGCGGGTCCTCGGCCAGGCAGCGTCGGCAGAGGTCGACCACCTCGGCGGGCAGCCCGTCGATCGGGGGCAGCGGTGCGGGCGGCTGCCGGCGGCGGGCCCCCAGCAGTTGCGTCGTGGTGTCCGCCGGGTACGGCAGCCTGCCGGTCAGGCAGTAGTAGAGGAGCACGCCCAGGGCGTACATGTCGGCGGCGGTGGTGGCCGGCCGTTGCGCCAGCTGCTCCGGCGCCAGGTACGCGGGGGTGCCGACCACCATGCCCGCCGGCAGCGGGTCGGGCGATCCGCTGGGGGTGGCGATGCCGAAGTCCAGCACCTTCACGCCGGCCGGGGTGAGCACCACGTTCGCCGGCTTCACGTCCCGGTGCACGATCCCGTGCGCGTGCGCGGCGGCCAGCGCGGCACTCACCTCGGCGCAGACCCGGACGGCGATCCGCCAGTCCAGTGGCCCGGCACGGACGTGCGCGGCGAGGGTCTCCCCCTCGGCCAGTTCCATCACGATGTAGGGGACCTGCTGCCCGGTGATCGTCGGGGAGGTGCCGAAGTCGTGCACGCTCGCCACGTTCGGGTGCACCAGTCGGGCCGCCGACCGGGCCTCGGCGCGGATCCGCTCCACCGAGGTCGCCTCGTCGTCCTGGCCGGGTGAGATGAGCTTGACCGCGACCGTCCGGTCCAGCACCACGTCGTGGGCCCGCCAGACCTCCGACATGCCGCCGACGCCGACCCGCTGTTCGAGCCGGTACCGCCCGTCCAGCGTCCTCATCGCGCCGCTCCCGCCCTCGTCCGGTGCCCACCGGCATGACGTGCCCGCCGGCCATGCCGTTCTCAGGGCGGTACCCGACGTCGGAGCAGGACAAACCGCAGCCGACGATCTTCGTGCGGGGTCACCGGTTCGTACCGGCGGTGCGGGGTGGACCGTCAGCCCCCGGGGTCGTCCTCCGCCGGGGTCGTCCTCCGCCGGGGTCGTCCTCCGCGGGGGTCGTCCTCCGCCGGGGTCGTCCTCCGCGGGGGTCGTCCTCCGTCGGGGTCGTCCTCCGTCTGGTCGGGACGGTTTCCGGCGGGACCAGCGGCTCCGGGCAGCGCCGTGGTCGCGCCGAAGCCGCGTCCCAGGGCCCGGATCTGCTGACCAGTACGGCGCGCCCGGCCTGCACCAGGCCCACGGCCCGGGGTACGTACACCCGCCGCTGCCGCCGCTCGACGGCCCGGACGAACGCCTCCGGGTTTGGGTGGTAGCAGGGGCCCCTTGTTACCGCTTTATGTCGAGGAGGGGACCCCTGCAACCACCCGACCCGGGGCGGAGCGACACGTCGGGCCGGTCCGGGTCGATCCACCAGGCACAGTCCTGCCCGGCCAGCCAGCCGGGGCCGTCCGGGCCCCGGACCAGGGCGGTGATGGCGAGGGTGGCCGCCCGGACCGTGTCCGGGGCCGCCACGGTCACCGCCGATCCGGGCAGGTCAGGTGCCCGGCCGGAGTGTGGATCGAGCACGCCCCCACCGTCCGGCCGGCACGCGGAGGCGGTGGCCAGTCCACCGCTGCGGAGCCGGATCGTGCGGCCGCCCACCGGCACCGGCCAGCCGCCGCGCGGCACCGGGCCGGCTGTCGCCACCCGGGACCCGATCGCGACCAGCACCCCGCCCGCCGAACGCTCGGCGATCCGCACGGCGCAGCGCTGCGCCAGGTACGCCGTCGCCGTGCCACCGAGGACCAGCAGCAACGTCGGCGGCACGGTCAACCGGTCGCCGCGTAGCGACACCGCCCGCCAGTCGTCGGCCGGCAGTGGCACCCCGGTGCCGAAGCCGCAGACGGGTAGCAGGCCGCCCCGCGCGGCCAGCCGGATCCGGGACGCGCCGATCGTGGGGTCGCAGTCGCCGTCACTGGCCCGTGCCGCGTCCAGCGCGACGGCCACCAGATCGCGCAGCAGCGGGCCGACCGGAACCGGACGGCCCGCAGCCCGGTGCACCCGGGCCAGCTCACCCCGCCCTGGAGCGGTGACCCGGTCCAGGGCGGCCAGCGCTCCGGCGACCACCCGCCGCGCCGCCGTCGGCCGCCGCGCCTCGGCCACCGCCACCCGGACCGGTAGTCCCCGGTGTGACCAGTGCGTCTCGCGTACCCGATCCATGGTGTCCACGGCGCCGACCCTGCCCGGTACGGCTGGGAGGACATCAGGTCGTAGCTGTGCGCCCGCTGTGGCTGGTGGCTTGCCGGGACGCCGCCGCCCGATGTGGGGGTAGCAGGGGACTGCTACCAGGTCCGCCTTCAGGTGTGGCAGTGCCGCTGCACTCCCCCCCCACTCGCCGAGGAGGGTGCCCCTGCCGGCACGCGAGGCGGGCGCTCGGGGTCAGGCTTCGACGGTGACCAGGTAGAACGTGAAGTTGGCGAGGACCGGGCCGGTCTCCAGCCGGTGCAGCCACGCCTGGACATCCGCCTCGGTCAGCTCACCCGCCTGCACCGCGCGTGCCGAGTTGCGACGCAGCCCGAGGATCTGGTCGGCCGTACCGAAGTCGCGGAACATCACCGCCACCGGCTCGACCGAGCGGATCAGGAAGCCGACGTCGGTCGCCAACCGGACGAGCTGACGGCCGATGGTCGCGTTGCGTACCCGTCCGGCGCTGAAGCGCGCGAACCGGCGGCTGGTCTTTACGTCCTCGTCCGCGACGGCCAGGGTGTCCCAGTCCGGCTCGGCCATGCCGAGGAGGCCACCCGGCCGCAGTACCCGCCGGGCCTCCGCGAGCGCCCGCTCCGGCGTCGACACGTGTTGCAGCACCCGGTCCACCCGGGCCCGGTCCACGCTGGCGTCGGCCAACGGCAGGTCGTGGAGGTCGCCGGTCCGCACGCTGACGTTCGGCCGGTCGGCGAACCGCCGGGTTGCCTCGGCGACCATCCGGGGCTCGTGGTCGATCCCGAACACCGAGCCGTCGGGCCCGACCGCGTCGGCCAGCCGGGCCAGGTCGGTGCCGGGGCCGCAGCCGAGGTCGACCGTCACCTGCCCGGGGCGCAGATCGAGCGCGTCAACGAGGCGCCGCTTGTAGTCGAGCCCCACCCGGGTGCCGGCGGCGGTGTCCATGTACGTGATCTGGTCGGGCGCGGCGGTGGCCACTGCGGGGTCGGTCATCGCTTCATCCAACCAGGCACCGGTCGAGCGCCGTCCACAAGGGAATACTGATGGGGCGCACTCCCGGGCGACGTCGCCCCGTCAGGCGGGGCGAGGGAGAACCGGCCGGGCGATCGCGTACGCCGGGAGGTCGTCCTGCCGCAGCCACCGCCGTACCCGCTCACCGTGGACGGTACGACAGGCAACCGGGCGCGCGTCGCGCCGAGCGGATGCCCGGTCGGAGGTGGTTGCAGGGGTCCCCTCCTCGACAGAAAGTGGTAGCAGGGGGCCCCTGCTACCACCCAGGGCGGGGGCGACCGGCGTGGATCGCGGCGGCGTACAGCTGGCGCACAGGGAACACCGAGACGCGACACAGCACCGGGGGCCAGGATGGGTGCATGGTGACCGACGGGCACGCGCTGCCGGGCCGGATCGAGCTGCGTCGCCCGGACGGCGGGCCGGTCCGGGTGCTGGTGGTCGACGACGAGCCGACCCTGACCGACCTGCTCGCGATGGCCCTGCGGTACGAGGGGTGGCAGGTGGCCACCGCCGGGAACGGCATGGCCGCGCTGAGCAGCGCTCGGCAGGTGCGCCCCGACGTGGTGGTGCTCGACGTCATGCTGCCCGACGTGGACGGTTTCCAGGTGCTGCGGCGTCTGCGGGAGCTGGCCCCGACCGTGCCGGTGCTGTTCCTGACCGCCCGGGACGCGGTGCAGGACCGGATCGCCGGGCTGACCGTCGGCGGCGACGACTACGTCACCAAGCCGTTCAGCCTGGAGGAGGTGATCGCCCGGCTGCGTGCGCTGCTGCGGCGCGCCGGGCTGGCCGTGGCCGCCCGCGAGGAGGCCGTGCTCACCGTCGGCGACCTCACGCTGGACGAGGAGAGTCACGAGGTGCGCCGGGCCGGCGACCTGGTCACCCTCACCGCCACCGAGTTCGAGCTGCTCCGTTACCTGATGCGCAACCCGCGTCGGGTGCTGAGCAAGGCGCAGATCCTCGACCATGTCTGGAACTACGACTTCGGCGGCCAGGCGAACGTGGTCGAGCTGTACATCTCGTACCTGCGGAAGAAGATCGACGTCGGGCGGACGCCGATGATCCACACGTTGCGTGGGGCGGGGTATGTCCTCAAGTCGGCCGACTGAGCCCGGCCGCGGCTCGGTGCGCCGCTGGCTGGCCGGCCGGTCGCTGCGGGCCCGGCTGGTGACCACCGTGGTGGCGCTGCTCGCCCTGGTCAGCGTCGGGGTCGGCGGGGTGACCACGGTGGCGCTGCGGCACTTCCTGATCGCCCAGGTCGACGACCAGCTGGTGCCGACGTACCAGCCGCGGTGGTGGTCCGGCGCGCTGGCCCCGGGGCCCGACCCACCCGACCTGCGGTCCCTGCGGATCCCGCCCGGGTTCCCGACCGGCACGATCGTCGCGCAGGTCACCGACGGGCGGGTCGTCGCCGCCCGGACGCTGACCACCGGCCGGACCGAGGAGGCGGTCGCCCCGGCCGAGGTCGTCCCGGTGGCGGGGCTGACCGCCGACAACCGCCCCCGCACCGTCGACCTCGGCGAGCGGGGGGACTACCGGTTCGTGGGCCGGGGTTACCCGGACGGCACCGTCCGGGTGCTCGGTCTGCCCCTGGCCGACGTGCAGGAGACCGTCTGGTGGATGATCGCCGCGCAGGCCGGCATCGCCGCCGTCGGGCTCCTGCTCGCCGGTTCGGCCGGCGCGCTGATCGTCCAGGCGACGTTGCGCCCGCTGCGCCGGGTCGCCGCCACCGCCACCCGGGTCACCGAGCTGCCGCTGGACCGGGGCGAGGTCGCCCTGTCGGTCCGGGTGCCGGCCACCGACACCGACCCGCGCACCGAGGTCGGCCAGGTCGGTGCCGCGCTCAACCGGATGCTCGGGCACGTCGCTGCCGCACTCGCCGCCCGCCAGGCCAGCGAGACCCGGGTACGCCAGTTCGTCGCCGACGCCAGCCACGAGCTGCGTACCCCGCTCGCTGCCATCCGGGGGTACGCGGAGGTGGCCCGCCGGGGACGGGCGCAGGCCCCGCCCGACGTGGCGCACGCGCTGCGCCGGGTGGAGTCGGAGAGCATCCGGATGACCAGCCTCGTCGACGACCTGCTGCTGCTGGCCCGGCTCGACTCGGGCCGACCGCTGGTGGCCGAACCGGTGGACCTGTCCGCGCTGGTGGTCGACGCGGTCAGCGACGCACACGTCGCCGGCGCGGAGCACCGCTGGCAGCTCGACCTGCCCGACGAGGCGGTCGAGGTGCCGGGCGACGCCGCCCGGCTGCACCAGGTGGTGACGAACCTGCTGACCAACGCGCGGGTGCACACCCCGGCCGGCCGTACGGTCACGACCACGTTGCGGGCCGGCCCGGACGACGCCGTCCTCACCGTCGCCGACGACGGGCCGGGCATCCCGGCCGAGCTGCTGCCGGAGGTCTTCGAGCGGTTCGCCCGGGGGGACAGCTCGCGCTCCCGGGCGCAGGGGAGCACCGGACTGGGCCTGGCCATCGTGGTCGCCGTGGTGGACGCCCACCACGGCCGGGTCGACGTGGACAGCCGACCCGGGCGGACCGTGTTCACCGTCCGTCTGCCGCGTCACACCAGGCACACAGCGGACGCATAGCCGTCTCACGGGGCCGGGCCAGCGACGCCGTCCAGGCTTTGCGGCATGGAGAGAACCGAGACCCTGCCGACCACGTCCGACCCCGGATCCGGCCCGACCGCCGACGTTCCCGCCGGCTCCGGGCCGCCCGCGGAAGTCCCTGCGGGCTCCGGGCCGGCTGCCGACGTTCCCGTCGACCGCCGGCCACCGCACCGGCCCGATCCGGACCGGCCCGGGTGGGTCCGGCCGGCGCTGGCGGTGCTGCTGCTCGGCACCGGGTTGCTCTACCTGTGGGGGCTCGGCGGGTCGGGCTGGGCCAACGCCTACTACTCGGCAGCCGCGCAGGCCGGCTCGGAGAACTGGACGGCCTTCTTCTACGGCTCCTCCGACGCGGCCAACTCGATCACGGTGGACAAGACCCCCGCCTCGCTCTGGCTGATGGCGCTCTCCGTCCGCGTGTTCGGCCTCACCTCCTGGTCGATCCTCGTGCCGCAGGCGCTGCTCGGTGTCGCGACGGTCGGTGTGCTGTACGCGACCGTGCGCCGCTGGCACGGCCCGGCCGCCGGGCTGGTCGCCGGGGCGGTGCTCGCGCTCACCCCGGTCGCCACCCTGATGTTCCGGTTCAACAACCCGGACGCCCTGCTGGCGCTCCTGCTCACCGCTGCCGCGTACGCCACCGTGCGGGCCCTGGAGACCGCCTCGACCCGGTGGATCGCGCTGGCCGGGGTGCTGGTCGGCTTTGGCTTCCTGACCAAGATGCTCCAGGCGTTCCTGGTGGTGCCGGTCCTCGCCGGCGTGTACCTCGTCGCCGCTCCCACCGGGCTGTGGCGGCGGATCCGGCAGCTCCTGCTCGCCGGGGCGGGTCTGGTGGCCGCCGCCGGCTGGTGGGTGGCGATCGTCGAACTGGTCCCGGCCGGCGCGCGCCCGTACGTCGGCGGCTCGCAGACCAACAGCGTCCTGGAGCTGACCCTCGGCTACAACGGTCTCGGCCGGCTCACCGGCGACGAGGTGGGCAGCGTCGGTCCGCGTGGTGGCGGTCCGTTCTCCGCCCAGAGCGGTCCGTTGCGGATGTTCGGCACCGAGGTCGGCGGGCAGGTCTCCTGGCTGCTCCCGGCCGCGCTGATCCTGCTGGTCGCCGGCCTGGTGCTGGCCGGTCGGGCGGGGCGTACCGACCGGACCCGCGCCGGCCTGCTGCTCTGGGGCGGCTGGCTGGTGGTCACCGGCGTCGTGTTCAGCTTCATGAGCGGGATCTTCCACGCGTACTACACGGTCGCCCTCGCCCCGGCGGTCGGCGCACTGGTCGGCATCGGGGCCACCCTGCTCTGGCGCCGCGCCGGTGCCGCCTCCGGCGTGGCCGGCAAGCCGGGGGGAGGGCCCCCGGGCCGGTGGGGCTGGTTCGCCACCGGCGCGCTGGCCCTGGCGCTCGGCGTCACCGCCTGGTGGTCCTGGCGGCTGCTCGGTCGCAGCCCCGACTGGTACCCGTGGCTGCGCACGGTGGTGCTGGTCGCCGGGCTGGCCGGCGCGCTGCTGGTGGGGCTCGCCGGACGGTTCCGGCGTGGACCGTTGGTGGCGGTGGCGCTGGCCGTGGGCGTGCTGGTCGGGCTCGCCGGTCCGCTGGCGTACTCGGTGCGGACCGCCGCGACACCGCACACCGGCGCCATCCCGAGCGCGGGCCCGGCGGTCCAGGGCGGGCTCGGCGGTGGCGGCCTCCGGACCCGGCTGCGCGCTGGCGCCGAACTGCCCGGCGGGGGCCTGGTCCCCGACCTCCCCGGTGCGGGGGCCGACGACCGGACCGGACCGGTCCTCGGCCAGCTTCCGGGTCTCCGAGGCGGCGGCCGGCTTCCCGGTGGCGGGAACAGGCTGGGCGGCGTGGCGGGGCTGCTCGACGCCCGCGAGCCGAGCGCCGAGCTGCGCGCCCTGCTGGAGAGCGACAGCGAGGCGTACACCTGGGTCGCCGCCACGGTCGGTTCCAACAACGCCTCCGGCTACCAGCTCGCCACCGGCGAGCCGGTGATGGCGGTCGGCGGCTTCAACGGCAGCGACCCGTCGCCCACCCTCGCCCAGTTCCAGCGGTACGTCGCCGACGGGCGGATCCACTGGTTCGTCGGCGGCGGCGGCCTCCGGGCCAACGGCGGCAGCGACGCCTCCCGGGAGATCGCCAGCTGGGTGGCCGGGACCTTCGAGTCGCGAACCGTGGACGGGGTCACCGTCTACGACCTGAGCAGTGGAAGGCAGGGGCCGGCATGACGTACTCCCCGCAGGCCGGACCGGTCGCATCGACCCGCCCGGACGCCCCACCGACCCTCCTCGACGTGGTCGTTCCCGTCCACAACGAGGAGGTCGACCTCGGTCCCTGCGTCCGGCGGCTGTACGCCCACCTCACCGCGCACGTGCCGTACCCGTTCCGGATCACCATCGCGGACAACGCCAGTTCCGACGGCACCCTGGCGGTGGCCGAACGGCTCGCCGCCGAACTGCCCCACGTCGTGGTGCGGCACCTGGACGCCAAGGGGCGCGGTCGGGCGCTGCGGGCCGCCTGGTCCGCCTCGCCCGGCTCGGTCCTGGCCTACCTGGACGTGGACCTCTCCACCGACCTGGCCGCGCTGCTGCCGCTGGTCGCGCCGCTGGTCTCGGGGCACTCCGACCTGGCGGTCGGCACCCGGCTGGCGCGGGGCTCGCGGGTGGTCCGGGGTCCGAAGCGGGAAGTCATCTCCCGGGGCTACAACCTGCTGCTGCGTGGCACGTTGGCGGCCCGGTTCTCCGACGCGCAGTGCGGGTTCAAGGCCATCCGGTCCGACGTCGCGCAGCGGCTGCTGCCGCTGGTCGAGGACACCGGCTGGTTCTTCGACACCGAGCTGCTGGTGCTCGCCGAACGGGCCGGGCTGCGCATTCACGAGGTGCCGGTGGACTGGATCGACGACCCGGACAGTCGGGTGGACATCGTGTCCACCGCCGTGGCCGACCTGCGCGGCATCGGGCGGCTCGGTCGGGCCCTGTTCACCGGCGCGCTGCCCCTGGCCGAGTTGCGCGAACAGCTCGGTCGGGCCCCACTGCGCCCGCCGCCGGAGCGGGTGCCGCTCGGGCTGCCCCGGCAACTCGCCCGGTTCGCCGCGGTCGGGGTGGCCAGCACCCTCGCCTATCTGGTGATCTTCATGCTCGCCCGGGGGACGCTCGGCGCCCAGCCGGCGAACCTGCTCGCCCTGCTGCTCACGGCGGTCGCGAACACGGCCGCGAACCGGCGGTTGACCTTCGGGATCAGCGGTCGTCGGCACGCCGGCCGGCACCACCTCCAGGGCCTGGCCGCCTTCGCGCTGGGGCTGGCGCTGACCAGCGGGTCGCTCGCCACGCTGCACGCCGTGACCGCCGCCCCGGCCCGACCGGTGGAACTGGTGGTCCTGATCGCGGCGAACCTGGCCGCCACGGTGCTGCGGTTCGTGCTGCTCCGCGCCGCGCTGCACCACCGGCGCTGACCGTGGCAGCGGCCGGCGTGGGTCAGCCCGGGGGTGACGGCCGTTCCGGGAGCGGGGCGTAGAGGTCGACGCCGGTGCCCTCCGGGTCGTGCAGGACGGCGTACCGCTGTCCCCAGAAGGCGTCCCACGGCGGGCGGTGCCCGGTGAAACCCGCCCCGGTCAGCTCGGCGTAGTACCGGTCGACCTCGGCCGGGTCGGCGCACCGGAACGCCAGGCTGACCCGTGGCCCACCGCTGCCCGGCTGCCAGTCCGGGTCGAACGAGCGGATGGTCTCCACGGTGTCCCAGGCCAGCCGGAGACCGCCCGGCAGGGCCACCTCCACGTGCGGTTCGTGCTCCGCGCCGGGCGGCACGTCGACCCCGAGGCGGCGGTAGAAGTCCAGGGTCCGGGGCAGGTCCGTGGCGACCATCCCGACCAGGTCGAAGCGAGGTGTCATACCCGCGACCGTAGACGGCCCTCCCGCCGGTCGTCTTGAACCGATCGGACCCTGCCCCGTGCGGGTGCCGGGGCCGGTCCGAGCGGGTGGACGTCCCCGGAATCCGGGGCCGGGGCACCGCGTCCGACCGGCTGCCCGGTGTGGCCCCGCACGGGCGGATCACGGCGTACGGTGGCTGAAGATAAGTCCGGCTTTACGGGATGAATCACCCATGTGGCTCGGCCGGGCGTACGTCACGACGGCGAGGGAAGGGAGCGGGTCGGTGATGCACCTGGCCTACCTGGACGCGGGATCCGGCAGCCTGATCGTGCAGGCGGTGGTGGGCGGCGTGGCCGGGGCGGCGGTGGCCGCCAAACTCTACTGGCGTCGGCTGACCGACCGGTTCCGGCGGCAGCGCACCGACCGGAGCTGACCGGCATGACGATCCCCGACATTGGGCTCCGGGCCGAGCCGGGCTCGTTCCGCGACCCGGCGAACCGGGTGTTCCACCGCGACGGCGACGTCCTGCGCGGTCTCGACGAGCAGGCCGCCCGCGACTACCGGGCGCTGGCCGGCACGGAGTTCTTCCGCGCCCTGCTCGCCGCCGGCAAGGTCTGCGGCAGCGAACCGGTCGAGCCGGTGCCCGGCACGCCCTGGACGGTCGTGCTGCGGCACGAGCGGATCCCCTTCGTCTCCCACCCGTACGAGTGGTCGTTCGGCATGCTGCGCGACGCCGCGCTGCTGCACCTGGAGATCCTGCGCACCGCCCTGACCCACGGGTTCACCCTCAAGGACGGGTCGGCGTACAACGTGCAGTGGCGCGGCGTCGCCCCGGTCTTCATCGACGTGGGCTCGTTCGAGCCGGCCTGCGAGGGCGAACCCTGGGCGGGTTACCGGCAGTTCTGCCAGACGCTGCTCTATCCGCTGCTGCTCCAGGCCCACCTCGGCGTGGACTTCCAGCCCTGGCTGCGCTCCCGCGTGGACGGCATCGAGGCCGACCAGCTCCGGCCGCTGTTCAAGGGCGTACGTCGCCTGCTGCCCGGCGTACCGACCCACGTGCACCTGCACGGGGCGATGCAACGGCGGCACGCCACCGCCACCACCACCGACGTCCGCGACCAGCTCCGGGCCGCCGGGTACTCCCGGGACCTGGCCCTGGCCACCGTCCGGGGCATCGAGCGGCTGGTCGGTCGGCTGGACCGCCTTCCGCCGGAGAGCCACTGGGCCGACTACCAGCGCACCTGCGGCTACTCCGCGGAGGACCGGGCCGGTAAGGAACGCTTCGTCGAGGCCGCGCTGGCGACCGGGCCGCGCCCCCGGCTCGTGCTCGACCTGGGGGCCAACGACGGCCGGTACGCCCTCGTCGCCGCCCGGTACGCCGACCAGGTGGTCGCCGTCGAGGAGGACCCGGCGGTGGCCGACCGGCTCTACCGGCGGCTGCGCGCCGAACGGGAACGACGGATCCTGCCCCTGGTCATGGACCTCGCCGACCCGTCGCCCGGTGGCGGCTGGCGCGGGGTCGAGCGGGCCTCGTTCACGGCCCGGGCCACCGCTGACGCCGTGCTCGCCCTCGCGGTCGTGCACCACCTGGCCATCGGGCGCAACGTGCCCCTGCCGGAGGTGGTCGACGCCCTGGTCGGGCTGACCCGTCCCGGTGGACGGCTCGTGGTGGAGTTCGTGCACCCCCGCGACCCGATGGCGCGGCGGCTGCTGGCGAACAAGCCGGTGGGCCTCTTCCCGGACTACCGTCCGGAGGTCTTCGAGCGGCTGCTCGGCGCGCGGTGCCGGATCGCCCGCCGGCTCGACCTGCCCTCCGGCACCCGGACGCTGTACCTCGGGACCGTGGGTGGCTGAGCGGACGATCGCGCCCCCGGCTGTCGCCGCCCCGGCACCCGCGCGCACGCCGCCGCCCTGGCGGGCCGAGGGCGGACTGGTGCTGGAGGTGGCCGCCCTGGTCGGCCTGGCCGTCACCCAGCCGCTGCTGGACGCACTCGGTCGCAGCCCGGACTTCTTCCTGTTCCACCGGGCCACCCCCGCTCAGGTCGGGACGCTGGTCGCCCTGGTCGCACTGGGGCCCACCGTGGCGTTGGCCGGGCTCGGCGCGCTGACCCGGCTGGCCGGTCACCGGGCCCGGCTGGCGGTGCACCGGCTGCTCGTGGCCCTGCTGCTCGGTCTCCTCGCCGTCCAGGTGGGGCGGGAGGTCACCCCACTGCGGGGCGTACCGCTGCTGCTGCTGGCCGGCGCGGCGGGCGTGGGGGGCGCGGTGGCGCACCGGCGCTGGCAGGCGCCCGGCCGGGTGCTCCGGGCGGCAGCGGTCGGCCCACCGGTCTTCGTCGCCCTGTTCGTCCTCGTCTCGCCCGCCTCGGCGGTGGTGCTGCCCCGCGCCGAGGACGCGGGCGCGGGGATGGCGGCCGGACCCGGCGGGCACCCGCCGCTGGTGCTGCTCGTCCTCGACGAACTGCCGCTGGTCTCGCTGCTCGGCCCGGACGGGCGGATCGACGCGACCCGGTTCCCGCACTTCGCCGAACTGGCAGCCGGGTCGACCTGGTACCGCAACGCCACCGGCGTCAGCGGCTGGACCCCCTACGCGCTGCCGGCGATGCTGACCGGTCGGTATCCGGCCCGGCCGGACGCCCCGCACCACTCCCGGTACCCGGAGAACCTCTTCACCGCCTTCGGCGGTCTCTACGACATCCGCGCGCAGGAGAGCATCACCCGGCTCTGCCCGCCGAGCCGCTGCGACCAGCCGGTCGGCCCGGAGCAGGGGCTCGGGGTGCTGGTCCGCTCCAGCGTCGACCTGCTGCGCCAGCTCGTCGCACCGGTGGAGAGCCGGGTCGACCCGGAGGCGAGCTACCGGGAACCGACCGCCGCCGAGGCGGGACTGGACGCGGCCGAGCCGCCCCCGACCGACCCGAAGTTCCGCTGGGACAGCCTGGACGACCACCAGCCGGCCCGGTTCACCGGTTTCCTGGCCGGCCTGCGCCCCGCCGCGCGGCCCACGCTGCACTTCCTGCACCTGCTCATGCCGCACAGCCCGTGGGCGTACCTGCCTTCCGGGGCGCGGTACGAGGCCCCGGACGACCTGCCGGACGACGGCGCCGGCTGGGCCGACCTGGGCCGGCAGCGGCACCTGGCCCAGCTCGGCTACACCGACCGGCTGATCGGCGAGACGCTGCGGACGCTGCGCGCCACGGGTCTCTACGACCAGGCGCTGCTGGTGGTCACCGCCGACCACGGGGTCAGCTTCACGACCGGCTACCAGGGCCGGGGCCTGGACGCGATCCGCCGGTCCCCGGGCGAGGTGGCCTGGGTGCCGACGTTCGTCAAGGAGCCCGGCCAGCGGGCCGGACGGGTCGACGACCGGAACTGGGAGCACGTCGACCTGCTGCCGACCATGGCCGACCTGGCCCGGGTCCGGTTGCCCTGGCGGGTCGACGGGCGGTCGGCGCGCCAGGGGCCCCGCGGAGGCGCCGACAAGCGCTTCTACGACCGGCCGGGGCAGCCCCTGACCCTGTCCGGCGGGGTACCCGCGCCGGCGCCGCCCGCACCCCACCCGCTGGTGGGCACCACGGTCGGCGACCGGCCGACCGGCGGCACGGTCCGGGTGGCCAACCTCGACGCGTTCCGCGCCGTGGACCCGGCCGCCGGCCGGTTGCCCGCGATGGTCTGGGGAACCGTGCCGGACCGGGTGCCCGACGGCACGCTGCTGGCCGTGGCGGTCAACGGCCGGGTCGGCGCGGTCGTGCCCGTGGTGCCACCCGATCCGCAGGGACGGCGCTTCGCCGCGCTGCTGACCGACGACGCACTCTTCCGGGCCGGACCGAACCGGCTCGACGTTCACCGGGTGGCTCCGGACGGGTCGCTGCGCCGGCTCACCCCCGTCGACTGATCGGCCCGCGGTCGCGCCGGCGAAACCGCCCGGCGGTGGGGGCGTCGGCCGATGCGGTCGAGTGATTTCGCCCACGTGTCGTCGCCTGCCGCTGCCGCGGCCATCGACACCCACCCCGGGCCGCCGACGGCGCGACCGCAACCCGTGGACGGCTGATCACCGTCGATGTCGGGATGGTTTCGGATGATTTCCACTCGTCATCCGTCGTCACTGCCGCAACCCACCCGATCGCCGCCGCCCGTCCCCTTCGCCCCTGCACGGCGGGGTTTCCGAGTCGGCCGATAGGGAATCGGGTGACGCATCCCTCACCGCTCAGCCACGACGGGCGGTGTCACAGGGAACACGTTTACGGTAAAAGCGAAGGCACCTTCGTCAAAAAGCGGAGGCTTCTTCAACGTAGATTCTGCCGGCGAAGCGAGGGACAGATGACGGAAGTCAAGCTCGATCACCCCGGTGGGCAGCTTTCGATGCCGGTGCAGTCCGCGGTCGAAGGCCCCGCCGGAATCCGGGTGGGCAAACTGCTGAACGAGACCGGGCTCGTCACCTACGATCCCGGGTTCGTCAACACGGCGGCCTGCTCCTCGGCGATCACCTACATCGACGGGGACGCGGGCATCCTGCGGTACCGGGGCTACCCCATCGGGCAACTGGCCGAGAAGTCCTCCTTCCTGGAGGTCTCCTACCTGCTCATCTACGGTGAGCTGCCGACCGCGACCCAGCTCGAGGAGTTCGACCAGCGGATCCGCCGGCACTCGCTGCTGCACGAGGAGATGCGGCGCTTCTTCGACGGCTTCCCGCGCGACGCGCACCCGATGGCGGTGCTCTCCTCGGCGGTGAGCGCGATCTCCACCTTCTACCAGGACAGCCTGGACCCGTTCGACGCCGAGCACGTGGAGATGTCCACCGTCCGGCTGATGGCCAAGGTCCCCACCATCGCCTCGTACGCGTACAAGAAGTCCATCGGACAGGCCATGCTCTACCCGGACAACTCGCTCGGGTACGTGGAGAACTTCCTCCGAATGACCTTCGGCGTGCCGGCCGAACCGTACGACGTCGACCCGGTGATGGCCCGCGTGCTGGACATGCTCTTCGTGCTGCACGCCGACCACGAGCAGAACTGCTCGACCTCGACGGTGCGTCTGGTCGGCTCCAGCAACGCCAACCTCTTCGCCTCGGTCTCGGCCGGCGTGAACGCGCTCTTCGGCCCGCTGCACGGCGGTGCCAACCAGGCGGTGCTGGAGATGCTCCAGCGCATCCAGGACGACGGCGGGGACGTGCAGTCCTTCGTGCGGAAGGTCAAGGACAAGGCCGACGGCGTCAAGCTGATGGGCTTCGGCCACCGGGTCTACAAGAACTACGACCCCCGTGCCGCCATCGTCAAGAAGGCCGCCCAGGACGTGCTCGGTCGGATGGCCAAGCCGGACCCGCTGCTCGACCTCGCGATGCAGCTCGAGGAGATCGCCCTCGCCGACGACTTCTTCGTCTCCCGCAGGCTCTACCCGAACGTGGACTTCTACACCGGCCTGATCTACAAGGCCATGGGCTTCCCGACCAAGATGTTCACGGTGCTCTTCGCGCTCGGTCGGCTGCCCGGCTGGATCGCCCAGTGGCGCGAGATGATCGGCGACCCGGAGACCAAGATCGGCCGCCCGCGGCAGCTCTACACCGGTGCCGAGGAGCGCGCCTACGTCCCGCGCGACGAGCGCTGACGGCTCCGACCCCGCACGCGACGGGCCGCCACCCCCCTTCCGGGGGCTGGCGGCCCGTCGCGTTCTCTGCGCTAGCGGTGGGTGCGGTGGGTGCGGTGGGTGCTGGGGTCGCTGGTTGCGGTGGGTGGTTGCAGGGGTCCCCTGCTCGCCAAAAAGCGGTAGCAGGGGACCCCTGCTTCCACCTCAGCGCAGGCCGGCGGCGACGAGCAGGTTGCCCTCGTGCACCGGTGGCGCGGCCGGGCGGCCGATCGCCATCCGCAGGCCGGCCTGCTCGGTGGTGAAGGACGACGACCCGGCGATGGCGGTGGCGTAGGTGGCGGCGGTCCGCTGGGCGATGGCCGCCCAGCCGTACCGCTCGTGCACCATGGCCCGGGCGCGGCGGGCCAGCACCCGGGCGTGCTCGGTGTCCGACAGCAGCGCGTGCACCGCCTCGCTGAGCCCCTCCGGGTCCTGCGGGCGGAAGGTCATGCCGGTGACCCCCGGCTCGACGATCTCGGCGAGGCCACCGGTCGCGGCGACCGCCAGCGGCGCGCCGGCCGCCGCCCCCTCCAGTGCCACCATGCCGAACGGCTCGTAGATGCTGGGTACCGCGAAGCAATCCGAGGCGGCCATCACCGCGGGCAGGTCGGTACCGCCGAGGAAGCCCGGCAGGCTGACCGTGCCGCCCAGGCCGAGCCGGTGCACCTCGGCCTCCAGTTCACCCCGGTAGGGGCCGTCGCCGACGATCACCGCCCGCAGGCCCGGGTGCCGGTCCCGCAGCCGGGGCAGCCCGGCGAGGAGGTGCTGTACGCCCTTCTCGTAGACCAGCCGGCCGGCGAAGGTGACCAGCGGGCCGTCCCCGGCGAACCGCCGGCGGGCGGCGGCCACCGCCGCCACCGGGGCCTTCCAGCGGTGCGGCTCGACCCCGTTGGGCACCACGTCGACCCGCCCGGCCGGTACGCCGAACAGCCCGGTCACCTCGTCGCGCATGTACCGGGAGCAGACGATCACCCGGCCGGACTCGTTGCTGAGCCAGTGCTCGACCGCGTGGATGGTGCGGTTCATCTCCTCCGGCAGCCAGCCCTGGTGCCGTCCCGCCTCGGTGGCGTGGATCGTGCTCACCAGCGGCACGTCCAGGTGCTCGCGCAGGGTCATCGCGGTGTGCGCGACCAGCCAGTCGTGGGCGTGGACGACGTCGTAGCCGCCGGACTCGGCGGCGCGCAGCGCGGCCCGGGTGAGGGTGTGGTTGAACGCCATCGTCCAGGCCAGTAGCGAACCGGTGGCCAGCGGGAAGGTCACCGGGTCCTCGGCCGCCCGGACGATCCGTACCCCGTCGGCGTACTCCTCCAGCGGCGCGCCCTCGGCGTGGCGGGTGACCACGGTGACCTCGTGCCCGGCGGCGACCAGGGCCACCGACAGGGCGTGTACGTGGCGGCCGAGGCCGCCGACGAGCACCGGGGGGTACTCCCAGGAGAGCATCAGGATCCGGCGCGGACGGGATGTCGAGCCGGCGGGCTGGGGGATCGCAGGGCGGGAGGTGAGGGTGGGCCGGCAGGGCCGGTCCGAGGGGCTCGCGAGGTCGCCGACCCGCGGGGTCGTCACAGTGGTTCTCCGTCCAGGCAGCAGGGCACACGCCGATGTCGGTGGCGGCGGAAGGTGGATGGTGGTGGGGCCGAACGGCCGGGTGCGGGCGCGCGGGTCGCGCGCGCCCGCACCAAGGAAAAGGCATGGGCCGGGAACTCGCATCCCGAGCGGGCGGAAGGTGACGAGGGACACCTGACGGTTTAAGCCGCGCAGTCCGGGTGTATTCGGGACACTCGGCTGACCGGGTGGATTGGCGAGGGATGCGGCGGGGCAATACCCGCGTGCGCGCCGACAGGTTCCGCCTGCGACGCCGCCGACGAACCATGCCCGAAGGAGCGACATGCAGGTCTGGCCGGGTGAGCGCTATCCGCTGGGGGCCACCTACGACGGGATGGGCACCAACTTCGCGATCTTCTCTGAGATGGCCGAGGCGGTGGACCTCTGCCTCTTCGACGAGTGGGACACCGGCGCCGAGCGGCGGGTCCGGCTGCGCGAGGTCGACGCCCACGTCTGGCACGCGTACCTCCCGGGCATCGAGCCGGGGCAGCGGTACGGCTACCGGGTCCACGGGCCGTACGACCCGGCGAACGGGCTGCGCTGCAATCCGCACAAGCTGCTGCTGGACCCGTACGCCAAGGCGATCGACGGGGACGTGCAGTGGGATCCCGCGGTCTACGACTACGTGCTGGGCGAGCCGGACCGGATGTCGGAGGCCGACTCCGCGCCGTTCATGCCCAAGTCGGTGGTGGTCAACCCGTACTTCGACTGGGGCAACGACCGGCCGCCCCGCACCCCGTACCACCACTCGGTGATCTACGAGGCGCACGTGCGCGGGCTGACCATGCGGCACCCGGACATCCCCGAGGAGCTGCGCGGCACGTACGCCGGGATCGCCTCCCCGCCGATGATCGAGTACCTGACCCGCCTCGGGGTGACCGCGATCGAGCTGATGCCGGTGCACCAGTTCGTGCACGACCACCGCCTGGTCGACATGGGCCTGCGCAACTACTGGGGCTACAACACCATCGGCTTCTTCGCCCCGCACCACGGCTACTCCGCGCTCGGCCACCTCGGCCAGCAGGTGCAGGAGTTCCGGGGCATGGTGCGGGCGTTGCACGCGGCCGGCATCGAGGTCATCCTCGACGTGGTCTACAACCACACCGCCGAGGGCAACCACCTCGGGCCGTCGCTGAGCTTCAAGGGCGTGGACAACCCCAGCTACTACCGCCTCTCCGAGTCCGACCGGCGCTACTACGTCGACTACACCGGCACCGGCAACAGCCTCAACGTCCGCAGCCCGCACTCACTCCAGCTGATCATGGACTCGCTGCGGTACTGGGTGACCGAGATGCACGTCGACGGTTTCCGCTTCGACCTCGCGGCCACCCTGGCCCGGGAGTTCTACGAGGTGGACCGCCTCTCCACCTTCTTCGAGGTGGTCCAGCAGGACCCGGTGGTCAGCCAGGTCAAGCTGATCGCCGAGCCGTGGGACGTCGGTCCCGGCGGCTACCAGGTCGGCAACTTCCCTCCGGTCTGGACCGAGTGGAACGGCAAGTACCGGGACACCGTCCGGGACTTCTGGCGCGGCGAGCCGGCCACCCTGGCCGAGTTCGCCTCCCGGATCTCCGGCTCCGCCGACCTCTACCAGGACGACGGGCGCAAGCCGTTCCACAGCATCAACTTCGTCACCTGCCACGACGGATTCACCCTCGCCGACCTGGTGGCGTACAACGACAAGCACAACGAGGCCAACGGCGAGGAGAACCGGGACGGCGAGAGCCACAACCGGTCCTGGAACTGCGGCGTCGAGGGCCCCACCGACGACGAGGGCGTGCTCGCCCTGCGTGCCCGGCAGCGGCGCAACTTCCTGGCCACCCTGATGCTCTCCCAGGGCGTGCCGATGATCGGCCACGGTGACGAGCTGGGCCGCACCCAGCACGGCAACAACAACGCCTACTGCCAGGACAGCGAGCTGGCCTGGGTCGACTGGGAGAACGTCGACGAGCAGCTGCTGGACTTCGTCCGGACGCTCACCGACTTCCGGGCCCGGCACCAGGTGTTCCGCCGCCGCCGGTTCTTCACCGGGCTGCCGGTCGGCGGTCGGACCGCCGAACAGCCCCTGCCCGACCTGGCCTGGTACACCCCGGACGGGCGGGAGATGAACGGCGACGACTGGGGCAACGACTTCGGCCGCGCGGTCACCCTCTTCGTCAACGGCGAGGGCATCCGGGAGCGCGGCCAGTACGGCCAGCGCCACCGCGACGACTCCTTCCTGCTCTGCTTCAACGCCCACGACGCCCCGCTGGACTTCACCCTCCCCGGTGGGGAGTTCGGCCAGAAGTGGCAGTGCGTGATCAGCACCGCCGCTCCGTTCCCCGACGGCACGACGGTGGTCGGCGCGGCCGGCACCCTGCGGGTGCCGGACCGTTCCCTGGTGGTCCTGGAGAGGACAGTCTGATGTCGGTGACCCCCGAACGTCCCGCGACGTCGCCGGAGGGCGCGCCGCCCGGCCGCCGCGTCGGCGCCACCTACCGCGTGCAGGTCCGCCCCGGTTTCGACCTGGACGCCACCGCCGGCCTCGCCGGCTACCTCGCCGACCTGGGCGTCACCCACCTCTACAGCGCGCCGCTGCTGACCGCCACGCCGGGTTCCGCGCACGGCTACGACGTGGTCGACCACCGCGCGGTCAACCCCGAACTCGGCGGCGAGGCCGCCCGGCGGCGGCTGGTGGCCGCGCTGCGTGACGCCGGGCTCGGTCTGGTCGTGGACATCGTCCCCAACCACGCCGGGGTGGCCCGGCCGGAGGCGAACCCGGCCTGGTGGGACGTGCTGCGGCGCGGACGCGACTCGGCGTACGCACGTTGGTTCGACATCGACTGGGACGCCGGCCGACTACTGCTGCCGGTGCTCGCCGACACCCCGGACGCCCTCGGTGACCTCAAGCTCGTCGACGGGGAGCTGCGCTACCACGAGCACCGCTTCCCGGTCGCCGACGGCACCGGCGACGGGAGCCCGCAGGAGGTCCACGACCGGCAGCACTACGAGCTGGTTTCCTGGCGGCGCGGCGACGCGGAACTGACGTACCGGCGCTTCTTCGCCGTCTCCGACCTGGCCGGGCTGCGGGTGGAGGACCCGGAGGTCTTCGACGCCACGCACGCCGAGGTCCTCCGCTGGGTCGCGGCCGGGGAGGTCGACGGCATCCGGGTCGACCACCCCGACGGGCTGCGCGACCCGGCCGCCTACCTGGCCCGGCTCCGGGCCGCCGCCCCCGCAGCCTGGCTCGTGGTGGAGAAGATCCTCGAGTACGGCGAGGAACTGCCGGAGTGGCCGGTCGACGGCACCACCGGCTACGAGGCGCTCGCCCCGGTCTGCGGTCTCTTCGTCGACGGGCGGGCGGAAGGCGATTTCACCGTCCTGGACACCCGGCTGACCGGCACCACGACCTCCTGGCCCGAGCTGATCCACGCCACCAAACTGGCCGCCGCCACCCGGCTGCTCGCCGCCGAGCTGACCCGGCTGGCCGCGCTCGCCCCCGAGGTCGACCCGACGGAGGCCCGCGCCGCCCTGGCCGAGCTGGCGGCCTGCTTCCCGGTCTACCGGGGCTACCCGCCCGAGGGTGCCCGGCACCTCGCCGCCGCCCGCGCCGAGGCCGGCCGTCGCCGACCCGACCTGACCGCCGCCCTGGACGCGCTCACCGCCCGGCTGCGCGATCCGGACGACGAACTCGGCCAACGCTTCCCGCAGCTCACCGGCGCGGTGATGGCCAAGGGGGTGGAGGACACCGCCTACTACCGGTGGAGCCGGTTCGTCGCGCTCAACGAGGTGGGCGGCAGCCCGGTCCACTTCGGCACCCCGCCGGAGGAGTTCCACCGCTTCGCCGTCGACCGGCAGCGCCGCTGGCCCGCCGCGATGACCACGCTCTCCACCCACGACACCAAGCGCGGCGAGGACGTGCGGGCCCGGCTCGCCGTCCTGGCCGAGCTGCCGCACCGCTGGGCCGAGCAGGTCGGCCGGTGGATGACCGAGGCACCACTGCCCGACCCGGCCTTCGCCCACCTGCTCTGGCAGACCGTGGTCGGCGCCTGGCCGATCGAACGCGAGCGGCTGCACGCGTACGTGGAGAAGGCCGCCCGGGAGGCCGCCGCCTCGACCAGCTGGGCCGACCCGGACCCGGTCTTCGAGCGGACCCTGCACGCCCTGGTCGACCGGATGTACGACGACCCGGGACTGCATGCCTCGATCACCGGGTTCGCCGAGGAGATCACCCGGCCCGGCTGGTCGAACGCGCTGGGGCAGAAGCTCGTCCAGCTCGCCATGCCCGGTGTCCCCGACACCTACCAGGGCACCGAGCTGTGGGACAACTCCCTGGTCGACCCGGACAACCGTCGTCCGGTCGACTTCGCCGTCCGCCGGGACCTGCTGGCCCGTCTCGACGCCGGCTGGCGGCCCCCGGTCGACGCGGGCGGCGCGGCGAAGCTGCTGGTGGTCTCCCGGACCCTGCGGCTGCGCCGGGACCGGCCGGAGTGCTTCGGTGACCACCGGCCGGTGCCGGCACACGGCCCGGCCGCCGCGCACGCTGTCTGCTTCGACACCGGCGGCACGCTCGCGCTGGCCACCCGGCTCCCGGTCGGGCTGGGCCGGCGGGGCGGTTGGGGGGACACGAGTGTGTCGCTTTCCGTTCACGAGATGACCGACCTGTTCACCGGGCGGGTCTACGCTGGTCCACGGGTGTTCCTGGGCGACCTGCTCGGCACCTATCCCGTCGCGTTGCTGGCTCCCACCGGGCCCGGGGAGGCGTGATGACCGATTTCACCGTGTGGGCGCCGCAGGCCGAGCGGGTCCGGCTGCGGATCGACGGTGGTGGCGACCGGGAGATGGCCGCCGCGCCGGGCGGCTGGTGGCGGGCCGAGGTGCCCGACGCCGGTCCGGGCACCGACTACGCGTTCCTGCTCGACGACGACGACCGTGCCCTGCCCGACCCGCGGTCGCCCTGGCAGCCGGCGGGGGTGCACGGCCCGAGCCGGGTCTACGACCACGCCGCCTTCGAGTGGCGGGACCAGGCGTGGACCGGCCGGCAGCTGCCCGGCAGCGTCCTCTACGAGCTGCACGTCGGCACGTTCACCCCGGAGGGCACGTTCGACGCGGTGATCGACCGCCTGGACCACCTGGTCGACCTCGGCGTGGACCTGATCGAACTGCTCCCGGTCAACGCCTTCAACGGCGAGTACAACTGGGGCTACGACGGCGTGTGCTGGTACGCACCGCACCACGCCTACGGCGGCCCGGACGGGCTGAAGCGGCTGGTCGACGCGGCGCACCGCCGGGGACTGGGGGTGATCCTCGACGTCGTCTACAACCATTTCGGCCCCTCCGGGGCGTACGCGCCGCTGTTCGGGCCGTACCTGTCCGAGGGCAGCAACACCTGGGGGCGTTCGGTCAACCTGGACGGGCCGCACTCCGACGAGGTGCGCCGCTACATCGTCGACAGCGTGCGGATGTGGCTGCGCGACTACCACGTCGACGGGTTGCGACTGGACGCGGTGCACGCGTTCGCCGACGACCGGGCGGTGCCGCTGCTGGAGGACCTGGCCGTCGAGGTGGAGTCGCTCGCCACCCACCTGGGGCGACCGCTGTCGCTGATCGCCGAGTCCGACCTGAACGACCCCCGGCTGATCACCCCGCGGGAGGCGGGTGGCACGGGGCTGCACGCGCAGTGGAACGACGACGCCCACCACGCCCTGCACACCCTGCTCACCGGGGAACGGCAGGGCTACTACGCCGACTTCGGCTCGCTGGACTGCCTGGAGGCGGTGCTCACCGGGGCGTTCTTCCACGCCGGCACCTGGTCCAGCTTCCGCGACCGCACCCACGGGCGGCCGGTCGACCGGCAGCGGGTGCCGGGGCACCGGTTCGTCGCGTACCTGCAGAACCACGACCAGATCGGCAACCGCGCCACCGGTGACCGGATCTCCACCACGCTCTCCCCGGCGCTGCTGCGGGTCGGCGCGACGCTGCTGCTCACCGCGCCGTTCACCCCGATGCTGTTCATGGGAGAGGAGTGGGGCGCCCGGACCCCGTGGCAGTTCTTCACCAGTCACCCGGAGCCGGAGCTGGCCGCCGCGGTCGCCACCGGCCGCCGGCGGGAGTTCGCCGCCCACGGTTGGCCGGAGGGGGAGGTCCCCGACCCGCAGGATCCGGAGACCTTCGCCCGGTCCCGGCTGGACTGGGCGGAACTGGACAAGCCCGAGCACCGGGAGATGCTGGAGTTCCACCGCCGGCTGATCGCGCTGCGCAAGGCCCGGCCCGACCTCTCCGACCCCCGCCTGGACCGGGTCGACGTCCGCCACGGCGACCGGTTCCTGGTGGTACGGCGGGGGGAGTGCCTGGTGGTGGCGAACCTGGCCGACAAGGCGCAGCGGGTCAACCTGCCCGGCGTGGTCCGGCAGGTGCTGCTCGCCACCGGCACCGGCGTCACCGTGATGCGGGACGGCGTGGAACTGCCCCCCGAGACGGCGGCGATCGTCGCGCTGTGACCACCGGTCCCGGCCCGGTCCTGCCGGATGCGAGGATGGGCGGCATGGTCTTCCCCGCCTCCCGTCAGGCGCGCCGGAGCACCGGTCAGGTGCTCCAGGCGGCCGACGGTCACGCCCGGTGAGCGGCTCCGGTTGGCTCGGCGTCCGGCTCCGCCCGGTCGTCGAGGCCGATCTGGCCATGTTCCGCCGGTTCCTCACCGAGCCGGGGCTCATCGGCCCGGACTGGGCCGGGTTCCGGGACGCCGGAGAGCCGGCCCGGCGGTTCGCCGCCGACGGCTACCTCGGCGCGGACGACGGCCGGCTGACGGTCGAGGTCGACCGTGGACGGCCGGGCAGGGAACCCGACGACGCGTCGGACGACCAGCCGGCGGACGCCGGCGGGACCGGCGACGGGGGACGGGTGGCGGCCGGTTTCGTCAGTTTCCTGGCCGGCTCCTACGGAGGGTCCGCCCGGCACTGGGAGATCGGCATCGCCCTGCTGCCCGAGTGGCGGGGGCGTGGCGTCGGCTGGCGGGCGCAGGCGATGCTCTGCGACTACCTGTTCAGCCACACTCCGGTCCAGCGTGTCCAGGCCGGCACCCAGCCGGAGAACGTCGCCGAGCAGGCGGCTCTGACCAGGGCGGGTTTCCAGTTCGAGGGCGTCGTCCGGGCCTGCGAGTTCCGGGCCGGCCAGTGGCGCGACGGATATCTCTACAGCCGGCTCCGCGACGACCCGTCCCCCTGGTGACGCCGGCTGGCCCCGGTCGTCCACCCTGCGGCCTGCGGGTCGTCCGTCTCTCGTCGCCTACCCCCGCTCCGGGCGTGCTCAGGGCAGTGGCCACTCGTGGACGGGCCGGTTGCTGTGCATCAGGTCGACGTAGTGGCCGAGCATCCGGCGCAGCGCCTCCGGCCGGTCCACGTGGTCCTCGGCCTCGAACCGGTGCAGGGTGGCCACCTGCCAGGTGGCGCCGTTGCGTCCGGTCAGGCAGCGGCCCTCGATGACGCCGAGCAGCCGGTCCCGCTCCGTCGGCTCCAGCCCCCACAGGTCCAGACCGTGGTGGGCCAGGGGCAGTAACCGGCGCAGCACCAGCTCGGTGACCGGAAGGTAGCCCAGCCCCGGCCAGAACACCTGCGCGTCGATGCCGTGCCGGGCACAGCTCTGGAAGTTCTCCTCGGCCGCGCTGAACGACATCTGCGACCACAGCGGCCGGTCCGACTCGGCGAGCGCCCGGACCAGTCCGAAGTAGAACGCGCCGTTGGCGACGGTGTCCAGCACGGTCGGCCCGGCAGGTAGGACGCGGTTCTCCACCCGCAGGTGGGGCCGGCCCCGGAACACGTCGTAGACCGGTCGGTTCCAGCGGTAGATGGTGCCGTTGTGCAGCCGCAGCTCGGCCAGCTTGGGCACCTCCCCGGCGGCGAGCGCCTCGGCCGGGTCCTCCGGGTCGCAGATCGGCAGCAGCGCGGGGTAGTAGCGCACGTTCTCCTCGAACAGGTCGAAGACGCTGGTGATCCAGCGTTCCCCGAACCACACGCGGGGGCGTACGCCCTGGGCCTTGATCTCCTCGGCCCGGGTGTCGGTGGCCTGCTCGAACAGCGGGATCCGGGTCTCCCGCCACAGTTCCCGGCCGAACAGCAGCGGCGCGTTGGCCCCGAGGGCCACCTGCACCCCGGCGACGGCCTGGGCGGCGTTCCAGTAGTCGGCGAACCGGGCCGGGCTGACCTGGAGGTGGAACTGGGTGCTGGTGCAGGCGGCCTCCGGGGTGATGGTGTCGGCGGTGGTCGCCAGCCGCTCCACGCCGCTGATCGCGATCGGCAGGTCCTCGCCCCGGGCGGCGAAGATCTGCTCGTTGAGCAGCCGGTAGCGGGGGTTCGCCGAGAGGGCCTCGCCGGTGAGGTGCTCCGGCCGCAGCGTCGGGAGGATCCCGATCATCACCATGTGCGCGCCGACCGTCCGGGCCTTCTCCTCCGCCGCGTTCAGGCTGGCACGGACGGTCTCCTCGAACTCGGCGGTGCCGTTGCCGGCGAGCCGTCGGGGCGGGACGTTGATCTCCACGTTGAACTGGCCCAGTTCGGTCTGGAAGCTCGGGTCGGCGATGGCGGCGAGCACGTCGGCGTTGCGCATCGCCGGCATCGACCGGTCGTCCACCAGGTTCAGCTCGATCTCCAGCCCGGTCGTCGGGCGCTCTGACTCGAACCGGGACTCCCGGAGCATCTCGGCGAAGACGTCGAGACAGCGACGGACCTTCTCCCGGTACCGGGCCCGGTCCTCCCGCGTGAAGTTCCGTACCCCGACGTCCTCACCCATGGGTCACCACCCTGTCACCGCTGGTGTCTTCAACCTCGCACGTGCCGGCGACGCGGGGAAGAGGTCGGAGGTCCCTTTCCCGTCCACCGTCGTTCGACGTGATCCGGCTCGCGCCGCCGGTCACCCGTGGTTCGTTGTACCCACTGCGGCCCCTAACATTGCCCGACACGAGAGGGGAGAGCACGTGCGCGACAAGGTGACCCGGTGGTTCGTGGTGGTGGCCATCGCCGAGGCGTGCTCCTGGCTGGGCCTGCTGGTCGGGATGGCGGTCAAGTACGGGCCACCCGGCAACGAGATCGGCGTGCAGATCTTCGGGCCAGTCCACGGCGCGCTCTTCATGGCGTACGGCCTGCTGGCGCTGCTGGTCGCCCGCCAGCAGCGGTGGGGTTGGGGGATCACGCTGGTGGCCCTGGCCTGCGCGGTTCCGCCGTTCGCGACGCTGGCCTTCGAGCGGTGGGCCCACCGCCGGGGCAGGCTCGCGCCGGCCGTCGCGCCGACCCGTACCCCGACCCCGGTGGGCTGACCCCGGTCGTGCCCGACCACGGCGAAGCGTTCGTGCCCGAGGTGCCGCATCAGCGCCACCACGTCGCCGGCCCCGGCCCGCTTCGAGTACGGCGGTCAGGGTGAACCGGGAAACGTGCTCCGGTTGCCTGCCCGCGGGCGCGGGCAGGCAAACCCGTCCGGCTCAGATCGTGATCGCCCAGGCCAGTACCAGCACCAGCACCAGCGCCCCGGCGAACGCCTGGAGCAGCAGCGGCGGCCCGAGGTGGGACCAGACCGTCGGCGGACGCGGAGTCAGCCACTGGGTGGTGGTGATGTTGACGATCCGCTCGATCCGCGGTGGCAGGTCCGGGTCGCCCTGGTCGCGGAGGGTGAGCTGGACGTGGTCCCCGGGGTGCACCGCGCTCTGCGCCAGGTGCCCGTGCAGTTCGACCTCGAAGAGCTGACCGTCGGCGTCGCGCAGGCGCGTCGGTGTGACCAGGAACTCCGGCCCCTTCTTGAGTTCCTTGAAGCTGCGCCGGGCGGGCCCGCCCGCGCCGGTCCTGAGCAGTGTCCGCACCAGCAGGGTCAGCACCTGGGTCAGAGCGGCCGCGGTCATCACCGCCGCCAGGATCGGCTGTCCCACCCGCATCTCGCGGGTGTAGCCGTCCATGAAGCGGACCACCCGCCCGGTGAAGATCCTGCCGGTCGGGCGGAGGATCCGCGGGCGTTGGAGGTCGCTGTCCATCATCACCACCGAAAGTTCTGTTCTGTGCACCGATGGTATCGGTCGGGTGGGTTGAGCGACATGAGTGAACGCGCTCACGGCGCGTCCGCCACCGTACGACGGGCGAGGTGACAACGCGACCGGTACGGGTAAGCGCGGGGCCGAGCCGGAAAGGGGTCGAGCATGGAGCTGTCCTTCCTGCGCCCGCTCTACGAACGTCCCGGGCCGTGGTGTTCGGTCTACCTGGACGCCTCCCGGGACACCCAGGACGCACGCCCCGCTCTGGACCTGCGGTGGCGGGCCCTGGCGGGTCGCCTCACCGAACAGGGGGCGGACCCGGAGACCGTCGCGGCACTGGACCGGATGGTCCGGGGGCACGCCCCGCTGCCCGGGGACTACGGACTCGCCCTCTTCGCCAACCGGGGCCGGGTCGCGCTCACCGAGTACCTCTCCGCGCCCCCGCTCCGGGACCTGGCCGCGTACGGCCCGCTGCCCCACACCATGCCGCTGGTCGCCCAGCGGGGCGAGGAGGTCGCCTGGGTGCGGGTGCTGGCCGACCGGACCGGTGCCGACGTCGTGGCGGTCGACGCCGGTGGGGTGCCACGGCGCGCCCACGTGCGGGGTCGGGAAAGTCACCAACTCCGACGGGTGCAGCCGGGCGGCTGGTCCCAGTCCCGCTACCAGCGCGCGGCGACCGAGGCCTGGCACCACAACGCGGGCGACGCGGCGGCGGCCACGGTCGCGCTGGCCGAACGGGTCGGCGCGGAGGTGGTGGTCCTCGCCGGGGACGTCCGGGCCACCGGGGTGATCGCCGCCCAGCTGCCGTCACGGTGGCAGGACCGGCTGGTCCGCACCGACGCCGGCAAGCGGGCCGGTGGCGCGGATCTCGCGGCCATGGAGGACGTCACGGTGCAGGCCGTCGCCGAGGTGGCCGACCGGCGCATCCAGGAGACGCTGGACCGGTTCGGCGTCCAGGAGGACGTCGGCGCGGGCCTGGACGCGGTGGTCGGCGCGCTGCAACGCAACCAGGTCGACACGATGCTGATCGTCGACGACCCGTCCTCCACCGACGAACTCTGGATCGGCCCGGAACCGACCGAGATCGCCACCGACCCGGGTCAGCTCACCGCCATGGCCGTCGACCATCCCCAGCGGGTACGCGCCGACGCGGCACTGGTACGGGCCCTGGTCGGCACCGACGCCCGGGTGACGGTGCTGGGGCCGGACGAGGCGCCGGAGCTGACCGACGGCGTCGGCGCGGTGCTGCGCTACGCCGACGCCGGCACGCCGGGGCGCGGTGGGGGCTGAGGCGCGCCGCTGCCGGTCCACCGGCCACCTCGCGGAAGGTTCCGCACGCGATGCGTGGCCGGGACTCGGAGAGCACGCGGCCCGCCGGGGCGGGCAGGCCGTTTAGGCGGGGGTGGCCGGGGCATCTACCGGCGCAGTCGACGAGGGAGGCACCATGTCAGATCCGGCCGCGCGCGCACACGGGCCCGCGCCGCTGCCCCGACCGCGCGGCCCGGTCTCGGCCGCCCTCGTCGCCGCGTTGCGGGAGCCGCCGCACGACCTTCGGACGCACCTCGACTGCGATCCGGTGGAGCCGCTCACCGACGAGGACCTGCAACTGACCCTCTTCCTCTGCTACGAGCTGCACTACCGGGGCTGGACCGGGGTGGACGAGGCGTGGGAGTGGCAGCCGTCGCTGCTGGCCCTGCGGGCCCGCGTCGAGCGACGGTTCGAGGCGGCGCTGCGCCAGCTGGTCGGCCCGCTGCCGGCGGTGCGACCGGCCGACCTGCCGGCGGCACTGGCCGCGCTGGCCCGGGCCGACGACGGCCCGTCGCTGGCCGCCGCCCTGCACCGGCGGGCCACCCTGGCGCAGTTCCGGGAGTTCGTCACGCACCGCTCGATCTACCACCTCAAGGAGGCCGACCCGCACTCCTGGGCCATCCCCCGGCTGGGTGGCGCGGTCAAGGCCGCCCTGGTGGAGATCCAGATGGACGAGTACGGCGGCGGCCGGCCGGACCGCATGCACGCCGAACTGTTCCGCCGCACCCTCGGCCGGCTCGGGCTGGACACCGGGTACGCCGCGCACCTCGACGCGGTGCCCGCGGTGACCCTGGCGACCAGCAACGTGATCTCCCTGTTCGGCCTGCACCGTCGGCTGCGGGGGGCGCTGGTGGGGCACCTCGCCGCCTTCGAGATGACCTCGTCGCTGCCGAACCGCCGGTACGGCAACGGGCTGCGCCGGCTCGGCTTCGACGAGGTGGCCACCGACTTCTACGACGAACACGTCGAGGCGGACGCCGTGCACGAGCAGATCGCCGCGTACGACCTCTGCGGCGGCCTGGTCCGGGCCGAGCCGGCGCTCACCGCCGACGTGCTCTTCGGCGCGGCGGCCTGCCTGGCCGTGGACCGGATCTTCGCCACCCACCTGTTGACGAGCTGGGCGGCCGGACGCAGTTCGCTGCGCGCGACGTCGGTCGGGTCGCTGCCCGTGGCGGCCTGACCGACGCCGGGCCGCTCGTCGTCCGCCCTCGGTCGGGGTGGACCGTCGTGGGCGAGGTCTCCGACGCCAGCCGGTGCCCCCGCCGGTCATCCGGTGCGGAAGCCGACCACCTTGTGGGTGCCGTCGCAGAACGGCTTCGACGCCGACCGTCCGCACCGGCACAGCGCCACCGTCCCCCGTCGCGTCTCGATGGGGTGTCCCTCCGGGGTGAGCAGGACGAAATCACCCCGCACCAGCAACGGTCCGTCCGGGTAGGCGGTGATGGTGGTGCCCGCCGTGGTGGGCTGCTCGTCCTGCGACATGGGACGCAGGATGCCCCGGCGGGATGGACCGAAACCCCCGCCGGGGACCAGCCGGGACGGCGGGTGCGGGGCACCCGTTGCGGGGCGGCCGACCCGCAAAGGACCAGCACCCGTTGATTCGTCCCGCCCGGTGGTGGAGGCCCCGTTTGAACCCCATCCGGACGGGAAGCCGGGCCGCGTGGTGAGCGAACGAGGGACGGTCGGGCCGGGACGCGGAACGCGGACCGGGATCACGGCCGACGGCGCCGGTCCCGCCGGTGAGCGGGTGGTGACGAGCGGCAGCACCGCCCGGGTCCTGGTGGCGGCCGCCGCCCGGGCGCTGCGCGGGGTGGACTGCGCCGACCTCAGTCACCCACCCACGCTGGCGCGGTTCCCCGGCGCGCCGGAAGCGGTGCGCCGGGCGGCCGTGGCACGGACCGTCGGCCGGGTGGCGCTGTCGGTGGATCAGGCCGCCGAGGTGGACGCCGAGCGGGTCGCCCGCTGGTTCGTCGACCAGTACCCCCGGCGCCGGTACCCGGGCGCGGTGCTCGGCTCGGCACACGGCGCGGCGGTGCACCTCGCGGTCGCGCTGGGCGTGCCGTGGCTGCCCGCCGGCTTCGAGATGACCGTACGCTGGACCGACGGCGCGGTGGACCACCCGCGCGCGGCCCGGGAGCACGGGGCGAACCTGGCCGGTCGGTTGCAGCGCGGCAACGCCGACGTCCACGTCCGCCAGGTCCACTGCCCGGCCAGCCGGGGCGCGCTGGCCGGGGAGACGGTGACGCTCGCGGTGCGCTGGCAGCGCCTGCCGTGCGCGTACGCCCGGTTCCTGGCCGCCCGGCTCGAACCGGACGCGCCCGTGCTGCTGCTGCGGGACGCCCGCACCTGGCCGGTCCGCGACGACGGCGGCGGGCACAGCTTCCAGGTGGGCTGCCCGGCAAGCGGCCTCGACCCGGTCGACTTCCACGCGGACAGCCCGGCGCTGCGGCAGGTGATCCGCTCCGCGGGGGGTGACTGTTCCCACTGGGATCCGCCGGACGTGTCATCCGCCCGCGCCCTGGCCGAGAACGGCGTCGAGGCCGGATTCGAACTCGGTGCCCGGGAATGGACCGGACGCCGGGGCCATCCGCTGCACCGGGTGGTGTTCCCGCAGCCCGAGGTGCTCAGCGCGGCGACCGCCGACCTGTACCGGGGCTGGCTGCGCTCCGCCGGCAAGACCGGTGACCGGCTGGTGGTGGAGTGCGGCCGGCTGCTCGACCCGTGGCAGGTGGTCCGGGCCGGGCTGGTGCCGTACTGGTGCGAGAACGCGGCCCGGCGTGGCGTCTCCGCCGCCGAGTGGTGGCTTGCCGGCAGCGAGCCGTTCACCTCGGTGGACGTCCTGCCGGAGCCGCCGGGCGTGCCCTCACCGGCGTGGGCCGGCTTGCCGCAGTGGCTCGCGGTCGCCGCGTTCGGCCGCCGTCGGCGGGCGCTGGACCGCACCGCCGCGCGCGGCTACCCGGTCACCTCGGTGCCCACCCGCCGGGCCACCGAGGTGCTCCGCAACCAGCCGTACGACCTTCCGGTCCCGCCGCCACTGGCGGTGGACGCGGCGCTGGCCGCGTTGCGCGCCAACGGCACCGCCCAGGGCCTGCTGGTGGGCTGACGGAGCGCCGGCTCCCGCCCGTCTCCCGCGTCCCGCCGGTCTCCCGGGGCCACGTGTGCCACGCCCGCCGGTGCCGGTCGCCCCGCTGACCCGGACCCGGCCGGGCCAGCCTGACGAAACATCCTCGTGACCCCGTGGTGCCGTGGTTGAGTACCTACAGAGCGGGAACACCGCTGGCTGCGACGGCCCGGCCGGCACCGGCCGCGCGGCATGCTGTTGTCGCTCGTCGGCATTCCCCACCTTCCGTCCTTCCCGCACCCGGTGCGGGCGCCTCGTCGCGCCCGTGACCGTCGTGCGGGCGGGGCGGGGATCTTCCGAGGGAGGCGCGGATGTTCGGACAGCCCACCACAACCACCCCGTCACCGACCGATCGGGGACTGGAGGACCTCGACGCGGCGGCGCTGGCCTACGCGGCACGTATCGAGGGGCTCCCGCCCGAACGGCGGCAGGAGGCCCGGGACGACCTGGTCCGGTTCGCCCTGCCGTTCGCCGGCCGGCTGGCCCGGCGGTACCGGGGACGGGGGGAGCCGCTGGAGGACCTGGAGCAGGTCGCCCGGCTGGGGCTGGTGAACGCCGTCGACCGGTACGACCCGGAGCGCGGTTCGTTCACCGCGTACGCGGCGATCACCATCGTGGGAGAGATCAAGCGGCACTTCCGGGACCGGACCTGGGGGGTGCACGTGCCCCGACGGCTGCGCGACCTGATCCTCGAGGTCGGTCAGGCCACCTCCGCGCTGACCAGCGAACTGTCCCGCGCGCCGACGGTGGCGGAGCTGGCCGAGCGGCTGGAGACGCCGCAGGAGGAGATCCTCGCCGCCCTCGAGTCGGCGGCCGGGTACAGCCCCGCCTCGCTCAACGCGCCGGTCGGCGGTGAGAGCTCGGCCGAGTTCGGCGACCTGGTGGGGGAGTCGGACAACGCGCTGGAGTCGGTCGACGACCGGGTCACGGTCAGCGGCCTGCTGCACCGGCTGCCCTGGCGGGAGCGGCGGATCCTGGCCATGCGCTTCTACGGCAACCAGACCCAGGCCGAGATCGCGGCGCGGTTCGGCATCTCCCAGATGCACGTCTCCCGCCTGCTGTCCCGGGCGCTGACCTGGCTGCGTCAGGCGATGCTCGCCGACGCCCCACCGCCGTGGCAGAACGGCGCGGAGGCGGAGAGCGGGCGGACCCGCATCGCGGTGCGGCACGCCGGTGACCGGGTGGTGGTGGAGGTCGGCGGCGAGGTGGACCGGGACGGCGCGGACCAGTTGCGTCGAGCCGTACTGGGAGCGTTGACCGGCCAGCCCCGTGAGGTGGTGGTGGAGCTGGACCGTGCGGGGGGCGTCGACGCCGGCGGGGTCGCCGCGTTGATGGCCGGCCGGGACGCCGCCGAGCGCAGCGGGGTGCCGCTGCGGCTGACCGGGGCGCAGCCGGCCGTGCGGCGCTCGCTCACCGCCGCCGGTCTCGCGCCCACCGTCCCGCGCCGCTGAGGGCCCCGCGCCACCGACCCGTCAGCGCTCCGGTGGGTGGTCGCCCGGTCCGTGCGGGTGCTGCCAGCGGTCGTTGTTGTCCGGTCCCCGTTCCGAGCCGAACGGGTTCTCCGGCTCACCGGTCTCCTCGAAGCTCGGGCGGAGCACCTCGTCCGGGTCCGGCACGTCCACCGGCCGGGCACCGGACTGCGGTGCCGGGTGGTAGGCAGCCGCCTCCCGCGCCCCGTGCGCACCCGCGGCGCTCGGCGACTCCGGCACGTGCCGTTCGTGGTGCATCTCCTCGCCGAACGTCTGGGGTGGGCGGGTGGAGCGCTGCGGCAGGTCACGGCCGAGGTCGGCCACGAGCGGGCCGTACTTGGCGTCGAAGGCGGGACGTTCGGAGCGGATCCGGGGCATCCGGTCGAAGTTGCGCAGCGGGGGCGGGCAGGTGGTGGCCCACTCCAGCGAGTTGCCGAAGCCCCACGGGTCGTCGACGGTCACCATCGCCCCGTACCGCCAGGACTTCCAGGCGTTCCAGACGAAGAACAGGGTGGAGGCGCCGAGGACGAAGGAGAAGATCGTCGACACCGTGTTCAGGACGGTGAAGCCGTCGGTGGGCAGGTAGTCGGCGTACCGGCGGGGCATGCCCTCGGCGCCGAGCCAGTGCTGCACCAGGAACGTGCCGTGGAAGCCGACGAACATCGTCCAGAAGTGCGCCTTGCCCAGTCGCTCGTCCATCAGGCGCCCGGTCATCTTCGGCCACCAGAAGTAGAAGCCACCGAAGAGCGCGAAGACCACCGTGCCGAACAGCACGTAGTGGAAGTGGGCCACCACGAAGTAGGTGTCGGTGAGGTGGAAGTCGGCCGGCGGGGAGGCCACCAGCACCCCGGTCAGCCCGCCGAGCAGGAACGTCACCAGGAACCCGACCGCGAACAGCATCGGCGTCTCGAAGGTGAGCTGACCCTTCCACATGGTGCCGATCCAGTTGAAGAACTTCACTCCCGTGGGCACCGCGATCAGGTAGCTCAGGATGCTGAAGAACGCCAGCAGCACCTGACCCGTGCCGAACATGTGGTGCGCCCAGACGGTCATCGACAGGACGGTGATCGCGATGGTCGCGCCGACCAGTCCCTTGTAGCCGAAGATCGGCTTGCGGGCGAAGACCGGGATGATCTCGGTGATGATGCCGAAGAACGGCAGCGCGATGATGTACACCTCGGGGTGGCCGAAGAACCAGAACACGTGCTGCCAGAGCAGCGGGCCACCGGTGTCCGGGTCGAACACGTGCGCGTCGAGCAACCGGTCCGCGGCGAGCGCGAGCAGCGCGGCGGCCAGCAGCGGGAAGACCATGATCACCAGGACGCTGGTGAGCAGCATGTTCCATGTGAAGATCGGCATCCGGAACATGGTCATGCCCGGGGCGCGCAGGGTGAGCACGGTGGTGACCAGGTTGACCGCGCCGAGGATGGTGCCCAGGCCGGAGATCACCAGGCCGATCACCCACAGGTTCGCGCCGACCCCGGGGGAGTGCTCGACCCGGCTCAACGGCGTGTACGCCGTCCAGCCGAAGTCGGCCGATCCGCCGGGGTTGAAGAAGCCGCCGAGGACCATCAGCCCGCCCAGCAGGTAGAGCCAGTAGGCCAGCGCGTTCAGCCGGGGGAACGACACGTCCGGCGCGCCGATCTGGATCGGCACCAGGTAGTTGCCGAACCCGAACGCGGCCGGGGTGGCGAAGAGCAGCAGCATGATCGTGCCGTGCGAGGTGAAGAGCTGGTTGTACTGCTCGGGGGCGAGGAACTGCATTCCCGGCCGGGCCAGTTCGCCCCGGATCAGCATGGCCTGGACCCCGGCGACCAGGAAGAAGCCGAACGAGGTGAGCAGGTACAGCAGCCCGATCTGCTTGTGGTCGGTGGTGGCGAGGAACCGGGTCAGCTTCCCGCCCGGCACCGTCGGTCGGACGGGCCCGGGATAACCGCCGAACCGGGCCGGCGCGAGGATCGCCGGTCCCCGGTCCCGACCCGGCCCCGTGGTGGTCGATGTCGTCATGCCGTTTCTCACCCCGCCCGCATGCCGGATTGGACGGGCGTGGCTACCCGTCACTCTCCCTATGAAACCAGGCAGGAAGGGAAAAATTGGGCGTAAGGCTACACGGCGGGAAGCATCGCCCAGACCACCTTGCCGTCCCCGGCCGGCGAACTGCCCCAGCGCTGGGTCAGCTCCCGGACCAGCAGCAGCCCGCGCCCGCCCTCGGCGCAGTGGTCCGGATCGGCGGGACGGGCGGCGGCCCGGCTACCGTCCACCACCGCGACGTGCAGGTACGGCCGGCGCAGCGTCAGCGTGACCTGCATCGGGGTGCCGGCGTGCCGGACCACGTTGCCCACCAGTTCGCTGAGCACCACCGTGGTCGGACCGACCAGCTCCGGCAGGTTCCACCGTCCGCAGGCGTCCCGGGCCAGTTCCCGGGCCCGACGGCAGGCGTCCGCGACCGGCTGGAGCCGGGCCCGCAGCCGGGGCGCGGCGGTCGCGTCGACCTTCCGGCTGGCCTCGGCGCGGTCCCGGCAGACCGGCAGCACCCGGCAGGCGGTGGACTCGGCGAGCCAGGTCGCCGCCTCCGGCGGCGGGGCGCAGAGCACCATCGGCACCGCCGGCCAGTCCGCGGCCTGACGGGCGGCGGCAGCGAAGACGGCGAGCGCCAGGGGGTCGCAGACGGTCAGTTCGGCCAGGTCGACGACGAGCGCGTCGGGTTGGGCGGTGAGACACCGGTTCAGCACGGCGTGCACGGGCCGCATGGTCTGCACGTCCAGGGTGCCGGCGAGCCGGACCTCGGTCACGGGCGAGTTCTCGCGCACCTGGAAGGTGATCCGCCTCGACATGGGCCTCGCTCCGTACGTACCTGGGGGCTGTTGCTCGGTTGATCGACAAGTACCCCCGGCCAGCACGTCGAAACGCCTGGCCGGGGGTGCCCGTCGTGACCGTCGTCGGCGGCGCCGGGATCAGACCGGCTGCAACCGGGCCGGGGCGAGCTGCCGGACCCGCTCGTACAACTCGACGTACCGCTGTGCCATCACCGCCGGGGTGAACCGGGTGGCGGCCTCCCGTCGGCACTGGGCCGGGTCGATCCGACCGGCCGCGAGCACCAGCTCGCCGAGCTGCTCCTCGTCGTCGGTCAGCAATCCGGTGCGTCCGTGGTCGATGAGTTCCGGCAGGCAGCCCCGCGTGGTGGCGACCACCGGGGTGCCGAGCGCCAACGACTCCACCACGGCCGTGCCACCCGGCTCCTCCCACCGCAGCGGGAAGAGGGTGACGCGGGCGGAGGCCACCAGGTCGTCACGGTCCTGACCGGCCACGGTGCCCACCCAGCGCACCCGGTCGCCGTCGACGTGCGGGGCCACCTCGTCGAGGAAGAACCGCACGTCCGGGTTCTGCCGGGCCTCGTCGCCCGCCGCCGCCAGGTCCTCCGGCCGGTGGTACGGCCCCACCGGGCCGGCCAGCACCAGCGGGAACCGGCACCGGTGGGCCAGCCGGGCGGCGACGTCCTGCCCCTTGCCCGGGTTGATCCGGCCCAGCACGACCACGTGACGACCCTTCGGTGGACGGGGCCGGCGGTGGGCGTCGACCGCCAGCGGGGTCGCCAGGTGCACGTGCCCCACCGAGTGGTCGCGCAGCGCCTGCGGAGCCCGGGCCAGCTGCGAGGCGGAGACGCCGTTGACCCGGACCCGGTTCCCGCCGTCGAGGTGACCGTAGAGCGCCGGATGCTTGGCCAGGTCCCAGTGCAGGGTGTGTAGCGCCGGTGGGGCGTCGGGGCCCATCGCGGCCAGAGTGGCCAGCCCGACCGCCTCCACGTGGTCGTGCACCAGGTCGATGTCGTCGCGGGAGTGCAGCTCGCGGGCCACCCCGGCGAGGTGCGCCTGGGCCACCCCGCACACCTGGTTGTACGGGCGTTGCAGCGCGGAGAACTGCCCGTCGGGGAAGACCGAGACCCGTTCGTCGACCGGCAGGGTGCTGGTGCCCACCGAGGCGAGGACCACCCGTACGCCGAGCCGGCGCAGCTCCGGCACGAGCGTGGCGATCACGTTCTCGATCCCGCCGTATCCGGGCGGCGGCACGGACAGCCAGGGGCCGGCGTTCATCAGGACGGTCAGGCTCATGCGGGGTTCCTCTCCTGGGCGCCGGGTCGGCCGGCGGTCACGCCGCGGCCACGCGGCGACGGGGGACGAGGTGGCGCAGCTCCGCCAGGGGCGGTCGCTCCTCGATCGAGACGTCGTTGACCACGATTTCGCGGTCGAGGTTCGGCAGGGCGTCCGAGCCGCCCCGTCGGAACTGGGTGAGCAGCTCGGCCGGTCGGACGTCCGGGCTGGCCCAGCCGCGGCGTTGCAGCCGGGACCAGACCGTGAGCATGATCTGCGCCGACATCCGCCCGAGGGCGGCGGTGTCCTGGTGGCGGTGCTTGCGCTCACCCAGGTCGACCTGGGCCAACGCGTCCAGGCCGACCATGTCCAGCAGGTCGATCAGCATGGCCGTCTCCACGCCGTAGCCGGAGACGAACGGCACCCGGGACAGCACGTCCCGACGTCCGGCGTACTCCCCGGCCAGCGGCTGCACGAAGCCGGCCAGCTCGGGCCAGAACAGGTTGAGCAGCGGACGGGCCATCAACTCGGTGACCCGGCCGCCCCCGTCCGGCTCGATGCTCGCCTGGCCGACCAGCGGTCGGTGGTAGAAGCCCTTGACGAAGTCGATGCCGGGATCGGTGAGCAGCGGCCCCAGCAGCCCGGTCACGAAGTGCGGACGGAACTCCCGCAGGTCGGCGTCGACGAACGCCACCACGTCCCCCCGCGCGGCGGCCAGCCCCGCCCAGAGCGCGTCCCCCTTGCCGGTCAGCCGGGGCAGCGACCGGGTCATCTCGTCCTGGCTGACCACCTCCGCGCCGGCGGCGCGGGCCACCCGCGCGGTCCGGTCGGTGGACCGGGAGTCCACCACGATCAACTCGTCGACCAGCGGCACCCGGTCGACCAGGTGTTCCCGGATGGTCGACACGATCGCGCCGACCGTCGCCTCCTCGTTACGTGCCGGCAGCACCACGCTGACCCTGCAGTCCCCCTTCGCGCGGACGAGTCGCTGTGCCGTCCACTCCTGCGCCGAGGTGGTCCGGTACGTGGCCCACGCCTCGACCACCGGTGACACCACCGCTTCCGTATCCCGCACGGGCAAACCCCCATCAGTCGACGCCGTCCGCTCCGGTCGTGCGCGGGACGTGGCGAGGAGTTTTCCCAATCACCACCGCCGGCTAACCGCATTCCCGCAATGATCTCGTTCAGGACCCAACCACCCCGATTTCCCCCGGGTGAACGTTTGTACCACTGACCACCAGGGCAGTCCCTGCGGCACGGACACGTGTCGGGAGGGTTCGCATGGTCGGATGTCGGGTGGGACTGGTGGGTGCGGGCGGGGTCGCACAGCGACACGCCCGGGTGCTCAGCGGCTTCGAGGACGTCGAGCTGGTCGGGGTGACCGACGTCGCCCACGAGGCGGCGAGCGACCTCGCCGGTCGGTACGGTGGTCAGGTCTTCGCCGACGTCGGGGAACTGCTCGCCGCGGGGTGCGACGCGGTGTACGTCTGCGTGCCGCCGTTCGCCCACGGGCCGGTGGAGGAGGCGGTGATCGACGCCGGGGTGCCGATGTTCGTCGAGAAGCCGGTGGCGGTCGACCTGGACACCGCCGAGCGGATCGCCGAGCGCGTCGCCGAGCGCGGCCTGCTCACCGCGGTCGGCCACCACTGGCGCTATCTGCACGTGGTGGACCAGGCCCGCGAACTGCTCGCCGACCGCCCGGTGCGGATGGTCAGCGGCAGCTGGCTGGACAAGGTGCCGCCGGTGGCCTGGTGGTCGCGGCGGGACCGCTCCGGCGGGCCGGTCGTCGAGCAGGCGGCACACGTGCTCGACCTGATCCGGGTCCTGGTCGGTGAGATCACCGAGGTCACCGCGTACGGCAACGGCACGCCGCCCCCGGTCGACGGGGCGGACATCGACTCGGTCACCGTCGCGGCGGCACGCTTCGCCGACGGTGCGGTCGGCACCCTCACCGCCGCCTGCGTGCTCGGCTGGAAGCACCGGGCCGGACTGGAGATCCTCGCCGACGGGCTGGCCCTGACGCTGGCCGAGGACGGCCTGGTGGTGTGCGACGCCGACGGGGAACGCCGGTTCGAGGCCGATCCCGACGGGGCCCGGGTCGCCGTCGACCGGGCCTTCGTCGACGCGGTCCGGGGCGTCGGGGACGACGTCCGTGTCCCGTACGCCGAGGCGCTCGGCACCCAGCGGCTCGCCTGCGCGGTCGCGGAGAGCGCGCGCACCGGGCGGCCGGTGGCCCTGCCCACGCCGGACCGGATGGGGGTGACCGTCGGTGCGTGACACGATCGTGGTGGTCGACGGCCCCGGGCGGGTCGAGCTGGTCGAGCAGGACGCCGAGGAACTGCGGGACGGCACCTTCCGGGTCGAGACGCTCTACAGTGGCGTCTCGGCCGGCACCGAGCTGAGCTACGTCAAGGGCACCAACCCCTACCTGCACGTCACCTGGAACGCCGACCTCGGCCTGTTCCAGCCCGGCGGGGCGAGCACGCCGTACCCGGTGCGGCGCCTGGGTTACATGCAGGTCGGCCGGGTCGTGGAGAGCGCCACCCCGGCGGTCGAGGTCGGGGCGGTCGGTGCGATGACCTACGGCCACCGCACCGGGTACGTCGCCGACCCGGTCGCCGAGCGGTTCGTCCCGCTCCCCGACGACCTCGACCCGATGCTCGGCGTCTACGTCGCCCACATGGGCCCGATCTGCGCCAACGGCCTGCTGCACGCCGCCGCCGACCTGCACGGCACCGACGTACGGTCGCTCGGCGACGGAGTGGCCGGACGACGGGTCGCGGTGGTCGGTAGCGGAGTGGTGGCCCTGCTCACCGCCCTGTTCGCCCAGCGGGGCGGCGCCGCCTCGGTGGTGGTGCTCGACCCGACGCCGCAGCGCCGGCGGGTCGCCGAGGCGCTCGGCCTGGAGACCCTCGACCCGGACGCCGACGACCCGGCGGTCGTGCTCAAGACCCGCTGGGCGCACGGCCCGGGGGACCGGGGTGCCGACGTGGTGTTCCAGTGCCGGGGACAGGCCTGGGCGCTGCACCTCGCCCTGCGCCTGCTGCGCCCCCAGGGCACGGTCGTCGACCTGGCCTTCTACCAGGCCGGGGCGGACGAGGTCCGACTCGGCGAGGAGTTCCACCACAACGGGCTCTCGTTGCGCTGCGCCCAGATCGGCCGGGTGCCGCGCGGGCTCGCCCCGACCTGGGACCGGGAGCGGCTCTCCGCCGAGACAATCGACCTGCTGCGGGCGCAGGGCGACCTGATCCGCAAGCACCTGGTCTCGGCGACGGTCCCGTTCGAGGAGGCCCCGACCCTTTTGACCGACCTGGCCGAGCGACGCCGCCAGGAACTCCAGGTCGTGCTCACCTGCTGAGCACCCCCACACCCCGCCCACCGTCCGCCCGCCCGCCGCTGCCCGGCCGCCGCTGCCGCGGCTGAGGTGGTTGCAGGGGCCCCTTCCTACCGCTTTTTGACGAGGAGGGGACCCCTGCAACCACCCAGCCGGCAGGCCGGCGGCGGCGGCCGGGCGCGGGCGGTGGCGGGCGGTGGCGGGGAGCGGGCGGTGGGGCGGCGCGGTCGGATGTGGAGGGCGGCTACCGTGGTCGGGTGACCACCGGAGCCGCCCCGCGCATCGGACTCGCCGCCCTCCTGCCCTATCTGCGCACCCACCGGGGGACCCTCGTCGTAGTGGGGGTGCTGTCGCTGCTCGGAGCCGGATCAGCGCTCGCCCAGCCGCTGCTCACCCGGGCGCTGCTCGACGCGGTCTCCGCGTCCCGGCCGGTGGGTCCGCTGGTCGGTGTGCTCGTCGCCGCGCTCGTGGTCGGGGCCGTCCTCTACGGTTTCCGCGACTACCTGCTGCAACGCACCGCCGAGGGGCTGGTGCTCACCACCCGGCGCCGGCTCGCCGGTCACCTGCTGCGACTGCCGATCGCCGAGTACGACCAGCGCCGTACCGGTGACCTGCTCTCCCGGGTCGGCTCGGACACCACCCTGCTGCGGGCGGTGGTCACCTCGGGGCTGTTCGAGCTGGTGACCGGGGTGGTCACCGTGGCTGGCGCGGCCGTCGCGATGGTCCTGCTGGACCCGCTGCTGTTCGGGGTGACCCTCGCCGGGGTGGCGCTCGGACTCGGCTTCGCCCTCACCGTGGCCCGGCGGGTGCGGGACCTGTCCCGCGCCGCCCAGGAGCGCATCGGCGAGATGACCTCCGCGGTCGAACGCGCCATCTCCGCGGCCCGGACCATCCGGGCCAGTCGGGCCGAGGATCGGGAGACCACCACCGTCGTGGCCAGCGCCGAGCAGGCGTACGCGGCGGGGCTGCGGGTCGCCCGGGTGCAGGCGGTGGTCGGCCCGGCCGGCTCGATCACGGTCCAGGGGGCGTTCCTGCTGGTGCTCGGGGTCGGCGGGGCCCGGGTGGCCGCCGGTGCGCTCAGCGTCGGCGACCTGGTCGCCTTCATCATGTTCCTCTTCTTCCTGGTCCTGCCCTTGGGCCAGGCGCTCAGCGCGTTCACCCAGCTCCAGACCGGTCTCGGTGCGCTCCAGCGGATCGAGGAGATCCTCGCCGTACCGGCGGAGGGAGCCACCGACGCGCACCGCCGGGGGGTGTCGGGGGCGGGTCCGGCCGTCGCCGGTGGGCCCGCCCCGGACCTCGACGGGGATCGGCGCCCGACCGCCGGCGGGGCGGGCCGTCCGGTTGCCGCTGACGGGTCCCGGCCGGTGGTGACCGACGGGTCCCGGCCGGTGGTGACCGACGGGTCCCGGCCGGTGGTGACCGACGGGTCCCGGCCGGTGGTGACCGGCGGCTCGCGGCCGGTGGTGACCGACGGCTCGCGGCCGGTTGCGGCGGCGATCGAGTTCGACCGGGTCGGCTTCGGCTACCCCGCTGGCGCAGCGCCGGTGCTGCACGAGGTCAGCTTCGCCGTCCCCGCCGGGACCCGGACCGCCCTGGTCGGTCCCTCCGGTGCCGGCAAGTCCACCCTGCTGGCGCTGGTCGAACGCTTCTACGAGGTCAGCACCGGCACGCTGCGGCTGGACGGGGTGGACGTGCGTGACCTGCCCCGCGACGCGCTGCGGTCCCGGCTCGGCTACGTCGAGCAGGAGGCCCCGGTGATCGCCGGCACGCTGCGGGCGAACCTGCTGCTCACCGCCGCGGACGCCACCGACGAGCGGCTGCTGGCGGTCCTCGACGAGGTCAACCTCGGGCACCTGGTGACCCGGACGGCGCAGGGACTGGACGTGCAGGTGGGGGAGGGCGGCGTGCTTCTCTCCGGCGGGGAGCGGCAACGGCTGGCCATCGCCCGGGCCCTGCTGGCCGGGCCACCGGTGCTGCTGCTCGACGAGCCGACCAGCAACCTCGACGCCCGCAACGAGGCGGCGCTCCGTCGGGCCATCGACGCGGTCGCCGTCCGGCGTACCCTGCTGATCGTGGCGCACCGGCTCTCGACGGTGGTCGACGCCGACCAGATCGTGGTCCTGGAGGGCGGCCGGGTGGTCGCCGTCGGCACCCACGACGAGCTGACCGGCAGCAGCCCGCTCTACCGGGAGTTGGCCGCCCACCAGCTCCTGGTGAGCTGAGCGGACCGCGCCGACCAGCGTCGATGTCCGGTCCCGCCGTCGGTGCGGCGACACACCGGGGCCGGGCGCGGCGGCCGGGCCGCACGAGCGGGGGCGGGTCGCGTACCGTTGCCGCTCATGGGTGTGTCGCAACGGTTGAAGAGCAGGTTCCGGCGCTTCCTCCAGCGTCCGGGCAGCACGGTCGAGCTGGCTCCGCTGGAGAAGCTGCTGCCGCAGATCGAGGCGCGGGAGGAGGAGCTCGCCGCGCTCGACGACGGCGAGCTGACCGAGGCCGCGCAGGCGGCCTCGGGGTACGTCGAGATCTGCGCGCTCGGCCGTGAGGCGGCCCGCCGGGGGCTCGACCAGCGCCCGTACGACGTGCAGCTGCTCGGTGCGATGGCGCTGCTGTCCGGCAAGGTCGCCGAGATGGCCACGGGTGAGGGCAAGACGCTCACCGCGACCGTCGCCGCGTACGGCCACGTCCGGCTCGGCAACGGCCCGGTGCACGTGCTCACCGTCAACGACTACCTGGCCCGCCGGGACGCGCAGTGGATGGAGCCCGTCTACACCCTGCTCGGGCTCACCGTCGGCTGGGTGAACGAGGCGTCCACGCCCGAGGAGCGGCGGGAGGCCTACGCCCGGGACGTCACCTACGTCTCGGTCAGCGAGGCCGGCTTCGACTACCTGCGCGACCAGTTGGTCACCGACGTGGAGGACCGGGTGCAGCCGCCGCTGCGGACCGCGATCGTGGACGAGGCCGACTCGATCCTGATCGACGAGGCCCGGGTGCCGATGGTGCTCGCCGGTGCCGTGCCGGGCGAGCAGGACCCGGTGCACGCGGCTGCCGCGATCGTGCGCGGCCTGCGCCGGGGCAAGCACTACACGGTCGCCGAGGACGGCCGCAGCGCCGCCTTCACCAGCGCCGGCCTGGCCGCGGTGGAGGCCCGGATGGGCGGGATCGACCTGTACGCCGAGGAGAACGTCGCCCAGCTCTCCGCGGTGAACGTGGCGCTGCACGCGCACGCGTTGCTGCACCGGGACGTCGACTACATCGTCCGTGACGGCACGGTCGAGCTGATCGACGAGATGCGCGGCCGGGTCGCCCAGCGCCGCCGCTGGCCCGACGGGCTCCAGGCCGCGGTGGAGGCGAAGGAGGGACTGGACGCCACGGCCGAGGGCGAGGTGCTCGGCACCGTCACCGTGCAGGCGTTCGTCGGGCTCTACCCGAGGGTCTGCGGGATGACCGCCACCGCCGTGCTCGTCGGCGACCAGCTCCGCGAGTTCTTCTCCCTCGAGGTCGCGGTGATCCCCTCGAACACCCCGTGCGTGCGCGAGGACGAGCCGGACCGGATCTACGCGACCCGCGCGGAGAAGGAGGAGGCGCTGATCGACGAGATCACGCGCTGCCACGAGGCGGGTCGGCCGGTGCTGGTCGGCACCCTCGACGTCAAGGAGTCCGAGCAGCTCGCCGCCGGGCTCAACGCGGCCGGGGTGCCGTGCGTGGTGCTCAACGCCAAGAACGACGACGAGGAGGCGGCGATCATCGCCGAGGCCGGCGCGTACGGCGCGGTGACCGTCTCCACCCAGATGGCTGGCCGGGGCGTCGACATCCGCCTCGGCGGCAGCGACCAGTCCGACCGGGAACGGGTCGCCGAGCTGGGCGGCCTGTACGTCATCGGCAGCGGCCGGCACGACAGCCGCCGGGTCGACGACCAGCTCCGGGGCCGGGCCGGTCGGCAGGGCGACCCGGGCGGGTCGGTCTTCTTCGTCAGCCTGGAGGACGACCTGGTCGTCCGGCACGCCGGTGACGCCGTCCCGCCGTCGCCCCGGATGAACGCCGACGGCCTGGTCACCGACCCCCAGGTCGACTACGCGGTGGAGCACGCCCAGCGGGTCGCCGAGGGTGTCAACCACGAGATCCACCGCAACACCTGGCGGTACAGCGTGGTGATCGAGCAGCAGCGCAAGGCGCTCGCCGAGCGGCGCGAGCGGCTGCTCACCACTGAGGTCGCCGCGCTGATGCTGCTGGACCGGGTACCGGAGAAGGCCGGCGAGATGGACGAGGACCTGCTCACCCGGGCCGCCCGGTCGATCGCCCTCTACCACACCGACCGGCTCTGGGCGGAGCACCTCGCCGAGCTCTCCGAGGTCCGCGAGGGTGTGCACCTGCGGGCGCTGGGCCGGCTGGACCCGCTCGACGAGTTCCACCGGGCGGCCGTACCGGCGTTCAACGCGCTGATCCCCGAGATCGAGGCGCGGACCATCGCCACCTTCACCGAGACCGAGTTCGACGAGGACTGGGAGCCGGACGCGGGCCAGCTCGTCCGGCCCAGCGCCACCTGGACGTACCTCGTCCACGACAACCCGTTCGGCTCCGAGCTGGACCGGTTGATCGCCTCGGTGGGACGGCGCCTGAGCAGCGGTTCCCGCTGACCGTCCAGGCCCCTCCCGTCGTGCGCACACGGGCGGGAGGGGCCCGCTCCACCCCGTTTCGGGGTGCGATCCCTCGGGTAGTAGGGCGGGTCCGTAACGGCGGGAGACGGGGAACATGGGGATCTTGACGGTGCGGGGAGCCGTGTCCGACGCGGCGACGACGGAGGCTTCGCCCCGGTGAACCTGGAGACGCACAAACCGGTCGCGGTGAACCCGGAGACGTCCGAACCGGTCCCGGAGACCCTGGGTGTGCTGGAGACCGCGGCACTGCTCCGCGAGCTGACCTCGGTCCTGCTCGACACCACCGACTTCGACGAGGCGCTGACCCGGCTGGTCACCGTCGCCCGGGACGCGGTGCCCGGGGTCACCTGGTGCGGGTTCACCGCGCTGCGGGCCGGCGAACCGGCCGGTGTGGCCGCCTCGGACCCGCGCCTGGCCGAACTGGACGACCTGGGGCACGGCCCCGACTCCCCGGCGATGAGCGCCGTCCACCGCCGGGAGATGGTCCTCTCCGCCGACCTCGCGACGGAGGAGCGCTGGCCGGCCTGGACGGCGCGGGCCCGGGCCCTCGGCGTCCGGGGGGTGCTCGCCGCGCCGGTGGACGTCGACGACCACGTCATCGGCGTGATCAACCTGTACGCCGACACGCCGGACGCCCTGACCGCGCGACGTCAGCTCACCGCCATGCTGCTGGCCGAGCACGCCGGACTGTTGCTGGCCGGGGTGCGGGGCCGGGCACGTCGGACGGCGCTGGTCGAACAGATCGACGAAACTCTTCTCCAGGAGGGTGTGGTCGGGCAGGCCATCGGTGTCATCATGACCCAGCGGGGCTGTCCCGCGCCGGAGGCGCTCCAGGTGCTGCGCAGCGCCGCCTCGGCACTCTCCATCCCGTTGCGGGAGGTCGCCGAGCGGCTGGTGGTCACCGTCTCCCGGTCCCGGGGGTCCTGACCGTTTCGTCGTGCGGTGCCCCGGGTAGCAACCCCGGGTCGCAGCCGGGCCGGGGGAGGGTACATGCAGAGCCGACTGCGGGTGCACGGCCACCCGATCCAACCCATGCTGGTGACGTTCCCGTTCGGACTCTTCGTCTGCGCCACCCTGTTCGACCTGTTCGAGCTGGCCGGCGGGCCGGCCTTCCTCGGCGAGGTGGGTTACTGGACGTCGGTGGCGGCGCTGGTCGCCGCCGCGATGGCCGGGGTCGCCGGGATGGTCGACCTGTGGGACGTGCCGGCCGGTCGCACCCGGCGTACCGCGATCAGCTTCAACGTGGTCAACGTCGCGATGGCGGCGATCTTCGTGGTGACCTGCCTGGTCCGGGCCGACGCACCCCGGCGCGGGCCCTCCGCCGCGCTGTTCGTCACCGAGCTGGTCGCGATCGCGGTGGGCGCGGTCGGGGTGGCCCTCGGCGCGCACCTGGTGCGGATCTTCGACCGAGGTCGCGTCGAGGCGGGCGGGCTGGAGTCGCTCGGCGCGGTGACGGGGTCCACCGTGGAACTCCGCCGCCCCTCCCCCCGTCCGGTCAACGGGTGAGCCACCGCGCGGGGATGGCGGCCGAGGGGTCGTTCGTCGCCCACGCCCGGCGCTTCCTGGTCGAGGCGGTCACGCCGGGCTGACCGGGGGGACCCGACGGTTCAGCGGTTGCGGGGGTGGGCCTCGGCGTGGTGCGCGGCGAGCAGGTCCGCGCCGAAGTCCGCCGACGGGCGACGCAGCACGGTGTGTGCGTGGTTGCCGTCGGCGGCGGTGTTGTCGTACTCGATCAGCAGGTCCTCGCCCTGGACCCGGTAGTAGTGGCGTTGCCCGGGCGCGATCGGGCCGGCCCAGGCGAAGTGCAGCTCCCCACCGTCGAGCCGGCGGGCCTCGCGGGCGGCCAGTTCCGGCGGGAGCCGGTCCAGGTAGAGAGCGACCAACTGGTCGAGCAGCGCCCGGCCGGTCGGCCCGAGCCGGCTGGCGGGCACTCCGAGGGGGTCGATCCGGCCGGGCGCGGTCGGGCGGGTGGCGCTGATGATGTCGTCGGGGGCGCGGGCGTCCACGACGGCGGCGGCACGGGCGGACGCACCCATCGCGTCCAGCAGGGCCCGCGCCAGGTCCTCCTCGGCGGCGAGCGGCCGGGAGACCGTACGGCCGGCGTGGCGGACGGCGGCGGGGTTCGCGCCGAGGAAGACCGGGGCGGCGGCGACCTGGTCGTCCACCACGGTCATGCTGACCGACAGGTGGTGTCCCTCCACCCGCCAGGACCAGCGGTCGTCGCGCGCCGGATCGCCGAAGACGGCGACCCAGTAGTCGTCGCTGTGTCGGCCCCGCCGCCACCCCTCCGCCCGATCGAGCACCTCCTCCAGCGCCATGATCGTCATGGCCTGGGCGTACGCGTGCGGGCTCAGCGCGGTGGCGAGCAGGCGGTGGGTGGCCTTGCGGGCGCCCCGGTCCAGGTCGGCCAGGCAGACCCCGGGCCGGGGACGCGGCCGGTACTCCAGGTGGCGTCGGGCGTCGTCGTCGAAGGGGTGCGCGGCGCGGGCGCGGGTCGGGCCGTCGAGGGCGGCCAGCAGCGCCCCGGCGGCGGTACGCATCTGTTCGGGTAGGGGATCCTCCACGGTCTCCTGTATACCGGCTGCGGGCCCCGCCGTACCGCGGTCGGGGTGGGTCAGTCCCGGCCGAGCAGCGCCAGCATCTCCGGCAGGTCGAAGAAGCGGGCGACCTCCGCCGCCGACGGCGTGCCGTGGTCCGGGTCCGCGCCGGCGTCGAGCAGCGCCCGGACGGTGGGGACGTTCTTGCGGAACACGGCGGCGGCGAGCGCCGTCTGCCCCCGGTCGTTGGTACGGCCGTGGTCGGCGCCCCGGGCCAGCAGGGCGGCGACCGTCTCCGGGTGGGCGTGGTACGCGGCGAGGATGAGCAGCGTGTCGCCCTTGCCGTTGGTCAGGTTGACCGGCAACCCGGCGTCGACCTGCCCGGCCAGCTCCTCCGTGACGCCGCCCCGGGCCAGGTCGAACATCCGGTGGGCGAAGGCGAGGGTCTCGTCGTCGAGTTCGTCGGTCACCCCGCCAGCCTAGTCACGGCGGCTGTTAGCCTGCTGCGCCACGACGGGAGGGTTGGACATGGGCGAGACCGTGTACGTGGGCAACGCGGGGGCGGACGGGGCCGGCAACGGTGGCTGGCTGCTGGGGCACTTCATGCCCGTCGACGACCCGCGCCACAGTACCGACGTGGAGGTGAAGTGGGGGGTGCACGGGGCGGGGAGAGCCGGTCCCGGTGGGCCACCGACGAGTGTCGTACCGCCCTGCTGGTGCTGGTCAGCGGGGCGTTCCGGGTGGAGTTGCCGGACCGGACGGTCCGCCTGACCGAGCCCGGTGACTACGTGCTCTGGGGGCGGGGCGTCGACCACTCCTGGTACGCCGAGCGGGAGTCGGTGCTGGTCACGGTCCGCTGGCCCTCGGTCCCCGGCTACCGGGTGGAGCCGCCGGTCCGGCGCTGAGCCGGCGTGCCCGCCATCGGTGTCCCAGTCCTCGGGAAAGCATACTAATCCGCTAGGTTTTAGCGGTTATTCTGGGTCTGCTTCCGTCGCCCCGCGTCACGAGGACCCCGCCATGGACCATCCGTACGAGCCGGACCTGCTCGCCGTCGCCCGCCGGATCGCCGTGCCGTCCCTGCCGGTGCGGTTCGACCCCGAGCGGCGGTGGTACACCCGACTCGCGTCCGGACCGGACCACGAGGTCTGGCTGCTCACCTGGCTCCCCGGGCAGGGCACCGACCTGCACGACCACGGGGGCTCCGCCGGTGCCTTCCTGGTGGTCTCCGGCGCGCTGACCGAGGAGGTCGTCGCCGGTGGACGGTTGCGCCCCCACCTGCTCGCCGCGGGGGCCGGTCGTCGGTTCGGCCCACGGCACGTGCACCGGGTGACCAACCGGGACGACCGGCCGGCGGTCAGCCTGCACGTCTACCGCCCGGCCCTGCACCGGATGACCCGCTACCACCTCACCGACGGCCGCCTCCGGGTCGCCGAGGTCGCCCTCGCCGGCGTCGCCTGGTGAGGCCCCGACCCCGTCGCCCGCTCGGCGTCCGCGACCCCCGTTGCCCCGGAGGACCCACGATGCACCCGACCCGCCACTGTCCACCCACCCCGTCCGTCACCGCACCACCCGGCCCGTCCACGGTGCCGCCTCCCAGCCCGTCCACTGTGCCGCCTCCCAGCCCGTCCACTGTGCCGCCTCTCGGCTCCCGGGGGATCGACCAGATCCTCGCCGCCGCCCGGGCCCGGCTGCACCGGCTCGACCCGGAGCGGGCCCACCTGGCCCACCGGCGGGGCGCGCTGCTGGTCGACATCCGGCCGGCCGCCCAGCGGGCCGCGCACGGCAGCGTCCCGGGTGCGCTCGCCATCGAACGCAACGTCCTCGAGTGGCGTTTCGACCCGCGCTGCGCCGCGCGGCTGCCGCAGGTCCTCGACTACGACCTGCGGGTCGTGATCCTGTGCCAGGAGGGCTACACCTCGTCGCTCGCCGCGGCCGCGTTGCAGGACATCGGCCTGCACCGGGCCACCGATGTCGTGGGCGGCTTCGCCGCCTGGTCCATCGCCGGGCTACCCACGCTCGGCCCGACCGTCCTGCGGCCCAGCGCGTCGACCCTCGCGCCGGTGGCCGTCCGACCCACGCCGTACTGACCGCCGACCCCGGCGCGTCGCGCGGCACCCGAACAGGGAGGCAGCATGTCCGTCTTCGTCACGTCCGCGCACCCCGCACCCCGCCTGGTCGCACCGCCGCGGCCCCGGGTGACCCCGGTCCTGACCATCACCGTCGACGTCGCACCCGATGCGGTGACCCCCCGCCTGGTCGAGCTGCTCAACGAGTTGGCCGCCACCGGCGAGGGGGTCCTGCGGGTGCAGGGCGCGGACCGTCCGTCGGCTGCCGCCCCCGTCGCCGTGCGCGGCCCGGAGCCGACGCCCCGACCCCGTCCGTCCGGGCCGGGCACGCTGGTCCTCTCGGTCGCCGCGCGGAACGTGCGCCGGGGCTCCCGGGTCCTCGGCCTGACCCGCATCGAGTTCGACCTGCTGCTCTTCCTCGCCGAGCACCCACGCCGGGTCTTCACCCGGCGGCAACTGCTGGCCGGCGTCTGGGGCCACGAACACTCCGTCACGCGAACGGTGGACGTGCACGTCCGCCGGCTGCGCGCCAAGGTCGGCGAGGAGGTCCCGCTGGTGACCACCGTCCACGGCGTCGGTTACCGGCTCGCCGACGACGCCCCTCTGCTCATCGACCGCGACCACTGAGGCCACCGGCCGCCCCGGATCTGCCCCAAGCGCCGCCAGAAGGATGTGAAAGCCGCAAGGTACCCCCGCATCGGATCATCCCGGCCCTTCTGCTGTAATCATCAAGCACCGTACGCAGAGCGAGCAGTCGGCTGCGATGAGTTCGCCGATTGTCACATTCCAGCAACACGGCCGCCCTTGATTCTCGTACAGGGACCGGGAAATATCGATCACAGGAGCGTTCCCGGGCCGTGGGGAGACACTGGACCAGCCAAGGAGGACCATGTCGGTCAGCCCCGCCTCGTCGCGCGCCGGATGGCATACGTCCCAGCCCGTGGTTCCCGGTCGTCCTCCCGCCGGCCAGCGCCGTCCCTCCAGCACAGCGGCCCCGGTCCTCACCGTGACCCTGTCCATCCCGTTGGCCTCCGAGGAGGCGCTCACCCCGCCCGCCCGCCGGCTGCTCGAGGCGGCCCGGGAGTTACTGGAACGGGGGGAGGGGATCGTCACCACCGGCCCCGCCCAGGAGCGCCGCCCGGATCCCGTTCCGGCCGGGCGGACGCCGTCCCGGCCCCCGGCGGCCCCGACCGTGCCGGCGCTGCACATCCTCGCCGCCTCCCGGTCGGTGCTGCGCGACGGGGAGCCGTTGCCGCTGACCCGGTTGGAGTTCGACCTGCTGCTGCACCTGGTGGTCCACCCCCGGCGGGTCTTCACCCGGCTGCAGCTGCTCAACGCCGTCTGGGGGTACGAACACGCCGGGGTGCGCACCGTCGACGTGCACGTCCGGCGGCTGCGCGGCAAGGTCGGGGTGGACGTCCCACTGGTCACCACGGTCTACGGCGTCGGTTACCGGCTCGCCGACGACGCGCGGGTCACCGTCGACCGCACCGGCTGACGCCGTCCGGCCCCGTCGCGCGGTCCGGGGCGGTGCCTCCGCCCGGTCCGGCACCATGGGCGGATGCGGATCCGACCGATCTCACCCGAACGGCTCGTCGTCGCGTTGACCGACCGGCTGGTCGGCACCCCGGTCGCCGGCCGGTTGCGGGTCGCGGTGGACGGCCCGCCCGCCGCCGAACCGGACGTCCTGGCCGGGGCGCTGGTCGACCCGCTGCGCGCCGCCGGCCGTCCGGTGCTGCACGTCCGCACCGCCGACTTCCTCCGCCCGGCCTCGGTCCGCCTGGAACACGGCCGCACCAACCCCGACGCGTACTACCTGGGCTGGTTCGACGAGGCCGGGCTGCGCCGCGAGGTCCTGGACCCGGCCGGTCCCGACGGCACCGGCCAACTGCTGCCCTCGCTCTGGGACGCCCGCACCGACCGGGCCAGCCGGGTCGGGTACGTGCGTCTCCCGCCCGGTGGGGTGGTCCTGGTCAGCGGCCCGCTGCTGCTCGGCGGCGGGCTCCCGTTCGACGTCACCGTCCACCTGGCGCTCTCGCCGGCCGCGCTGCGCCGCCGCACCGAACCCGGGCAGGCGTGGACCCTGCCCGCCTTCGCCCGCTACACCGAGGAGGTCGCCCCGGAGTCCTTCGCCGACGTGGTGGTCCGGGTGGACGACCCCCGGCACCCGGCACTGGTCGATCCCGCCCCGGCGCGGTGAGCAGCCGGAGTCCGGGGCGAGCCGGCCGGGGGACCGCCGTCGGCGGGGACCGCGTCGGCCGGGGCGTGGAGCGGGTGGGTCGACGCCGGCCCGACGGTCGGAAGATCGCCGGTTTGACCCTCCGTGGGCCTGGGTAATCGCCCGGCTCACAAGCGGACCGTCGCCGGGTGTACACCCGGTTACCCGGGGTCCGACGAGCCCGAGGAAAGGCAGACAGCGATGCTCGTCCACGACACGGTCGGAACGGGGCGATCCCAGGAGGATATCGACCGGATCCGGCTCGCCCTGCAGGCCCGCTACGACGAACTCTCCGGGGAGTACGAGCAGACCATGCAGGAGAGCCAGGTGCTCCGGCTGGTGGAGGTCGGCGACACCGCCGGGGACGACCAGGCCGACAGCGGCACCAAGACCGCCGAGCGGGACACCGCGCAGTCCCTGCTGCGGACCATCCTCGACCGGCGGGCGCAGTTCGAGCACGCCCTGGCCCGGCTGGAGGAGGGCACGTACGGCCACTGCGAGGGCTGCTCCGACCCGATCCCGGTCGAGCGGCTGGAGATCTTCCCCGCCGCCACCACGTGCGTCAGCTGCAAGCAGTCCCGGGAACGGCGGGCCGCCTGAGTCCGGTCATGCCACCCACCGCCCCGGTCGCACCGCCGGGGCGGTGGAGTTGACCGCCGTGGGCCGGATCCTGGTCGGCACCGCCTCCTGGACGGACGCGACCCTGCTCGAATCCGGGTGGTACCCGCCGGACGCGGACACCCCGGAGAAGCGGCTGGCCCACTACGCCAGCCGGTTTCCGCTGGTCGAGGTGGACGCCACCTACTACGCGCCCCCGGCCGAGCGGACGGCCCGGCTCTGGGCCGAGCGCACCCCGGCCGGGTTCACCTTCAACGTCAAGGCGTTCAGCCTCCTCACCGGACACCCCACCCGGGTGGCCGCCCTGCACAGGGACCTGCGCCCGGAGACGGAGAAGCGGCACCTCTACCCGGGCGACCTGCCGGCCCAGGCGTACGAGGAGGTCTGGACCCGGTTCCTCACCGCCCTGGACCCGCTGGTCGCCGCGGGCCGGCTCGGCGCGCTGCTGTTCCAGTTCCCGCCCTGGTTCACCATCCGGCGGGAGAACAAGCAGTACCTGCTGGAGGTGGCGCGGCGGTGTGCGCCACTGCGTCCGGCCTTCGAGTTCCGGCACGCCTCGTGGTTCGCCGGGGACAACGCCGACGAGACCCTCGACCTCCTGCGCCGGCACGAGCTGACGTACGTCTGCGTGGACATGCCGCAGGGACACCGCTCGTCGGTCCCACCGGTGCTCGCGGCCACCACCGACCTGGCCGTGGTCCGGTTCCACGGCCACAGTGACAAGTGGACCAGCAAGGACATCCACGAGAAGTTCGGCTACCACTACTCGGACCGGGAACTGCGCGCCTGGGCGCCGAGGCTGCGCGAACTGGCCGGGCGGGCCGAGCGCACGCACGTGCTCCTGAACAACTGCTACCGCGACTACGCGCAGACCAACGCGGCCACGCTGGCCCGGCTGCTCGACGTCGACTGAACCACCCCGGCCGCGCACCCCTGGGACGACGCCGGTCACCGGCCCGATTCACCCGGCGGGGGTGACGCGACCTCACCCGGTCCCCGGCGATCGTGGCGGTGCGGGTGGCCCGGCCCGGCAGTGGCGGGGCCCGACCGCGCCGCCACGGCGCGACGACCATGGACGGTGGGAGACCGACCGACGGGGGTGGGCACATGGCTAACGAACCGAACTCGGTGTTCGAGTCATCGCTGGACAAGACCAATCTGATCCTCAAGGACATCGAGCAGGCCTACGGCTGGTCGAAGGAGCGCCGGAACCAGTCCTTCGCGGCCCTGCGCACGGTGCTGCACCTGCTGCGCGACCGGATGCCGGTGCAGGAGAGCGTGGAGTTCTCCGCGCAGCTGCCGGTGCTGGTCCGCGGGGTCTACTTCGACGGCTGGGACCCGTCGAACGTGCCGGTCAAGCTCAACCGGGACGACTTCCTCTACGAGGTCCGGCGGGGCTTCCCGTACGAGACGGACGGCGGCCCGGAGCGGGTCGTGCAGGTGGTGCTGGACACCCTGCGCCGGCACGTCACCCAGGGCGAGTGGGACGACGTACGTGCCACCATGCCCCGCGACCTGGCCCGGATGATTCCCTGAGCCGGCTCGCCCGGCCCGACGGCCCGCGGTTGGGCCGTCGGGCCGGCCGGGCATCCCGTGCCGGACCACCGACCGGTTGACCGAAACCGCCGGTACGCCCGGGAGGAGCCACCTACCGTGTGGTTAGAGAAGATCGCGCGGCGGGTACCACCGGCTGCACGACGAGACCCCGTCCCCGGGACGGGGCGGCGACTTCCGAGGGAGCACCGATGGCACTGAACGACGACGACATCAACACGACCAGCGGCGGCGGCCTGGAGGGTCCGGCCGACGGCGGTGCCACCCCCGGTCACCAGGACGGTGGTGCCGATGGCGGCGCGGAGGGTCCGGCCGACGGTGGGGCGACCCCGGGCCAGCAGGACGGTGGTGCCGATGGCGGCGCGGAGGGTCCGGCCGACGGTGGGGCGACCCCGGGCCAGCAGGACGGTGGTGCCGATGGCGGCGCGGAGGGTCCGGCCGACGGTGGCGCGACCCCGGGCCAGCAGGACGGTGGCGCCGATGGCGGCGCCCGGTAACCGGCAGTGACGAACATCGACCCGCCGGGCGGCCCTGGTCGCCCGGCGGTGCCGTCCGCCGCCGTCGCCGCGCTCGCCCGGTGTGTTGCCGTCGAACCGGCGAAGTTCGCCGCCGCCCACTGGGGACGCACCCCGCTGCTGTCCCGCGCCGACGAACTGCCCAACCCGGTCGGCTTCACCGACCTGTTCAGCCCCGCCGACGCCGACGAACTGCTCAGCCGGCGCGGGCTGCGTACCCCCTTCCTCCGGATCGCCCGCGACGGCCAGCTCGTGCCGGCGGCGCGCTGGACCGGTGGTGGTGGGGCCGGCGCCGAGATCGGCGACCAGGTCCTCGACGAACGCGTCCTCGCGCAGTACGCCGACGGCGCCACCCTGGTCCTCCAGGGGCTGCACCGCACCTGGCCGGCGATGATCGACCTGGCCCGCGACCTGGGCCTCGCCGTCGGTCAGCCGTTGCAGGTCAACGCCTACCTCACCCCGCCGGGCAACCAGGGCTTCGCCACCCACTACGACACCCATGACGTCTTCGTGCTCCAGGTCGACGGCCGCAAGCGCTGGCGGATCCACCCGCCGGTGCTGCCCGACCCGCTGGAACGGCAACCGTGGGGCGGCCGGGCCGACGAGGTCTCGGCCACCGCCGAGGGGCCGGCCGCGCTCGACGTGGTGCTCGCCCCCGGCGACGCGCTCTACCTGCCCCGGGGCTGGCTGCACAGCGCCCAGGCGCAGGAGTCCAGCTCGCTGCACCTGACCATCGGCGTCCGGGCGCTCACCCGGTACGCGATCGTCGAGGAGTTGCTCGCCCTCGCCGCCGAAGACCCGCGCCTGCGGGCCACCCTTCCGTTCGGCGTCGACCTGGCCGACCCCGACGCGATCGAACCGGAACTGACCGAGACGGTCGAGGCGCTGCGGGACTGGCTGCTGCGCGCCGACCCGACGGCGGTCGCCGGCCGGCTCCGGCAGCGGGCCTGGCCCGCCGCCCGGCCCGCGCCGATCCGCCCGCTGGCCCAGGCCGCCGCGATCCGTGAGCTGACCGTCGACAGCACCCTCACCGTCCGGCCCGGACTGCGCTGGCAGCTCGTCCCGGACGGCCCGGAACGGGTCGCACTACGCGTCTTCGACCGCACCGTCTCGTTGCCGGCGCAGTGCGCCGAGGCGGTACGGGCCCTGCTCACCGGTGCCGTCGGGCGCGTCGGCGACCTGCCGGGCCTGGACGACGACGCCGATCGGCTCGTCCTCGCCCGGCGACTGCTCCGCGAGGCCGTGCTGGTCCCCGCCGCCTGACCCGGCCCCGCCGCCTGCCCGGCTGCCGGCTCCGGTCCACCGCGTCGTGGCGGCTGCCCGCTGACCGGGTCAGCGGGCGACGGTGAACAGCAGCGCGGTGGTGGCCAGGCCGGCTGCCAGCACGATCGCCATCGGACGGGGGCCGAGCAGGGCGTGCCGCCGGTCGGCGAGCAGCTTCGCCGGCCCCAGCCCGATCAACGGCCCGAGCAGCGAGACCACCAACGCGATCACCGGCAGCCCCACGGCCAGGTCACCGCCGTACCGCTCGCCCGCGACACGCGCTCCGGCCCCCACCGCGTACGCCACCACCGCGCCCAGGGCCCCGCAGAGCGCCAGCAGCGGGTTCACCGCCCCGGGCAGGTCCCCCGGCTGCCGGGTGCGGTCCAGCAGCTCGCGCGCCCGGTCCAGCAGCACCGTCGGGTCACCCGAGGCACCCCGCGCCGGCCCCGGCGGGTCACCCAGGCGACGGGCCCCGGCACCCAGCCGGCCGCGCAGCACCTGCCACAGGTGGTTCGCCTCGGTGTCGACCCGCTCCACCAGTTCGGTGGCCTCGGCGACCTCCGCCTCGGCCCGCCGGACCTGCTCGGCGGCCTCCCGTACGGCCCGTTCGGCGGCGGCGCACTGCCGCTCGTGCCAGCTCTCCGCCTCGGCGCGCTGCGTCGCCGCCCGCGCGGTCAGCTCCGCCAGCCGACGGAGGCAGGCGGCGTACGACTCACTGGTGACCGGTTCGTTCATCGGGAAAGTCCATAGGGGATGATCGTCTGCCCGGTGCGGTGCACCGCCCGGTCGAAGAAGAGTCCCCGCCACGGGCGCGGGTACCAGTCCGGACCACCGGTGCCCGGGTACAACGACGACCCCAGCTCGCCGCCCTGCACGTCCAGCGCCACCCACGCCCCGATCTGGTCGGTCCGCGACGCCGGCCCGCCCAGGTCGATGCGCATCCGGGCCACGCCCCGCCACCAGGCCAGCACATGGGTACGCCGTTCCGGCCCGTCGTGCAGGATCTGCCGCAGGTGCTCCAGCCCGGTTCGCCGGCCTACCCGCGTGCCCAGCCGGCCGGACGCCGCGTCGACCGCGTAGAGCAGCAGGTAGTGCGGGGTGGCCGGGGTGCCCGGCGCGGTGAGTGCCTCGGCCGTCTCGGCCATCAGCTCCGGCACCGTCTCCTCGTCGTACCAGGCGGCGTCGTCGGCGAGGTCGGAGTAGAGGGTGCGGGCGGCGTGGTCGGCGTCCGGGTCGAGACAGGCGATGGAGAACCGGGCCGACCCGGGCTCGTGCTGACGGGCCAGCGACCGCCCGGCCGCGTCGAGCACCGCGCACGCCTCGTCGACCCGGGTGCCCAGCACCGCCAGGTTCCGCCCGGGTGCCCGGGGCAGCCGCAGCGCCGCCGACCGGGCCTGCACGTCGATGATCTCCCCGAGCAGGGCGACCGGGCCGCGTGGCCCGCCCGGCTGCCGGGCCGGGGTCAGGGCGCGGTAGTCGGGGGCGTCGGCGAGCCGGGGGATCGCGTCGCCGTCGAAGAGGCGGGCCGGGGCGGCGTCCGGCGGGCGCATCCGCCACAGCCGGTGCTGGAGCTCGCTCCAGGTTTCCCACTCGCTGGCCGAGGGGATGCGGGCCACCTGGTTGCCCTCCACCATGCCGGACTCCGCGTTGATCACCGCGTGGTGCCGGGGCAGGGACTGGGCGGCGTCGTTGCGCTCGGCGAGGATGCGCAGCGCCTTCGGCAGCGCGATCCGGAGGGTGAACTGGGCGACCAGCGCGGGACGGCCCCACAGCGCCTCGATGCCGCGCACGTCCTGCGAGGCGAGCACCAGGTGGATGCCCTGCGAGCGGCCCCGCCGGGCCAGGTCCTCCAGCAGGTCGGCGGCCTCCCGGGCGACCACGTCCCGGCCGGCGAGCAGCATCTGGAACTCGTCCACCACCGCCACGATCCGGGGCCAGTGCCCGGTCGGGTCGACCGCCCGCAGCTCGGAGAGCTTGGTGACCTCGTGCTGCTTGGCGGCGTCGGCCCGGCGGCGCAGCTCCTCGGCGAGGAAGCGCAGCAGGGCCAGGCCGAACTCCCGGTCGGTGTTGACGTTGATCCCGACCAGCCGCATGTGGGGTAGCCAGCTCGGGTCCCGCCGCCCCTGCGCGAACCGGGCGAAGGACACCCCCTCCTTGAAGTCGAGCAGGTAGAACTCCAGCTCGGCGGGGGAGTAGCGGGAGGCCAGGGCCCCGATCCAGGCGAAGATCAGGTTGGTCTTGCCGGTGCCGGAGGGACCGCCGATCAGGGCGTGCGGCGGATAGTCGCCGAGGGTCAGCAGCACCGGGCGCCCACTGGGCCCCTCGCCGATCGGCGCGACCAGGGCGGTCGACGAGTCCTCCTTCCACATCTGCTCCGGCGGCGGGAGCAGCTCGGTGAACGGGGTCGGGGCCGGGCCAGCGGCGACCGTGCCGGCCACCTGTCGACACGTCTCGGTGACCAGGGGCGCCGGGGGCGGGGGGTCGAGGCGGACCGGCAGCCCGGTCGGCCCGCCGATGCGGACGTCGCCGGGGGCGACCAGGACCCGCTGCACGGTCGGGTCGTCCGGCAGCGGGATGCCCCGGACCACCAGGTGCACCCCGCAGGCCGCCCCGGTCCGGACCACCCGGTCGAGCTGGCCGCGCTCGTGTCGGGACAGTTCGTCCCCGCCGAGCAGCACGGCCACCCGCCACGGCTCCGGCCGCCGCCCGGTCGCCGAGGCCAGTTCCCGCACGGAGGAGTGCTCCCCGGCCAGCACGGTCTCGTTGATCCGGCGGATCTGCTCCACCAGGTCGTCCAGCAACCGGGCCAGTCCACCCGGGCCGACGAAGGTGAGCAGCCCGGCGGTGCCGAGCGGGGCGAATCCGGCCAGGCCGCCGCCGAGGTGCTCCGGGTCGTACCCGATCAGCCGGACCGTGCCCGGCTCGGCCCGGCCGATGCTGCGCAGCAGCAGCGCCGAGACCACCGCGTCGCCGCCGGGGCTGTGGTCGCCGGAGAGGTGGACGTGCCCGGCGTCCAGCAGCGGCACCAGCGCCGGCACCGGTCCCGCACCGGGGATCCGGACGGTGCCGATCCGGACCGCGCCGGGCGGTTCGGCCCGTCCGGCCGGGGTGGGCGTCCACCGCGCCCAGTCGGCCGACGCCGCACCCGGGGCCTCCCGCTCGGCGGCGACGGCGGCCCGCCGGGCCAGCTCCGCGATCCGTGCGGTGTACCGGGAGTCGATCTCGGCGAGTCGGCGGTCCCGTTCGGTGCCGACCCGTTGCGGCACCGTCGCGGCGGCCCGCCGCACCCGTGCCAACCGGTCCTGCCCGGCGTCCAGCTCGCCCCGCGCGGCGGACAGCCGGCCCCGGGCCGAGCCCAACGCCTCGGAGAGCAGGCCCCGGACCCGCCCCACCAACTGGGCCCGACGGTCAGCCATGTGGACCGGGCCTGCCGCGTGCGGGGTCGGTGGCCGCCCGGGGCGGCGGCGCGCCCGCGTCCCGGTCGGATCCGGCCGGTGGCCGCTCGTCGTCGGGCCGCTCGGGCGGTAGGTCCCGGCCGAGCCGGGCCAGCAGCAGGCCGGTCACCACCCCGGCGGTGACCGCCGGGTCGGCCGGGTGCGGCTGCTCGTCGTCGGAGCGCTGCCGGGGCGGGGGCATCCGACAGACCCGGGTCAGCACGGTCTCCAGCACCGGCGGCGGCAGGCCGGGCAGCAGGTCCCGCACCCGACCGTCCAGCTCGTTGCGCAGTTTCGGCAGGTCGGTGGCCTTGGGCGGGTGTCCCAGCAGGTCGCTGGCCAGCTCCCGCAGCAGTGGCGGCGTCACCGTGGCCAGGCCCAGACCGACGTCGGCGTGCGCCCGGCGCAACTCGGTGTGCAGTCGGGTCCGGTCGCCGGCCTTCACCCCGCCGACCACCCGGCGCAGCAGCTCCCGGGCGTCGGTCACCTGCTCGTCCGGGCCGGTTGGCTCGCCCTCCGAGCCGCCGGTCAGCTCCGCCACCCGTACCGCCCACCAGCGGCGCACCGCCGGGGCGGGAGTCGGGTCCCCGGCCGGGTCCCCGTCCGGCGGTGCGGCGTCCCGGGGCGCGTCGTGCGCCGGCTGGCGGGGCTGCGGCTTCGCCGCCGGGGCGCCGTCCGCGCCGAGGCCGATGGCGGCCAGATAGCTGGCGAGCTGCTCCTGCGCCACCCGTAGGGCGTGTCCGGCGGATTCGGCGTGCTCCACGGCGGCGGACAGCTCCGGCACCCCCATCGGGTTCGACGACTCCTGCCGGACCCAGCGCAGCCGCTCGGTGGCCAGGGCGAACTTCTCCAGTGCCTGGGCCAGCGACGCCAGCGGCAGCTCGTCGGAGGCGGCGCGGACCTGGGCTCCGATGTCCTCGATGATCGACATGGGCTCAGAGCGTCGAGACGTAGAGCTGCGCCTGTTCCACCGCGACCAGCGTCGCGGCGAGACACTCCTCCAACTCCTGGCTGGCCTGGGTCAGCGAGGCCTGCGCGGCCTCGACGGTCTCGTGCCCGCTGCCCTCCAACGCGCCGGCGAGGGTCTGCTGTGCCTCGGCCAGCTTCTCACCGGCTGCCTGCACCGCTGTCTGACCTTCACCGATCTGCTGGAGCGCGACATCGATGGCGGCCTTGAGCTCGGCGACGCTCGCCACGGTGAAACCTCCTGGGGGGCGGGGAGGACTCCATTAGAGCCTATCCCGGTGTGGGAGAGAACATCCGCCCTGTGGGTGTTACTGCCCCGCTGTCCGCTTGCCGCCGGTCAGGGCCGAAGGGGTCGGCCACGGTCAGGCCGGTCGGGTCGGATCCGGTGACACGGGCACGGCGGTGGCCCGTCCCGGCGCGTCGCGTTCGCCGCGCAGCCAGCGGGGTCCGTACACCTCCGCACCCAGTGCCCGGACCCGTTCCCGCAGCACCCGGTCCGCGGTCACCACCAGCCGCCGGCGTCCGGTCTCGGCCCCCACCAGTTCCACGATCGCGTCGTCGCCCGACCCGGCGGCGGCCACCACCCGCACCCCGTCGGTGGCCGGTACGTCCCGGGCGGCCCCCTCGACCACCAGCACCACCTCGGCTGGTGCCGGCAGTTCCGGCGGTACGCCCCGACCGCCCACCGGCACCAGCCTGTCCCGTAGCCGGGTGGTGGCGCCGACCCGGTCCCGCCACCACCCGTCGGGGCGGCTCCCGACGACGTTGGCGGCATCCACGATCAGCAGCGGGGTCGTCTCCATGTCCCCCACCCTGCCATCCGGACGCGTTTGTCGGGGCCACCCCCGGGTAGCCCTGCGTGTCGATCCTGTCGCCGCCGATCTCGGGAGGACTGCTCATGTGGGGACCCGCTGACTTCGGCGCCGACCCGTGGGACGAGTTCCTGGCCCGCTACTTCGGCCGGGGGGAGGGCGGTGGCCGACCCGCGCACCGGGTCGACATCACCCGTCTGATGACCGCCGACGCGCGGGAGTTGCTGGCCGACGCCGCCCGCCGCGCGGCCCAGCGACGCAGCAACGACCTGGACACCGACCACCTGCTCTGGGCCGCCCTGCAACGCCAGGCGCTACGCGACCTGATGAGCCGGGCCGGTGCGGATCCGGACACCCTGCTCAACGCACTCGGGGGCCGGGGCGACGGGGCGCCCGGCGGCGAGGTGCCGCCGAACCTCTCCCTCACCCCGGCGGCCAAGCGGGCACTGCTCGACGCCCACCAGCTCGCCCGGGCGATCGGGGCGAACTACATCGGCCCCGAACACATCCTCATGGCCCTGCCGCTCAACCCGGAGTCGCCGGCCGGGCGGATGCTGGCGGCCGGGCGGATCCAACCGGAGTCCCTGCAGGCGGCGGGGACGGAGCGGGGACCGATGAGTGGCGCAGGAGCGGACCGGGGCACACCGACCCTGGACCAGTACGGCCAGGACCTGACCGACCTCGCCAAGGCCGACCGGATCGACCCGGTGATCGGCCGCGGCGACGAGATCGAGCAGGCAGTGGAGATCCTCTCCCGCCGTACCAAGAACAACCCGGTGCTGATCGGCGAGGCCGGCGTCGGCAAGACCGCGATCGTCGAGGGGCTGGCCGAGCGGATCTGCGACGGCGACGTGCCGCAGACGCTGATCGGCAAGCGGGTCATCCAGCTCGACCTGGCGGGACTGGTCGCCGGCACCCGTTACCGGGGCGACTTCGAGGAACGGCTGAAGAAGGTGATCGACGAGATCCGCGCCCACCGCGACGAGCTGATCATCTTCCTGGACGAGATCCACACCCTGGTCGGGGCCGGTGGGGCCGGCAGCGAGGGGGGCATGGACGCCTCCAACATGCTCAAGCCCGCGCTGGCCCGGGGCGAGCTTCGGGTCATCGGCGCGACCACGCTGGACGAGTACCGGCGCAGCATCGAGAAGGACGCCGCGCTGGCCCGCCGCTTCCAGCCGGTCCTCGTGCCGGAGCCCACCGTCGAGGACACCGTCGCCATCCTGCGTGGCCTGCGCGACCGGTACGAGGCCCACCACCAGGTCCGGTTCACCGACGAGTCGCTGGTCGCCGCCGCCGAACTCGCCGACCGGTACGTCACCGACCGCTACCTACCGGACAAGGCGATCGACCTGATCGACCAGGCCGGCGCGCGGGTGCGGCTGCGGACCCGGACGCCGGCGGCGGACGTGCGGGAGCTGGAACGCCAGCTCGACGAGGTGCGCCGGGACAAGGAGCAGGCGGTCGCCGACGAGCAGTACGAGCGCGCCTCCGCGCTGCGGGACCGGCTGACGGAGATCGAGGAACAGATCAGGGTGGCCAGGGGCGAGACCGACGCCCCGCAGGTGCCCGAGGTCGGACCGGCGGAGATCGCCGAGGTGGTCTCCCGGGCCACCGGCATCCCGGTCAACCAGCTCACCGAGGAGGAACGGGACCGGCTGCTGCGGCTGGAGGGGCACCTGCACGAGCGGGTGGTCGGCCAGGAGGACGCGGTGAACGCGGTCGCCGAGGCGGTCCGCCGCTCCCGGACCGGGCTGGCCGATCCGGACCGGCCGATGGGCAGCTTCCTCTTCCTCGGCCCCACCGGCGTCGGCAAGACCGAGCTGGGCCGGGCCCTGGCGGAGGCGCTGTTCGGCGACGCCGACCGGATGGTCCGGCTGGACATGAGCGAGTTCGGGGAACGGCACATGGTCGCCCGGCTGGTCGGCGCGCCCCCCGGCTACGTCGGGTACGAGGAGGCCGGCCAGCTCACCGAGGCCGTCCGGCGTCGCCCGTACGCGGTGGTGCTGCTGGACGAGATCGAGAAGGCGCACCCGGACGTGTTCAACATCCTGCTCCAGGTGCTCGACGACGGCCGGCTCACCGACAGCCAGGGCCGGACGGTGAACTTCCGGAACACCGTGCTGATCATGACCAGCAACCTCGGTTCGGAGCTGATCACCGGGGCCGGCCGCAGCGTCGGCTTCGGTGCCGGCGAACCCGGCAGCCCGCAGGAGACCGACGAACTGCGCGAGCGGCTGATGCGCCGGCTCCAGGAGAACTTCCGTCCGGAGTTCCTCAACCGGATCGACGAGATCATCGTCTTCCGCCGGCTCGAGGCGGAGCAGTTGCGGCAGATCACGGGCCTGCTGCTGGAGGAGACCCGGCGTCGGTTGCACGCGCAGGACATCACCGTCGACGTCACCGAGGCGGGCGTCGACTGGCTCGCCGAGCAGGGGCACCAGCCCGAGTTCGGGGCCCGTCCACTGCGCCGGACGATCCAGCGCGAGCTGGACAACCGGCTGTCCCGGATGCTGCTGGAGGGGGACATCTCACCCGGCCAGCGGGTGACCGTGGACGCCCGGGACGGTGAGCTCGCCTTCGACGTGGCCGCCGGCGAGCGGGGCGGGTACCGGCCGGCGACGACCACCCATCCCCGATGACCGTCCCGACGAGCGGAGGCCGCCGGTGAGCGAGCCCGAGGAGAGCCAGGACGACGTGGAGCCCACCGAACGCATCGAGGCCCCACCGACGGCGAACCCGACCCGGGTCCAGGTGCCGCCGGAGGGGCCCGCGGCCCTGCCGGAGAACGTGCGACCGGCCGATCCCGGCCCTGCAGAGGAGGCGTGATGGCACGCGAGACGCGAGTCGACGCGGACGTGGAAGTGCTCTGGGACGACTTCCACGCGCGGGTGAACATGCCCTCGGAGCAGTTGCGGCAGTGGCTGCTCACCCGCGGCTCGGGGGAGGAGGCGTTCGGCCCGAACCCCGACCTGGACCTGCCCGAGCCGGGCCGGCACATCCTCGCCGTGCTCCGCAAGCGCAAGGTGGACCTCACCGGGGAGGACATCCGGGTCATGCGGGACGCCGTGGCCCGGATCGACGCCCTGACCTCGGACCGGCCGGCCGGCGGCAACGCCGACGACGGGTGGCGGCACGCCCTGCTCGACCTGGGACACGACCCGCTCGCGGAGCGCTGACCACCGCCCCCGGTCGACCCGGGGTCACTCCGGTTCGATGCTGGCCACGGCCAGGCCGAGCGCGTCCACCGCGGCCTGCCGGTCGGCGCGGGCGCGCTCCTCCCGACTGAGCAGGGTGGCGTACTCGGCGACGTGCTCCGGACCGGGGGTGGCCGGCAGGGTGCGCAGGAACGACTCCACGTCACGGGCGGCGGCGGTGTGCGCGGCGGCGGCCCGGCGGGCGGTCTCCCGGTCGTCGCCGGGACGGTCAGTGTCGGTCATGTCCACCCTGTACCCGTTCGCCGCGACTTCGCACCCGGCGGCCCGGCTTCCGCCGCCCGCCCCCGGCCTACACCGGAGTACGCTGCCGCGCCCCGAACTCGGGGTTGTCCAGCAGCCACTCCAGGTACGCCGGGTGCGGCGCGAGGGCGTCGGTGTACGCGGCCGTCGCCGTCGCCAGCACCCCCTTGGCGAACCGGGCCGCCGGGGACTCCGGGTGCCAGCCCAGCAGCAGCCGCCAGCGCAGCGGGTTGCCGGCCAGCCGGCGGGTCACCAGGCCGGGCACCGGCCGGAAGGTGGCCTGGCACAGCGCCACCGCCACACCCGCCTCGACCAGGTCCATGCAGACGCGCACGTCCGTCTCGTACACCTTGCGAGGGGTGAAGCCGGCGCGTGCGCACGCGGCGGCGAAGCAGTCGCCGAAGCAGCCGTCGCCGGGCGCGGCCACCCACTGCTCGCGCCGCAGCTTCGCCAGCGGGACCTCGTCGCCGTCGGCGAGCGGGTGGGACTCGGGCAGCAGCACGAAGACCGGGTCGACGGCCACCTCCCGCCAGCTCAGCCCGAACTCCGCCGACGGCGCGGCGTCGCCGCACACCCCGGTCAGCACGTAGTCCAGCCTGCCGTTGAAGACCAACTGGGACAGTTCGTCGACCGACCACGAGGCGTACGTGCTGATCGGCGCGGCGGGCTGCTCGGCGGCGATGCGGTGCACCAGCCGGCCCAGGATCGGACTGTTCACCCCGCCGAACCGGTACCGGCTCAACGCGTCCCCGGCACTGGTTAGCCGGGCCGCCTCGTCCTGGAGGCCCTTCATCGCCGGCAGCAGCACCCGGGCCCGGGCCAGCACCAGCTCGCCCAGCGCGGTCGGCCGGGCGCCGCGCCGGTCGCGGTCGAACAACGCACCGCCGAGCGCCCGCTCGATGCGCTGGAGCTGCGCGGTGAGCGCCGGTTGTGCCAGTCCGAGGGTCGAGGCCGCCTTGGTCACGCTGCCGGTCTCCGCGATCGCGCAGACCACCCTGAGATGTCGCAACTCCAGGTTCATGACGTGACGGTATGACCGAGTCGGGACTTCCGGAAGACCTTTCGTGTTTCGAAGAGTTCCGATGGATGGCGGAACCTGGACAGTGGGCCTGGTCAATCCCGGTCGAGGTCGGCCGGATACGTCGGGCGGCCGGTGACCGCGTCGCGGATCTTGTCGACCACCCCGACCGCCGGCTCGACGATCCGGTTCCACGGTGGAGCGGTCGGCGTCCCGGGATGCGGACGGGTCGGGGCCGCCTCCTCGGCGATGGCGAACCGGTTGCCGAGCCGGATCAGCTCCTCCTCGGTGGCCACCCCGCGCAGCCGGGCCAGGGCCGGCTCCACCGCCGCCACGTGCTGCCGCCAGCGGCGGCGTACGTCGGCGGCGTGTTCCGGGTCGGCCGCCCGGACGGCCCGCCGCAGGGCCGTGTCGGTCTCGACGTCGCGGTCGGCCAGTTCCGCGCCGTCGGGCAGCGCGCCGCGCAGCGCCGGGTAGAGGTACTGCTCCTCGCCGGAGAGGTGCCGGGACACCTCGGCGGTGAACACGTCGGCCACCGCGCGTCGCCGGTCGGCGTCCGTGGCCGGGTCGGCCAGCTCCTCGACCAGCGCGGTGATCCGCCGGTGTTCCTCGTTGACGACGTCGACCACGCTCCGGCCGCCGGGACGGTACCCCTCGTCGCCCTCGGCGGGCGGCAACGGCGGCAGCGGGACGCTCATAGGTGCCTCCTCGCACGGAGCGGACCCGACCGGCGGCGAGCGGCGTCGACGCCGGACGGTACGGGACGCCAGCGGCGGTACCCGACCGGCAGCCGTCCGAAACCGGCCCGCCTCCGACAACGGGACCGGGTGGACGGCCCTGCGCCGCTCACGGCCGGCCCACTGGCGCGTACGGGTCTCGTGGCGGGCGCGGTGCGGCTGGTAAGAAGAACGCCATGACCGACCCCGTACCCGCCGTGCCCGAGCCCACCGACGAGGTCGTGGCACTCTGCCGTGACCTGCTGCGGATCGACACCACCAACACCGGCGACAATGCCACCAGCGCCGGCGAGCGGCAGGCGGCCGAGTACGTCGCGGAGAAGCTGGCCGAGGTCGGCGTCGACGCCACCCTGCTGGAGTCGGCCCCCGGCCGGGCCAACCTGGTCGCCCGGATCCCCGGCGCCGACCCGGGCCGGGGCGCCCTGCTGGTGCACGGCCACCTCGACGTCGTCCCCGCCGACGCCGACGAGTGGTCGGTGCACCCCTTCTCCGGCGAGATCCGCGACGGGTACCTGTGGGGGCGCGGCGCGATCGACATGAAGGACTTCGACGCGATGGTGCTGGCCGTGGTCCGCCACTGGCAGCGCACCGGCGTCCGGCCGCCCCGGGACATCGTGCTGTGCTACACCGCCGACGAGGAGGCGGGCAGCGACTACGGCGCGCACTTCCTGGCCGAGCGCCACCGGGACCTCTTCGACGGCTGCACCGAGGCGGTCGGCGAGGTGGGTGGCTTCTCCTACACCGTGGACGACGCCACCCGGCTCTACCTCATCGAGACCGCCGAGAAGGGCATCGACTGGCTGCGGCTGCACGCCAAGGGGCGTCCCGGGCACGGCTCGTTCGTGCACGACGACAACGCGGTCACCGCGCTCGCCGAGGCGGTCGCCCGGATCGGTCGACACCGTTTCCCGCTGACCGTCACCCCGACGGTCCGGGCGTTCCTGGAGGCGGTCTCCGAGGTGCTCGGCGTCGAGCTCGACCCGGACGACCCGGAGACCGCGATCGCCCGGCTGGGCCCGATCGCCAACATCATCGGCGCCACCGTCCGTAGCACCGCCAACCCGACCCGACTGGCCGCCGGCTACAAGGACAACGTCATCCCCGGCCGGGCCACCGCCACCATCGACTGCCGCAGCCTGCCCGGCCAGTCCGAGATGCTGGAACAGCAGCTGCGCGAGCTGGTCGGCCCGGGCATCGACATCGAGTACATCCAGCGCCAGCCCGCCCTGGAGACCACCTTCGACGGGGCGCTGGTGGAGGCGATGTCCGCCGCGCTGCGCGCCGAGGACCCGGGGGCCCGGCCGGTGCCGTACATGCTCTCCGGCGGCACCGACGCCAAGGCGTTCGCCCAGCTCGGCATCCGCTGCTTCGGGTTCGCCCCGCTCCGGCTCCCGCCCGACCTGAATTTCTCCGCGCTCTTCCACGGCATCGACGAGCGGGTTCCGGTGGACGGACTACAGTTCGGCGTGCGGGTTCTCGACCGGTTCCTCCGCACCTGCTGACCGGCACCGCGCCGCGACGCGCCACCGGTACGGCTTCTTCCCCCCATCGCGAAAGGGACTTCCTCACATGACCGACCAGCACGTTGAGCTGGACGCTGCCCTCGAGCGGGTGATCGACGCGGCCCGCCGGCACCTGGCCGCGGTCCGCGCCGCCCAGGGCCGGGTCGACGACGACGACGTCTGGCAGGCGTACGTCGAGTTGAACAACGCCTCCTTCGCCTACGACGAGCAGCTCCTCGACGCCTTCGGCGAGGTCACTCCGTGGGACGTGGAGTCGATCGACCCGAACGAGGCCGACGCGCACTTCGGCCCGGACGGCGAGGGCGCCGAGCCCACCGACCCGCACCCGCAGGTGATCTCCGTACGCCAGCGCCGCGACTACCGGGTTCCGAGCGTGTCGGCGCTGATCCGCGCCGCGGAGGTGGCCCGTCGGGAGGGCACCCCGGCCGACGACGAGCCGGCCCCGGTCGAGGGCGTCGGCGAGGCGGTGCTGGAACTGCTGCAGAGCGGCGACGGCTCGCTCAGCGCGCTGGACGTTCCCGAGCTGGAGCCGCTCGACGGGGTAGTGATGGTCAGCGAGGTGGGCACCCCGGTCGACCTGGAATCGTTCGACGACGACGATCCGGTCGGCCCCTTCCAGCCGGCTGCCGACGACCGCCTGGTCGGCCGGCTCGACGAACACCCCTTCCTCGACCTGGACGAGGACGAACTGGGGCACACGCACTGAGTGCCCCGTCGGACGCCACGGGCCGAGCCGAACGGCCCGGGCCCGTGGCGTCGGTGCGGGACGGGTCCGCCGTCGGCGGCGCCGTCAGTAGGACAGGCCCGGCTGTGGCTGGTTGACCCGACGGCGACGCAGTACCACCTGGCGGGTGCCGTCCCGGTACAGCCGTACCCGGGCCAGCTCCCAGCCGGCGTACTCGGCCTGGATCGCCAGCTGCACCGCGGCGGTCACCCGGTCGACGTTCGGCGGTAGCCGCAGCGGCGCGTACTCGTAGTCCATGCCGCCTATGCTGCCCAGCCCGGCGACGTGGCGCCACCCGGTCGGGCCGGGCCGGTCAGCCGGCGCGTTCCGGGTAGCCGACCTCGACCGCCGAGACGTCGTCGAGCGCCGTGGTGATCTCCTCCGGCAGGGTGATCCGATCGACCTGCAACGCGCCGAGCAGCTGGCCGACGGTCCGCGCGCCGAGGATCGGCGCGACCACGCCGGGCCGGTCCCGGACCCAGGCCAGCGCCACCTCCAGCGGTGACACGCCGAGCCCGCCGGCGGCGGTGGCCACCGCCTCCACGATGCTGGAGCAGCGAGGCTCCAGGTAGGGGGCGACGAACGGAGCGAAATGCGACGAGGTGGCGCGCGAGTCGGCCGGACGGCCGTGCCGGTACTTGCCGGTGAGCACCCCCCGGCCCAGTGGCGACCAGGGCAGCACCCCGAGCCCCATGGCGGCGCAGGCCGGCAGCACCTCCCGCTCGACCCCCCGCTCCAGCAGCGAGTACTCGACCTGCGCGGCGACCACCGGCGCGCGGCCGGGGTAGGCCGCCTGCCACGCGGCGGCCCGGGCGGTCTGCCAGCCGGAGAAGTTCGACACCCCCACGTACCGGACCCGCCCGCTGGTGACCGCGTGGTCGAGCGCCGACAGCGTCTCCTCCAGTGGGGTGTCCGGGTCGTATCCGTGCACCTGCCACAGGTCGACGTGGTCGGTGCCGAGCCGGCGCAGCGAGGCGTCCAACGTCCGTAGCAGGTGCCCCCGGGATCCGTCCCGGCGGCGGGTGCCCGGCCGCAGACCGGCCTTGGTCGCGATGAGCAGGTCGTCGCGGGGCACGAGGGTGCCCAGCAGCGAGCCGATCACCGACTCGGCGTCCCCGTCGCCGTAGACGTCGGCGGTGTCGACCAGATTGCCGCCCGCGTCGAGGTAGCCCTTCAGTTGGGCGGCCGCATCGTCGGCGTCGGTGTCCCGACCCCAGGTCATAGTGCCGAGCGCGAGCCGGGAAACCGCCAGCCCGCTTCGGCCGAGCGGTCGCTGTTGCATGCATGAACCTTATTTCGAACCGGCGCGCACCGACATCCTCGTCTCCGTCAACTCTCCGACCGTCCCGGCCATGCGTGCCGGGTACGTCCGGCCGCGCTCCCACGGGACGAGGCGGTGGTCGGTCCCGTTGCCGGCATTGCGTAACCTGGTGCGACTCGTGGTGCGGGATGGGGGAGGACCATGCGACTCGGGCTCAGCCTCGGATACCAGACGGCGTGGAGCACGCCGGCAGACCACCTGGCTCTGGCCCAGGAGGCGGACCGGCTCGGCTATTCGGTGGTGTGGACGGCGGAGGCCTACGGCTCCGACTCGCCGAGCATGCTGGCGTGGATCGCCGGGCAGACCGAACGGATCGACGTGGGCAGCGCGGTGATGCAGATCCCGGGGCGGACCCCGGCGGCGACCGCGATGACCGCGGCCACCATCGACGCGCTCTCCGGTGGCCGGTTCCGGCTCGGCCTGGGGGTCTCCGGCCCGCAGGTCTCCGAGGGGTGGCACGGCGTCCGGTTCGCCAAGCCCCTCGCCCGGACCCGCGAGTACGTCGACATCGTCAAGCTCGCCATCGGCCGGAAGGAGGTCGCCTACGCGGGCGAGCACTACACACTCCCGCTGCCCGACGGCCCCGGCAAGGCGCTCCGGCTCGGCTTCCGCCCGCCGCGCGAGCACATCCCGATCTACCTCGCCGCCGTGGGTCCGAAGAACCTGGAACTGGCCGGGGAGATCGCCGACGGCTGGCTGGCCGTCTTCTACGCGCCGGAGTACGCCGAGGAACAGCTCGCGGCGGTCCGCGCCGGCCGGGCGAAGGCCGGCAAGGAGCTGGCCGGCTTCGACGTCGTACCGTCGGTGCCGGTGGTGGTCGGTGACGACGTCGCCGCCTGTGCCGAGCTGGTCCGCTTCTACGCCGCGCTCTACGTCGGCGGCATGGGCAGCCGCCAGCAGAACTTCTACAACCAGCTCGCCACCCGGATGGGCTACGGTGACGCGGCCCGCGAGGTGCAGGACCTCTACCTCGCCAAGCGGCAGCGGGACGCCGCCGCCGCGGTGCCGACGGAGTTCATCGACCGCACCTCGCTGCTCGGCGGAAAGGAGCGCATCGCCGAGCGGATGCGCGAGTACGCCGCCGCCGGCGTCACCACCCTGTCGCTGACCCTCTTCGTGGCCGACCGGGAAAGCGGCGTGCAGACCCTGCGCACCTGCGCGGAGGCGCTGGAACTCGCGGGAGTGGGCGAGTGAGCTGGATCGAGGCGATCGTTCTCGGCATCGTCCAGGGTCTCACCGAGTTCCTCCCGGTCAGCTCGTCCGGCCACCTGCGGATCACGTCGGCGATCTTCTTCGAGCGGGACGCCGGGGCGTCGTTCACGGCGGTGACCCAGCTCGGCACCGAGGCGGCCGTACTGATCTACTTCGCCAAGGACATCTGGCGGATCACCCGGGTCTGGCTGGTCGGCATCCGCGACAGGTCGGTCCGCTCCAGCCTCGACTACCGGATGGGCTGGTACGTGATCGTCGGCTCGATCCCGATCGGCACCTTCGGTTTCCTGTTCAAGGACCAGATCCAGACCGCCGCCCGCAATCTCTGGCTGGTGGCCACCACGCTCATCGTCTTCGCGTTCGTGCTCGCCTTCGCCGAGTACTGGGGCCGGCAGACCCGCACCCTGGCGAACTTCCGGATGTCCGACGGCGTGGTGATGGGCTTCGCCCAGGCGATGGCGCTGATCCCGGGGGTCTCCCGGTCCGGCGGTACGCTCACCGCCGGCCTGATGCTCAACCTGACCCGGGAGGCGGCGGCCCGCTACTCGTTCCTGCTGGCCATCCCGGCCGTGGTGATGTCCGGCGTGTTCAGCCTGGGTGACGTCTTCGAACCGGCCGCACCCGGGACCTCGGTCCCCAGCGTGGCCCAGATGGTGGTGGCGACCGTGATCGCGTTCGCCATCGGGTACGCGGCGATCGCCTGGCTGCTCCGCTACGTCGCGCACCACACCCTGTACGTGTTCGTCCTCTACCGGGTGGCCCTCGGCACCCTGGTGCTGGCGCTGCTGATGACCGGCACCATCTCCGCCACTTGAGGTTCGGCGACGCGTGACGGGCCGGCACCCTGTCCGGGTGCCGGCCTTCGCGGTGGGAGTCGATGGCCGGTGGGTAGACGCAGGGGCGTCGCGGGTGCTGGTCTTCGCTGGACCGCGCCCGTGACGTGACACCCGCCTTCATGGGGCGAGAGTCGACGCCCGGCCCTGGGATGGAGCGGGTGCGCACCGAGACAGACCGGTGGACAGATCGCGACGGGATCTGCGCCACCGCGCGGTGTGCCCCTGCCTCCTCGCTGGGCCGTTCTTCCGCTGGTCTTGGTCGCCGTTGATCGACCGCCTCGGCGCGGCTGGCCGCGCTCCGTGTCGATGACCCGCGCCATCGGGCGGTGGATCAGTTCCGCGTCGGCTTCTGACGGCAGAGGTATACCTGGTAACCCGCGACGTCGTGCAGGGAAACGACGTCGACGCCCGCCGGGGCTGACCGGGCGAAGTTGTCCGCCATGGCACTCGAGTCGGGTAGAACGTAGGCCACCTGCTCCGACTGCCGGACCTGGTCGCGGTACGGCCGGTACCGGTCGAACCCGGGCGTCAGGTCCTCGTCGAGGACCGCGCAACGGATCCGCTCCCCGCTGCGGTAGGCAAGCCGGTTGCACGTCCAGTACTCGGAGTAGACGTGGGCGATGCCAGCCGCCCGCAGACGGTCCAGAATTTCCTGTTCGTCGTCAGCCTTGGCGGCGTAGTGGGGCCGGTGGGCGATCAACTGCCCGGTGGCGACCAGCAGGCCGGTGAACACGGCGATGGCGAGTGCGGTGCAGCCGACGGCCACGACGACGCCACGCCAGCGCGGGTGGGTCGCACGTCGTTGGCGTGCCTCCCTGCCGAACAGGGACCTCGTCCCGATCCACAGCGGCCAGAGAACGGCCGGCAGCGACACCATCCCGTAGTGCAGGTAGCGGGCGCTCTCGATCGGGGTCGTCGCCGACGAGGAGCTCGCGATGTACGCGGCCAGGGTCATCGCCGCACCGGCGACGAGAGCGAGCCGACCGGCCTGCAGACGACGTTCATCCGGGTCGTCCCGACGAATCGCCGCGACCGCGACGGTCGCCGCCACGACCATCAGAATCAGGTAAGCCGGCCCCCACCACATCTGCCAGGTTTCGCAACGACTCGGCGCGCACATCCCGGAACTGAGCGGCAGGCCGAGGAGAACCGCACCGTGCAACCTGTCCGACCACGCAGCCGGCTCGGTCGCGCCACTGAGAGACAGCAGCACCGAGAAGGAGTCGGGGTGATCGGAGCGGTGGGTGAACCATATCAACGGGGCTGCGCCGAGGAGGAACCCGACAACCGCCAGGAAGGCCTGCCGCATGGTCAGCCCTGCTCGGCTCGTCCATGCCACGAGCAGTCCGGCGGCGGCGACGTACGGCAGGGCGAGCCAGTGGGTCCAGACGACGTAGCCGGCCAACCAGCCCCACACCGCGAAGGTAATCTGTCGCTTCTCCGGCCGGAGAACCAGAAGCGCGGACGCCAGCATGAGTCCCGCGGTAGCGGTGGCTACGTCGGAATAGCCGCCAGCTCCGATGATCTGGTCTTTCACCACCCGGTCGGACCCGAACGCTAGGACCGCGATGACGACGACGGCGAACCAGCGTGTGTAGAGCGTATGCGTCAGCCGGAAGACGAGTAGGAGGAAGACCGCGTACATCGCGAGTGCCGGCAGGCGAAGTACCCACCAGCTCGAACCCAGAAGCTGCGCCAAGGGAGCTGCGAGGTAGGAATAAAAAGTGCCCATGTAGTCTTGGCCGTAGAAGAACGTCGGCCAGTGCCGACCTTCTCCGATGTGCAGGGCGGCCAGGCCGGCAGTGCCCTCATCGCTGTTCGCCGGCGGAACATCCAGCGCCATCAGAATAGCCCGGTACATGACACCCGCAAGGCCGATCGCCGCCGCCGCATAGCCGGGAAGGGATTCTCGCAGGTGAATCGGCGCGGATCCCGCTGTCATTTCTCCCGCCGTCCGTGTGCGTCCACCGATCTTGTGTTTGCCGACCAGCTTCGCCACAGATCTCCCTCGCTGAACGGCGTCACAATCTCGTTGCACCGTGCTTGGCGATTCTGCCACAGCACGTGCGGTGGGACCGATCCGCAATGATGGCCGGACCCGCGCAACATATGCAAACCGGCACCTTATGCTGCTCCCCCGGCGCCGAATGCCGGGACGGCACGTTTCAGAAAGCTTGGCCGCCGCTTCCCACCGGCCGGCCATCCGCCGGGTCGATGTACTCGAATGAGCCAGCCGCTCACGTCGACGTTGGCGGGGAACGGGGCCGGTGGGGGAGTGTGGACGAGCAGAGGAGCGGAACGCGCCGGCACAGGCCATAGGGTGGTCGCGTGGCGACCCTTCTGCTTCTACGACACGGCCGGACGACGGCGAACGCCGACGGCGGGCTGGCCGGTCGGCAACCGGTCGAACTGGACGAGACGGGACGGGCGCAGGCCCGCGCCGTCGGCGAGCGGCTGCGTGTCCTGCCGCTGGCCGCCGTGGTGACCAGCCCTCTGGTCCGTTGCCGGCAGACCCTGGAACTGGCCCTGCCCGAGGCGTCCCCGGCGGTCGAGGACGGATTGATCGAGTGCGGATACGGCGAGTGGGAGGGACAGCCGCTCAAGAAGCTGGCCAAGGACCCCCTCTGGCCGGTGGTGCAGCAGCACCCGAGCGCGGCGGTGTTCCCCGGGGGAGAGGCGATGGCCGCGATGGCGGCCCGCGCGGTCGCGGCGGTGCGCTCCTGGGACGCCCGGCTCACCGCCGAGCACGGCCCGGAGGCGGTCTGGTTGGCGTGCAGCCACGGCGATGTGATCAAGGCCGTGGTGGCGGACGCGCTCGGCGTGCACCTGGACCTGTTCCAGCGGATCGTCGCCGACCCCGCGTCGGTGACCGCGATCCGGTACACCCCGACCCGACCGTTCCTGCTGCGGCTCAACGACACTGGCGGCGACCTGGCCGGGCTCGTCCCCGCGCCCCGCAAACGGCGACGCCGTACCTCCCGGGCGGCGGATTCGGACGCCGCGGTGGGCGGGGGCGCGGGAGCCGGCCGGTGACCGTCTCCGGCCGGGTGGCGACCGGCACGCCGAGCCGTCCGCCCGGACGACCGTTCTGGGTCGGTGGGGTGCACGCCCGTTCCCACGGCCGGATAGGGTCGTGGGTATGACCCACCAGGTACACGCCTTCGAACCGCCGGAGCGGTTCGTCGCTGGGACCGTGGGGCCGCCGGGGGAGCGGACGTTCTTCCTCCAGGCGCGCGGCGCTGGCCGGGTGGTCAGTGTCGCGCTGGAGAAGGTCCAGGTTTCCCTGCTGGCCGAGAAGCTGGAGGAACTCCTCACCGAGGCGCAGCGGCGCTTCGGCGTCGAGCTGCCCGAGCTGCCGGCCGCCGGTGCGGCTGACAACGACCCGTTGGACACGCCGGTGGACGAGGAGTTCCGGGTCGGCACCCTGGGCCTGGCGTTCGACGTCGACACGTCGACCGTGGTGATCGAGGCGATCGCCGCGGGCGAGACGGAGGTCGAGGTCGAACTGGGTGAGGACGACGACGACGACGATGACGACGACGTGGTCGAACCGGACGAGGACCTGGACCGGCTCCGCGTGCGGCTGACCCCGCAGGAGACCCGCCGGTTCATCGAACGCGCCCGGCGGGTGGTCAACGCCGGGCGGCAGCCCTGCCCGCTCTGCGGCCAGCCGCTCGACCCCGCCGGTCACCTCTGCCCCCGGCACAACGGCTACCACCGGTGACCTTGTCGGACACCCGGCACTCCGAGGAGGAGAGCGCCGCACTGCGGCTCCTCCGCGAGGGTGAGTTCGTCCTGGAGGGGCGGCTCGTGGACGCCTCCAACACCACCCTCCGCGGCACGCTCACCCTGGACGGGGTGACCGTTCGCTGCGTCTACAAGCCGATCCGCGGCGAGCGCCCGCTCTGGGACTTCCCGGACGGCACGCTCGCCGACCGGGAGGTCGCCGCGTACCTGGTCTCCCGGGCCACCGGCTGGGACCTGGTCCCGCCGACGGTGCTGCGGGACGGGCCGTTCGGCCCCGGCTCGTGCCAGCTCTGGATCGACGAGCCGTCCGACGCCGAACCACTTGTCGGGTTCGTGCCGGCGGACACGGTGCCGCCGCGCTGGTTCCCGATCGCCGCCGCCCGGGACGACGACGGCACGCCGTACGCGCTGGCGCACGCCGACGATCCGCGCCTGGCCCGGCTGGCGGTGCTGGACGCGGTGCTCAACAACGCCGACCGCAAGGGCGGGCACGTGCTGGTCGGCCCGGACGACCGGATCCACGGGGTGGACCACGGGGTCACCTTCCACGTCGACGAGAAGCTGCGCACGGTGCTCTGGGGCTGGTCGGGCCGGCCGCTGCCGGAGGACGCGGTGCGGATGCTCGACGCGCTCGCCGGCCAGGTCGACGGCACGCTCGGCGAGGAGCTGGCCGCCCACCTGACGCTGACCGAGATCCGCCGGCTCGCCGCCCGGATCCACGCGTTGCGGGAGTCCGGCCGTTTCCCCCTGCCGTCGCAGGACTGGCCCGCGGTGCCCTGGCCCCCCATCTGAGCTGCGGAACCTACCCGGACGCGGGTACGCCGCCCGCGCGCTGGCCCGACCCCGTCGGGAGCCTGTCGGGTTGATCACCAACGCGGGGCGTCCCCGCCGTCGTAACGCTCGTTAGGCTGGCGGGCATGGAGTCATGGGTGGGGCACGAGGTGCCGCGGCTGCCGGGCAGGGGCGAGCCGCTGACGTTGTTCGACTCGGCGCGTCGCGGTGCACACCGGAGTGATCCGGAGGGTACGGCGACCATGTACGTCTGCGGCATCACACCGTACGACGCCACCCACCTCGGACACGCCGCGACCATGATCACCTTCGACCTCGTCCAGCGGATGTGGCGGGACTCCGGCCGCGAGGTCCGGTACGTGCAGAACGTCACCGACATCGACGATCCGCTGCTGGAGCGGGCCGAGCGCGACGGCGAGGACTGGAAGGTCCTGGCCATGCGGGAGACCGCCCTGTTCCGCGAGGACATGGAGGCGTTGCGGATCATCCCGCCGGCGCACTACGTCGGCGCGGTCGAGTCGATCCCGGACATCGCCGACCGGGTGCTGGTGCTGCTCAAGGACGGCGCGGCGTACCGGCTCGACGACGGCACCGGGGACGTCTACTTCGACATCGCCGCGACGCCCCGGTTCGGCTACGAGTCCAACCTCTCCCGGGAGGAGATGCTGGAGATCTTCCCGGAGCGCGGCGGCGATCCGCAGCGCCCCGGCAAGCGCGACCCCCTCGACCCGCTGCTGTGGCGCGGCGAGCGCCCCGGCGAGCCCTCGTGGCCGGGCGGCGACCTGGGACCGGGGCGTCCCGGCTGGCACATCGAGTGCGCGGTGATCGCCCTGAACCTGCTCGGTGACCGGATCGACGTCCAGGGCGGCGGCAACGACCTGGTCTTCCCGCACCACGAGTGCTCGGCGGCGCACGCTGAGCGCCTCACCGGGCAGGCCCCGTTCGCCACCCACTACGTGCACGCCGGCATGATCGGCCTGAACGGCGAGAAGATGTCCAAGTCCCGGGGCAACCTGGTCTTCGTGTCCCGGCTCCGGGCCGACCGGGTCGACCCGATGGCGGTGCGGCTGGCCCTGATGACCGGGCACTACCGCAGCGACCGCTCCTGGACCGACGCCCTACTGGACGCAGCCGGGGAGCGCCTGGCCCGCTGGCGGCGCGCCGCCGCCGCCCCCGCCGGGCCGTCCGGCGCGGCGCTGCTGGCCGGGGTACGCCGGCACCTCGCCGACGAATTGGACACCCCGGGCGCGTTGGCGCTGGTCGACCGGTGGGCCGAGGAGACGCTGGCCGGCGCTGCGGACGACCCGGACGCCCCGGCACTGGTCGCCACGACGGTGGACGCCCTGCTCGGTATCCGCCTCTGAGCCACTGACCAGGAGGGTCACCGCAGCCGCGTGCGGTGGTCGGGCGGCGGTCAGCCGAGCACGAGGCCCGGGTCCGGGTCGGGTTCCGGCGTCGGACCGGGGACCCGGTACTCCTCGGTCAGCGTGGTCATCGGCCCCGGCCAGGTGGCTTGCGCCACCTCGATCGGCTTGCGCGCGCCGTCGTAGGCCACGTGCAGCAGGTGCAGCACCGGCGTGTCCGGCCGGATCTGGAGGGTCTCCGCCTCCTCCCGGCTGGGCTGGCGGGCGCTGATCGTGTCGGCGGCGGTGACGTACCGCCGGCCGATGGCCTCCTCCGCCTCCTGGTAGAGCGGGCGGCCGAACGCCTCGGCCCGCTCCAGGGAGGTGCCGGCGGTGTCGGCCGGCAGGAACCAGGACGCACCGACCTCGACCGGGGACTCCTCGGTGCGCACCAGGTGCCGCCGGACGAGCAGTTCGGTGCCGTCCGGCACGCCGAAGGCGTCGGCGACCTCGGGCGGGGCGGGGGCGCGTCCCACTCCGACGAGCTGCTGCCGGTACCGGGCGGCGAGGTCGGTGTGATAGCCGCGGAAGCCGCCGTACCGGCCCCGGGAGAGCCGGTTGAGCCGTCGCCGGGTGCCCCGGACGTACGTACCCGAGCCGGGTTTGGTGATCAGGACCCCCTCGACCCGCAGCTGGTCGACGGCGCGCTGGACGGTCTGCTTCGCCACCCCGACCATCTCGGCGATGGCCGGGATCGACGGCAGTCGCTCGCCCGGTGCCCAGTCGCCGCGCCGGACCCGGGCCTTCAGTTGGTCGGCGATCTGGCGGTGCGGGAACTCGGCGGCTCCCGGATTGATCTGCACGGCCTTCCTCCCACCGATTGACAGCTAGGTTCCTAGGATGCCCTACGGGGTATGCCCTCCGCCACCCCGGCACGCTCTCCCCGATGCCTCTCCCGGTGGACGACGACGGGCCCGGGACGTCGAGGTTGACGTCCCGGGCCCGAGTGGTCGGGTGAAGCGGTGACCTACCAGGATCCGGCGGTGGGACCGGCGGAACCACCCCGGCGACGCAGGTACTTCTCGAACTCCTGGGCGATCTCGTCCCCGGTCAGCGGGGTGATACCGGCGTCGCCGACCCGCTCCTCCAGCTCCCGGACGTACTCACCGAGTTCGGCGTCCTGCTCGGCGGCGCTGCGCACCCGCTGCTCCCACTCGGCGACCTCCTCGGCCAGGTCGGCCATGGGCACCGGCAGGTCGAGCACCTCCTCCACCCGGTGCAGCAGGGCGAGGGTGGCCTTCGGGCAGGGCGGGTTGTTGGCGTAGTGCGGAACGTGCACCCAGAACGAGACCGCGTCCACCTCGGCCCGTGTACAGGCGTCGTGGAGCACCCCGACGATGCCGGTCGGGCCGTCGTATCGGGTGGGGGTGAGCTGGTAGCGCTGGGCGGCCTCGGCGTCCGAGGCGCTGCCGCTGATCGGCAGGGGCCGGGTGTACGGAACGTCGGCCAGCAGCGCGCCGAGCAGCACCACCCGCTCGACCTCCAGGCTGTGGCACAGCTCCAGCACCTGCTCGCAGAAGGTGCGCCACCGCATGCTCGGCTCGATGCCCCGGATCAGCACCACGTCCCGTTCGGTCCCCTCCGGGCTGGCCACCATGAACCGGGTGGTGGGCCACTCGACCCGTCGGGTCGCCCCGTCGGCCATGGTGACCGTCGGCCGGCTGACCTGGAAGTCGTAGAAGTCCTCCGGGTCGATCTCGGTGACCTGGCGGGCCTGCCAGACCTGCTCCAGGTGCTCCACCGCGGCGGTGGAGGCGTCCGCGGCGTCGTTCCAGCCCTCGAAGGCGGCGATGGCCACCGGAGAGCGCAGCACCGGCAGCCCGTCGAACTCGGTCACGCCGTCACCTCACCCTGCTCGTTCCGGCCGACGCCGGCACCACGGATGGTGGTGCGGTGGCCCCGCGCGGTGGCGTCCCTGTTGTCCCTCACGTCGCCAGCCTACGTCCCGGCGCGGCATGCGGCCCGTCGGCCGCGCCGGTCGGTGGCCCGGGCCGGTCGTCCTGGCGTACCGGATGCGGTCGGTGGGCCGGACCGTGCGGGCGGTCTGGCGGCACAATGTGGGAGCGACGAGTACCGCTCCACCACGACGCGAGACTCCGCACTAACCTGAACGGGTGCGGACCTCGTTGCTGAATGAGCTGTCAGACCGGATCCTCGTCGCCGACGGCGCGATGGGGACGATGCTCCAGGCGGCCGACCTGACCCTCGACGACTTCGAGGGCTACGAGGGCTGCAACGAGATCCTCAACGTCACCCGGCCCGACGTGGTGCGGTCGGTCCACGAGGCCTACCTCGCCGCCGGGAGCGACTGCGTCGAGACCAACACCTTCGGCGCGAACCTCGCGAACCTCGGCGAGTACGACATCCAGCACCGCATCTGGGAGCTCTCCGAGGCCGGCGCGCGGATCGCCCGGGAGGCGGCCGACGCGTGGAGCACCCCGGAGCGTCCCCGGTTCGTGATCGGCTCCATCGGGCCCGGCACGAAGCTGCCGACGCTCGGCCACGCGGCGTACGCGACCCTGCGCGACGCGTACCAGCAGAACGCCGCCGGCCTGATCGCCGGGGGCGCGGACGCGTTGCTCGTGGAGACCTCCCAGGACCTGTTGCAGGTCAAGGCGGCCGTGGTCGGCTCCCGTCGGGCGATGGCCGAGAGCGGGACGACCGTGCCCCTGATCTGCCACGTCACCGTCGAGACCACCGGCACGATGCTGCTGGGCAGTGAGATCGGCGCGGCGCTGACCGCCCTGGAGCCGCTGGGCATCGACCTGATCGGGCTGAACTGCGCCACCGGTCCGGCGGAGATGAGCGAGCACCTGCGCTACCTCTCCCAGCACGCCCGGGTGCCGCTGTCGGTGATGCCGAACGCGGGCCTGCCCCAGCTGACCGCCGACGGGGCGGTCTACCCGCTCACCCCGGAGGAGCTGGCCGAGGCGCTGGAGCGGTTCGTCACCGAGTACGGCGTCTCGCTCGTCGGCGGCTGCTGCGGCACCACGCCGGAGCACATCCGGGTGGTCTCCGAGCGCCTGCACGGCGTCCGTCCGGCATCCCGGCAGCCGGTCCAGGAGCCGGGGGTCTCCTCGATCTACCACAACGTGCCCTTCGCCCAGGACGCCTCGGTGCTGATGGTGGGGGAGCGGACCAACGCCAACGGTTCCAAGGCGTTCCGGGAGGCGATGCTCGCCGGCGACTGGCAGTCCTGTGTGGAGGTCGCCCGGGGGCAGGCGCGGGACGGCTCGCACCTGCTCGACCTGTGTGTGGACTACGTCGGGCGGGACGGTACGCAGGACATGCGGGAGCTGGCCGGACGGTTCGCCACCGCCTCCACCCTGCCGATCATGCTGGACTCGACGGAGCCGCAGGTGATCGAGGCCGGGCTGGAGATGCTCGGCGGGCGGTGCGTGGTCAACTCGGTGAACTACGAGGACGGCGACGGGCCGGAGTCCCGCTTCGGGCGGGTGATGCCGGTGATCCGGGAGCACGGCGCCGCGGTGGTGGTGATGTGCATCGACGAGGAGGGGCAGGCCCGCACCGCGGCGGACAAGGTCCGCATCGCGTCCCGCATCATCGACGACCTGACCGGCCGTTGGGGCATGCGGCTGCCGGACATCATGGTCGACACGCTGACCTTCCCGATCTCCACCGGTCAGGAGGAGACCCGCCGCGACGCGGTCGAGACCATCGAGGCGATCCGGGAGATCGCCCGGCGGTACCCGGGGATCAACTTCACCCTGGGCGTCTCGAACGTCTCCTTCGGGCTCAACCCGGCGGCCCGGCAGGTGCTCAACTCGGTCTTCCTGCACGAGTGCGTGCAGGCCGGGCTGACCAGCGCGATCGTGCACGCGAGCAAGATCCTGCCGATGACGAAGATCCCGGCGGAGCAGCGCGAGGTCGCCCTCGACATGGTCTACGACCGCCGTCGTGAGGGGTACGACCCGCTCCAGCGGTTCATCGACCTCTTCGAGGGCGTGGACGCCGCTTCCGCGCGGGCGACCCGGGCGGAGGAGTTGGCCGCGCTGCCGCTGGAGGAGCGGCTCAAGCGCCGGATCATCGACGGCGAGCGCAACGGCCTGGAGGCCGACCTCGAGGCGGCGATGGCCGCCGGCACGGCGCCACTGCTGATCATCAACGACATCCTGCTGGACGGCATGAAGGTGGTCGGTGAGCTGTTCGGCTCCGGCCAGATGCAGTTGCCGTTCGTGCTCCAGTCCGCCGAGGTGATGAAGACCGCGGTGGCGTACCTCGAACCGCACATGGAGAAGGCCGACGACGGCGGCAAGGGCCGGATCGTGCTGGCCACGGTCAAGGGCGACGTGCACGACATCGGCAAGAACCTGGTCGACATCATCCTGTCGAACAACGGCTACGAGGTCGTGAACATCGGCATCAAGCAGCCGGTCAACGCGATCCTGGAGGCCGCCGAGCAGCACCGGGCGGACGCGATCGGCATGTCCGGCCTGCTGGTCAAGAGCACCGTCATCATGAAGGAGAATCTCGCCGAGATGGCCGCCCGCGGCGTGGCCGAGCGGTGGCCGGTGCTGCTGGGCGGCGCGGCGCTGACCCGTGCGTACGTCGAGGACGACCTGCGGGCGCTCTTCCCGGGCGAGGTGCACTACGCGCGGGACGCGTTCGAGGGGCTGGCCCTGATGGACCGGGTGATGACGGCCAAGCGCGGTGGCGCGCCGGTGGTGGATCCGGAGCGGGAGGCGGCGCTGGCGGCCCGGCGGGCGCGCCGCGAGCGGCAGCGGGCGATGGTCACCGAGTCGCTGCCGGAGCTGGACGACGCCTCGGTCCGCTCGGATGTGGCGACCGACGTGGAGGTGCCCGCCCCGCCGTTCTTCGGCACCCGGGTGGTCAAGGGCCTGCCGCTGGCCGAGTACGCGGCGCTGCTCGACGAGCGGGCGACGTTCCTCGGCCAGTGGGGGCTGCGTGGTTCCCGGGGCGGCGACGGGCCGTCGTACGAGGAGCTGGTGGAGACCGAGGGGCGGCCCCGGCTGCGGTACTGGCTGGACCGGCTGACGGCCGACAAGGTCCTCGAGGCGGCGGTGGTGTACGGGTACTTCCCGGCCTACGCCGAGGGCAACGACCTGGTGGTGCTGGACGAGAGCGGTCACCGCGAGCGGGCCCGGTTCTCGTTCCCCCGGCAGCGGCAGGAGCGGCGGCTCTGCCTGGCCGACTTCTTCAAGCCGCGCGGCGACCAGTTGGACGTGGTGGCGTTGCAGTTGGTCACCGTCGGCCAGCCGATCAGCGAGTACACGGCGAAGATGTTCGCCCGCAACGAGTACCGCGACTACCTGGAGGTGCACGGGCTCTCCGTGCAGCTCACCGAGGCCCTCGCCGAGTACTGGCACCGGCGGGTGCGGTCCGAGCTGACGCTGCCGTCGGGGCGTACCGTCGCCGACGACGACCCGGCGGACCTGGCCGGGCTGCTGCGCAGCGACTACCGGGGTTGCCGGTACGCGTTCGGCTACCCGGCCTGCCCGGACCTGGAGGACCGGGCGAAGATCGTGGAACTGCTCGGGGCGGAACGGATCGGGGTGCGGTTGTCGGAGGAGTTCCAGTTGGAGCCGGAGCAGGCGACCGACGCGATCGTGGTGCATCACCCGGAGGCGAACTACTTCAACGCCAAGTAGGTCCGGCAGGCAACAGGGGCGGAAGGTGCCGGCGTGACGGCCTCGGCCGCGTGTCCGGACTGCGACAGGCCGGATGGGTCGGGTCGGACGCGCACTAGGATGTGGTCGATGCGGGTTCTTCCCCTCGGACGCGCGACGTTGGCCGTCACGCTGTCCGCTGTCCTGACTGCGGCGTGTGGTGCCGGTACGCCGTCCCCGTCGCGCAGCCCGTCTTCGTCGGCTTCCGTGGCCGGCGGGTCCCCGGCGGCTTCGGGGAGTCCGCCCGAGCGTTGCGAAGCCGGTGTGTTGTCGAATCCGGCGAAGGGTGGCGGAAGCGACCTCAAGGTGAGGATCCTCCGTCAGCAGGGCGGCGGTCCGGGGTGGGACATCGCGTTGCCGGCGGCCTCCGTGAAGTCCTTTCCGGAGTTCACCGGCGACGCCAAGGCGTCCGACACGTCGGATTCCTTCGCTCGGGCCTTCGACGAGGGGGGCGCGTTCTCCCACGACGGGGCCGTCATCGAGCTGTCGTTGTACAACCGTCGGTCCAGCCGGCTCACGATCCACGACATCCGGGTCGTCAACAAGCGGATCGTGTGTCCACCCGAGGGCCTGCTGTTCCTGGAGGGCAACGAGGGCGGTGGGTTGGTGGACCTGGTCTACTCGCTGGACGCCGCGGCACCGGTCGCCCACAGCAGGAGCGCGAGCGGGGAGATCAGCACGGAGCCGTACTTCACCAACGACGTGATCCAGGTCGAGCCGACGGACCAGGCGACCGTTCAGATGGACATGAGCGGGGTCAGGTTCGCGTACGAGTTCGACATCGCGATCGACTACTCGGTCGGCGGGGAGAGCCGAAGCCAGCTCGTGCGGCGTCGGAACGGTCCCTTCCGGGTCACCACCGCGCTCTGCCCGCGTCCTGACCTGCGGTCCCGGTTGAGCGAGGGCGACGTGCAGCGCCTCAAGGCGCAGCGGTACGGACTCGTCCGGCGGCGGCTGCCGCAGGTCGATGCGTCCGGCGGGTTCGTGTACGAGAACGTCACGGCTACCGAGTTCGTCCGGTCATGCCCGACCTGGTGAGACGTGAGTGGCAGCGTACGTCGTCCGGGTTGTACGTCCCGAAGCGTGACGACGGTCCCGGTGACTGCTCTCCGTACGAGCAGGAGGATCTGAAGTACACGCGACGGCAGACCCTGGCCGCGCTGGCCGGTGCGGTCCTCTCCCTCCTGGCGCTGATCGGGTCCGGGGCGGCCCTGGTGTACACCGCCAAGGCGTGGGACGGCCAGCAGACCCTCGTCGAGCAGCAGATCGCCCTCAACCGGGTCAACCAGGAGCGCGAACGGCGGGTGTACAGCTCCCGGGTGGCCCTCTGGGCGACGATCGGCACCGACTTCAGCAGTGTCAAACCGGCCGGTGTGGACGTACACGTGCAGAATCGTTCGCCTGTGCCGCTTCGGCGGGTGCGTCTACTGGTGCCGTTGGAATCCGGACGTGTCGCCGAGGCCCGGATCGCGGACGTGCCGCCCTGTGTCGTCCGGACGATGCGGGTCGCCCCTCCGGTTGGCGAGCGTTTCGCCGATGCGCGCGAGCAGTGGCTGGGATACACCCCCGTGGTGCTGGAGTTCGAGGAGACCGGGCGGTTCTGGCGTCTCGGCGACGGTGGCCTGACGCTGACAGGGGCCGATGTGCCTGCGTACGCCGACCGGTTGCGACTGGCAGCGCCGACGGAGAGCCCGGTCGGGGACTGCGGCGAGGGCGCCTGATCCGGTGTCTTCACTGAGGGGCCGAGGTGTTCGTGATCGGGTCCGGATTCCCCTCTGCGCCTGGGTCGAGCAGCGGTGGGGAGACGGGGTCTGCCCGGGTGCTCCTTTCCGATCAGCAGTCAGGATGGCCCCACGCCGCAACCCGGGCCCTCCGGGCGGTGGGGTGCATCATCGAGGCGGGCGGGGGGTACAGCTGGCGGCGTGGCACCGATGCTGGGGAGGGCACCGTGCGGCGTATTTCCACAGGGCGGATCGGTGGGCTGCTGGTGGCGGCGGTCGTGGCGGGGGCCTGCGCGGTCGGCCCGGTGACCGACGGCGGGGACGGCGGGCCACCGGAGCCGGGTACGACCTCGCAGGACGGGACCACCCGGGCGGACACCCCGACGAACGTCGAGGAGTTCAAGAAGGACATCGACGACGCGGTCCGCTCGGCCGAGACGTACTGGTCGGCGCAGTTCCGGGCCGCCGGGGAGCGGTTCCGGCCGATTCGGCGGATCATCCCGTACCAGCGGGAGGGTGAGGTGTCCTGCGGCGGGCAGGCGCTGCCGCGCAACAACGCGGTGTACTGCTCGGCGGGGGACTTCATCGCCTACGACGTGAACTGGGCGGTGGTGGCGTTCCGGCAGATCGGTGACGCGTTCCTGTACTACCTGCTCGGCCACGAGTACGCGCACGGCATCCAGACCCGGTTGCGCGTCCGCTACCAGTACACGATCGAGCAGGAACTCCAGGCCGACTGCATGGCCGGGGCGTACCTGGGCGGCGTCATCGAGGCGAAGGTGCTGACGCTGGAGGAGGGTGACCTGGAGGAGTTCCGGGAGGGGCTGCTCGCGGTGGGTGACCAGCCGGGGCAGCCGTGGTTCGCCGAGGGGTCGCACGGCTCGGCCGAGCAGCGCACCCAGGCGTTCTTCAACGGATACGAGAAGACCCTCTCCGCCTGCGGTCTGGGGTGACCGGCGGTTGACCCACGTCTCCCCGCCGGGGACCGGTGCCACCGGCGGCGGGCGGGGCTGCGAGGATCGCCGGGACCGCCGCACCCCCGGGAGGATACGCTGAGCAGCCAGCCACCCGCCGCCGTGCTCTTCGACATGGACGGCACCCTCGTCGACAGTGAGAAACTCTGGAACGTCGCGCTCTACGAGCTGGCCGTCGAGTACGGTGGCACGCTCTCCGAGGCGGCCCGGCTCG